>JALHQW010000102.1 GCA_022841745.1 Saprospiraceae bacterium | reverse complement strand
TGCTCTTCCGATCTGCCACCGCCACGGCTGCCGCCGCCGCCGCCGTAACCGCCGCCACCGCCACGGTTTCCACCGCCGCCGTAACCGCCGCCGCCGCCACGACGATCGCCGCCGCCGCCGCCGCCACGTGCTTCACGAGGTTCAGCTTTCTTTACTACGATGGTGCGTCCGTCAATCTCGCTGTCATTCAACTCCGCAATTGCTTTCTCTCCTTCCTCATCATTGGGCATTTCAACAAAAGCATAGCCTTTTGATTTGCCGGTAAACTTGTCTGTGATGACGGAAGCCGAAGTGACTTCGCCATACTCTTCGAAAACTTCACGCAGGTAATCTTCTTGCGTGTCAAAATTCAGTTTTGCTACGAAAATGTTCATTGCAAAAAATGATTAAAATGAAAAAAATACAGAGAACTTCTGAAGCAGTAAAAATTTAGGAACGAACAAAATTGGGGAAGAAAGGCAGATAGCGGACGGAAGGCAGGTTGCGGAGTTAGACGAACGAACTTGCGAAAACTTACTTGCCGGACTACTGACAGAAACCCTTGCCGGATAAATGTCTCTTGCTTACAGAGAATTTCTCAAAGAACGGAACAAAGGTAGGGAGAAAAATCAATCAATAGCAATTTCTTACAGATTTAATTTTTCTTCATAATTAACTTTAAAGCAACAATTTGATGGGGCTAACTGCCATCAATGGTTATATTAAGGGGCTACCTTCCAATTTTCAATAAGTATTAAATGGTTGGATGGGCGCTGGGTCGTGGTCAATATCAATGTAAAATGGTCAATGAGCCAGCCAATGTGTGTTGCCGCCCATCACTAAGCAAAAGCGTCACCAGCCAAGTATAAACACCTGTGGAGGCGGGTTTTCCCCGGTAGTCCCCATCCCACCCATTGTTGAAATCATTGGGCGGCAGATTGGACTTGCTGAAGACCTTGCAGCCCCAGCGGTCGAAGACATCCATGCGCTGTACTTCCTGCACTTCTGCACCTGCATAGACCGTGAAAATATCGTTTATGCCATCGCCATTGGGAGACAATGCATTGGGGATGAATATTTTATAGAAATCAAGTACCAAATGTACAAGGCTGTCGCAGCCATTTTGGGCGGTAAATACGGCGTCATAACTTCCAGGTTTGTCGTAGGATGCATTGCCAAATTTGAATTTTTCTTCTTCAAAAATAGTAACAAAAACAGTGTCCTTACTATCCGATGGCTTTTGTAGTTTTAGAAAAATGATGCTGTCACAACCTTTATAGGATTGCAAGGTATCAACATAGTCGCCCGACTCGTTCAAGATGGAATTGTTGAAGAAAACGGTTTCATCTTCGCAAATTACGCTATCCAACCTCGTTTCAAAAAAAGGAATCCTATGCTTATAAGCCGGGGTGACCCTACAGCTATTCGGCCCAATTACCCTTACCTGATAATCTGCGTTGGAGTCCTCAAACTGGTCAAGGGTCGGCCCATTTTCTCCGACCAGCGCAATGCCATTTTTGTACCACTGGTAACTCAGCGTATCAGCATAAGGTAGGCTGAGAACAAAATCATTGCCACAAGGATTACCAGCCACACTGATTTTAAAGTCGAACTGCTTTTGATCGGCCAATACAAGGTTGTCAAAGAAATAATAGGTATTAGTGAAAAGCTGATCCTCCGTGCAGTTGGGGCCAATGGCAATGGCATAAATATCTTCTACCGGCGTCACAGTTATTTCTTTCAGCTTCCATTCAAGTGCCCCTTCTATGTGAACTGAGCCAAGTTCCACCCACCCAGGCCCATTTGTGGGGCAGCCAAATTCATTGTTGCCAAGGCCAAAAGGAAGATTGATACAATCTGTTGAGCCAAAAAAAGCAATATTGGTTGCAGGCGAGTTAAATGCCTGCGTGAAACCAACCCAAAATTCAAAACGATAGGTGGTTCCTGCCTTCAATGGTGAAAGGAGGCAAGCCCCAGCGTATTCTTTCCAGTTAGGATTGTCTTCTTGCGGGCCTGGCCCCCCGGCGTTGCCAACCCGCCCATTGCGAAAGCCAACACAGCCCTGCCCATCGGGAAATGGCAAAGGAGGCGGAAGGTCGGGCCAGCCCATCCAGCCACAGGTGTGCAGATAATCGGTGGTCGGTTCCGAGGCTTGAATCCAGGTTTCTGCGCAGTAAAGCTGGGAACGGTCTTGTGGGCAGCAGATTTTCGTTTCAAAAGAAGGGTTGGGGATGAGCGATTCCGGAATGGCCAACTGGCATTGGCAATCTTCAACGTCGTTTAGGTCAATCAGGCCGTCGCTGTCGTCGTCTATGGCGTTGTCGCAAATTTCAACTGGCAAGTTGCTTGGCAGGGAACTTCCATCAGGTGAGAAGAACATTCTTCCCAATAGGATCGGCAATATGTAAGAAATGAGCCTCATTGACAAGCGTTAAAAACAGGAATAGAAAGAAATGGTTGTTCCTGTCAAAGGTAACTATTCCATTTTGGGGAGAGCGTTTTTCAAGGATGTTTTAACAGAATTGTCATTTTAGAACAATTTGCGAATGCTTAACAAAGCAAGTTGTGTCTTCTATGGCGAAGCGGCATAATTTTGTGGCCATTCAATTAGTGAAATTGAAACAAAAATTGATCTCCCTTAACCGTACATAACTTCCAATGAAATTCATCCTTTCCCTGTTTTTTCTGTTATCGGTAGCTGTAAGCACAAATGCCCAGGCAGGTTGTGAAATCCTGGTTCGTCTGGAGCATTATACCTACGATACCCTTTGGTTTGGCACTACCTATGGCAAGCGGGTAGTTCCCGATTTTTTTGCTTTGAAACAGGCAGACGGCTCCTTTCTGCTCAAATCCGAAAAGCCCTTGGAACAGGGCATGTACGCCATTATTTACAAGCGGGCAGCAAATGCAGCCCTCCAATCCTTTCAGGTTTGGATAGTGGAAGGCGAGCGCAAGTTCAGCCTCATCACCAATTATGCAGCACCTTATGATAGCCCCACGATAATTGGCTCGCCGGAGAACGACCAACTTTACCGCTATTTGCGCCAGTTTCAATTGGCCGATGCCGCCCTTGACGAGGCGATTGCACGGTGGCGCTATATCCAAGATGAAACGACTTGGCAGCAGCGGGTAAAAGCGGAAGAGGATTTTCGGAAATTCCAAGATGATTTTATTGCCGGGGCAAAGGCTGGCTTGACCACCCATTTGGTTGGACAAATCCTGCTTCCGCTGCCACCAGCCACCGCCAAGCCTTCTGTCGGTTGGGAACAAGCATCGGAGGCTCGGTGGGCCTATCAACGGGCCCATTTTTTCGATAAAATGAGCCTTGCCACACTAGATTTTCTGCGCCACCCGCAATGGCTTGATCGTACAGACTTTTTTTGGTTGGGGCTGCCACCGCCACACCCCGATTCCACCAAGGCTGCTATAGAATCGGTGTTCAAGCAACTGGAACCTTACGCCGATGGCTATAACTACTATCAGAAATACGTCATCAACTCCTTGGCGAAGATGAGCCAGTTTCGGCTAGATGAGGTCTATGTTTATTTCGTGAAGAACTACCTGAGCACAGGAAGGGCAACCTGGGCCGAACCGAATGATGTGAAAATGGCGGTGAGCAACGCCAACACCATGGAGCGTTTGTTCGAGGGAAAGCAAGCCCCGCCTGCCACCCTTATGGACCGGAACAATAACCCGGTTAGCCTAAAGGACATCAAATCAAAATTGACCCTTATCATTTTCTACATGCCAGATTGTGGCCATTGCAAAATAGAACTGCCCATCATTGCGAAGCTATATGAGAAGTACAAAGACAAAGGGATGCAGGTCGTGCCCATTTGCCTTAAAAACGGTGAGGACACCAAACAATGCTGGGAGTATTTGGATACCCAAGATTTCCCAAAAGAATGGCTGTTCTTGGCTGACCCTGAGCGCAAGGCCAACCTTGTACCAGTGTTTGGCGTGAAGGGTTTTCCCCGTATTTTTATGCTCGATGAAAACAGGAATATCCTCTATAAAAGGAGTGGCGAGTCAACGGAGTGGCAGTTGGATGCGCTGTTTGGCAGGTTTTTGAAATAGGTACTTATTCAATGGTTCGTGAAGTTTTAAGGTTCTATGGTTTTCGGGATTTGGGGCAAAACCTAACTGTAAATCATTTTTGACAAGGTTGGAAAAGCAACCAATATTTTCAAACACGGCTACTGTGCCGCAACCTTAGAACTCGAAAACCCGAAAACTTCACAAACCATTGTTATTCCAATTTCTGCCGAATCTTGCTCCCCCGCCTCAACGACCTCAACAGCAACAATAAAAAGAACCCAGCTAAACCAAACCCCCATTTCACCCCTATTTCCTCGTTTTTTTCATAAAACAACCAGCCAAAATAGGCCGAGGCAATGCTGAGGATGGTTAGCACGAACTGTTGCCCCGATTGGTACAGCAGTTTGGCACCTTCCCGGATATCCGGCGTTCTGGTTTCCAGTTTTCCTTTTTCGATTTTGAGCAAGACCCTGTGCAGTTCATCAGGCAAGCCCAAAGTGGTGGTCACCGTTCGTTTCAGGATGTCCTTGACCACGGTGGCGAGGCTTTCTTTTTCTCCCAAAACAAAATTACGGGCATAGGGGCGCACCACATCGAGCGGGTTAAGCGTAGTATCAAGCGTCGTGCTGATTCCAAGCAGGAGCGTGATGGTCCGGTTCAGCAGTACCCATTCCTTGGGCACTTGTACGGTGCCAGCAATGGCGCTCAATCCCACTTCGTCAATGAGTTCGGTAAGGCTGTTGTTCAAGGGGTTGACCTTGATTTCCTTGAGGTTGAGGCCGTCCATTTGCACTTCGTTTTGCAGGAATTTGCGGAGCGCATATATCATTTTCTCGGCCATTTCGCCCGCTTCTTGCCCCTTGGCGATAAAGCCTAACTGCCGGGCTGCCTCAATCATGGCATCGGTGTCGTTTTTCACCGCTGCCTCGATGAGCTTTGGAATACCTTTCCTGAAATTATCGGACAGCCCTGCCACCGCCCCGAAGTCGAGCAGCACAATGGTGCCATCTTTTTTCACCAAAATATTGCCCGGATGGGGGTCGGCATGGTAATAGCCATCCTTAAAGAGCATGTTGCAATAGGCCCGCAGCAGCCGACTGGCAAGCTCACGACGGTCGAGGCCCCAAGCATCCAATTGTTCCAAATCGGCGATTTTTACGCCTTCGTGCCAAGTGGTGGTCAGCACCCTGCCTGTCGAAAATGCTGGGTGTACTTTGGGTATTTCAATTTGTTTTTCGCTTCGCAAATTTTCCCCTATCCGCTGCATAGAGGCAGCTTCCTTCGCAAAATCCAGTTCTTCTTCAATCATCTGCCGCACTTGCGAATAGACATAATCGAAGCCTTTGATGTCGTAGAACCAATTGTGGATTTTGACCAATTGCCGCATGATTTCGAGGTCAACCCTTGCCGTTTCTTCAATATTGGCGTGTTGGACTTTCACCACCACGGTCGTTCCATCTTGCAGCACGGCCTTGTGGGCCTGGCCAATGGACGCTGAGGCCAGTGGGATTTCATCGAAACTGGCAAAAATCTGCTCCGGGCCATTGCCTAACTCCTTCAATAGCCGCTCCCTTACCTCGGCCATTGGCCTTGCCGGAATCTGATCCTGTAAACTTTCCAGCGGTTTTTGGAACTGCTCGGGTAGATAATTGCCCAGCACAGATAGCAATTGCCCGATTTTGATGAAAAGCCCCTTTAGCTCTAAAATGGCCGTTTTCACCCGTTCCGCATTGCGCACATGCAATGACATGAGGCGTGATTCATATTTTTTCTTTGAAAAAAATCGCTTGAGAAAGGACAGCCAGAAGTAGCTGAAAAGGACGGTGATGGCGGTACGGTAGGCCCTCAAGAATCGCCAACGGGCTGATTGGGTTTTGTCTTTCATTTCACAGGTCAATTGTTCCCCGGAGAGGACGAGATGGGAACTTTTGCTTTACGAAATCCCCATCTCTTCCTTATAAACTGCCTCAGCGTTTTTTAGGAGTGGCATTTTTCAGGAATCTAAGCCTTCGCCGCAATTCCCACCCGGCAGTTAACCCATTCATTGAGTTTTAGTTCATGCATGATGAAATGGGCAAGGTCGCCTGCATGAACCCAATTCAGGCCTTCGGGGGCATAATCTCTGGCAAGGTTGTATTCGCCTGAGGGAGGCGTATCTTTGATTTCAGGAGGGCAAAGGAACGTCCAGTCAAGGGTAGAGTTTTCGAGGTATTGCCAAGCCTCTCGATGCTCGATGGCCACTGTTTTGTAGGCTTGCGGGTAGCCTGGGACTTCATAGCGCAAGGTTGAATCGTCAGCCTGCAGAACGCCCGTGCTGCCAATGGCGAGGATGCGCTTTGGCCCCTTTTTCATCATGGCTTCCACAATGTTTTTCATGCCAAGCGAACGGGTACGGTCGGTGCCGTCAATGCCGCCGCCAAGGCAGGAGATGACGGCGTCGGCACCTTTGATGGCATCCTCCACATCACCCTTGCTCAGTACGCCGCCCTTGAAAAGTTCGAGCCTTTCCCGTTCGGTGCTGAGGGCTTCAAAAACATTGCGGCCAAATGCCCGGACATGGTGGCCATGCGCTAATGCTTCATCAATGCAGCGCTTCCCGGTCATGCCGGTTGCGCCAAAAATGGTAATCTTCATTGCTTTAAGGTCTTGGAGTGATTATGTGTGAAACCGAACAATTTCCACGGGAGTGCCCCACATGAATATGGACATTTCGTCAGATTCGTGTGCAGTGACAGTGACTTTTTTGCCCTCTTTTTTCAATTGTTCCGGCATATTGACGGGACGCCATTCATTGCCTTTTTCATCAATGATGCCCCAAAAGCCAGTGCCGAGGTTCTGGTAAGTAACGGTGCCTTGGATTCGTATTTTTTTCATGGTTAGGTTATGCTGATGGTTTGTCTTTTTTATGGAGATCGGCCCTTACTTTTTTGACAAAAACTGCTTCAACATTGGCAATCTCGCAAATCTGATCGTCGCTCCATTCAGGGAATTTCTTCACTAGGTTTGTGACAATCGCCAATGTTTTCTTTTTGAGCAATTCCTCTCCCATTTTTTTGCCCTTCTGCAGTCCGAGTTTCTCTCCTTTTTGCAGTCCGAGTTTCTCGCCTTTTTCAATTAATTGTTCAGCAATTGTAAGTGTCATTTCCTTAATTTTTGGTGGAAGTTTAAAAGATAGTTCAACCAAAGCATTTGCCTCCCTCCTATGAACCCCACAAAGATAATGGAAAACCGCTTTTGTAAATATTTCTACCACTTCATCCAACAGCCATTTACTTTTTCGCCTGCTTTTCTATCGTCTGGTACAAATTCTCTATCAATTTGCTCTGCTGCTGAATCAAGTTCGTCAACTCCTGTACTTCACTGCGCAGCTTGTTTTGGATATTGGCGGGAGCAGGTAGGAATGGGCTGATCTTAGCCCGAACGTACCATATTTCCCGTACATCGCCGATGAGCACGTTGAAGGGCTGGTAGAAATCATTGTCGGAATGCAATTCCAAGCAACGACCTGTGCGAATTCGGTTGTACAGTCGCTTCACCACCACATCGCCACGGGTGACGATGACGTAAACATAATTGTCCTTCAAGCTCGTTTCCCAATAGCTTGGTTCCAAAAAACTACAAATAACTTTGTCACCCTCGAAAAGGGTCGGTTCCATGCTATCACCGCTTACATCGAAAGAACGGTGGGTACCCGTTTTGTACTTGTAATCGGGTAGGGTAAAAGTGGGCAATTCCTCTATGAAAACAGGGTCGAGTTGTTCGCCAGCATAGCCTGCCTGGGCTGGTACGGGGACATGCACGATGCGCTCTTCGTCGTCCCGGTTGGTCACAACGGTCAGGGTGCGGAAGCTCTTGTTTTCTTCTCCCGTCATAAACATGGTGCCTTCGCCCGTGAACAGGTAAACGGGGTTGATATTGTACTCCTCCACCGCTTTGCGAAGGAGCTCGATCGTCACGTCGCGGCGGCCTTTAAGTATCTCACTGAGGCTTTGGGGCAAGTATTCGAGTGTGAGGGCAAACATGCGGCTGGAGCGCACTTTGCCATCTTCCCGTAGCTTATTGTGGCAATTGACGAAACGGTCGGTAATGATACTGTTCATTAAAATTGGCAGTTAAACAGTCGGCAGTTCGCAGTAGGAGACTGAGAACAAGCTGCTGAAAAATTTATTTCGAAATTAGACATTATGCGGAAAGCTTTTCATTCAAGTGATTAGGCTTGCAAGCTGCCCAAGTCAGGCGGTGACTTCAAGTCACCGCCTGACTTCTGAACACGAAACATTCAAATTCACCCATTCTGAGAGGGCGAATTTAAGGCCATTGGTGACAAACCAGCCTCAAATATTGGCAAAATGGTGAAAAATCATTTTTTCATGGGACCTCCTTTACCCTAAGTCCCAATGCATTTTCCTTTCTTTGCCCGTCTTTTTGACGATTGGAAGATTTCATTTCACCATCTTCCCGTCTTCAATTTTTCGTTCACTCCAAGCTATGGCCAATACCGTCCTCAATGTTCCCGTACTTGTCCAACCAACCAAATTGGATGGGCAGGCTGCCTACCAGGTGCAACCCCTGTTCTTTGGGTCGCCTACAGGGGTGCACCGGCGGTACAGTGAGGCTGTCAGTCTATTCAAGCGGCAATTGAAGCGGCGCTACACGCTCTACACTTTCAACCGAGGCAGTGCCGAGCAATTGCTTTGGTTCAAATTCGGGCCAGAAGTCAGGCTTCATCAGTTCCCGCTGGAGTTTAGCATTGGGAGCCATTTCATAAAAGGGCGTTTTGCGGTCGCCAGCTTCGAATGGCAAGGACTGACCTACGCCTGCCTGCCTGCATTCGAGTCGTTCATGTTCATTGTAAAGCACAATGACAAGGGCAAGCCCGACCTAAAAGGGGAAACCGAGCGGGTAGTCAAGGTACTTTTGCGGAAATCCAAACAGGAAGAGGGCAACGATTTTGAAGCGGATAAATTCTATTCCGACAAAAAAGCGTTTTTGACCACCGTTCAGTTGGAAGTAAGTTACAAGGAGGCTGCTTTCAGTTTTGAGAAATTGGACATGGAAGGCATTATGGCCGCTTTCCGCCAGCAGGAGCAGTTTGACGGCGGGGAGGAAATCGAAAAAGTGGCCACAGACCTATGCTCCCGTTTCCCCGATGAACTGAACAGGGCTTGGCACCAAGAGCCGCTTGTTGAGCAATTGCATCAACTCATCTTCAAAAAAACGGACAAAAGCCCCCTAGTGTTGGTCGGGCCGGAAGGCGTTGGCAAGCATACGCTCATACACGAAGTGGCCTACCGCTATATGCAAGGCCACTCCCAACATACCGACGAGTTCTACCGCCGGCATTGCCTTTGGCACCTGAACCCAAACAGGGTCATCGCTGGCATGAGCATCGTCGGCCATTGGGAGAAGCGGTTGGAAGCCATTTTGCAGTATGTCCAAAAACCGGGCGGTAGGGAGAACTACCCCGACAAACTGCTCGTGGACAATGCCGTGGCCTTGTTCCGAATCGGAAAATCGGCGGGGAGCGACCTATGCCTTGCATCGGTTTTAAAGCCTTTTTTGGAAAAACGAAAAGTGCAACTCTTGCTGATTGCAACTTCCGAGGAGTGGAAAATTGTGCAGGAGGCCGACAGGGGCTTCGCCGACCTGTTTCAAGTGTTCAGGGTGCAGGAGCCTGACACGACCACTGCCATCAAGATAGTGCTGCAAAACCGCAGCATGATGGAACTGCAAACGGGCTGCTCCATCACCGTGCCAGCCATCAGCCAGTTGTTCACCATACAGCGCAACTACCTGAAAAACAAGGCTTTGCCCGGCTCGGTCATGCGCCTGCTGACGGAACTCGCCACCAAATACAGCCGTACCACCATTGATGCAGCCCAGGTAAGGGAGGAGTTCAAGTCCTTCAGCGGAATGCAGGAGCAGATTTTTGAGGAACAGACGCCCATCGAAAAGAACGAACTTAGGCAGTTATTGGCGCAAGAACTGGTAGGCCAGCCTCATGCTGTCGAAGCGCTATCAGGTGCCATCCACCTCCTGAAGGCCCGCCTGACCGACCGCAACCGGCCGCTGGCTTCCTTCCTTTTCATCGGCCCGACAGGCGTTGGGAAAACGCATGCTGCCAAATTGCTCAGCAAAACCATACTCGGCTCCGATACGAAGCTCATGCGCTTTGACATGAACGAGTACATTGATGCGGCAGCGCTCTACCGGCTCATTGGCGACTTCCAAAACCCAGAGGGGCAATTGACGGGGAAGGTGCGCTACCAGCCCTTCGGCGTGGTTTTGCTCGACGAAATCGAAAAGGCGCACCCTAGCATCCACGACCTGCTCCTGCAGGTGCTCGATGATGCCCGCCTCACCGACAGCCTTGGCCGCACAGTGGATTTCTCGAATACCATTATTGTGATGACCTCCAACCTCGGTGCACGGGAGGCTGCTTCGCAAATCGGTTTTGCCTCCGAGAACAGGGACGAAGCGGCAGTTTACCGAAAGGCGGTTGAGCAGGCTTTTCGGCCAGAATTGGTGAACCGCATCGAACGGATAGTCGTGTTCAATCCGCTGACTTTCAATGAGATACAAAAAATTGCGCAGCTGCAAATCAGGGAACTGCTGCAACGGGATGGCTTTGTGCGCCGCACGACTATCGTCAATGTATCGGAAGAGGCATTGGACTGGGTGGCCCGCCGGGGCTTCGATGCCCGGATGGGCGGTAGGGCACTCAAACGGCAAATCGAGCGTGACTTGACGCTGCTTTCAGCCGAGCAATTGATAAAAACCACAGCTGACACGCCCGTTATCCTTGATATTTTATTGGAAAACGAGCGACTGACACCCTATATCACGCCCATTCAATTTGTACAGCCACTTGAAAAAGATTGGATGCCGGAGATTCCAGACGAACAGCATGCCCTCCGTTTTTTCAATAAACTGTTGCAACGCCTCGAAAAAATGGAACGGGAGGTGGCCCACTTCGAGCGGCGGCATGAGCGGCAAGACCACCTCTACAACGTGGCAGGACAAGATGCAGATTGGAAACATTACGATTTCAAGAACAAAGTGGCGACCCTCAAGGAAAGCCTCCAGTTCAAGGCGCTGCGGCTGCGGGAACGCCGGGCTATCCTAACGCCCGTGTTGCCTTACCGCTTGAAGCGGGTTTACTTGAACTATTACGAAGTAGGACAAGACAAGGCCCGGCGAGAGGCGCTGCGTGACAAGCATTTCCAAGAAGAGGGCATGAAAACGTTGCGAGAAGAATACCGCCACCTCAGCCCCCAGTTCGATAGTTTTCAGACGGATTACCTTGTAAGTTATTTTGACCTTACTTTTTTGGAAGCCATGCTTGAAGGATTTTTGGTACAGGCAACGGACAAGCTTACCGTCAAACTGGAGTCCTGTGTCACGCATGCGGGCGAATCGGAAATTGAGTTCTTGGTGAACCAGTACAGCCAGTTGCTTCATTCAATGGATGTTTCCCATTCCATAGCGCCGAATTTGCGGAGTATAGAAGCCGAGGAGCACAGCCTCGCACAAATAATGCAAGGGGAGGCAGGGCTGCACCTGTTCTACACTGCGGGCGGCACGCCAGTCCCTATTCGGGTTTCTTTGCTCAAAAACGGAGCGCCAATGGCTGCGCCGACTCAGGTCATCCGCATTTACGATGGAAAGGATACCCAAGCCGACCTGCGTACGGGCTATACCAACGCCTTCACCATGACGGCAGATGAAATGAAGCTCCTTGTTTTTGGGGGCATGAAGGTTTAAATCTCCTTGCTATCTTTGCCGCCATGACGGAAAAGATTCTCATCCTCGATTTTGGCTCGCAATACACCCAACTCATTGCCCGTAGGGTACGGGAACTCAACACCTACTGCGAAATCATCCCTTACAACAAGCTGCCCGAACTGGACGATACCGTAAAGGGCATCATCCTCAGCGGAAGCCCGTTCTCTGTTCGGCAGCCGGATGCACTCCGCCTCGACCTGAACACGGTCATTGGAAAACGGCCCGTGCTGGGCGTCTGCTATGGGGCACAGCTCATTGCCGACAGCTTGGGCGGTGAGGTGCAACGCTCCGAAAAAAGGGAGTACGGCAAGGCAGCCCTCACCAAAATACACGCTGAAAGTACGCTGCTGCAAGGTGTGCCAACCGACTCGCAGGTTTGGATGTCGCATGGCGATACCATCACCCAACTGCCACCGCAATTCGAGCTGCTGGCCAGCACGGAAAGCGTGGAAGTAGCAGCCTACAAAGCCAAAGATGGGGCATTTGCGCACCCAGTCTATTGCATCCAGTTCCACCCGGAGGTGACGCATAGCCTCGACGGCATGACCATCCTGCGCAACTTCGTTTACAATATCGCTGGCTGCCAAGGCGACTGGACACCAGCCCATTTTATCGAGGAAAAAATTGCTGAGCTTCGCAAAGCAATTGGCAATGAACGGGTACTGATGGGCCTCAGCGGCGGCGTGGACAGCACCGTAGCGGCTGAACTATTGCACAAGGCCATTGGCGACCGCCTCATTTGTTTTTTTGTGGATAATGGTTTGCTCCGCAAAAATGAATACGCAGAGGTGCTGGATAGCTATAAAACGATGGGGCTGAACGTGGTCGGCATTGATGCCCGGCAACGTTTTTACAGTGAGCTAGCCGGAGCAACCGAACCTGAGAAAAAGCGCAAAATCATTGGCCGTGTTTTCATCGAAGTCTTTGAGGATGAAGCGAGGAAGATTGCGGATTTGGGATTGCGGAATGCGGATTCTGGGGGCCAATCCGAAATCCGAAATCCGAAATCCGAAATCCAATGGTTGGGTCAAGGCACCATCTATCCTGATGTCATCGAATCGGTTTCGGTACATGGCCCCAGCGTCACCATCAAATCGCACCACAACGTGGGCGGCCTCCCTGACATCCTGAAACTGAAAATCGTGGAGCCACTGCGCTCGCTTTTCAAGGACGAAGTGCGCCGGGTGGGCAAGGAGCTTGGAATCCCAACCGACATTTTGAACCGCCATCCGTTCCCCGGTCCTGGGCTTGGCGTGCGCATCTTGGGTGACATTACACCGCAGAAAGTGGCACTTTTACAGGAAGCAGATGCCATTTTTATTAAAAATTTGAAGAAATTCGGCCTTTATGACGAAGTTTGGCAGGCCGGAGCGGTATTGCTGCCCATCCAGTCCGTTGGCGTCATGGGCGATGAGCGCACTTATGAGCAGCCCGTTGTGCTGCGTGCCGTAAACTCCACGGATGGCATGACCGCAGAATGGAGCCGCTTGCCACATGAATTTTTGGCGGTGGTTTCCAATGAAATCGTCAACAACGTGAAAGGCATCAACCGGGTTGTTTACGACATCAGCACGAAGCCGCCAGCGACGATAGAATGGGAATGAGGTATGGAGGTATGAGGTATTGAGGTATGGAGGCACTACTAAGAAGTCAATCAATGAACTGACCAAACTATTTGGGAATGAACGCTTTAGGTTTCCATTTAGGGGTCTGGGGCAACAACTCTATTCAAGAAATCAATCAATAAACTGACCATTTTAATCGGGAATGAACGCTTTAGGTTTCCCTTTAGGGGTCAGGGGTAAACAACAAACATGGGAAATAAGATGGCACGATTCGGAATCCTGAACAGCTTGATGACAGTGGTGCTACTGGCAGCCCTGCTCTCGTCTTGCAATTTGCTGAAACCAGCCACAGACCCGAAAAAGGACAAGGTCTATAAAGATGAAGAAGTAGGGGATATTCAAGGTGGCAAGGTCTATGACCCCAATACTGGCACTTGGCGCACGGTGAATGAGGTCGAGGGCAAGGTGGACACCGTCCGCTGGGCCGATCTTTCCGAGGAGAAATACCCTCCCATTAAGACCGATACCCCGACGACAGGCGGCGGAGGCGGCACCAAGCCAAATACTGGTGGCAATACTGGTGGCAACAGTGGCGGTGGCTCAACCGGCAATGGCAAAGGCAATGTGACCCTTTTATTACCATTTATGGCCAATTCGTCCAGTTCGGGTGTGCCGGAAAGTTCGCAATGGGCGGTAAGTTTTTACGCTGGGGCAAGATTAGCCTACGATGATTTAGAGGAAGAGGGCGTGAAGTTCACGGTAAATGTGTTGGATTCCGAGGAGTCGTCAACTGCCAAGGTGAACTCACTACTCAAGGGCAATGATCTGGCAAATTCCGACCTGATTATCGGCCCCTATAAGCGGGACAATGTAAACCTGTTGCAGGATTTTGCCAAGAAGAACAAGGTGCCGCTCGTTGTGCCCTACACCGCCCAAACGGGAGTTACGGAAGACAATCCTTATTATATTCAGGTGAACCCATCGCTCAAGGCGCATTGCGAAGCGATGACCAAGCACATCCGCCAATCGCACCAACCTGAAAACGTGGTGCTGGTCGCCTTGGACAAAGCAGAAGAAAAGGCGAGGTTCAAGTTTTTCCAAGATGCCAATGCGGTGATTGAAAAAGGCAAGACCAACCGCAAGTTCAAGGAACTGCTCGTGCCGGAAGGGGCTTCCAATTTCCACAGCATCAATGTTGGCCAGTTTATCAACACCCGTGGCACGACCGTTTTCGTAGTGCCCTCTTGGTCGAACCAGACTTTTATTTACTCCTTGCTCCGACAGCTCATGACCAAGCATAGCGAGGGCGAAGACATCGTTGTTTATGGGATGAATATGTGGCTGGATTTCGAGCAATTGGACTTCGAGTATTTTGAAAAACTAAAGTTGCACGTGAGCAGTGCCAGTTATATGGACCCGAACGATGAGCGGGTGAAGCAATTCAAGCAAAAGTACTTCCAAAGCTATGGCACCGTGCCCAACGATGAGGCATACTTGGGCTATGATGTAATGCTGTACTTTGGCAAGCAATTGGCCAAATACGGCAAGGATTTCCCAATAAAATTGGACAGCCGCCCCTCTGATGTGCTGCAGGGCCGTTTCGACTTTCAAAGGTCGGTGGCCGACCCCGCCAAGCACAAGGAAGACCTCGGCTATTATGACCAGTTGGAAAATCAGTTTGTGCATATCCTGAAATTTCAGGAATTCCACTTGCAACCTGCTGATTAACAAGGGAATATATAAATTCAAGACGTCGGAGGGGATTTCCCCTCCGACGTTTTTTTATTATAGATGAATAACAAACGGCTCGAAAAATTTCATTTCGTGGTGAACCGCCGACAACCTGACCTGACGGTGGTGATGGAGAACGTGACCGATATGCACAATATCGGGGCTGTCATTCGCACGGCGGACTCGGTGGGCATAGGCGAGGTTTATATCCTCAACACAGATGCTCATTTGCAAACCAAATTTGTGAAAATTGGGAAAAGAACCTCCATGGGCTCAGGCAAATGGGTGGATGCCCGCTATTTCACCGATGCGGAGGCATGTTTTCAGGCATTGCGAAGCAAATACGGCAAAGTGTTGGGCGCCATGCTTGGCGAGGGGGCCAGCGATTTCCACCAACTCGATATGACCGAACCTGTGGCGTTGTTTTTTGGAAACGAACACCGGGGCGTCTCTTCGGCTGCCCAGCCTTTATTGGATGGGAGATTTCTGATTCCACAAATAGGCATGGCCGAGAGCCTCAATGTGTCGGTAGCCTGCGCTGTTACCCTTTATGAGGCTTACAGGCAACGCAATGAAAAAGGGTTTTACGATGCTCCCTATAGAATGGATGAAGCGGCACGCACCGCTTTATTCGAAGTATATTATAATCGGCACAAGGCAAGGGATAGGAGGTCGGTTAAGGCTTATAAAAATGATTGAGCTAATGATGAATGATGAATAGCCTGTCCCGGCTTGACTGGAATGAATTTGCTTACCCAGTTAGTCTGAAATATAATTTCAATTTCATTAAATCGTTAAAAAAAGTGGCATCTACTTATGCTGGGCATCTTCAAGTGTTGGGCATGGCCAAACGTACACCGAAACCCCAGTTTCGGTGTAGTTACGCCTGTATTGGGATTCCGGCATAGATTTTACATTTAGCCATAAAACATGATTATGCAAATAATATGGAGGTCGTTGAAATACCTTTTAATAGTAGCTTTATTAACTTTATTCACGCAGACAGGAGGCTTAATATTCCTTGCCTGTTGGCCCATATTAAATACCATCAATAAAAAGGTAAGTCATAAGTGGAAAAGGTTTTTCTTTAAAATAACTGCATATTCTGCCGTATATCTTATGGTGAATCTTTTATTGTTGCCGCCTTTGGCGAAAATGGAGTCGGGTAGGGTTCCTCTCCGCATTTGGGGGAATGACTTCCTAAAGCCGCATCAGGCGTTTTATTTTTCCATTCTTAACCATCATTATGTGCGTCCGGAAGTCAAGGCAAGTTGCGAGCGGGTCGCTGCGCAAATGGCTGAGAAATTCCCCGGCTCAAAGCTCTATTACTTGGATGCCAATTTCCCCTTTTTCGATGGTTACCCATTGCATCCCCATTTCAGCCATCGGAATGGCATTACCGTGGACGTAGCCCTTTATTGGCAAGAAACAGCAACGGCCAAACCCTTGGATGGTGCCCCTTTTCCCTTGGCTTATGGCGTCAGCGAAGAACCCCATCCCGGCGAAGTGGATATGGAGGACAAGTGCGGCAACCCATTCCGCAGCATTGAAATGCGGTGGACAAAAAAAATAGTGGACATGGACAAATACCAATTGGACGAAGAAAGGACAGCAGCGATGATTAAATATTTCTTGAAAGAAAAATCCGTGTGTAAAATCCTATTGGAGCCGCACCTAAAATCCAGGCTTGGTTTATCAAAGGAAAACAAGGTCAGGTTTCAGGGATGCAAGGCGGCTCGGCACGACGACCATATTCACGTCATCTGGTGCAACTAAAACCTAAACTCATACCTCCCCGACCCAACACCATTCAACGGCAAATAGCCGCCGCTTGCATTTCCGACATTCAACCCACCAACCGAAAGCGGTTGCCCACTTTCCGTTATCGCCTCTTTTTTATCCGTCGGCAAATAAATGGTCGCCGTCGTGTTAGCAGGTACTTCCACGATGAGCGTGGTCTGCCCGCCCTCCACTTTCCAATGCGAGACGAGGTTGCCATAAGGCGTCGTGTAATCGGCCTTGGCTTCGGTCAGCCCTTTTTGGATATGTGGCTTCACAGTGATGCGCTTGTAGCCAGGCGTACCAGCCTCCGTGTCAATGCCCGCCACGGCACGGTACATCCAGTCGCCGATGGCCCCGTAGGCATAGTGGTTAAAGGAGTTCATGCTGGCCTCCTGGAAAGTGCTGTCCGGTTTGATGCCATCCCAGCGCTCCCAAATCGTGGTGGCTCCCATCGTCACAGGGTAGAGCCAGGAAGGGTATTTTTTCCGAAGGAACAACTCGTAGGCCACATCGGCGTAGCCATAGCGGGTGAGCACATGGCAGATATAGGGCGTACCCAAAAAGCCCGTGGTATGGTGTGTGTCATAGCTGCGGATATTGTCCACGAGGCGCTTGGCAGCTTGGGGCCTTAGCCCTTGAGGCAGCATGTCGAATTGCAAGGCAAGCACATACGCCGTTTGCGAAGCGGACATAAGGCCGCCGTTTGGCGTCATGTATTCCCGCCCAAATGCGGACTTGATGCGGTCGAGCAGCCTGGTGTATTGCAGCACGTCATCCCGCTTGCCCAGCACATTGGCGGCGTTGATGAGCAATTGGGTGCTGTGCGCCCAGAAGCATTGCTGAATGAGCGGCTTGAAAGTGATAGCTGAACGGCCATCTCGGTCGTCATCGACAGAGAAGAACAGCCAATCGCCGAAATGGGGGCCCGTGTTCCAGAGGTCGTCCTTGCTTTGGGTGGTCATGTAGTCCACCCATGCCTTCATACTGGGATACTGCGCCTCCAGGATGCGGCGGTCGCCGTAGGCCAAGTAAACATCCCAAGGGATGATAGTGGCCACGTCCGCCCAGCCCGTTGAGCCGTAGTCCTCTTTACCTAATACATGGGGAACAACGAAAGGGACGCTGCCATCAGCCCGCTGGTCAAGGGCCACATCCTTCATCCATTTGGTATAAAACCCGTGTACGTTGTGGTTGAAAGTAGCCGTACGGGCAAAAGCCTGTGCGTCGCCCGTCCAGCCCATGCGCTCGTCACGTTGGGGGCAGTCAGTTGGCACATCCAAGAAATTGCCCCGTTGGCCCCATTGGATATTGCTTTGCAATTGGTTAATGAGCGGGTTCGAGCAGGTGAAATTGCCCGCCTTGGGCATGTCGGAATAGAGTGCCACCGCCGTGAAATTGGAATCGGCCAATTCGCCGGGGAAGTCCACCACCTGCACGAAGCGGAAGCCTTGAAAAGTGAAATTCGGCTCGAAAAACTCCGGCTGCCCCGTTCCCGCAAGGGTATAACTGCATTTTTGCTTGGCACTGCGCAGGTTGGCGATGTAAAAATTGCCCTGTTTGTCCAAAACCTCGGCATGGAGCAGGTTCACTTTACTGCCCGCTGGCCCAGCCACTTTTACCTCCACCCAGCCCACGAGATTTTGGCCGAAATCAATCACCCGCTCGCCCTTGGGTGTGGTGAAAATGCGCTTTGGCGCAAAGCGCTCCTGCTTGCGGATGGGGTCGTTGTAGGTGGCTACGATTTGGGCCTTACCCGCTTCTTTGATGGCTACGGGTTTCCAATCGGCAGCTTTATAGCCGACTGTGCTCCAGCCGTTTTTGTTCAGGCGGGCGTCAATTGTTTCACCGTGGTACAGCTCCGAATCCAAAATCGGCCCTGTGCTGGCTTGCCAATTTTCATCAGAAATGACGAGTTCGTGGCTACCATCCGTGTATTCGATGTCCAATTGGAACAACAGGGCCAGTTCCTTGCCATAAGCCTCCCGGCGGGTCTCCCAGCCGATAAAACTGCGGTACCAGCCGCTGCCGAGCGTGACGCCTACGGCATTATCACCGGATAGCAGGAGGTTGGTCACGTCGTAGGCTTGGTACTGGATGCGGTGTTGGTAAGCCGTCCAGCCGGGCGTCAGGTAGGCATCCCCGACCCGCTGGCCATTGATTTCCGCTTCGTAAAGCCCCTTGGAGGTGATATAGGCCGTGGCCATCTTCACCCGCCGTTTGGCCGTGAACTCCCGGCGGAACATAGGGCTTGGCCATTTCAACGAATCCTCTTTGTAGCTCAAGCCGATCCATTGCGCCTTCCAGTTGGCTGCATCCATTACGCCCGTCTGCCAGTAGGACAGTTCGCTCCAGAGCGCCACTTGCCCGGCATTGTCCCACACCCGCACCTGCCAATAGTAGCGGGTGCTCGGCTGCAGTTTCGGCCCGCCGTAGGCTACCAGCACTGAGGCGTCAGACTTGGTGCGGCCACTGGTCCAAAGGATTTGCTTGCCTTTTTTCAGGGCTTCCCCGTCGGTACTCACTCTTATTTCATAGTATGCCTGGGTGACGTTGCGCCTGCCCCCTGCATCAATTATCCAACTGAAACGGGGCAGCGGCTCGTCCAAGCCAATGGGGTTCTTCCTATATTCTACGCTGGGATTTTTGATGGAAAGTTGGCCAAAGGAAACCGCCGCCAAACCAAGGAGCAGCAGGGCAGTGAGTGTTTGCTTTTTCATTTTGTCGAATTTGAAGGCAAGATACGAGGGGCAGGGAAAAAAACAAGGATTACTAAACCTCCAAAGGTTTAGTAATCCTTTTAACCGCCAAAACCCTTAGCTTTGCGGCAGCAAAACCACCAAGCCATGGCGCTACAAGTTCAAAATCCATTTCAAATACTGTTAAAGAAGCTGCCCAAGCCGCTGCGCAACAAGTATTTTCTTTCCATTACCGTCTTTGCGGTGCTCCTTATTTTCATTGACAAGCACGACCTGCTGACGCAATGGAAGCTGCGAGGTTCCGTCAAGCGGCTCGAACACGACAAAGCCTACTACGAAGATAAAATCGAACAGGCCAAGCTGGACCAAGAGAACATCAACAACAACAAGGAACAGTTTGCCCGTGAGAAATACCACATGCACAAGTCCAATGAGGACGTGTTTATCATCGAAGAAGAAAAATAAAATCGGTTGACGGCTTACGGCGGACGGCTTACGGTACTAACACCCATCGCCAACCGTCAATCGTAAGCCGTCCACCGTCCACCGTTAATTTATGTCCGTTTTAGTAAACAAAGACTCCCGCATCATCGTCCAGGGTTTCACTGGCAAAGAAGGCACCTTCCACGCAACACAAATGCTTGAATACGGCACCAACCTCATCGGTGGCGTTACGCCCGGCAAGGGTGGCACCAGCCATTTGGACAAGCCCGTTTACAATACCGTCTCCGACGCCGTGAAGCTCGGCGGGGCGGATGTTTCCGTCATCTTCGTACCACCGCCATTCGCAGCCGACGCCATCATGGAGGCTGCCGATGCGGGAATCAAAGTCATCATCTGCATCACCGAGGGCATCCCCGTGCAGGACATGGTGAAGGTGAAAGCCTACCTCGAAGACAAACCCGAATGCCGCCTCGTGGGGCCAAATTGCCCCGGCGTCATCACACCCGGCGAGGCCAAGTGCGGCATCATGCCGGGCTTCATCCACAATCCCGGCCGCATCGGCATCGTGAGCCGCTCTGGCACGCTCACCTATGAGGCCGTTGACCAAGTGACCAAGGCGGGCATGGGCCAGAGCACCTGCATCGGCATCGGCGGCGACCCCATCGTGGGCACCACCACTAAGGAGGCTGTGCAAATGCTGATGAACGACCCCGATACCGACGGCATCATCATGATCGGTGAAATCGGCGGCGGCATGGAGGCCGAAGCAGCGCATTATGTAAAAAGGTACGGCACGAAGCCCGTTGTCGGCTTCATCGCCGGACAGACCGCCCCCAAGGGCCGCAAGATGGGCCACGCTGGTGCCATCATTGGCGGTGCCGACGACACCGCCGAGGCCAAGATGAAAATCATGGCGGAGTGCGGCATCCACGTCGTGCATTCCCCGGCAAGCATTGGGGAGATGATGCGGAAGGCGATGGCGGGGGAGCTTTAAATGATTGCAGACTGGTGGTAAATAATTATTATCACCTAAATATTAATCCTATTTATAGCCAAGAATCTTTTTATGACCAGAGTTTTATCTCTGTGTCCGTTTTTTGGTAAAATAGTTTAGGAGGTGATGACTATGTCACCTCTTTTTTTTGTGTGGATTTCTGCCGGAGCAATAGCGTAGCCTATATTTAGAACCGCCAAATAAAATGCACCTTGCAGTGCAATGTTTGGAATAACGCAAAGGCGCAAGGACGCAAAGACGCAAAGGGATTAAATTCCTTGCGGCTTTGCGACCTTGCGCCTTTGCGTTTTTATTTAATGCGATACTTATAGCTCGCACCGCCAAGTTTTGGGCATTAGTCCCAAAACAACATGAGCCTTCCTGAAAATCCAGGATGACTCATTTTGAAATCAGCGACTTTTGCTCAATAAACAAAAACAGGAATAGCCTCCGACCAAGGGCTTTTGCGGTTGCCGCTCCCCAATGCCCTGGCACGTATGAGCACATTCTTTTTGGAGGGCAATCCTTTAATCAGCAATTTACCGCCGTCGCTATATTCGCCATTATGCCATTGACGAGGTTCTACGTCCTCCGTCCATTCAAAAGCAGTTTTGTTGGAATCGGAGGATTTTGTCCATTTGCAATGCACCTCTCCAGCTACCAACATGGGCTGCACCACCAAGTCGGTGATGGGCGACGGGTCGGCTTCCCTGCGGGCCGCTTGCTTGCGCACCTCAAAGCCTGCTGCCAAAATAACGGACTCCTCGCCATTGGCAATCACGTTCACCGATTGCGCTACCTTATAGAGTAGGTCAATAACCAATTGCTTGCCATCGTTCTTTTTGGCGGTGTCGAGGACGCTGCCTTTCACCGCTTTTTGCAACAGGTCTTCGTAGGTCGTATTGGCATTGGCAAGTGCCAGTTTGTCCTCCTCCGTAATAGACTTAAACAAAGGGTTATCCGTTATCCGGGTATGGACGTTGTTGGAGAAGATAAGCAGTTTGTCTTCTTGCAGCCTTGATTTGAATTTAAGGCTGACGGTTGCTTTTTTAGAATTCATGATACGGTTAGTAGTTTGTGCTTTGGTTCATTGGAAGGCTTGACAGCACAAAGCAAGGCAAGGCAGTCCAAGAACGGAAAGCATTAATAAAAAGGTTGAATAATGTTATTGATTGGAGGTAGTTGTGTTACTAAACTTAGCAATAAATATTGTCAAAAGGATCAAGCCCAAAGGCTTGCCAATCCCGAGTGCGGTTAAGTTCTTCTTGATGCGTTGATTGGCTTATAGTGCAGGAAGGTAATTGCCAGAATTGCAAAAAAAGCTGTACAAGCCTTGTGCCAATTTGGAATTTTATCCTGAATTTTTTCGATTCACAGTCTTTTTTGGGCTATTCAATACTAAAAGCAAAAAACAAACAATGGTATTACGAGCAAAAACAATGGTTTTATCTTTAATAACAATCAACAAAAACATGGCTGCTATTGATTGCAATTGCGGAACTATAGCAACCATTGTAAATTAGGTGTTAATAACTGACCTATTGCAGGTCGAAGATTAGGTTATTTGAAAAAGGGTTCTAATCAACATTAACTTGCCGCTAAAAGTAGCGGCATATGAAGAACCCAAAGATTTTGGACTTGTACTCG
>JALHQW010000101.1 GCA_022841745.1 Saprospiraceae bacterium | reverse complement strand
TATTGTGTAGAAAAGTGTTTTACGCAATAGCAAATGTCAACCATTTTTTCAAAGAACTATTGGTTTTGCTGCATTTTTTTCACCTATTGTGTAAATATGCAGCGGAGTTAGAGATTAATCTAAACTCATATATCGTCTATCTTACTTCTTAAATCAAAAAAATAGAACCAATCGCCTTTGCCCTTTAGGGGTCAGGGGTAATTCACAATTTCTTCACCCTCAAATTCCGCCACCTTACCTTTATCCCACCCCCATCGTGTATCTGCAAGGCAATTTGCCCCTCCGCTTGGCCTATTTTATCGTCCTTGAGCGTAATCATCTGGATGCCGTTGAGGTAGGTCGTCACCTCGTCGCCCACGCAGCGGATGCGCATCGTGTTCCAGTCGTTTTCCTTTAAAACTTCATCCAAGGAGGGAATGGGCTTGATGAGCCAACCCCGGCCATAGCTCTCGTAGATGCCACCCGTGTCTTGCCCTTTGGGGGCCACTTCAGCTTGCCAGCCAGAGACCTTCGTGCCGTCCACGCTGCAACGGAAAAAGACGCCGCTGTTGCCGTTGGCCTCCTGCTTGAACTCCAGCGACAGGTCGAAGTCCTTGAATTTTTCGGTGGTGCCGAGGTAGCCGTACTCCTTGTACATGCCGCTTTCGCAGACCAACAGGCCGTCCTCGACGTACCATTTTTCCCGGCCATAGTTGACCCAGCCAGTGAGGTCTTTGCCATTGAAAAGGGAAATGCTGCCATCGTTGGCTGCTTTCTGCGCCGTGCCGCAGGCAGAAGCGAGTAAAGCAATAAATAGCAAGGGGAGTAGGAACTTTCGCATTGAATGATTAAAATTGGTGAACTGCAAAGCTAAAAGGGCAAACCATTCAAAACTGTTTTTGTAAAAAATAAATCAGTTGCCGCTTGCCAGCAAATTGATGCTCACCGTCGCCAAATCCGAATTGGGAAACTTGCTGAAGTATTGCTCCGCAACTGCCAAGCCTGCCTCCTTTGCCAGTTTTTTGAAAACGTCAATCTCTACGATGTACTGGTCGCTGAAACCGTGCGTGGCATCGTAGGCCGTCACAGCGGTCTTTCCGATGTTTTGCGCAGCAAGCGCCGGGGCAATCGTGTGCAGTTCTATGGCCAACAGCCCGAACTTGCCCACGTAGGGTGCCCATTTTCGGAGGTGCTCGGCGAGGTTGTCCTCCACCAAGTTGTTGGAAATACGTTCGCCACGGTGCGCAAATGCACCCGTTGACTGGCTCACCCGCCCTTCAGTGATGTGCGAGGGTTGTTTCCAGATGCGGTTATGGTCGAGGAAGGTACGCACGTTGAGCAGGTCGGCGAGTTGGATGCCGTAATCCTCCAACAAGTCGTTGGCCAAAAGGTCGGGCCTGCCAATATCGCCCCAAACTATTTTAGCCCAGATATCCGCTTGAATCAGGTTGTTGCGGGTGACCCGCAATGCAGCCTTGTTGTAGTCGGCACCGACGAGGAAAAGCGGGTGTTCGGCCAGTATTTGCCCCCGCAACGTGCGCTGTTCGATGACTTCGTAAATATGTTTTAGAAAGGCCCCATTGCCACAACCCATGTCTAATATCCCTTTTGGTTGCTCCGCAATGGGCCGATTAAACAGCCCTATGATGACCTCGTCCACTTTTTTAAAATAGGAGGCATGCGCCCCACCGCTACCCCAGACGTTCATTTCCCGGTCAACGTGCAACTCCGCCGCCCCTTCAGGGATATCACGCAAAAGGTTGGGATTGCCGAAAACCAGTTCGTCCACCTTGCGCAGCATCGGGATGTACGACACCGTGACGCCGTAGGCACTCGCCCGTTGCGCCAGGAAAAGGCCTTTCTCAGTAAATCGGTAGGTCTCGTTGCGCTGGCTGAACCAGCCAAAATGCACGAACATATCGAGCAGTTCCTTGAAGCTGTCGGGGTCCTTGTGGAACTCCTCCGGCCTGAACGACGCTTCCATAAAATATTTGTGAAACATGCCGCTCATGCCCAAATGCACCACCGTTGGGCCGATGAGAATGCCCTCGATATGTTTCCTGATTTGGTACGGAACAGAGTCGGTAGGCGCTTCGGTGGGGAGGCCGAAGCCCTTGCTAAATTTTTCAAAAATGCCCTTCAATACCCTGAACGGCTCTACTTCGAAGCGTCGGCTGTGGTATTTCTCGCTGATTTTCAGCAGGTTGACCACATCGGCATACATGGGCACAAGGCCAAATGCCTCCTCGCTTTTTTCATTGACAGCAAATGAGATATGGTCTTGTGCAGGCTCAATCGTTTGGCAGAGCCAACCTTGCGAGCAAAGCACCCGCAGCGCAACGTTCAGGTAGCCTTCGTTGGCCTTGAAACGTGACACAAGGTCGGTAAGAGGGGCTTCTTTGGCTTGGAGCAAATAGTCAAGCACACCTTTTTCATGGAGCGCAAATGCGGTTGGGGCGGTCACGATGCCATCGAGGTGGCGAAAAATTTCCTCCCGTAGCAGGTGGTTTTCTTTTTTATGCATGATAATCCGGTTTCGGGTAAAAACGGGCAGTAGGTTGCCTTGTTTCGGTCATGGCAAATATGGCAAAATTTCGGTGCAGTTCTAAATTCAATGGTTCGTGAGGTTTTAAGCTTCTATGGTTTTCGGGATTTGGGGCAAAACCTAACTGTAAATCATTTTTGACAAGGCTGGAAAAGCAACCTATCTTTTCAAAAACGGCTATTGTGCCGCAACCTTAGAACCCGAAAACCCGAAAACTTCACGAACCATTGAAATTAGTTTCGTCATTAAACAAATGCCTATCTCTCCCTTTTAACTAATAGGGCATACATAGTTTGGCTTGTAATGCACGCATACAATGCAAGCAACAAACTGAACCCTCCCAATCCTTCACCAATTAAATCATCGCCTTTATGAGAAGATTTTTCCACTCATACCTTTTCCTACTACCCTACCTGGCCATTGCCGGTCCCGCAGTCATCAGCGACCATATCCATGTTGACCAGTTTGGCTACCGGCCTTCGGCGCAAAAGGTCTGTGTCATCAGTGACCCTCAGGTGGGCTTCAATGCACCCGAAAGTTTTGTCCCCGGCAGCACCTACGAAGTGCGCCAATGGCATGACGACGTGTCTGTTTTCAGTGCCTTCATCACCACTTGGAAGGAAGGGGTGCCCCACGACCAGTCCGGCGACAAGGTCTGGTGGTTCGATTTTTCGAGCGTCACCACACCGGGCGATTACTATGTTTTCGACCCCACAAACAACGTAGGCTCCTACCGCTTTAGCATCGGCGAGGATGTTTACAACAAGGCCTTGAATTTGGCCACCAAAATGTACTACTACCAGCGCTGTGGGGCGCCCAAAACCACCACCCACGCTGGCGACTGGCAGGACGACGCCTGCCATATCCACTCCTTGCAAGACATAAATTGCCGAAGCATCAGCGACCCCAATAACGCCGCCGCAGAGAAAGACCTGAGCGGCGGCTGGCACAATGCAGGCGATTACAACAAATACGTCACCCACTCGTGGAGCACCGTCCACGACCTGCTCTTCGCCTACCAGGAGAACCCCACGGTTTTCAGCGACGACAATGGCATTCCGGAGTCAGGCAACGGCGTGCCCGACCTCCTCGATGAACTGAAGGTTGAACTCGACTGGCTCGTGAAGATGCAACAGTCAAATGGCGCTGTCCTGATGAAGGTGGCTGTGCCCTGCTTCGAGGCGGCCAGCCCTGCCAGCACCGACCTGACGCAGCGGTTTTACGGCCCTGAACAGGCTTCTGCTACAAGGGCGGTAGCGAGCATGTTTGCCCATGCCGCCGTCGTTTATAGGGGGCTGCCCAATGCCACAATGCAGGCATACGGTGACAACCTGCTCAGTAAGGCCGAACTGGCTTGGAACTGGGTGCAGAACAACCCGGCCACTTCCAGCTACGACAACAGCGGTTTTTGCTCTCTGAACCCCGAATGGAGCGCCAACGACCAAAACGAGGCCCTCACAGGAGCAGCAGCCCTTTTGTTCGCCGCCACGGGCAATACTGCGTACCGCAGCTATTTCGAAGACAACTACACCAGTATCAGGCCTTATAGTTGGACCTACTGGTACGCCCTCCAGTCCACTATTCAGGACATCATGCTCTACTACGCCAGCCTGCCAAATGCCACGGACACCGTTGCGAATAATATAAAAATTAACTGCACGACCTCCACCAATAGCAATAATGTCAATATGCTGCCCGCATGGATGGACAACATGGACGCCTATCGTGCTTATTTAAAAGATAGTGATTATGGATGGGGCAGCAACCGTTGGAAAGCCAACACCGCCAATATTTTCTGTAATATGATGGAGTATAATTTATATCCATCAAATAATACCCATTATCTGAATGCAGCAGAGAATTATGTGCATTTCCTGCACGGCGTTAATCCAATTAATAAACTGATGTTGACGAATATGGGGGATTATGGTGCTGAGCAATCCTGCGATGAAATATACCATGCCTGGTTCGGCGATGGCACAGTGTACGACAATGCACAAACCTCGCTCTATGGCCCGCCGCCGGGCTTCCTCACGGGCGGCTTCAATCCCAATTTTGTGCCCGCACAGGGTACCATCTCCCCGCCACAGGGGCAGCCGCACCAAAAGGCCTACAAAGACTGGAACACCGGTTGGCCGGAGAACTCCTGGGAGCTGACCGAACCCACGATTTACTACCAAGCAGCTTATATCAAGTTGTTGTCGAAATTCGTCAGCCAAAGCATCGTCCTGCCTGCGGAACTCAGCAAGTTCAGCGCTACTTTGCTTCGCAACAGCAATACCGTACTCGTTGAGTGGACCGTGGATAGTTGGACTGACGTGGACGTTTGGCACATCGAGCGTAGTACAGACGGCATCCGTTTCGAAAAAATCGGTGCGGTAAAACCCCTCACGCCCAATGGCATTTCCTTTAACTTCCATTTCGAGGACATCAATCCGCACCTCGGCTCGAACTACTATCGCCTCAAGCGCCTCGACCTTAACGGAAGTTTTGAATACTCCGGCGTACGGGAAGTGACCGTCCGCTCGCCCCTGCGGGTGACGGCGCAACCAAACCCCGTCCACGATGACTTGACCGTTAACTTGATTTCTGATCAGTCCTTACAGCCTGCTTATATCCGCCTGCTCGATTTTTCGGGTCGTCCCGTTTTTGTGAAGAACATTGAAACGCATGGCAGTCAGCATACAGAAATTATCAGCACGGGGCAGCTTCCCGCTGGGATTTACCTGCTCGAAGTACGCTGTGCAGAGACTAAGCAAGTGGAAAAGGTAGTGGTGGGGCATTAATCTCCACCTAATATGACAAATCAGGTAATCGCCGCTTTGTGTCATGGCCGAAGGCCAACTGCGACGTCATGAGGGCCTTTTGGAATATTAAAATAGGACGTTAGGTTGGCCTTCCACCATGACAAATCAGGTGCACGGCGCTTTGTCATGGCCGAAGGCCAACTGCGACGTCATGAGGGCCTTTTGGAATATTAAAATAGGACATTGCAGTTGGCCTTCCGCCATTTGAAAAAAACAAAACTGTGTGACGCCAAGAATTTCACATCACGACTGAATTCCCCCAATTCTTTCCGTAGCTTCCCGCCTCAATTCCATCGCACATGAACCGTCGCCATTTCATCAAAAACACATCGCTGGCGGGCCTTGCCCTATCGGCGCATCCTTTCATTGTCAGAAAACGGGTTTCGAAGTACACCGTCGCCCTCATCGGTTCCGGCTGGTGGGGCATGAACATCCTGCGGGAAGCCATCCGCTCCGGCGAGGTGCAGGTGGTGGCACTCTGCGACGTGGACGAGGCGCAAATCAAAAAGGCCGACGGGGAGGTACACCAACTTTGCCACGACCATCCCAAGCAATTCAAGGACTTTCGGGACTGTTTGCGCAGCACCAAGCCCGACATCGTCATCAATGCCACACCCGACCATTGGCATGCGCTCATTGCCATTGAGGCGATGCAAAGCGGGGCGCATTTGTTTTTGGAAAAACCAATCGGCCATACGGTGAAGGAAGGCACGGCCATACAGCGGGTGGCACGGGACACGCAGCGCATCTGCATCGTGGACTTTCACCGACGCTACTCGCCGCACAACGTCAGCGGCATGGAGTTCCTACGCTCTGGCAGGGTCGGGAAGATAACCGAGGTACGGGCCTTCGTCAACTACGGCTGGGGTGCCAATGTGCAGCCCGACCCAACGGAACCCGTGCCCGCTGGCCTTGATTGGGATTTTTATTGCGGCCCTTCGGCTAAACAGGCGTACAGCAAAAACATCCACCCCCGTGGCTGGCGGCAGTACGGGGCCTTCGCCAATGGCCTGCTCGGCGATTGGGCACCGCACTGGTTCGACCAAATCCTTTGGTGGACGGAGGAAAAAGCGCCCCGCCGCATCTTCAGCACCGCCCGTTATCCTGACGTGACCGGCGGTCGTGACATGCCACAAAGCCAAGTGGCCGTCTATGAGTTCGAGGGCTTCACCGCTACCTGGGAGCATTCCCTCAACAACCGCCGCCCCGACCAACCGGGCGAGAACGTCGGCGTGAAGTTCCACGGCACGGAGGGCACCTTCCACATGGGCTGGCAGCAGGGCTGGACCTTCTACCCTTCCGATGGCAGCAAGGACATCATCACCCAAGGTGCCAGGCTCGACGAGCCGGATTCGCAGAACATCAAGCTCGTATGGGCCGATTTTCTGGCCTCCATCAAAAGCGGCAAGCTCCCTCACGCCGACATCGAGCATGGCCGCCAAGCCACGAACATGTCGCTGCTGGGGATGCTGTCTGCACGGCTTGGGCGCAGCATTGTTTGGGATGAAAAGAATGATAGGGTCGTGGGCGATGAGGAGGCGAATGGGATGCTGCGGAGGGAGTATCGGGGGGAGTGGAGGTATCCGGGGTAGCACCTCACACAAGTCGGGCAGCGACTTGAGGTCTAATGTCGTCAACTTAATTCTACTTTGTTACTTTAGAAAATATTCCGAAGGAACGTTTCAAAGTTTAGGAACACGTCTCGGAACACGTCGCTTTTGTTCCCGCAGTGCGGGAACAAAAGCGACGTGTTCCGAGACGTTGACGGCCTTCTTTCAGGTCTTGAATTTGGAATTCGCTAAAGTAACAAAGTAGAATTAAGCCTATTCACGCTCAACTTTCAGCCAGCTTCCAACCCTTCAAAGCTCCTTTTTGGGGGCGCACATTGGAATAGCACCGTTCTTTAGTTTAAAAGTCAAGTTCTTCAAGGTTATTTTCTCAAAGCCATCCTTTCCTTCTGTAACCTGGATGAATTGGTTGGGTTTCACGTTCTTGATGACTTGCGTGATTTTGGTGGCTGGCCAGAAAATGGAGATTTCATCAATCATGGTGGCTTGCCCTACGCCAATCTCCCGACGCAATGGCGAAGCACCGAAACTGCCTCCTGAGTTCACATCCCGATAGACGACCCGTTCCACCCCATTTTCCTTGAACTTGACGGCAACCCTGGCTCCAATAGCTGCTTTGTTCGACCTGTTGCCAATTAGCTTCATACAAATCCAATTATTGTCGTTTTGGCCAGGGTTCAGGTAAAATGAGCTGTGGTAGGCGTCGCCAAGGAAGGCACCCCCCATGTCCACGTAGAGGTCTTGGTCGCCATTGTTGTTGAGGTCGGCAAAGGCGACGCCGTGTCCTTTTTGCAAATGGCCAACCCTAGCAGAATTGGTGACTTCTACGAAATCCACGCCACCTAAATTTTTATACATCCTGTTGGGAATCAGTGATTTATAGCTGGGATTGCCCGTTGATAGATACATGTCGAGCCAACCGTCGTTATCTATGTCGCCGAAGTTGGAACCCATGGCGAACACGGTCTGGTTCAACTGCATTTTGGGTGAAACAAGGGAAAATGTGGTGGCACCTGCGGCGTTTTTGCCATTGTTGTGGTAAATCTGGATTTTTCCATCTTGGTCAGCAGAAGGCTTGATGGCTTCTTTGGCGCTGTAATAAGAGAGCGGACGGTCGAAGTCATAGTTACACATGAACAGGTCAAGCCAACCATCGTTGTCATAGTCGAAAAAGAAGGTAGGGAAGGTGCCACCTTTGTCTTGTGGCAGCCCAACTTTTTGGGACACATCTTCAAATTTGGGTTTTCCGCCCGGAAACCCTTCGTTGCGCAGCAATATTTTCTCACCAGAAAGACAGGAGAGGAAAATGTCGGCCCAACCATCGTTGTCGAAATCGCCCGAAGAGACCCCTTTCACGAAGAGGTTGATGTTTAACTCCTCTTGTCCAGCAAGATTGGTAAAAGTACCGTTCTTGTTATTGATGAAAAACTCACTGGGGTAGTGCAAGTTAGCTTCAGTGGTTTCGTTTCCCACGAAGAGGTCGAGCCAGCCATCATTGTTGAAGTCGTTCCAAGTGGCAGTTTGTGTAGGTCGCAGTGTCACGAGGCCTGCGTCGAAAGTTACGTCTGTGAAAGTACCATCGCCATTGTTGCGCAGCAAAGAATTTGGCTGTTCGCCAAAACCGCTGACGCCCTGCCATGCACCCCTCAATACAAACACATCTATCCACCCGTCGTTGTTGTAGTCGGTTTGTAGTAGGTTCAAACCTCCCCCGATGGCCTTCAACCCTGATGCTGCGGAGACATCGGTAAATGTGCCATCGGTATTGTTCCTATAATAGTGCATCGGGTCGTCAAGCCCCCATGCTGAAGTGACAATGTCCAAATATCCATCGTTGTTGAAGTCTTCTACAATGACGCCACCAGACCTGTTGTTGATGTCTATGCCAAGGTCGGTGGCAATTTCCGTGAACGGCTTAACCTTCATGCTGCCCTCTTTATCCAGCCCTTCTATCAACCAAGGTTTTGGCACACCAGTTGGGTACTCACCTAATGTCATATAGGCGATATTTAGCAGCCAACGTGCGTCCAAATCATCAGGTTTTTCCTTTAGCACTGACTCGAACATTTCCACGGCCTTTCGGGCTGGTTCTTTGTTCATGTGGACACCGCCTCCTCGTATGGGCATGATGCAGGCATCCGAATTGTGGCCCGTCACGCAGTTTGTCCGCTCTGCCAAGCGCAGGTAAGCCAAGCCAAGCAAATTTGCAAGTTCTATGCGGGTGCTTGGGATTGATTTTGCATAATCATAAACTTGTTCAAAAATTTCCACCGCTTGCGATTCCCTCCCGAGTTCCAGCAGTATGTTGCCCTTTTGCACCTTGTAGTTTAGCTGGGCTTGGGGATCGGGGGATATTCTCAACATTGAGTCACAAAATGCAAGCTTTACCTCTCCTGCGTAGCCATTTTCTGGCTTATTTTCCTTTTTACTGACAAACTGTAGCAGGGCCAACATCTTCTCATGGTTATTGCCCAGCACCTGGGCTACCTGTTGTTTTTCGGAATAATCCTTACCGGCAAAAAAATAGCTCACTCCTAAAACCAAGCCGACGATTAGAATGGCCCAGGCAAGGCTTTTTAAAAACTTCCTCATAATTTCACAGTATTGAAGTTTGGTATAAATATGAAATAATTTAGGTTACAAAGTTAACCCTGCAAACCATCCATTTTTGGTTTTTCAAAAGGTTATTGTTCGCTTTTAGCGCATTATTTCACCATAAGTCAAGGATATAACAATGGTTCGTGAAGTTGTCGGGTTTTCGGGTTCTAAGGTTGCGGCACAGTAGCCGATTTTGAAAAGATAGGTTGCTTTTCCAACCTTGTCAAAAATGATTTACGATTAGGTTTTGTCCCAAATTCCGAAAACCATAGAACCTTAAAACTTCACGAACCATTGATATAAAGCACAGATCCCTAACTGCATTGTGAATCATAGTCCATTACGAATTTCTGGTTGGTCAGGTTGCAGGCGCTAACTATTACGACGGCCATTCTGTCCTAAATTCGATAGGTCACCTGTGCATCAATATTTGGCTTATAACCAAAAAATAATTGCCCGGCTGCCGCTGATAGCCAATAATTCAAGTATTTAGCAGCCTAATAAAACACAGCAGATGAACCGTCGCCAAGCCATCCAAACCTCCGTCGCCCTCGCTGGCAGCTTTTTTGTGCCAAAACCCTTAGCGCAGCTTTTTCTCGAAAACGGCCTGACCAAAGCCGACTTCGGCCCCAACTTCAAATGGGGCGTGGCCACTGCCTCCTACCAAATAGAAGGCGCATGGCAGGAAGACGGCAAATCGCCTTCCATTTGGGATAGCTTTGCACACCCCAAAGGGGCGAGTGGCAAAAAGAACATCAAAACGGGCGAGAACGCCGACGTGAGCTGCGATTTCTACCACCGCTACGCCAGCGATTTGGAATTGCTCAAAGCCTTGAATTTCAAGGTGTTCCGTTTCTCCTTGGCTTGGCCCCGCTTATTGCCGGATGGCACCGGAAAGCCCAACCAAAAGGGCATTGACTTCTACAACCGGGTCATTGACAAATGCCTTGAACTCGGCCTGGAGCCTTGGCCAACGCTCTACCACTGGGACCTGCCGCAAGTGCTGCAAGACAAGGGCGGCTGGGCAAACCGGGACGTGTTGGACTGGTTCTCGGCCTATACCGACCTCGCCACCCGCTCTTACGGCGACCGGGTGAAGAACTGGATGGTGTTGAACGAGCCGTTCGCTTTCACCACGCTGGGCTATATGCTCGGTTGGCATGCCCCCGGTAAAAAAGGGCTGAAAGACTACCTGCCTGCCGTCCACCATGCCGCCTTGGTGCAGGCAGCGGGCGGGCGCATCGTGCGGGCCAATGTGAAGGGTGCGAACGTGGGCACGACCTACTCCACCTCCTTCGTTGAACCCAAGAGCAATGCCGAGAAACACGTAAAAGCCGCCAAGCGCATGGACGCTCTGCTCAACCGCCTCTTCATCGAGCCGGTGCTGGGCATGGGCTACCCAACCGACACCCTGCCGTTTTTGAAAAAAATAGAAGAAAAACACGCCAAGCCCGGCGATATGGAGCGCATGAAATTCGACTTCGACTTCATCGGCGTGCAGAACTATTTCCGGGTTATTGGGAAGAAGAGCCTAAAGACGCCCGTGCTTTGGGCCAACGAGGAACCCGCCACCAAACGGGGTATCCCCGCCGACCAAATAACTGACATGGGCTGGGAGGTGACGCCCGATGGCATCCGCCAGATTTTGAAGCAGTTTGCGGCCTATCCCGGCATCAAGAAAATCATCGTGACAGAGAACGGCGCCGCCTTCCCCGATGTGGTGGAAAACGGGGCAGTGCATGATAAACTTCGCTTGAAATATTACCAGGACTACCTCGCCAAAGTGCTGAAAGCAAAGCAGGAGGGCGTGCCCGTGGATGGCTATTTCTGCTGGACTTTCCTCGACAATTTTGAGTGGGCCGAGGGTTTCCGCCCCCGTTTCGGGCTGGTGCATGTGGATTACGAAACACAGGTGCGAACGGTGAAGGACAGCGGGAAGTGGTTTAAGGAGTTCTTGAAGTAGTGACTGGTGATTGGTGACTGGTGATTGGGCCATGCCTACAATTAAACAATTAAACAATCCAACAATCATAACAATCAAGCAACCCAACAATCATTTTCTCCTAACTTCAAATGGCGGGCGTATGGCCCACACGGTTGGTTCGGGATTGCGGAGCACTAACCACCAGCCGAAGAAGGCGACGGCGGCCACTTGAGCGGCCATGATGCTCCAAAGGGGCAGCGTCTGCGTCAGGTCAACGAGCAGGCCATCTTGTGGGAAAAGACCATAGCCCACCAGCGACGGGATGCGGTACCAGTAATAACAAGAGATGGAGGCCGCTGCGAACACACTTGTGAGCAGTGTTTCCTTGTTTTTTGGCAAAAATTTGCGGAGCAAAAAATACACCGCCAGCGTGACGGCCATCGTGGCCCACGGCAGCCCGAAAGCAACGAGGCATTCGCTCATTTCTGCCCCTGTGCTACGGCAGTCCGGCACATGGAACCAGCCCCAGATAAAGCCCGGCAAACCGCCCGTGAGCAGCGTGGTGGCAATGGCCTGCGTGTTGCGCTCCTTTGGTTTTTGCTCCGCAATGCTTGGCATCGAGTCGGGGCAGGGCAGCACGCAGTTGTGGCATGTTCCGCAATGCGCATTCTGGGGCGTAAAGCCAACTTTTTGGCCATACAGTTTCTCCACCGGATGCACGTGGCAGAGGCTGGAACACCAAGCGCTTTTTACATCGAAAAATAGCCCGCCCACGAAGGCCATCGTGCCCAAAACGGCCAGTGTGATGGCCGTTGCCAACCCATCGTTGTTCAGCACCAAATGCCTTGCGGGCACGATGAGGAAGAGCAGTACGACGCTTGCCAATGCCAGCCTTCCGTGCCATACGAGCGGAATGCGGCGTTTCTTCGAGAATTTCCAATGGTGGGGAATGAGTGCAACCGATGCGAGTGGGCAGACATTGCGCCAGAACCCGGTGGAAAGCAGGAAAAGTAGTGGTGCGACTGGGATGAGGATGTTCCAAAAAGCCACTACCCCAACTTCCGGCAACAAAACGAGCAGCAGAAAAAGCCCCAAGCCTATTGCGAAAAATACGTGCTGCAAGCTGCGCCACAGCAACTTATTCTTCCCTTGCAGCGGCTGCGCAGCTTGGTATTGTTTGTTGAAATTATACATGGGACTTGAAGTGCATTTTGGATTTCAAGTGTGAAAATAGCGCCAAGTATGGCGTTTGAGAAGGTGATTTTTGTCATTGGTAGAAATAAATTTATGGGCAGCATTAACAGACTAAAAATACAAAACGGCTTGCTGCGCAACAGGTCGCAGCAAGCCGTTTAATGCCCAGTTTAACGTCCCCGCCAAAAGGCGAGTTCCTTATTCTCCCCTAGTAATCAGCAGCTTGGTGGAGTAAATTTCCCTACCTACCCTGATGCTGACAAAATAAACGTCTTCGCCAAGTTCCGCAACGTCAAGCCTTTCGAAACTGGCGCTCACCGCTTCAATTTGCTTGGTGAGCACTGTTTGACCGTACAGGTTTGTTACGGTCAAGGTAACATCCTTGCGGTTGGCCAGCATTGTGAGGTCAAGGAAAGCCTCGTTTTGAGCTGGGTTCGGAATGATGGAGAATGCTTTTTTAAACCCAAACTCCACTTGTTGCTCTGGCAAGACCACTACTTCGCCATTCTTCAGGTATGCCACCAACTGGTAATAGTTGATGCCTTTTTCTGGCATATAGTCAATTGCAGCGTAGCTATCTGGGCGGTCTCCTCCCACAACTGGCACTTCCATAAGTAGTTGGTAATCAATGCCATCGAGCGAACGCTCAATTACGAAACGTTCTACGTCCAGGGAGTGCCGAACCATCCACCGCAAGGCCACTTTCTGCGCTATTTTCCAGGCATCGAAGCTGTTTTCGACCAAGTTTGCACCGGCCAGCAGCAGCGGCGCTGAACATGGCCCAGTTGGCTGATTGCACTCGTGCCAGTTATGTATGACCTTATCGGCAGCAGTGGTCAGGCTGGAGGCAATGCCAGTAGCTTCACCTCCAAGTGTGTTGTTGCAGAGCGTGAGCAGCCCTCCAACGGTTTGTGGTAGCCCATACTGCGTCAACTTGGTGAGCACATCGGCAGGTATGCCAGCCACGCAATTCAGGTTTTCTGTGGATAAGTTCATGCCCGAATATTGGCTCAACCAAATGTTCAGTTGCAACGCAATGGTTTGGGTGGCCAAGGTATTCTTCAGGGAGCCATCGTTGCCTTTGGGGTTGCAATAGGCCGGACCGGCCTTCGTACACCCTACCATAGAGGCCAAGGCAGCGGGAGTGCCGCCGCCGGGCAGCAGGGTCAGCACCGACGCTGAGGAGGTTATGTCGAGGAACTTGCTGGTGGCTTCGGTATTGCCGGGCGTTTGGTTGCCGATTCGGATTTTGCCGTTGCCATAGTTTGCGTTCAAGATGAGGTGGTTTATCAATGCCACATCATTGCCGAAGGCAGGATAGTTCACGCCAGGGGAGCCACCAGAATTGCCCCAAGCGCCCTGCGAATAGTTGCAAATGGGTTGGCATGCGCCAGAGAACTTGACTTCCACATCACTGAAATTGCCGCAGGCATCTGTTAGCCTAAAAGTAAAGGTGCGGCCAAACGTATAGTTGCCATTGTCGTCCAAGGAACAGGTGCGCAGTCCAGTTGCGCTTTTCAGCGCAACGGTGAAGCTGTGGCAATCCGTGGAGTTGCTCTCTATTTCTGCCATGACTGCGGCAATGGTTGGGTCATTGGGCGACGGGCATGGTACTGCATTCACGCAGGATGCGTTGGTGACATCGGCAGGGTCATAAGCATCCGGAGCTTCTGTGTCCACTACCGTGATGGTCTGGCTTACCGAGCTGCTGTTGCCGCAGGCATCTGAAAACGTCCAAGTACGGGTGATGACGAGCGGGCTGTTGGCGCAGCCTGCGCCACCGTTGCTGGCGTCCACCCCAGTCACCGTAATGTTTCCAGCGCAATTGTCGGTGGCTGTCAAGCTGCCGGGGGGAGGCACATCAGTGGCGCATTGGTAGGCCGCAGCGGCGGGGGCAGCGGGCGCTACGGGAGCCGTTGTGTCATCAACATAATAAACAATGGTACAAGTCTCAGAGATAGCAGGAGAACCATCATTAGGGGTAAAGGTCACGGTCGTCGTTCTGGCCACTTGCAGGTCGTTCGTTAGGCAAGAACCTGTGACGGCATCGCTATGTGTATAGGAAACATTGCCGGGGCAGTTGGTTACCACTTCAATTCCAGCCGCTGTGTTCTGTTCAGAAGGTATGTCGCTTAGGCACTGATTGTCGCCACCATCAGGGTCTGGGCATACGATTTCGAGGCAAGCAACGGTAACCTGTCCACAGGCTTTGCGGGCCTTGAAGTTGTTGATGTCGAGGTCGTCGTCACCATTTTGGTCCCAAATTGCCAAGTACCAGTTAGTGGTACCTGCAGAAGGTGGAGCAATCATGTACCAAGTGTTGCCGCTTTCCACCCCGCAAATGTGGAATTGCAGTGACCCACAATTACCGCTTTGGTAGTGTGGGGCCGCACCAGCGCTAGCGGTTGGGGCCATAGAGTAGTAAAGTGCCCAACCGATGTTGTCGGCAGCGTCGTTGTCGTTCCATTGCGCCTGAAACTCCATCACACCCGCACGGGTATCAAAATTGAACCAGATGATGGGTTTGTTAGGTGTGGGGGCGGTTGGCCAAACCATTCCAGAATTAGGGTTCAGTGGGTCAGGACAGCCGCCAACTGGTAAGTTGATTTGGAACTCATTGGGGTCGTACTTGCACTGGTATTCCACAATGACATTGGATTGGGTCTCTGCACCATTTCCACACCGGATAATGCCATTTGGGTCAGCACCAGGGGAGGTAATGCCACCATTTCCATCCCATTTGTCGCCCCGCTCCCAGCGCTGCGAGCATTCGCAGGGGGTGTCGTTGACTTGTGAAAAGGCTGAGGTAAGCGATAATACACAGGAGATTGCCAATGCAATCCTTAATTGTAGGCCAAGGAAAGGCCAACACGCATTGGGTTTAGGTGTACATGAATTTTTCATCGGAGAAATTTTAAGGTTTTAAGTTAATCTTCAAAATACCATATATAAAAAGCAGGCATGAACCACAGGCGTCAAGCTTTAAGCACGAAAGCGCACATGCCTATCGCCAGGTAGTGCCATTCCCATTAATTTTAAAAAATTTTGATTAAGACTTTTTTCGTGGAAGATTGTAAGCGAACTGGTATTCAGTTATTTTTTAAGGAAAGGATGAAGACAAAGAAGTATTTAATAATATATCATCCAGGGATTTTTTTTAGAACTTGGGCAAAGCTAAAATTTATTTATAATGCAAGTACGTAATTTTTAATAAAAAAAATAACTATTTACCAGTGGTGTTTTTTTTGGTATAAAGTTTCTATTTTTAGAAATAAAATCAGCAAATATTTGGAGTTTGAAAGGGAAGATAAATTTTTTTTTCTCAATTTCTGCCCCCTCCTAAATAGTTAACCCAAGTTACGAGCACCATAGCTTTCTTTCAAAACCTAGTATTTGTGAGCCAGAGGCTCGCAAATACTAGGTTTAAACATGAGTCATCCCGAAATTTTTCCTGATAGTATTTTTAACTTAAATAATTGGAAACAACTGTTTTGAATGCCCCAAAGGGGCAAAATCTTGGTAGTTTTTTTCGGTTAAGTTGATGCTCAGCCCCTTTAGTGGCGGCATGTTTCGCCCTAAAGGGGCTGAACGAGTGGGTTCATATCGCTTCTACCAATATTTAGTCCCTAATGGGGCTGAAATTTCGGGATAACTCATGTTGTTTGCACAAAACCTATTAGCGCTGAGTATAGTTGCCTATTACTGTGCACAAATAATCTTCGAAATCAGCCACTTCCCATTCTCCTTCACCACTTCGAAGTCTTGTACCCTTGGGCTGCCGCCTTCATCGCCGGAAAGTTTAGCGATTGCCTTTTCTGCGCCCAGGCCAAGGCCCTCAACATAAACCGGGGCTGTCATCCAGTAGTTGATATCCCAATCCTGTGCGCAAAACAGGCGCTCAGAATCAAGGCCAGTGAGCGGTGTTTCTCTTACGTCTTCCGTTTTCCAAGCCGTCGCCTCCAAGTTCTTTAGGTAAGCAAGGTCGCCGTCAATATAGGCTTGACTGATGCAGTTGCTCTGTTTCAGCTGCGCATGATAGGCAGCCAGTCTTTCCATATCCAAGGTGGTGGATCTGCCGGGCTTCACGTAGTCAATTTCCTGCATTGTCGCACCGTTGGTGTTGAACCATTTGTAAAAATTGTGGATGACATCCGTAATGGCCAAGAGGTCTGGGTCGTTGTCCGAGCCGTTGTCTTGGGAGACTTCCTCGGTGGCAGCACCAGCATCTGGGGTAGGGGTGTTTTTGCAGGAAAGCAACGTGAAAGTTGCAAGGAAGATGAAAAGAAAGTACTTCATAATTTTAGTTTTAAAGATTTAGTGGATTTTGAAGGTTTATTAGGTTAGAATCGAGACGCCTACTAAACCTCTTAAACCTCCTAAACTTTCTAAACCCGGATTAACGTTTGATTTTCCACAGCGCCACCAGTTCTTTGTATTTGGGAAGGATTCAAGCTAGGTCTTGACCTATTTCCCAAACAACGCCTTCGATGCCTTGTAATTCTTCACCCAAGCATCCACGGGCGGCTTGGTCACGCCGATGCTGTAAGTAAGCACTTTCCAAGCGCCTTTGTCGTATTGCAGCAGGCCAATGGCGTTCTCGGTGAACTTCCCGGCGGCCTTGTCCTTGGCGTATTCGGTCTTGCTGAAATCTATCGCCTTGCCGTCCGCCCCTTTCAGTTTTGCGCTGATGAAGGCAAAATTGCCGTTGGTTTGATAGCTACCCAATTCCAACTGAGTGGACGTGCCCAATTTCTTACCAACCGCCGTGTTCAGGGCTGCAATCGCCGCTTTTTTGCGCACCCATTTTGCGCCAGCAATGGATTCGTTGATGATGGTGTTCACCTCGGCCCTTGCGCCCATGCCCGTTTTGCCTTCGGTTTTCAATTCGAGCTTGTCGGGTATGGTAGCTTGCGCCAACAGGGCCGCTTGCAGTTGTTTGCGAAGCTGGTCAGAACCGCTGACGGCTTTGCCATTAAGCAGCATGTCGCCGCTCTGTTTCAAGGTGACGGTGGGGATGCCACTGTTGGCCGGGGCGGACTTCGTGGGCGATATGGTTGGCGTTGTGGCAGGTTTCGTGGCTGGTTTTGCATCTTTGGCGGGCTTGGTCGTGCTGCCAGGTTTCACGGCATTTTTTTCATCCCCGCCTTTTGGTTTGTTTATTTTATCATCCCCTTTTTCCATCTCAGTGGGTTTGGCCGTTCCGGTCAGTTCGGCAGTCAGTTCCTCGTACATATCACGGATGGCACCGCTGTTGCCCATCATGCAGCCTTCGGTTTCGATGCCGGGTAGGTTCTTCGCATCCTTCTTTACCCAATCTTTCAAGAGCGGGCGAAGGGCTGCTTTCAACGCATCGAGGTCTTTCATGGGGGTTTCCGCAAACGAGATATTGCCCACCGAGTCGCAGTTGACGAGGAAAGAAATCTGGCGTATCGGCGCTTCACCAAGCTCCGGCAAGGCGTAGCATGCGGCTGGGTTCATCATGTTGGGGCTAACCTTCACTGGTTCAGAAATCAGTTGGCAGTTGAGCACGAAGCGCTTGTTGGCAAACTCGCTGGCCTTCTTGTCGAGGATAGCGCAGGTGAGTTGGTTGTCCTGCGTGGATTTGCGGCCACTGTAAACATTGATGAGCAGGTTGATGTCCTTGCTGACCAATTTTGCGAGGGTCTTTTTGTGAAACTTGATGCCCTCAAACCGGGCAATGCGGTTGTCGCCCGATAACTCAACCTGGTGCTCGGTGATGAACATCCCCATGTCGTCGGCATCCTTCTCGTTCAGCGGCTCTCCTGAGAAACTGGCATCCACGAGGATAGTCTCCTTCTTTTTGGTCAAGGTATTATCAGCAGCGGCACTGTTGCTCACTTCTATTTCAAAGGTTGGGATGATGAGCGAGTCACCATCGGCCTCATAGATTTCCAGGTCATCGCCTGCTTCAGCTGTGGCAGTTTTTGGTGCAGCCACCCTGAGCATCTTACCTAGTTCGTTGTAAGGTACGACGATGCTGGTAGGCCCTGAAATGCCGTAAATTTCATTGTCAACATATTGCATCAGCAGGCCGTCTGCCGTGAGGCCATAGGCGCCGGGCATGGCGAACTTGGTTTCATTGTCGAACTTGAAGCCCTTGTCAAAATCATCGGCACGGGCTTCCCTGAACTTTTGCTCGGCCAATTTGAAAAAAGCCGCTTTGTCCTTCACGAGGCCGTCCCAATTGTACTGCCTGCCAGTGGACATGTCGAAGCTGCCGATTTCCACGTCGTCTTCCATGGCATGGTTGCCGCCCTGAAAGGAGAAGCCATTGATTTGTAGGGTAAGGTATTGGCCATCGTTGAGGAGGGTCTCGTAGCTCGTCTTTGCGGCAAACTGCCCCGCCATTACGCTACCCTCAGCATCGTCGTGCATTTCATGGAAGCGCTTGATGGCGGCGTCCACGGAGGGCAGCGCCTTGCTGGCATCTGATTCCGGGTAGTCGGAGTAGGTGAGCAGGCCAATCAAGTACTTGTCTGCCCAAGCGTCCACGGCCTTTGCCAAGGCGGGTGAGCCGCTTCCTGTTTTTATTTTCGGAACGGAAAAATCAATGATGGCGCAATCGGTGCGGAGGCTGTCCACCTTGCCGCAGTCCTTGCCCTTGGTCTTTTGCACGGTTCGGTCTTCGATGGTGGCTGGCGTACCTGTGGTTTTGCCGGACTCATTTTTTTTACAAGAAAAAACAAGGAAAAAGCACAATACACATGTGGCTGAAAGAATTAAGTTTCTCATTAGTTGCTGGAATTTCTGATTTGTAAAAATTGGTGAAATGAAGCAAGGCCATTCTTTTTGTCGCCGACTCAAATTGGCCTGTTTAAACTACAGGTGAGGTATCCAGTTCTAATAGTGGAAGGAAAACAGGTCGCAAAGCTAATCAAGCTTATAATAGGTTGATTAGCTGTGCATTGAGGCATGCTAAATATTTTTTTCAGCCATATTTGGAATGATCTTCCACAAAAGTTTTCATTTGAACAAAATTGAAGTCCATTGCTGCGACTTCCGAGCGCCGCTCTATAAGACCTACATGATATTAAGTAGCCATTTCCTATTTAATGAGGACCCCCTTTAAATACATTTGACATGCCCTATGGCTTCATGGTAGGTTTTGCACAATGCCTCTTACTCCATCGCCCTTAAATCCGGCACAACGAACTCCCGCCTTGCCTCCACGGACATCATCCTTCCCTTGCTGTAGAACTCCGACCATAGGTTACGGTCGGCCAATGATTCATCGAAGAGCAGGTCATCCAGGGCATCTTGGTTCCAATGCAGCTTGCCGTCCTCGTTGGCGAACATTTCCTTAAGGGCCCACAGCCAGAACACGGTGATGGTCTCATGGTAGCCGTTCTGGTCGTCATTTACGCCACCGACCGATTCGTTGAAGCGACGGATGCGGGTGCGCATTTCGTCCATGGCTCCGTCGCCGTATTGCGACAGCATCCAAAGCCCAGCGATGAGGTGTGCTTCGTGCGTCCATTCCTCCTTGGGGAGGGTGCAGGTGTTAAAGCGGTTAATGAGCTTTTCGGCGTCAGCGAGGGAGTATATAAAGTCTTCTGTCATAAGAAATTGTTGGGATTGTTGGGACATTTATTTGATGGTCAGCAAACCCCTAATTCCAATTAATGTGGTCGCCAAATTTATTTGGCTGACCGAATTAAATCCAATTGACAATTACAAAATCCATAAATCTCATAGGGTCAATTGATTTCGAAGCTGTATAGTATTCAATTTATAGGAATAGGGTCAGCCAAATAAATTTGGCGACCACATTGTTCAATTACTGCACTTTAATGGTTCAGGATGCTTTGCGCCACTTTTTCCATGCCGCGGTTGAAATTGGCCTCCGAAATGTCAATGTTCAGACGGTTTTTAAGGTTGGCCACGATTTTGGGCAAGTTCTGGCGAAGTTCCCGGTTCCTCGACAAATCGCCTTGAAGGTCTTCTATGCCAATGCTTTCTTTCAAGCGGAATGCGATTTCCTCGTCCAATTCCCTCAGGCGTTGGTCAATGGTGGTGGTGGATTCCCGAACGAACGACAGCTTGAAGAACGAGCCGTCTATCACCACGGCAATAAACCTTTTATCAGCAATCTTCTCACCGACCAAGGTGTTCGCTGACTCCATGCCCACCCAAGCCGACAGCAGGCTATTTGACGAAACCAAGGACAACGTAATATCGGCTTCCTTTATGCATTTGTTGATGAAGGCAGCGATGTCCTCGCCCGGTTGCATGGCCTCCGAATCAATGGTGACTTGTATGCCCTTACCCGTAAGGAAGTCCTTCACTTTATGGGCCTGTTCCTTGTCTTCGTGGTTATAGGACAAAAAGACGACAGGCCCGTTTTTCTTGGGCGTAGTATTATTGGTGGGAGTTGGCATTGGCGTATCCAGCACAACATCAACCGTGAGGTCGTCGGGCAGCCGCTTGGCCAATTCGATGAGGCTATTTCGGATGATATTGCCCGTCATGGTGGCGTACTCATTGGAGATGAGGCCGCCGCCCTTCTCTTTTTGCAGGCGGTTCCATTGGCCGGCAAGGTTGAGGATGGTATTGTCGCCGGGCAGGGCAGCCCGAAGGGCTTTGATGGCATTTGAAACTTCGTCGTTTACCAAAAGGTCAATGATATCGTTCTTTGTCATTTCAGATTGTTGGAGTATAAGAGTGGAGGGTCAAAAATAGGGGGAGTTCCGAGAATGCTGCACCAAATTTCATTTTTTTGAAGGGCTTTCCTTTCTGTAGCTTTGAAACGTCTTATGATGGACAAAGCGAAGGATGTTCGAAACCTTCATAACGCAAGCAACGTAACCAACAAGGAAGGTGCTGGGGAGGGCGAGGAAATTCCATTTTTCGCCCTCCTCCTTTTGCCACTTGATAATGCAAGGAAATTTTACAAAAAAATGCGTGTTTTTGACTTGGGCGTTTACCTTTACGTGCTTAAAAATCTTTTCCCTATGCCAGACAAATGCTTTTTCGCTTTTCGTGCTCATCTATATCTGTTTTTGGCGGGAAAATCCAATCAAATATTAGGTTCAAACGCTCCTTCGGCAAATAAGGCTTGACCAGTCCTATTCCTAAATTCACCACATGGCTTTTCTGGTAGTTCCTTGAATTCACGATGCATACTCCGGTCGAAACAATCAAATCATGATTGGCATCCGCCTGTATATTGCATTCCTGAATTCTTGGCTACTTAAAATATAAATTAAATCATCAATCGTAAGCAAATGAAGCAACCAACCATTTACGCCTCCCCATGGGAAAATGCTGGTTCGTTCGTGCCACCTACCTCGGTTCGACGGCTTGCTGGCAAACTTGGAGCCATCTCCAAGTACCTATTGCCAACCATTTTCTTCTGTCTGTTATGGGCAACGCCTACCGCCTTTGGCAACACCGTTCCTCCAATCGTGACAGCTGAGGAATCACTCTCGCAGACTGCCGACTTGAGCTTGGTGAAAACGGTGAACGACAACACCGCCGACCAGAACCAAGTTGTAACCTTTACGATAGTAGTGTCCAACGCAGGCCCCAACCCAGCCACCGATGTGGACGTGAGGGACGTGGTGCCCGCAGGCATGACCTTCGTGGTAGGTTCCCAGACAGGCCCAGGCACTTATAACAGTGGCAGCCCAGCTTCAACGGGGGTGAATTGGGAAAACCTCCTCATCTCCGTTGGCGGTTCGGTCACGCTTGGCTTCCAGGCCACCGTTACCGGTGCCCCTGGCTCCTCCATCACCAATTTTGCGGAGGTGTTCACAAGTGTGGAAACCGACCCCGACTCCACACCGGGCAACGGCAATATTGGCGAAGATGATGGCGACACGGAGGTCGTCACCGTAAATGCTGCCAACCCACCTGTGGTACTGACCTGCCCGACCAATACCACGACCGCAGCCTGCCAGACGCAGGCGGCTGTAAATGCTGCATTTGCCGCTTGGTTGGCAACGGCCAGCGGCACGGGCGGCTGCAACGGTGTCCTGACGAACAACAACACGGGAGCGCCTTCCGCATGTGGCGGTTCGACAACAGTTACGTTTACTTACACCAGCACTTGTGCACCTTTGACGACCACCTGCCAGGCGACCTTCACGGTGGCAGCAGCACCGACAGTCGTACTGAC
>JALHQW010000100.1 GCA_022841745.1 Saprospiraceae bacterium | reverse complement strand
CCCGGCCTCCGCTCGGCACTTGTAAAGGCAGACCGTGCGGCAGCGGATGATGCAGTGGACTATCAGCAGGAAATTTTTCAGCACGTCCTTGCGCCAACCTGGGAAAAACTGCTTAATTTCGTCAACTTGAAGGAGTTGGGTCGTCATAGTGAATTGTTTTTTAGTCAATCCAAAGATACTATGACTTTCCTAATTCCTTCTTTTTCAGGCACTTACATTAAAGTGTCCAGTAGCGTAAGTCGGAACAACCCCTAATGGTGAAATAATGCATGCGAGGGAAATTGAGCCGGACAAGCCATTTTCCTATGCATTGGACGAAAACAAGGATTACCAGAAATTGAGCTATGCTACCATTCGATATAAAATAAAACCCCACCAATCCATCACCGCCGACTTCGCCCTCACCTGGCACTTCCCCAATACCGCCCTCGAAGGCAAATGCCCCGATGCGGAAACCGGCCACCATTATGCCAAGCGCTTCAAGGATGCCCTCGACGTAGCCCGCCATATTGCGAAGCACAAAAACTACATGATGGACTCGACGAGGTTGTTCCATAAAACCTGGTACGACGGCTCGCTGCCGCATTGGTTCCTGGAGCGGACGCTCGTCAACGCCTCTATTCTGGCCACGACCACCTGCCACCGGTTCGGCAGTGGGCGCTTCTGGGCCTGGGAGGGCGTGGGCTGTTGCGAGGGCACCTGCACCCACGTCTGGCAGTACGCACAGGCATCGGGGCGGCTCTTCCCAGCGCTGGAGCGTGACCAGCGGGAGCGGGTGGACCTCGGCCTTGGCTTCGTGCCGGAGGAGGGCATGATACGCCACCGGGCGGAGGGCTTCGGGCCTGCGATTGACGGGCAGGCGGGCACCATCCTGCGCATCTACCGGGAGCACCAGATGAGCAGCGACGATGCTTTTCTTCGCAAAAACTGGGAGAACATCCGCCGCTCCGTGGAGTGGATTATCCGCCACGACACCAATGGCGATGGCCTCGTGGACGGCTCGCAAGACCATACCCTCGACGCCGCCTGGTTTGGCGACATCGCCTGGATTTCGGGGCTGTGCCTCGCTGCCCTGCGGGCGGGCGAAGCAATGGCGCTGGAGATGGGCGACACCGATTTTGCGAAGCGATGCCGCTCCATGTTCGACCGGGGCAAGCGGAGCTTAGAAACCGAGCTGTTCAACGGCGAATATTTCATCCAAAAACCCGACCCGACAAAGGGCCGCCGCACGCTCGGCTCCTACAATACCTGCCATATTGACCAGGTGTTCGGGCAGTCGTGGGCATGGCAGGTGGGGCTGGGGCGCATCATTGACGAGGAGAAAACCCGGTCGGCCCTGCGCAGCCTGTGGAAATACAATTTCATGCCCGACGTAGGCCCCTACCTTGAAGGCCGCACTGGCTGGCGACCCTACGCCCTCACTGGCGACGGCGGCATGGTGATGAACACCAACCCCCTGAACGAACCCAAACCCTGGAGCGAGGAGGTGACCTGGCAGGCGGGCTATTTCGCCGAGTGCATGACGGGCTTCGAGCACCAAGTGGCCTCGCACCTGATGGCCGAGGGCATGGTGGAGGAATCGCTCGTGCTGACCCGCTGCATCCACGACCGCTACCACGCCGCCAAGCGAAACCCCTTCAACGAAATCGAGTGCAGCGACCACTACGCCCGTGCGATGGCGAGCTATGGCACCTTCCTCACGGCCTGCGGCTTCGAGTACCACGGGCCAAAGGGCATGCTCCGCTTTGCGCCGAAGCTGGGTGCGGAAGATTTCAAGGCGGGGTTTGTGACAGCGGCAGGATGGGGCAGCTACGCCCAGCGGCAGGAAGGGAAGGGCATGGTTTGCAGCATTGAGGTGAAATTCGGTCAGTTGGCTTTGCAAAAATGGCGGATTGCTGCCAAGGATATGACTCCCGCAGCAATGACGGTCAATGGCAAGAAACTGGAGTTTGAATGGCAGCGTGATGGGGATGAAATAGCGTTGGAATTGGGGAAGGGGGTGATTGTCAAAGCTGGGGATATGTTGGTTGTGAGCGTGGTGGGGTGAGGGCTTTAAAATGGCCGCTTCAGCTATGCAAGTTTGAAGATTTTTGAAATGGGATTTTAAACTTGGAGTTACCTCCCAACTACCGGCTTGAGGCGACGATACCAAAAACAGCAGTTGTTACCGCACCACAATTTCATCTACAAAAACCCACGAACCGCCCCCTGCCGATGGATGCCAGTTGAACAGTTTTTTTGTACCTTTTACTTCAAATTTGATATACCGACAAGTACCAATATTTTTATCAAAACTAAAATTATGTGTCACATTTTCCTTAAGTTGTTCACCTTCGATGGTTTGTGTTTCGAGTATGCGATAGGTTGCGCCATCTTCTGAAACCGAACAAGTCACAGCTATTGGATGCAGAATCCAGCTTTTAGGGTCATAAAGCGTTGAAATTTGGATGGATTGGGGTTGTGTTGCTGTTTGAAGGTCGAGTAAGAGGTCAAAATCTTGTGCTTCCCAACCAAGCCAATGGGCTTTAAAATCGTTGGCACCTTGCACCCCATTGGTCAAAATCGTTAAATCGGCATGGCTGTATTTGGGTGAAGGCGTTGGATTGGCAGTTATTTTTTTGCGAAAAGCATGATTGCCTTCAACTTGCACATTGATAAACCGCTTTGTGGATTGATAATATGCTTCTGGGGTCAGGCCTGCTTCATTCACATTTATTACTTCATTTTGCTTGCAAACGGTGTAGAAATCCTCCAACAATTGCTGCATTTTGGGGTTTAGGATAAACGCTTCGTTGTTTTCGGTATAAAAACCACGTGCGCCAAACATATCAGTTTTGCCAATTTCCAACATGGCATATTGAATGGGTAAACGACAGGTTTTTACACGTTGCAATAGGAGCGCATTTTGCGCCATCTCAGGCTGCGTGGCCGAGGGGGTATCTTTTAGCGCATTTTCAGCAGCATCAAAATATTGGTTGTAAACTGCCATATTTTCAGCCGATAAAAAGGTGTTGGCGTGCGCCACGGGGTGTCCATAAATATCCAACCATTCGCCTGTTTTTTTAATTTCAGTTGTGAGAAGGGCAATGTATTTTTGAATAAAAACACCACCTGCACCATAATAACCATTCAAAAAATCGGTCGTAACCGAGTCCACATTGACATTGGGATTCCACAACAAACGGGCAATCAAATAGGCTTTTAACTCTGAAAATTCATGCCCAATGCTGGCATTTGTCTGTTGAAAATGGGCATTCACGCTGTTTTTTGTAAAAAATTGAATATTCTTTTGAAGCGTATGCAGGTTCGGAAAAGGCGTAATATGATGTGAAAAATTGACCGTATAATCCCATAGATAAATGTTTTTACTGATTTTACCCCAATCTGTAATGTCTTTTAAAAACGAAATACTGAGGGGGTCATTTTCAATAGCTTTACTCCGATTCAATTCAATCGTACACAACATAATTTGCACATTATCCGCAGGTTTGACGTATTTTGGGGCTTTTCGGGAATATTGATAGGCTAAAGTGGAAATCATTTTATCGGGAAATTGGGCTGCTACCCTATTCACAAAATGGATAATGGGCCCCGCCGCAGCGCCTTCATCGGCAATGATTTTAGCGCATTTATCACATTGGCAATACGAGAAATTATCGCCTTGACTAACCGACCACAATGTCCTATCGGGCTGTTTTGCCATTTCTTCCTTCAATTTTTTAATTGTTAAATCAAAAACATCGGGATTTGTCAGGCATAATTGGTCAATTATCCGTTTGCCACCCATCAAAGCGAAATATTCAGGGTGCTGCTCAAAATGCGTTTCCCATGGCACAAGGCGGTTGAAGGTATGCACATAATAGCCTTTTGCAAATTCTTCATGGTGGTCGTTCAGTCTTTGCCAGTTGCGATAGGCTTCATTTTGTTGTGTCAAAACCCCATTCACGATGCGAATACTGTTCACAGGCTTATCCATTTCACACAAAACAGGTAATGCAATAGTGTTTTTTTGGGGCATAATTTCCGCATTGGGCGCATACATTCGACAGTCTAAATATTTTTCAAGTAGATGCACAATACCATAAATTGCTCCTTTTTTACCCCCAGTTACAAGCAAAATATTGTCTTTTTGAATAGAAATTAAAAAGGCATCGTCTATTAATTCCTTCTTTTTTGCTTCAAAATCAGCTGTAAAATGCTTTTTCAGACCTTTTGGAAGCTTAGATACTGTCCCGCCCAGTCGGGATGAATCTGAAAGCATCAAGGGGTTAATATAAATTGAATTTTTGGTGTTGGGCTTATCTGTTTTTACGATTTGCAGTTCACAACCTGCTATTTTTTTAATAGCCGATTGCAGTAAAATTGCGGCCTTTTCATCAGCATCAGCAGGCTTAGCAGCTACAATAATTGAAAATTGTGGCTGCCCATTTTTAACTAAAATAGCACGTTTTTGAGCAAAAATGCTGAGGGATACACTCAAAAAAAACAAGATGAAATTTGCTTTAATAGCCATTTTTAACTTCGTTTTAAAATTTAATACCTTTTAACCCAACACCCAAAATCTGTTTGCAAGGCAGGTCTAATTCGCTTTCTTTGCCTTCAAGACAATACAAAATGCGAAGTACACATTATGCATTGCCAAGCCCTCCCCTCAAAACTGCACCCCCATCTCCTCCAATTGCGCCGCAGCATGTAAGAAATGCGCCGTAATCCAGAAAACCGTCCAGCTTTCGGAGTAGCCGCCCCGCAGCTTTTTCACGTCGGACATATCGCCGTGCTGCGCAAAATTGGTGTGCTGCAACTGCTCGCCGTGCGCCCCGGTGGGCGAAATCATCTGTCCGCAAGAGCGGTACATCACCGCTGCCAGCCGCTTCATGGACTCGTCACCCAGCAGTTCGCCGAGGCGGTAAATGGCAGGCGTCATCACCACGCCATACACGTCGAGGTGCTGGTTTTGGGCGGAGACACCCGTCCATCCACGGGACTTGAAGGCGTGGTCGGCCATGCGCCCGGCGGGCAGGGGTATGTCCCAGACCGCCGTGTAGCTCAAGACCACATCGCCTGCATGTTTGGCGTAGTTCAGGTATTTGCTGTTTTTGGAAAATTCGTAAGCGGCCAGAAAACCCTGAAAAGCGCCCCAAGCACCCTCCTTGTCCTCGCAGGTAGCATCGAGGGTGCCGCCCCAGTAGGGTTCGTCCATGCTCAGGTGGCGGTCGGCGTAGTAGTCGGCGGCTTTGAGGGCAGCCTTCGCATATTGCTGATTGTCAAACAGTTGCGCAGCAAGCAAGAGGGGCGAGATATAAAACGCCTCAGCCGTGTTGACGGGTTTCCAGCCAGCGTCCAGCAGGCGTTTGGCGTGGACGTTGCAGGCTTTTTTCAAAAACGCTTCCCATTTTTCCGTTTTCAGCAGCGGGTTTTTCCTGCCTGTACGGATGGCCAAGGCGATGCTGTTCATGGCCTGCCCTTCGGAGACCGGGTCGGGGTTGCTCCATTTTTTTTCACCGATATCGAAGACCACGGGAAAGCCGTTTTCACCAACGGGAGCAGTGCAAATATGGTCGAGCGAACGCTGCACCATGTCCATCGTGTAGGGGAGCTTGTAGTCGAGGCTATCCAGCACGGGCGAGGCGAAAGTGCTTCCTTTGTCCATTCGGTGCAGGCTTTTCAAGGGCTGCAAGGCATAGCCCGGTGCCTCGCATTGGCCCGCCCAGCCGAGCACGATTTGCGGGCGCACGTGGGCGGGGAACATATTGAACCCGGCGTGGCCCTCGCCCTCTACCCATCGGCTCATCAAGAAGCGGTGCTTGAGCCTGAGTATCTCCGCCATGGTCGGCAAATCCTCGGTGTAGAATGGCTTGAACAGCTCGATGGAAGTATGCACGGGCCGTTGGAACGCTGTGCCTTTTGCCTCCAAGGGATAGGCTTCCAGCCAAAATGTCTTTTCGATGACCATGCCCGGCTGTACCCGCATCCAGGTTTCGCCATAGCGGTGAAAGCCCTCCTGCAATGCCTTCACGGTATTGCGCTGGCCGTTGTAAGTGACTGGCCCTGAGAGCATTAGCAGTTCCGTGCTTTCCGCCTTGGCGCTGATGCCGAGCGACCACCACTGGTCGTCATGGTGCCCCCTGGCCACGGGCGATGGCAAGCTGTGAAGCGCCGCCCCATATATTTTGCTGCCGGATTGCCACTCGGCACAGGCAAAAGGCATCGGGTAGCGGTGTTCCTCGAACAGTGCCTCTTCCCCCGCCTTGCCATGAAAAACGGCGACTTTGTGGCTGCCATTTTTTTCGCCGGAAGGGTTGCCGTAGTACAGGATGCCGGGCAGGAAAGCCTTTGCACCCGTTGCTGCTATTTTCCAGCGGATGCTCAGGGTCACGGAGTCGAGCGGCTGCTTGCCCGTCCACTCCCACCGGCGGATGCACTTGATGCGCCCACCCTCCGCTTCCGTATAGGCATCCTGCACCAGCCAGTCGCCCTGCGGCAGGGGTATATTGCCCTGCACAATATGCCAGTTGCCTTCTCGCTTGAAACCCGTCGGGTTGGCATGGTGCCAATCGGCGGGCCAGTCTTCCTTCCAGGCAGTGGCAATGCTCCAGCGGCCTTCATCGGGGGTGAGGATAAGCGGGTCTGCGTCTATGAGTGGCTTCTGCCTGTCGCCGATACTGAAAATCGGGAACGGCGACGGCTGCTGCGGGAAGCAGTTGAGGGCAGCGAAAAGCAGGATGGCGGTGAGGTGGATTTTCATGGATGGTCTGTTTTGGCTGCTAAGGAATGGAAAATATTAATAGATGTGCCTTCATATTTACCTACACGAAATCACGAAGAACCAAGGAAAATTATCGCTTTGTATGACAAGCAATTGAAAGAAGAAGTTTGCAAAATCTTAGATATTCCCTTATTCCCAATTGAAAACGTCAATCTTGTTGTTGAATTTGCATTTTTGGGAAAAAGTAATCTACAACCAGTCTAAAGGTTTAGGCTTTCATGGTTGCCGATAACGTGATAGTAAGGGAACCTCTCGCCCCCAAAAAGATACCCCCACCGACTTTTGATGGGCTGACTATAGTATTTAATCAAAACACTGCAAATCCGCTTTTCACGGGTAGTTGAAAGGCTTTTATTCCCGCTTTTTTACCATTAACAGTGAGGCCCCCCACTTCCAAAGCTTACCTTTGCCCTAAAATCGTAGCTGCATGAAGTATTTTTATAAATGGACATTGCTGGGTTTCATACTGTTCGCAGGGAGTACCCTGTTTTCACAAACCAGTTTTTCCCTCACGCCCAGCATTGTCTATGCCGAAAAGCCCAAGACCAATTTCGTCATGTACAATTACGCAACGCTGGAAAACCTGACAGGCGATACTTTGCAGATGCGCTGGGTAAAAAAATCAGTAGTAACAGGGGGAACCGGTCATGGCGGCGGCGATCTTGATAATTGGATCATTGCCGTGCAAGACCCGGACAATTTCCACTCTCCCGCCAATGACCTTGACAGTGCAGATTTTAGGCTCTTGCCCGTTGCGAGTTTTACCGATAAATTTCTCTTGCACCTCCACCCCAACAATACAGCTGGCAGTTTGGTAGTCACTTTTAAGGTTTTTCCCATCGCAAACCCTACCGATAGTGCAATTGTCAGTTTTAATTACACGGTATTGGATGTAGCCTCGGCTGTTGCCGAACTCGATTCCAACGCTGGCATCGCCATTTATCCCAACCCTGCCACGGAGCATGTATTGCTCCGCAACACGGCCCAAGAAACCTTGGATGTCACGTGGGTTAGCCCTGACGGAAAATGCCACGAAACCAGCCGAATCTTACCCGGCGAAGCCATTTGGGCGCAAGTAGGGAATAAGGTAAGCGGCACTTGGCAGCTTTTGGCAAGGAATGCAAAGGGTAGCCAGGCCTCCTTCCCCTTGGTCATCTTGGGGCCATGAACTTTTGTGGTTTGCCAAAGCTCATGCCATCACGAACAGCGACTTCATCTCGCTCGGCAATACGGCGATAATATCGTGTACCTCACCCTCTGACACGTGGTTTTTCAGTACCCGGAAGACGGCTTGGATGGCCTCCTTGGCCTCGAAGTCCGTCACGAAGTCACCGTTGTTGCGGACATCGTCGGCCTCCCGCACGGCTTCAATGAAATCGCCCACGTGGCGCATCCCTTCGTTACTGTTCCTGATTTTCCAGCCGTCCACGTAGATGGCTTTGATGAACATGGGCAGTTGCGCAATCAGTTGCAGCGACTCGGCCACCGTCACCCAGTCACGAAAGGCATGTAACACAGCCCGCAGAACCCTTGCGGCTTTTATCTTGTCATTAGGGTTGCCCAATTCAAAGGCCACTTCGCCGATGAATTCCTCGGCTTTTTGGACATATTTTTGGAAATTGAGTGCCATGGTAAAATAGTTTTAAATGTAATTGGCAATTGGTCATTGGGGGCTTTTCTGTTTCGGTAAATATGGCACTATTCCATTCAGTGGCGAATGGACTTTGTCAGAGCAGCGTATGATTTAACTCAGTCATTTCATCCTAATTGAAAACGCACCCCCTCTCCATTGCGCAGCACCTTGTACCCTTGCTTTTTCTTTTTCGCTTCTTTTTCAAAAACCCGCACGTCCGCCGTGTTGAACTCGAACATATCATAGTGGCAGGGCACGACATACTGCGCCTCGATGGCCTTGCCGAGAGCAGCGGCCTCTACGCAATCGAGGTTGCCGGCCACGCCTCGCTTGGGGTCACGGCCATTGATGGGCAGCAGGGCCAGGTCCACCTCGAAGGGTCGGAGCAGCGGGGCCATTTGCGGGTACAGCACCGTGTCGCCGGAGTGGTAAATGGTGAAGCCGCCGAACTGCACCACATAGCCGAGGTACAGGCAGCGGCCTTGGGCGTCCTTGTCAATGGCCTCGTGGGCAGCGGGCACGGCAGTTATTTTAAAGCCTTGAATTTCAACGCTTTGCGAAGCATCCAAACCAACGGGCCAAGCTGGTTCGCATTTAATCCGCTCCGCAACGAAGGCCCGGTTTGCCTCTGGGATGACCATTTTCAGCTTGGGGTTTGATTGCATCAATGGGATGAGCGTCTCCGCATCGAGGTGGTCGGTATGGTTGTGGGTGGAGGTAACGATGTCCACGAAATCGAGGCGGGTGGGGTCAACGACCAGCTCCGTCATGCGCACATGGGGCTTGTTGGTAGCGGCGTATTTCTTCGTCAAGGAATCGGAAAGGTAGGGGTCGAGGAGCAAGTGCTTGCCCGCCCATTTTATCAAAAAACCGCTCTGGCCCAGCCACCAGCAGGCAAAGCTGTTGGCGTCGGTGGCGGTGCCGTGGATTTCGGCGAGGAGGGTGTCGTCTTTTTGGAAGGGTGATATCATGGTACAGTTGTGAATTTTTCGGGCGCAATATCGGTGAATATGAACCAATCAGAGATAGCGTCTTTGCCTGACCTTTTCATCGGTGACGACGGTTAGCATGCCCTTCAACATAAGTCCGGAACTTGAAATCAACTGATGTGCAATCTCAGCAGGAAAAGTAGGGTTGTATGGGTCAGTTCTCAAATAAATCACACCCATCGGTGGCTGATAGCCATGCTTGAAAATCAACTCTCCATAATCTCGGTCGAAGGTTAGGTTGGTGCGGTCTTGTTGAATAGCAATTTTCATCACCGCTTCATCAGAAATGGAAGGGTCGTCTTCATCAATTGAAGTCACGTCATAGCCAAGGTTCCGTAAAATGGCAACGCTGGCGGCTGGGAAGTTTTCATTGGCGAGCAGCTTCATCAGGCAGCTTGGGCTTCGTTGGGGAACAATAGGCCATCTTGCATACAATCATAAACATAGGCAAAAATTGCTTGCAGAGCTTCTTTTGTCAGCCGGGGATAGTTTTCAAGTATCTGCTGCTCCGTCCAGCCGTTGGCATAAAGCTTTAGAATGAACTCAACCGAAAGCCTTGTGCCTTTTACCGTTGGCTTGCCGAGCAATATTTTTTTATCGGAAACGATATATTGGTTCCAATGCGTCATTTTTGCATTTTTACAAAGTTAAGCAGAGAATCGGTATTCTCAAACCCCTCCCCGTACCCGCTTCGCCCCCTCCACCATGCTCTGTAACTTCTTCCTCGCTGCCCACCTTGCCGTTTGGCTGAGGCCACAATCCGGTGCTACGGAGAGCCGCTCGGCTGGCACGTATTTCAGGCATAGCTTGATGCGTTCCACGATGTCGTCCACCGTTTCGATATAGTAGCTTTTCACGTCCACGATGCCCACGGCCACGTGCATGTGCTTCGCAAACTCGGCGAGCAGTTCCACCTCGGCGAACTCCCGGTTGGCCATTTCGATGTGTACCTCGTCCACTTTCATTTCTGTGAAATCGGGCAGCATGGGCGCAACCATCCGTTTGCCCACGGGGTGGCCTTTGTAGTTGCCGAAGCAGAGGTGGGTGCTCAGGAAGCACTTGCCCACCACGGGCTGCACTGTCCGGTTGAAGATTTCGACGAAGTGGCGGGTGTTTTCCTTGTGCGCATAGCAGCTCATGCTCGGCTCGTCCACCGTAATTTCCTTGCAGCCTGCGGCAACGAGCGCCTCCAACTCCCGCTGCACCATCGGCAGCAATGCCTCCGTGATGGCCATGCGGTCGGGGTAATCAGCGTTGGGCGTAAGGCGGCCACTGAGGGTATAAGGCCCCGGCACACTGGCCTTTAAGGTCGGCCCGGCAGGTGCCAGTCTTTGTAGTCGTTGGTATTCTGCCACCACACCAAGGCCATGAGTAGCCTTCAGTTCCCCGGTGATGGTGTGCTTGCCCCGCTGGTCGTGGGCAGGCGGCCCCCAGCGGCGGGGCACATCGGCATGGGGCGAGATACCCTCGATATGGCCATAAAAGCTTAGGTTGAAGTCCAGCCGGGTCTGCTCGCCGTCGGTGATGACGTCCAAGCCCGCCGCCACCTGGTCGTGGATAGCAGCGATGACGGCGTCCTCAATGATTTCCTCCAAGTCGGCCTTGCCAAACTTGTCCATGTTTTGCGAAGCGAACTCTAACCAGGAAGGGAAGGGGTAGGAGCCGATGACGGTGGTGCGTATCATAGTCTATGTCGTTGAATTTGGATGCATGGGGTTTGATTTAAGATTTCAGATAGACGACGTAAGATTTTAGATTTTTAGGCGGTGCAAGGTAACATCAACTGTTTTATTGGCCTTGCTTTTTCTTCCATTCTTCGAAGCCGATTGCATCAATTCTAACTGATTTTTGCCATTTTATGCCGTACTTGAAATTCAGGAGTTCAAAAACAGCTTGGTTATACTTAGCAATATCATCCATATTCCCTGGCCCAATACAACCGAAATCGTAATACAATATTTTATGACGCTTCTCGAACCGCTTCTGACTCTCGTAATGAATAGGAGAGAGACCTCCTTGCAAGTATAGATAAGCCTTATTCTTTTTGAAATCCTCCAATGCATTAAACAAGTAAATATTGTTCGTTTCATCTTTTTTGTATGCTATTGCTTGCCATTGTCCCGAGTTGGATGAAAACAGGTTGCTTCGCCTCCACAGCTTAAAGCCAAGCACGTCCTTTCTGACCTGCCCTCGCCAAGAATTTCCGTATTTTTTGTCCAAAAAATCAAAGACAAATAAGTTGTATTGCGTCATGCATTCTTCGAATGTTGCATCGCAACCACTATCAAAATAGTTGATTCCAAAACGTTCCTCAAATTGAGCTTGGTCGTGGTAAATAACTGGGGCTATTCCGCCAATGATGTACAATTTTGCCTTGCTTTGTTGAATATCCTGAATTGCAATCGTTGAGCAATCATTGATTGAATCCAGGATTAACCAATACCCGATGCTGGAAGAGGTTGGCGAAGTATCATTTTGGCCGAGTACCAAATTGGATACTGAAATAATTAGGCTAATTAAACACAATATTCGATGTATTGAGCGCATCCTTTCTTTTTGTGAGAACTCGAAAAAATGGTGAAAGGAAAGGATGTGGCGATTCATTTTTTTACATAAACAAATGCTCTGCTCTATTGTCAAGCACCGCAATAATGAATATCATGCGGCCCCTGACTTCGTATAGCATTGAAACATTTTTGGAGATAACACAACGGCGGTAGCGGGGGATTTTTTCTGAGCGAGGGCAAATATGACTGAAAGTGGCAAGCGAATCGGTCAGCTTTTCAATTTTTTCATCCAATGCAATGGCTGCGTCAAGCGAAACGGACATGGTGTTATCCAACAATTCGGCATAGGTGTCTTTCCCGTATTCTGTCCATTCTACTTGATACATGGGAAGGGTGTTATGGCTTGCTTAGCCGTTTTTTAATCTCTTCACGGACAACTGCATTTGGCACTACCTTGCCCTCATCTATCTGTTTTGCGCTTTTGTGTACAAAATTCTTCTGCGTTTCCGAAAGGTCATCCCACCAATCTTGCTCTTGCATCAGTTGTTGGGCATAATCCGACAGCTTTTTCAGGAACAAGGGATTGCCCTTGTTCTCCATGATAAGCTGTATGAGATTCATCTGAATTTCCAAGTCTTTCATAAAAACCTTTTTTGCAAATCTAAAGCAAAATGAGTTCAACACAAATATAGCGTGTATCAAACATTCTCAAACAACCTTGCCAGCCTGTGTGCGTGCTCATCATACGCCGCCTCGAAGAGTTCCGTCGCTCGCTGGTTACCGACAATCGCTCCAGCGGTCAGCACCTTCGGTGGCTGGCCGGCCTCGGTCAGCAGCTTCGCAATTTCCGCCTTCATGGTGTTGATGAGCAGTACCCCACCAAGGGTCGAGCCGGGCGCCACGGGCGTGTCCAATCCCGGCACATAGACCATTGAGTCGCCAACGGGGGCACCCGTGTCGAGCACGAGGTCGGCGAAGTCGGTGAGCTTCTTGCCGTCGGTGCGCTTGCTGGTGCTGGCGTCCAAGTGCGCCTGGCTGACGAGCGCCACTACTTTAATCCCTTTTTGCTGGAAGCCCTCTGCCATTTCGATGGGCACCACGTTGCAGCCGCTGGACGAGACGACGAGCGCCGTGTCCACGGGCTTTAGGTCAAAATTGCGGAGGATGCGCCCGGCCAGCCCCGGCACGTTTTCGAGGAACATGGCCTGCCGCTGACCGTTCGCCCCCACCACGGGGTTGTGGAAGGTCAGCGACAGCTCCACGATGGGGTTGAAGCCAGGGAAGGAGCCGTACCTCGGCCACATTTCCTCCACCATGATGCGGCTGTGCCCGCTGCCAAACACATGCACCATGCGCCCGGCGAGGATGGTCTCCGTGAACCATTGCGCAGCAAGACGGATATTGTCTTCTTGCTGCGCAACGGTGTGGAGGATTTGCTGGGATTTTTGGAGGTAGGTTTGGATGACGTTCATATCAAAAAGCAATAAATCGTTTGTGGCAAATGTAAGCCATGAGTCTGTTTCAACTAATTTTTCGTTTAACGGCAATCCTTTTTTCGACCTAAATCATTGATAGAGAGGTGGAAGGGGAAATAAAAATTTCCCAAATTTTTATTTCCCCTTCCACCTCTCTATCACATTTTTTCACCTTACCCAACAAAAAAACCGCCCGCTGCATCTAACCCATATCTTTTCACCTAAGCCTTTCCAAAACAACAAGCTCGATGGCGCATGTTCGCCCTCCCTATTTGGCTTGGCTTAGGTTGTTGCTTTGGAACGGCGCTAAAAACTTAGTCCATGAAAACATCGCTTTTGTTCCGGGCAGCCACGCTCTCCCTGATTTTGCTGGTATTCTTCACTGCTTGCAAGAATGGAGCTGCCTCTTATAGTTACTATGACACCTCCACAACGGAGGCTGCCCCCGCCACCGAGTACGCTATTCAAGAAACCGCTGAACCGCCGCTGCCCCCAACAGCCGAAAACTACAAGGACTATGGCGAAAACCCTTTCGTCAATACCCTCGAACAGCCCGTTTCCACCTTTGCCATTGATGCCGATGGTGCTTCCTATGCCAATGCCCGGCGGTTTTTGCACCATGGGCAACTGCCTCCGACCGCCGCCATTCGCATCGAGGAAATGGTCAACTACTTCCCTTACGACTATCCCGCCCCGAAGGATGGCCGCCCTATTGCGCTCAACGGCGAAATCAGCGATTGCCCCTGGGCAAAAGGCCATAAACTGCTGCGCTTGGGCGTGAAGGGCCAGTACATCGCCAAGGAGGATTTGCCCGCCTGTAATTTCGTTTTCCTCGTGGACGTGTCAGGCTCCATGGATGACCCCGACAAACTGGAACTGTTGAAAGAGTCCTTCCTGTTGTTCACCGAGACCCTGCGCCCGCAGGATAAAATCGCCATCGTTACCTATGCTGGCGAGGCGGGCGTGGCACTTGAAAGCACCGCAGGCAAGGAGGTCGCAAAAATCAGGAAAGCCATATCGGGCCTTGGGGCGGGCGGCAGCACCAACGGAGCGGGCGGCATCCATCTAGCCTACCAGATTGCGCAGCAAAACTTCTTGCCCAAGGGCAACAACCGGGTACTGCTCGCCACCGATGGCGACTTCAACGTGGGCGTTTCCAGCGAGGAGGAACTGGTAAAACTGATTGAGGAAAAAAGGAAGTCGGGCGTTTTCCTTACAGTGCTTGGCGTTGGCACTGGCAACCTGCAAGATGCCCAAATGGAGCAATTGGCCGACAACGGCAACGGCACTTACGAGTATATTGACAATATCCAACAAGCCGAAAAGGTCTTCGTGCAAGAGTTCGGCAAGTTCTTCACCGTGGCCAAGGACGTGAAAATCCAGTTGCGCTTCAACCCGAAACTGGTGCAGTCCTACCGTCTCGTTGGTTATGAAAACCGCCTGCTCGACCGAGAGGAATTCTACGATGACCAAAAGGACGCTGGCGAAATCGGGGCTGACCAGACCATCACGGCGCTGTATGAAATTCAGCCCGTCAGCAATGCCCGCTCGTGGGTGGAAGTGGCCAAGTCGCTCACTTGGCTCACAGGGGCCGAACCCGACCAACCGCTGAACGCCGATGATGCCCTCCGCATCAATTGCCGCTACAAGTTGCCCAATGCCCAAGAGAGCAGCGCTTTTTCGCTTGACCTCCTGGCGCAAAGCACCGATTTCGAGGATGCTTCCGAAAATATGCGTTTCGCAACGAGCGTGGCAGCGGCTGGCCTCTTGCTGAAGGAGTCCCAAAACAAGGGGGATTTGACTTGGAAACAGGTCATCGCCTGGACGGAATCGGCGATGGATTACGACCCGGGGCAGTGGCGGAAGGAGTTTTTGGAGGTAGCGAAAACGGCTAAGGGGCTAAGGGAGCCTGGGTTGTTTTCGGAGCGGCGTTGATTGTAAAATAAGTGATGGTGCGAAATTTCGCACCATCACCTATTTTACAGCAATTGTCATAATAAATTCCCCAACCAAGCGGGTATTACAAACACCCGAAGGCGCTTAACCGACATCTTTTGCGAACTTGAGGATTAGTTTTTCCATTGAAACAGGCTTCAAATCAAGTGTTTTCAAAACTTTCTTAGTCACGCCATCCGGCGCAATTTCTACAATTTGATTGCCTTCAAGTACTACAATGGAAAGCCCCTTTGCAAAGGCCTCCTGCTTTGCCTGTTCAGAAGCCATCCAAACATTCTCGAAAATCTTGGCTTCGGCAGCATCTTCGACCGCTATTTTTAGCTCGTCTATATTGGTGATTTTTGCCATTATCAAAATGTAATTGTGACGGTGATTTTTACCAATCTAAGCTAAATTCAAATCCCGACCTATTTGCCCATCACGCCATCACCTCCTCTGCCTCCTCCACCGTCGCTCCCATCGCCTCCGCAATCTCGATTTCGTCGGGTATCTCGTCCAATTCCACCCGCAGGTTTTCGATGATGAAATCCTGGCGGTCGGGCGTGTTCTTGCCCATATAGTAGGCGAGGATTTTTTCCAAATCGGCGTCGTCCTGCAAGACCACGGGTTCGAGGCGCATGTTCTCGTTGATGAAGTCCTTGAACTCGCCGGGGCTGATTTCGCCGAGGCCCTTGAAGCGGGTGATTTCGGCCTTGCCCCGCAGTTTGCGGATGGCCGTTTGTTTCTCCATGTCGCTGTAGCAGTAGTACGTCACCTTTTTGTCCCGCACCCGGAAGAGCGGGGTCTGGAGGATGTAGAGGTGGCCGTTGCGCACAAGGTCGGGGAAGAACTGAAGGAAGAACGTGAGCAACAGCAGCCGGATGTGCATCCCGTCCACGTCGGCATCGGTGGCGATGACCACCCGGTTGAAGCGCAAGTCTTCGAGGTCGTTTTCAATGTTGAGGGCATGTTGCAACAGGTTCAGTTCCTCGTTTTGGTAAACGATTTTCTTCGTCATGCCGAAGCAATTCAGCGGCTTGCCCCGCAGGCTGAACACGGCCTGCAATTCCACGTCCCGGGCCTTGGTGATGCTGCCACTGGCCGAGTCGCCCTCGGTAATGAAAACCGTAGTGGCCATGCGCTTGTCCTCTTCGCCACCCTTCTTGGGGTTGTCGTTGCGGTGGACACGGCAGTCACGCAGCTTTTTGTTGTGGAGATTGGCCTTTTTGGCCCGCTCGTTCGCCAGCTTTTTGATGCCCGCAATCTCTTTCCGCTCCCGCTCCGATTGTTGAATACGACGTAGCAGTTCCTTGGCCACGGCCTCGTTTTTATGGAGGAAATTGTCGAGTTCCTTCTCCAAAAAATCGCCGATGAACTTGCGAACGGTAGGCCCCTGTGGCCCCATGTCCTGCGAGCCGAGCTTGGTCTTGGTCTGCGACTCGAATACCGGCTCCTCCACCCGTACGCTGATAGCCGCCACGATGCTGGAGCGCACGTCTTTCGGGTCGAACTGCTTGTTGTAAAACTTGCGCATCACGTTCACGATGGACTCCTTGAAGGCGTTCAGGTGGGTGCCACCTTGCGTTGTGTTTTGGCCGTTCACGAAGGAGTAGTACTGCTCGCCGTAGTGGTTGCCGTGGGAGAGCGCCACCTCGATATCCTCCCCACTGATGTGGATGATGGGGTAGCGCAAATGCTCGGCCTGCGTCTTGTTCGAGAGCATGTCTAGCAGGCCGTTTTTGGAATGGAAGACCTTGCCGTTGAAATTGATTTTCAGCCCGGCGTTCAGGTAGGCATAGTTCCAAAGCTGCTGCTCCAGGAACTCCGTTCGGAAGCGGAAGTTACGGAATATCGTCTCATCGGGGCGGAAGATGACCCTCGTTCCATTGCCCTCGGTGGTCTTTGCCAGTTTATGGTCCTTGGTGATGTTGCCCAATTCGAACTCAGCGATTTTCGTTTCGCCCTCCCGCACGGCCTGCACCTTGAAGTATTGGCTCAGGGCGTTCACCGCCTTGGTTCCCACCCCGTTCAAGCCGACGGATTTTTTGAAAGCCTTTGAGTCGTACTTGCCGCCCGTGTTGATTTGCGAAACGCAGTCAATGACCTTGCCGAGCGGGATGCCCCGCCCGTAGTCTCGTACCTCCACGGTGCCGTCCTTCACGGTCACTTCGATGGTCTTGCCGTAGCCCATCACGTACTCGTCAATGCAGTTGTCAATGACCTCCTTCACGAGCACGTAGATGCCGTCGTCGGGCGTGGAGCCATCGCCCAGCTTGCCGATGTACATGCCGGGGCGTATGCGGATATGCTCCCGCCAATCAAGGGAGCGGATATTTTCTTCGGTGTAGGTGACTTGGCTCATTTATTTAATGATGAATGATTAGTTTCCCTTCGGGAATGACAAAATTAATGATGAATGGAGGTTGCCGCATTTGTTGTCGTCCCTTTTGTCATGGTCGAAGACCATCTGCGACGTCTCGGTTTGTGTCGCTTTTGTCATCGCCGTAGGCGACCTGCGATGTCATGCGGGACTGTCCTCGTGACGTTGCGGTTGGCCTGCGGCCATGACAAAAAGGGGCATTGTTCATTCGGTTTTTTGTTGGGCTTTTTCGATTTGTTGGTTGATGAAGTCGGTGTGGGCTTTGGTCTCGCCAAAAGTCAGGCTGTTACCTTCGAGGTGGTTGGAGTGGTAGTTCCAATCGAGGGGCAGCTTCTGGATGATGGCAGCCTCCCGGTCTTTGTCAAGTGGGCGCAGGCTGTCAAGTTCGGCCTTTAGCTGGGCTATTTTGTTCAAAACTTCCATGTAGATTTGCCAAAGGTAGTGGCAGTTGTGGATTTGCCATAAATCCGCACAAATATACACACTCCGGTAAATTTATTTCAACAAAATGTTTTAAAAATACTTTGCACCACCACACCAACCTCCTCACCCACCCCGCCATGCTCGTCATCCGTGACGCCATCCGGCGGGACCTCTGGCTGAAATTAGCCGTGGGGTTGGCGCTATTGGCGGCGGGGCTGGGCATGGCAGCGGTTTTTTACCAAAAATACAACCTGCTGGCCGTGCTTGGCGTGGGCTTGGCGTTGCCTGGGGCGTGGTTCGTGCGGGAGTGGGTGCGGCGGCCACGGGTGGAGGACGACCAGCTCTGGCAAGTGCTGCACCGGGCACCGAAGCAGGTAGTCTGGGTCTATACCCAAGAAGAGCGATTGATGCCAGTAGGGTTACTGCTGGCTGAGCGGGGCACCCTCTTCGTCATGCTGCTTGATGGCTCGGAACTGACGCTGGCACTGCCCGCCCGCAAGCTGAAATTGGCCTCGCACTTCCTGCACCGATTATTGCCACACGCCGTATTTGGATTTTCGGTGGAACGGAAGCAGCAATTTGAGCAGGACCCGTCTTTGTTGGGAAGGGAGCGGTAGATTGGAAGGTTTTGGCTATGCCATCAGTCCGTGGAATTTGATATAAGATATAAGATTTTAGATTTGGGGCGCAGTGGACCTGTTGCAAGTGCCAGCATTTGCAAGTACTTCCGGCCTCTCCAATCTAAAATCTAAAATCGTCTATCTGAAATCTGAAATCAAAACCAGCCCCTTCCCAAATTGAAAAATCCCCGTTGCATGAAGCTTTTCTCCCCCGTTGACATCGCCTCCCTCGCCTTTTTCCGGGTCGTGTTCGGCATCCTCGGTTTCGCCGATTTGCTGGGGGTTTGGGCGTACTACCACCTTTCGGAGGGCTATTTCCAGCCGGACAAGTTCCAGTTCAAGTACATGGGCTTCGAGTGGGCCAGGCCGCTGCCGGAGCCGTTTATGTCCATCGTCTTCTTGGGGCTGATGGTGGTGGCGCTGCTCATTGCCGTGGGGCGGTGGTACCGGGTTTGCACCGTGATTTTCTTCTTTGGGTTCAGCTATGTTTTCCTGTTGGAAAAAGCAATTTACCTCAACCACGGCTACCTGTTCGTCTGGCTTAGTTTCCTGATGATTTTCCTGCCTGCCCATCGCAACTTCTCATGGGATGTGCTGCGCAACCCCGCATTGCGGAGCGACAAAATACAAGCCTGGAGCTTGTACCTGCTGCCGCTGCTGATGGGCATCGTGTACGTCTATGGGGCCATTGCAAAAATGAACGCCGACTGGCTGCTTGAGGCGAACCCGCTCCATAAATGGCTCAGCGACCGGGGGAACATGCCGCTGGTAGGTTGGCTTTGGAAGCAAAAAGAGACGGCCTATGTGATGGCTTGGAGCGGCATGTTGCTCGACCTCACGGCACCTTTCCTTTTGTTGCTGCGCAAAACGAGGTTATGGGTCTTGGGCTTCGTGCTGTTCTTTCACTTGACGAACACCCTGCTCTTCCAAATCGGAATCTTCCCTTGGTTGTCCATCGCCCTTAGCTTGCTCTACTTCCCGCCCGATTGGCCGAAGCAGGTCTGGGCTTTTGCGAAGAAGAAAATGAAATGGCCACAGTGGGTGGAGGACTGGTGGGAAGGGAAGAACGCTGGCAGGGTTCAAAACCCTGCCAGCGTTGGCCCTGACCTCCCACCAAATTACTCGAAAAACATCGTCAAAACCGTTCTTGTGGTTCTCATTGCTTTCCACCTGCTCTTGCCGCTGCGCCACTGGTGCTTCCCCGGCGACGTGGCTTGGACGGAAGAAGGCCACCGCTTCTCTTGGCGCATGATGCTTCGGTCGAAGCGGGGCTATGGCCATTTTGTGGTGAAAGACTTGAAAACGGGCGAGGAGACGAAGGTCAAGGTCACGGACTACCTCACCGACCGGCAGCGGGAGAAGATTTTTTCCCACCCCGACATGGTGCTGCAATTTGCCCATTACCTGCGTGACCTCTGGCACCGCCGGGGCGTGGGCGAGGTGGCGGTTTTTGCCCATGTGCGGGCCAGCTTGAACAGCCGCAAATCGCAGCCCTATATTGATTCGGATGTGGATTTGGCAAAAGTTGAATGGGAACCTTTCAAAGCTGCCAGTTGGATAATCCCAATGGAAAAGTAAGGGTTTGAAGAGGTTTTATGGTTTTATGGTTCATTAGGTTTCAGGTTATAATGGGTTTCAATAGGTTTTATTAGGTTTTATTAGGTTTTTTAAATTGGCAACTTCAATCTTTTTGGCCCAAGGATGCCATTTCCTGTTTGATGTAAGCTCCCCTGAAACCTGAAACTCTGAAACCAAAAAAAAAAGCCGCAACCATTGCTGGTCACGGCTTATTTGCTCATGTATAACCTGTAATAGCAGTAGTTATTTCTTGGCTGCTAATTCGGCGGCAACCTTGGCCCAATCGGATGGGTCACGGAATTTACTCATATTATTTTCTTTCAGAATCTCTTTGTAGCGGTCGAGGCCGACGGCGGCCATGTCCTTATAGGTCCAAATGCCTTCCTTGTTAAGTGCCTCGGCCACACGGCTGCCCACGCCTTTCACTTGCGTGAGGTCGTCTGGTTTGGCTGGTGGGCCTTTTGGCTTGGCGGGTGCTTTTGGTGCGGCTGCTTTAGCTGGAGCAGCAGTACCAGCGGCAGCGGCTTTAGCGGCCTTTGGCGAGTAGCCCGGCTGTCGGCCACGCTTCTTCTTTTCTGTCGGCTCGGCAGCGGCGGGCTTTTCGGTAGCCTTGCGGCCCGGTTTGCCCTTTGCTTTAGGTGCTTCGGCAACGGCAGTGCCAGCAGCAGCGGCTTTAGCAGCCTTTGGCGAATAGCCTGGCTGGCGGCCCCGCTTCTTCTTCTCGGTCGGCTCGGCAGCGGCGGGCTTTTCGGCGGCCTTGCGGCCCGGCTTGCCCTTTGCTTTTGGTGCTTCGGCAACGGCAGTGCCAGCAGCAGCGGCTTTGGCAGCTTTTGGTGAATAACCTGGCTGACGGCCACGCTTCTTCTTCTCGGTCGGCTCGGCAGCGGCGGGCTTTTCGGCGGCCTTGCGGCCCGGTTTGCCCTTAGCCTTTGGCGCTTGAGCAACGCCAGTGCCAGCGGCAGCGGCTTTGGCGGCTTTTGGCGAGTAGCCTGGCTGACGGCCCCGCTTTTTCTTTTCGGTTGGCTCGGCGGCTGTCTTCGCAGCAGTAGGTGCTGGTGCTGGCAAGTTCGCCAGTTCGGCAGCACGGGCGGCCCACTGGGACGGGTCACGGAACTTGCTCATGCCGTTGGCCTTCAAAAGGTTTTTGTAGCGGTCAAAGCTGGTTGCTGCCATGTCGGCATACGAGCTGATGCCATTAGCACGTAGCATAACGGCGATGTTTTCGCCTACGCCTTTCACTTGGGTAAGGTCATCGCTTCCGCCAGTGGTGGCTGGCTTTTCGGCGGCCTTGCGGCCCGGTTTGCCCTTAGCCTTTGGCGCTTGAGCAACGCCAGTGCCAGCGGCAGCGGCTTTGGCGGCTTTTGGCGAGTAGCCTGGCTGGCGGCCCCGCTTCTTCTTTTCTGCTGGCTCGGCGGCGGCTGGCTTCGGAGCAGCAGGCGCTGGTGCTGGCAGGTTGGCCAGTTCGGCAGCACGGGCGGCCCATTGGGATGGGTCACGGAACTTGCTCATGCCGTTGGCCTTCAGCAGTTCCTTATAGCGGTCAAAGCTGGTAGCGGCCATGTCGGCATACGACTTGATGCCATTGGCACGTAGCATGACGGCGATGTTCTCGCCAACGCCTTTTACCTGTGTGAGGTCGTCGCTGCCTTTTGATGTGGCTGCCTTGGATTTAGCCGTGGCTGGTGCCTCAGTGGCGGCAGTTTTTGCAGCTTTTGGAGAGAAGCCCGGCTGGCGGCCACGACGCTTTGGAGCGGTGGGTTCTGCTTTAGCAGCAGGCTTTGAAGTTTTTGTTTCGGTTGAAGCAGAATCGTTGTTTTCTGATAACGCTTTCCATGCTGCTTTGGCCAATTTCTCGGCTTTTTCTGATTCTTTAAGTGCTTGCTTTGCAGGTTTTAGCTTGGCTTTTAGCTCCTTGGCTTTCGCCTTGTAAGCTGCTTTCGCTTTTTTCTTTGCTTTTTTAGCGTCTTGGTAGGCGCTCTTGAGCGCCTCCTCTTGAGCGCCCGAAGTTGAATTTCTCATGTCACTAAACTTTTTTAATTTCGGAAATGGAATGATGTTTTCCGCTGTTTTTATTGTTAAAAAAAATGAATGTTGCTGAGTTGTATCAGAATGATTTTGTTCAAAATGCCATTCCATCGCATTTCGACAATGATGTTTGATTGAAATTAAAAAATTCGATAATCAACTTCTCACTAAATCAATTTTTGACGAGTTCGCTGCCTTAAAAAGTTTATCATTTATGGCCACTAATGGGATTAGCGATAAGGTGAACATTATAACGAGGGTAAGGTGAAAATGTTCTGGCAATATTGCTTGTTAGTTGACTGGCTATGAGGAATTAGCGCACAAATTTATGTGCAAATCCTGAATATCAAAAACAAATTTCAAAAAATTGCATTTTTTTCTATAAAACAATCGTTAAAGGTTCATTAGAATCATTTGTTTTTTTGGGTTTCGGGCTTTATGGTTGTGTGTAATTGCTGTTTTTGAAATGACGGATTGGTTTTCAACACTACTTAG
>JALHQW010000099.1 GCA_022841745.1 Saprospiraceae bacterium | reverse complement strand
ATCAAAACGAAAAAGGAAAAAATAGACTTTTCACGAATACAAAAGCATCCTGAAATCCCGGAGCTTTCGTACCGCATCGCTGCCTGATGTGTTACTTTATTTTAAAACCGTTCCTAAGGGCACGTTGACGAATTCCCGAACCGGAACTATTCAAACAGGGTGGCCGGACGGCCTAAGTGTTGGATGTGTGGTAAAAGTAAATTGTGCTTGCTTCGAGGGTTTCGCTTTGTGTGTCCGTTTTTTAGGTAAATACCCGAACCTGTGTCCGGGAGTTGTTGGCAAATGTAGCTTTGTGTTATTGAAAAAAAAAAAAACAGAATGCCGCCATGTTGGCAAAGCGACAAATATTTTATTAGAGCTAATGTTGGGTGGCCTGCCCCGCTTTATTGGGATTGAATCTACATTCTCACCCCTCCAAACTTACTGAGCGCTGTCTGGCGGCTTAGACGCCGATTCGTCTTCTTCAGGGATGTCGAAAATAGTGGGCTGCTGCTCCGTTTTTTCAAGGCCTTCCTCGCCCATATGGTCAATGAAGCGAACCGCTTCGTGCCAGAAGTCCTGAAAACCGGGCTTGATATACTCATAGACCCCTTTCATCTTGCTGGGGAAAGTCCGCAGTTGTTCGTAAGTAAGGGAGTCCTTGGTGTTTTCGGGGGTGATGATATGCGCTTGGGCGCCAAACCAAATCAGCAGGCTAAAGACCAAGGTATAGATGGATGCCAGCAGGATTCCGCCCGCCATTTGGTTGATGATGTTGATATTGGCGGATTGCAATATCCGCTCAAGGAACTGCGCCAACATGCGGATGATAATCATGGTGAGCAGAAAGGCCAATAAAAAGCCCCCTACGAAGTTCATGGGGCTGGTGGAATGGAAAGCCGTTTCCAGAAACCGGGTGGCAGCAGGGGTGAACTTGAAGGCGATCATTAGCCCGAAGACGATGGAAAAGGCTGTGAAAACAGTCTTGATGATGCCCCGTGAGTAGCCTTGGTAAAATCCCCAGCCCGCAATGAGCAGGAAGAGTACGTCAATTGTCATGTTTCAAAAACAGTTTTCTCAGTATTGTTGTTTAGTGGCAATTTTGGAGGTTGTGGTAGGAGGGGAAATTTCATTCTCTCCTCTCCTCCCATGTATCGGAGTATTCTTTGGTTAGTAAACTTTCAATTTTCTAACCAAAAAAAATCCAACCAAAGCATTTACATCGTTTCATAAATGACTGCAAGGTAAAGGGTTGTGAAATTTGTTGACCATTTTTTAGACGAAGATGCTTATTATCCGGATACTGCCGTATATTTGTTGTCGAAGCGTAATGCTGTCTTTAAGAACAGTTACTTGCTATTGCCTCCCAATATTATTTCCCCCTAAATGCACCCCACAAAATAGGAATTCTGATAATAGACCACGTTAAGCAATTCTCTTAACAACTAAGTGAAACTATGAAGTGTAAATTATTAAAAACAGCTTTTGTGTGGACAATTTTTTGCTGGGCCGCAGTTATCGGCTTTGCACAAGGCAACAAGGCAAAGAATACCACCACCTCAGAACAAACATTACCTACCGTATTCCTTATTGGGGAAAATGACAAAGCCTACACTAACCTCTTGTCGAGCCAAACCACGTTACTCGAAGTATGCGATGACGACATGCACTTTGCTTACCATAAGCTCATGGGCATGATGAGGGAGATGGAAACATACGCCGCTGAGGTGAATTTTGACCTCAAAGGCATCAACGCCTGGATGCATTTTTTTTGGCGACCCGACGGCAGCATTGACCATATTGGTTTTTACTTGAAACCCAATTCCAAGAACGTGCCCACAGAGCGATTCAAAGGGTTTTTGGATGGTTTCGCAAAAAACCACAAGCTACCGATCAAACACAACAAGAAGTTCTCACACTACTCCAGCTTTTCCTTCCCCATTATTCGGCACGACCCTGTTTACGACGTTTCAAAAAGCACGGTAAAGGCCAATTCCTTGAAAAAGGGGTCTTAACTGTCCGGAACTTAAGCCAAAATACTTCCTTTATCCATTAGCTTTGTGCACCTAATCAAAGCTAAATCAACCATGAGACGAATCCTCCTCCCGTTTGCCTTGCTTGCCTGTGGCATTTTGCTTGCGCAAAACCAGCCTCCCGTACTCTCCAACGTGGAAGTGCAGCGTTCTGGTGACAAAATCCTGACCATCAATTATGACCTATCCGATGCCGAGGGCAATGCCTGCACGGTCTCCCTATTGGCAGGTGACAAGGGAGCGGCTGCTTTGGATTTCAACACTGCCAATGCCACCGGCGACCTCGGTACCAGTATCGCTCCAGGCACGGGCAAGAAAATTACTTGGGATTTCAGTAGCCATGTCACCTTTGATACGACTCGACTTCGGCTGATGCTCGTCGCCGACGACCTACAACCCGTTGATATACAAGCCCTTGTTGACCAAGTGGACAGTGTACGCTTGGTAGGCGACCTCACCTTTTTGGAAGGCGTACGGCATAGGACAACGGGTGCTGCCCATCTTCAGGAAACCAAGGACTTCCTTTGGTTCGGCTTTCTGGACAAAGCGCTGGAGACCACGGGCCAAAGCTTCTCCTATGGCGGCTACTCCGCACAAAACATCATGGGCCGCCAGCCTGGTACTAGCACTAATGGCGACACCTACCTGCTTGGCGGCCATTTCGATACCGTGGACGATGCTCCCGGTGCCGATGACAACGGTTCTGCTGTGGCGGGCATGATGGAAGCCATGCGCATTTTGTCGCAATACCCCACTAAGAAATCCATTAAATACATCGGTTTCGACTTGGAAGAGGCTGGCCTCATTGGAAGCCAACGCTATGTGCAAGAAGGGATAAAAGCCGATGAGAACCTACTTGGTACTATCATCTTCGAAATGATAGGTTACTACTCCGAAGCTCCCAATTCGCAGACCCTGCCTACTGGCTTCAACCTGCTCTTTCCAAATGCCTACGCTGAAGTGCAGTCCCAGAATTTCAAGGGGAATTTCATTACCAACGTTGGCAAACAAGGTGGTTCAGCAGCTTTGATGCAGCAATATAAAACGAATGCAGATGCCTTTGTGCCTGCGCTGCGCACTATCAATGTGGAGGCACCAAACGCTTGGCAAAGCCTCACCCCCGACCTCGGCAGGAGCGACCACGCTCCTTTTTGGGTGGCAAACATCCCCGCCATCATGCTGACGGATGGGGCCAATTTCCGCAACCCCAACTACCACACGCCCAACGACATTGTCAGCACGATTGACTTCACTTTCATGAGCAATGTGGTGAAAGGCGCTGTTGCCACCCTCGCCCAGCTTGCCGAAGTGCAACATGCCGACAGTTGGTGGGCGGACCTGGATTTTGTGAACGGTGTTCAATCACCCGTTGAAACTTGCAGATTGAAGCTTTCCCCCAATCCGGCAAGCGGGTCGGTGCTGGTAGAATGGCCTTCCTGTGCTCCGCAATTACATCGTCTGAGCCTTATGGATGCTTATGGCCGCAAGGTTCGCAGCACAGCTATAGAACTGGGCAAATTTTCCCACTCAATAGATTTAAGCGGCTTGGCGAATGGGAGCTATTACCTGAGGTTGGAAGGCAGCCAAGGCAGTCTCGTGGAGAAATTGGTAGTAGATTAGGTAATAATTTTTCATTTGGGGGCAGGTGACTCAGCCACTAATATCGTCTTTAAGCATTTTTGTCATTACCGAAGGCAAACTGCTACGCCATGTGTGCTGTCCCGATGTGGCTTCCCTCATGACGTAGCAGTTTGCCTTCGGCAATGACAAAGGAACGGAACCCCATAAGTTGACGACATCAGACTCCGCCACCTGTCACTAATGAGAACTTATTAGGATGAGACGGGAAATTTGCGAGAATCTATTTAGCCTACCGCTGTTTCCGATAAAGGGAAAAACAACCATTACTTTAAGAGCGTGAAATCCCCCTTGTACAACAGCTTTCGCCCATCAATAAACTCCACTTCGATGGCATAGATAAACGTAGCGGGCCTCATCCGTTGGCCTCGGAATTCCCCATCCCAGCCAATTGTGCCATCGTTGGAAGGCAGAATGTCTTTTTCTTCGAACACCATTTCGCCCCAGCGGTCGTAAACCTGGAATTTGTTGATTCGAAGTACGCCCAAGCCGGTGAAAACCTGGAACTTGTCGTTGATGCCATCGCCATTGGGCGTGAATACATTCGGGATATAGACATTGCGGTTATTGTCTATTTCAACGAATACCTGTGCCGTTGCGGAGCAACCATTGACATCAATAATGGTCAGCGTATAGGTCATTGGCTCAATGGCAACGACCCTTGGGTTCTTGCAGTCAAAGCAGGATAGGCCCTCGGCTGGTGACCACAGGAATGTATCAATAGGGAAGGCCGATACAATGGTCGGGTTCAAGGTCGTTAACGAATCGCCCAATTCCACTTCGATCATCGGTGGCAGGGTCACGGTGATTTCAGGAGGTTCTGCAATGCTGATGGTCGTATCCACCACACAGCCGTTGACGATGTCCTGTACTTCTATAATATGGTCGCCCGCTAATACGGGACATAATTGCCCCAAAGGCAGTTGAATACAGGTACCGCTTGAAAACACATAAACAGCATTGAGATTGCCTCCCCAGACCGTGTCAACGGTGATGGTGGTCGTTTGGCCAAAGCACTGAATTTGTGCAGCATCGCCCAACCGGAACTGGATGGGCGGGGGTTCCGATAAAGTATGCGTCAGGGAGTCGCTGCAACCCTCTGGGTCAACAACCGTGACGGAATACGTGCCAGCAGCCAATCCCGTGGCTGTTGCCTCGGTAGTGCCGGCCACGCTGTTTTGCCATAAATAAACGAGGTCGCCCATATTGCCCCCCTGCGCTACCACCGAGATGGCCCCATCCGGGTCGCCGGGGCAGCTGAGGTTCTGGGTCTGCGTGGGGTTCAGGAAAACCTCAAAGGGCAAGGGTTGGACAATGGTCACAAAATGCGAGAAATTACAGTTTTTGGCATCCGTTATTACCGCTGTATAGGTGCCAACTGGAAGGCCGGACAATACTGGGCCAATGGTTCCATCTTGCCAAACGATTTCGTAGGGCGGCGTGCCACCACTCGGCAGTAGCGTTATTTCGCCGTCGGATAGGCCATTGCAGCTTACGTTGTCAATATCCTGACCAGGCACGATGGGCAGTGGCGCAGGAACATCAACAAAAAAAGTGTCGTTGCAGACCCCATCCGACACGATGAGCCGCTGCGAGCCGGCACAAAGCTGTTGTGCCGAACTTGTCGTCACGTTGTTGTCTGTTTCACCACTTATCCAGATGAAATTGAACTGGCCAGCGGTACCGTCACTGTATTGCGCAGCAGCGGTAGCCATGCCATCGCATGTTTGCCCGACATTGGCGCAGCTAACCGAGTCAATGGCTGAGAAACTGGCAACAATGGAAGCCGGGTCGTCAAGAGTGATGCTTCCCATGGCTGGTGGGCAGTTGTTGGTATCATAGATGGTGACCGAATAGGTGCCAGCCGATAGCCCGGGATTCGAGTTCAAGCCCTGCCCCGATAACCCGTTCGACCAGTCAAATTGGTAGGGTGAACTCCCGCCGCTCACAAAGGCTATTACTTGCCCATCGCCAAGGCCGGGGCAATTGGGCGGAATCGTTTGGAAGCTGTCTATGACGATTTGGGAACTGGCCAGCACCGCTGCCATTCCTATGATATTGCAGCCGCCTGCATCCGTGATGGTAACGGAATAGTTGCCGGGCGGCAGGTTGCTGATGGTCGCCCCTGATTGGTTGTTCGACCATTGAACGGATGTTACGGGGAAGTTCCCTGGCATAAAGGTCACGGTCAGGCTGCCATCCGTGCTGTTGGAGCAGGAAACCATGTCGTCGGGCAGGCTGGTGATGCTCGGAGGCGTTGGTGCCGAGATATTGATGGCCAAAAGTGAATCCCTGCATCCACCCTCATCCGTCACAGTGACGGAATAATTGCCAGCCGAAAGGCCAGTGGCAACGGGACTATTTGCGGTATTTGCATTGCTGCTCCAGGTATAGGTATAATCAGGTGTACCCCCAACTGCTTCCACAACAATGCTGCCATTGCTGCCGGGTACACAGCTTTCGTCTTGCGTAGTAACAAGGGTGAGATCCAGATCATCCGCCGCCTCCATCACAAAATTGGTGTACAACTCACAGCCATCGGGTGTTTGGATTCTCAAGGTCAGGTCGCCTGCACAAAGCCCGTCCATCAGCGAGGAATTGTTGGTCTCCGCCAATGGTGGTGGGGGTACTGGTGAGCCAGACCAGTCAAAATTGAAGGTGGTACTTGGCGTCCCACCCGTTGTGAATGCCGTCACAAAAATACTCCCACTGCAAGGGCTGCTGCAGTCAATTCCATTGAAGAGTACGTTGAAATCAAGCTGTTTTATGACTGGCAGGAAAATATTCTGTTCGACCGAGCAGCCATTGAAGTCTGTCACAACCAATGGGTAAGTGTCCGACTCCAAACCAAGAACAGAGGCAGTGTTGCTCACCTGTGTGAACCCGCCAGCGATGGATGGGAAAGTGATGGTGTAATCTTGGAGGGAATTGGGGGTTCCCCCGCTCACGGTAACGGATATGGTACCATCGCCTATGCCAGTACAGGTGGCTGGGGATGAGTTCACATCTACGACCAAAGGCGTAGGCTCATCCAGAAATGTCGTAGCAGTTAGTGTACAAGTTGGATTGGCATTGTTCGTCACTGTCACGGAATAATTGCCGGAAGCGAGGTTGCTTACTGAATTGCCCGTTCCGGGCACGCTCCATGCGAAGCTGTAATTGTTCGTTGGGTTCGAAACTGGCATGCCACCTGAAATAAGGTTGGCTGTGAGGCTACCTGTGCTGCCCCCATTGCAAAGCGGTTCAACGCTGGCAAAATTGATGTTTAGGGGAGGTGGCCCTGAAACGACTACTTGTTGGGTCTTTTGGGATGTTGGGATATCGCTATCCACCACCGTGACATTGTAGGTGCCTGCGGCAAGGTTGGTGGCAGTGAAATTACCGCCGCTGATATTGACGGTACCTGGACCACCGATGGGGCCACCGCTCACGTTCTGCCAGGTAACTTGGTAAGGGGCAAGGCCATTGCTCACGGTGATGGTGAAACTGCCGTTCGAGCCATTGGGGCAGGTGACGGGCGTTGTGGTGAAATTCATCAAAATCGCCGAGTTGGACACGCAGACTGTGCCATCCACCCCATTGAAGCCGAGTTGGGAACCCTGTGAATTGACAATATCTATAGGGTTTGCCGAAGGACTAATGAACGAAATATCGGTGCAATCCCCATCCCCACCGATTACATTGAAACACGCCTGGAAGAGGACAGCCCCATCAGGTAAGGTCACCCCGCTCCCCGAAGGGTTAAACCAAAGAAGGATCAAGGTATCGCCTAAATTGTTGAAATTGGAAGCAGGTGAAAAATTGGGCATCTGCGGGTTGAGGTTGGTCACATTGGTGAATTGCAGCACTGTCTCGTCCCACGTAAGACCGTAGTTCATGCCCGCTATATTGTTAAAACCAGCTTCGTTGGTCACGTTCAAGCAGATATTGTCGCCGGGTACTGCCGAAAGGGATTGCACGCTTTGCGTCACGCTGACGCAGCCGCTCATGTTCGCAAAAAAAGTGTTTCCACAACTCTTACCGTCCTCCACGTTTATGCGATAAACGCCAGGCACGGGCACCTGGAATTCCACCGTTGAGCCATGCGTAAAAGGCCCGCCTAATACGGTACCTTTTATCGAGTTATTACCTATCAAGGTAATGTCAAAACTATAGCTGGTGCTGCCGTCGAATTCTGGCAGGCCGCCCATTATCTGAAAACTGCCTTGGCAACCGCTGAGGCCCGTATTGGTGTTGACAGGGGAGGCTTCTATCTCGTTGAGGTAAACCACGGCGAATGCCTCGGCCACGTTCATGTTCACGCAAGGGCCGGCAGGACCACCACCCTGGGATTCGTAGGTATTGGGAAACTGGTCAATCGTAATTGGCGCAAACCAAAGCAGTACGGGGTCGCCATTGTTGAAAAGGTTTTGAGAACCGCCTGAATTAAAGAAGGTGATGTTACCACTTGCTTGGCCTCCGCCAGTAATCCAAAGATCGTTGGAAGGCGCTGGGTTGTCAATGATGCAGGGTTCGGTCAAAATGGTGGCGAGGTCGGGCCCGCTGATGGTTGGTTCGCAATTCAGGTAGGCGTAGGTAATACCAGCTTGCCCAGGTACTGGGTCGCCCGTCAAGTTTTGGTCGTTATTGTGGACGATGTCTATTTGGTCACCAAAACAGAAATAGATGGTATCGAGGTCAATATCATTGCTGCTGCCCAAAAAATTGTTGAAGGAAATGGTGCCCGCAAACTGGTCGGAACAGGCCATTGCCTTTTCGATGCCCAACTTGGCGGACGACTTCGCCAATTGGATAGGCACTGGGGTTTGGGCCATTGCCTTGCCAGCAAACACCAATATGAGCAATGGGATAATTTTGTAGTACATGTCGGATTGATTGTGAATGAGATAGCTCAAGGCTTATGAAATGCAAATTTACCAAGTTTAATTGAACGGGTTTTACAGCGACTTGGTTTCAGGCCTTTTGTCCCAAATCTGCCAAGTGATTTGCAAAAAAGCTGGCCTAACAACGCATAAAATGTTGACCAAATTTTTCCGTTTGGTGTTGGTTTGTGACAAGAATTTCCCCTTTACATTATAGTTATGCCAAATACATAGCCTTTGTTTGGCAAAACTTGGTGTTTTTGCATGTCACAAAATCACAGGTTCTGCTATTGTGGCTCGAACCCCCAGTAATGCTTGACTTTTTACCAATTTTTAGGTTAAAAAAATTGGGAACCAACATCTTAGCATAAAAAAAATATTTTTTCTCATTGTCAGAATAAATCGAGCAATCACGGGCATTTCGGTAATGGGCCTCATTTTTTTTTGACTGGCTAATTGTCCCCGGTTGCGTGTCACAGTTTTTGCACCGTATCTTTGCACTGCAAGTTATCTCCTTTCTCAGTTACACAAGATTTCATTTCCCTCCTTGTTTTTCCCCCGTTTTTACGACTGACATTCTTACGTTATTAACCAAAACAAACACACATTCAATGAAAAACACTATCCTGCCTTTGTTGCTGGTTTTCGGGTTTGCAACAAGCACATTTGCCAAGGTAATTTATGTAAAACAAGATGGCACTGGTGACGGCACCAGCTGGGAACAGGCGTTTAACGACCTTCAACAGGCACTTGCATCGGCCACCTTAGGCTCCGAAATATGGGTAGCAGAAGGTACTTACTATCCTACCCAATGCGCTGTTTGCAGCCCTGCACAGCGCAATATCTCTTTCCAAGTTCCCGGTGGCGTAAAACTGTACGGCGGCTTTACCGGCACGGAATCAAGCCTTGGGCAGCGCAAATGGTTCGCCCATCCTACCAAATTGAGCGGCGAAATCGGCACCGAATCTGAAACTGACAATTCGTACACCGTCCTCTATTTCAAAAACGCCGATGCTGGCACCCTGCTCGATGGCTTCGTCGTAACGGGTGGCTATGCCGATGGTTGGAGCACGGTGGGCAGTCCTACCCGTGCTGGTGGCGCCATCTTCAACGACGGTTCCGGCAGGGGTGGCCGCTCCACGGTCAATATCAAAAACTGCGTTTTCCTTGAAAACTATGCGGAAGAGGGCGGTGCCATCTTCAACAATGGCCACATGGGCGAGGCCGTCCTCGCACTCGACAACTGCACCTTTGTAAGCAACCGGGCAGGCAAGGGCGGTGGCGGCATCTTCAGCAACAATGACCTCGGACTCGGCAAGATTGAACTCAAGAAATGCAAGTTCGTGAAAAACCAAGCCTCCTTCGGCGGTGCCATTTTCATCACCCAAAAAGGCGGTGCAGGCAAGAACCAAATCGTCTCCACCAATTTTGTGGCCAACAAGGCTACCGCTGGCAGCGCCCTGTTTTCATTGGGAATGGAACAGATTTTCGAACCTGATTTTTTCCTCTGCGATTATATCAACAACGATAGCAAGGAGGGCGATGAGCTTTTTTTCTGCCCTGACAACACCGTGCCCCAGCACCTGCTGAACATGCTGGCCGTCAATGTTTCCGAGAAGCTGTAAGTACCGAAAGCACACTATAACACAACCTAAAATTAGTGAGAAATAGAAACGCTGGCAGGGTTCGCAACCCTGCCAGCGTTTCTATTTCTCATGTATCCCGAGTTCACTCCCCCACCACCCAATTCAGCACCGCCCGGCGTTCCCCGTCCTGTAGCACCACCCGGTAGCTGCCCGCCGAAAGGCCCTGGGGCAGTTCGAATGTCATGCCTTCTACTTTATTTGTAGCAACCAACCGGCCCGCTTCATCGAAAACACTGAAGACCAGCCCGCCCCCAGCTTTTGAAAGCTGCACCCTCGCCTTTGTGCCCTTGCCCGAAGGGTTCGGAACGATGGCCGCACCGAAGGGGTTGGGCTGTGCCGAATTGGCCGATAAGCTGATGTCCACAAAAAAACTGAAACTGGCCGTGCAGCCCTGAGCGTCTGTCACCGTGAGCGAGTAGTCACCTGATACCACGCCCACGAGGTCCTGCGAGTTCGACCCGTTGCTCCACGAATAGGCATAGCCGCTGCCCGTGCCGCCCGACACCGAGGCGATGGCCACGCCGCCGTCGGCGATGCCGGGGCCGCTGGCATTGGCGGTGCTGTCCAATACGGCAATTATATCCAGGTGCTCCGCAACGTCGGCGCTGGCAGTGGCCGAGCAGCCGTTGGCGTCTGTGAGCGTGAGGGTGTAGTTGCCGGGGCCAATGCCCGTCAGCAGGCTGTCTGGCGGCAGGGAGTCGCCCCAATCATAAGCGTAAGGCGGCGTTCCGCCCTGCGGCAGTGCGGCGATTTGGCCGTTATTTGCTTCAAAGCAGAGCGTTTGCGGCTGTGCCGCAACGAAGGCCGTGAGCAGCGGCGGTTCGGTCACCAGCAGTTGCGCCGTGCCTGTGCAGCCGTTGGCGTCCATAGCCGTGACGGAGTGGATGCCGGGCAGCAACATGGCGGTCACACCTGTGCCGCCAGTGTCCCAGAGGTAGGAGAAATCGGGCGTGCCGCCGGATGCGGTGGCCGTGGCTGAGCCCATCCCGCCGTGGCATGCGGGGTGCTCCACCTCCACGCTGACCGAGATGGAGGCCGGCTCGCCGAAGTTGAACTGCACTTCGCCCGTGCAGCCGAGGGCGTCGGTGACGGTGGCCGAGTAGCTGCCGGGGCCAATGCTGTCAAGGGTAGGGGATTGCTCCCAAGGCAGGCCCTCCCACTGGTAGGCAAAGGGCGGCGTGCCGCCGAATGGCACTGCCTGCACCACGCCATCCTGCTCGCCGTGGCAGAAGAAAGGCTCGATGATGTTGACGCCGACCTGCAGGTCGCCCACCAGCCCTATCAGCACGGAACTGGTGGCCGTGCAGCCGTTGGCGTCGGTGATGGTGACGGTGGCCTGGCCTGGGGGCAGGTCCGTGGCAGTGGTCGTTGTTTGTCCGCCGTTCCAGCTATAAGTGAACGGCCCCGTGCCGCCGAGGGGTGTGGCCGTTGCGATGCCGCCCGTGCTGGGGCCGGTGCCTGTGGCGCACTGCACGGCGGTAGCATCGAGAGTGGCCGTGAGCGGAGTTGGCGGTGCGATGGTGAAGCTGGTTGTGGTGGCCTGGGTGCGCCCGTCGGTGACGGTGACGGTGTAGGAGCCGGGGGGCAGTTGTAGCAATGCCAAGGATGTATCGGAGAAGCCAGTGCCGCCGCCCCCTGCCGCCTCGGCCCAGCTCAGGAAGAAGGGCGGGCAGCCCCAGTCCAGCGACAGTTCGACGCTTGCCAGTGCGCCCACGGTGCAAGGCGGTGCGGTGACGGTGGCGCAGCCGACGGCGAAGGCTGGCGTCTCGTGTGCGCCCATGTCCACGGTGCCCTCCTGAATGCGGGGCAGCCCAGCGATGTCGGTGACGAGGCCAGCGGCCTGAGCGGCGGCGTTGCTGCCGGCGTTGCGGGCGGGGGAGCAGGGGTGGAGGCGGTAGTCGGCGGCGGCGGTGTCGAGGAAGATGGGGTCGGTGGCGAAGAGGGTGGTGGAGCAGGTGATGGGAGTTTCAGATAGCGATTCACAGGTAGGGTTTTCGAACAAGCTATTGGAAACAAATAAATTGCTGCTAGGTCCAATACCTCCTTCATAGTCGGTGAACAATTCACCGTTGTCGTTAGTCATGTTTCCATAGAATATGGAATTGTGGATTTCATACTTGAGAAAGCCACCTTGACTATCATGAGAAAGACCCTCTGGGGCCTGATTGTTAATGAAGGTACAGTTGGATATCAAGAGGGTATCTTCGAATGGTGAACCAAAACGAAAAATTGTTTCCGACTGGGCTACACAATTTTCAAAAATACTGTTGTTGATGAACAAACTTATACCATAAAAATCGAAACATCCATAAGCTTCAATGGCAGAATTATCCGAAAATCGGCAATTTTCTATGCTTATTCTTCCATTGTTATAGCCAGAAAACACCCCAGCTGAAATTGCATAATTCCTTTCAAAATTTGAATTGACTACAAAAATCCTGTCGTACCCTTCGAAGCCAGCACAAGAAATCACCGCCCCTTCAGAGGCGCTGTTTTCAAATGCCTTGCAATTGTCAAGAATGACAGAAGAGTTGTCCAAATTGGTTGATTCAATATAAAAGACGCCTCCAATATCATCAGAAAAATTGTAGGAGAATTCGCATCCTTCAAAAACCAGATTGCGGGAGCCGTAATTATTGTCGTATTGCACTGCCCCACCACTAAAAGATGAATTGAGCTCAAACAAACATTCCGTGAGTTTTAGCTCATTTTCGTTGTTGCCCCCAAAAATATTGATTGCGCCCCCAAAATTGGCGTAATTCTCCACAAACTGGCATTTTTGGAACAAGGGGTTCACCGCAAACCCAACCTGATTGTAAATGAACATAGCCCCCCCTCTTTGGTTGGCGCTGTTAAGCCGGAACACGCAGTTCGTGATTTTTGGTTCGGTTGCGTGGGCGTTATTGTTGGCAGTGATATAGATGGCCCCGCCGTTCCTGGCCCTGCTATAAAAGCCGTAAACCACGGGGTTCCCATTTGCATTGCCATTTGATAGTATAAAGCCATCCAAACAAGTTGAGGAATCCACGTCAGCGAGGTAAACAATGGTGTGGGAGTTGTCGTTGGCATCTCCCTGTACGCCGATATCGCCGCTCAAGACGGTCTTGTTTGCTTGAAAATCCCGCTCTGTCAGAAGGGATTCATGGCCCGCAAATCCCCCATATAGTTTTACCCCGTTTTTTGGCTCAAAAGAGATTTCCCGGTTGGTGGTGCTGGTCGGGTGATAGATGCCTTGTGCCACCCAGATTTCATCGCCATAACTTGAAACAAGCAAAGCTTGTTGAAGGTCCAAAAAGGCATCTCCCCAAGTGGTACCATCATTATTACCAATGGCAGTAGAATTTACGAAGATAATAGATGCCCTAAGTGGAGAAATTACTAACAGAATTGCTGAAAACAGTAGCGTTTTAAGTATAAAATTAGCATTCATGGGAGATGATTAAGAAAAGAGCACAATGAAAAGGCAAGTAATGCGATTTCATTGTGCTCGATATGGTTGTTAATTAGAATTTCAATATTGACCCTGAACAGGATGACGTAGTGGTGCGAACAACGTAGCTCAACACCCCTTGGCCCCAACCTGTGGTATCGTCAAAGGTTACATTGCCAAATCCCTTTTTCAATTTACCTTCCCATTTGGCCACAGAGCGGCCAAGTTGGTCATAAATAATGATAGACACAGCATCTTCATTTGGTAAATTCAATGTGATGCTTAATCTGTCTGTGAAGGGATTGGGATCTACCACAGTAACTATTTTTGAATTTAGTTCAGCAACCAACGGATTGGAGTCATTTTGATTGCCTAAGGCGCTGTTGAAAGGAAATTCTTTTCCCTCCTCTGAATAGGCCAAACTGTGAAGGATACTATTGTCCACCCTAAATACATCACTAATATTGCTTACTGAACGCAGCGCTTTTACATGGAGTTTAAAAATAGCCTCTCCTTTTGGGATATGCCTTTCCCGGCCATCAGGTGAGACCCATAGGGCCCTTAACTTGCCGTCCATGATTTCTGTAGTGCCAAAATTATCCTTTGCATCAAAATCACCCAAGTTAGGTGAAGCATAAATTTCATTTACCTGTACGAGACTTGGGTCAAAGAAAAGCCCCAATTGCCAAGCTGCTATGGCTTGTTCTGCGTCAGTTTTGAACTCCACCCAACCGGATTCTCCCTGTTTTAGCTGCATATTATTGGTAAGAAGCTGGAGCGTAGATTTACTCCTATCATCCGCTTCCTCGTCTGGTGCGAAACTGCTGGTACATGATTCACCATAATCAGCACTGACGGTTACATCACCAATTTTAACACCGATAAAATCAAAGGATGCACCTTGCACCGATTGCTCACTGTAGGATACCTCGGTGTATTCTGGGAATGGAAATGCCCAAGGATTGGTAGGGTTGGGGAATGAATACTCCGCATCAATAAAGCGCCATGAAGCATTATCCGTAAATGCTGGGTCAATCTGAAGTATTATCTTTCTAATAAGAACATTGTCATAGGTTGTCACCGCCCCACTGTTATTGGCATCCGCTGCTAATAGTTTGTAGGGGGAGCCAAGTGGGTCAGCTATAGGATCTAAAATATACTTTAGAATCAGTGCCATGTCAAAGGTTGTTACCCCATTGTCATCTTCACAGTTTTTCATTGGGGTAAGGGATTTTGAACTATTGAGTGGAGCCTGGAAAGGTGCTTGATATGCGCCTGCCGTTGTAGTGAATTTTGAGGTAATAGGGTTAGTGCAGGTAAACTCGCCCAGGCTTTGCGTCAGTGGGTCTTCCGTTACGCACATGTTTACGTTGAAGATTCCAAAACCATCTTCATTAGTTACGACCCCTTTAATGTTCCAATACGGACAATTTGGGCCAGTGGGCAAAACAGGGAGGACTCCAACTGCACCTGTTTACAGGACATCGCAAGTTTGACCACCAACCGGATGTACTTCTAAGGTAGTGAAATTAAGTTCGTTCACCATCCCTGCCCCACTCATCACAATATCAACCCGTTGCATACCTGTAAGTTGCCCACCGCAGTAATGTAAGGTGACGGTAGTGCCGGATATTTCCATGCAATTTGAGGAATTTGGTCCTGGATCGCATGTACTGTTTGACATTGCATCGCAAAATGCATCAGATTTTGAGGCAGTGATGGTCACTGGTTCGTTGCCAACTAATTCCAAATCGAATTGCATCGAAATTTCATCAACAATCTGAGTGCCGAGGTCAAGGTAAAGCGAGAAACCTGCCTCGCACCCGGTATTCAATTGCTCAGAACCTGCATAAGACTCAACTGACGCAGAAATACCAGTACAATAATCGCATTTCATGATGGGCAAAATGAGGCTTGGCGAGGTCACCAAGTTTGGGATGCAAGGATCTTTCGCAACTTCTTTTATTCTCGCCTCCTTTATTTGGATATTGGTAATTCCGCCATTGTTACCGTCGAAAATCAATGTAAAAAAATCATTATTTTGTATGCCTAAGGGGTTGGCTGCATTCGAAAAATCAATGATGATTTTGTTCGGGCCGCAAAAGGTTACGCATCCAGTCGGGCAAGAACCTTGGGTGGCATTGATGCAAGCCAAGGATGCATCACTTGGCATTATTTCGGAAAACACTGTTGCTCCAGAGGTTTCTACATCTATTTCCAGGTATAATTGCTCTAAGTAGATACCCCCTCCGCCTAAGTTTCCGAACTCGATTTGGAACCCTGTTTGGCAAGGGCCTGACGGGGCGGCGTCCAACTTGTTGATTAGCAACCTAGGCACATCTCCAGCACAAGGCAAATCCCCTACAAACTTAAACGATTGCTCGCTTTCCACCATATTCAGCTTACAGCAATCGGCACTTCCAGCAATTTTTATCCTAATGTATTCAACTACAATGCTACCACTACCAAGAAGGTTCTCTAGCCCTTCGGGGTCAAATGCCATGATGTCGGCAATGAGTGTCGTCCCACTCTGTAAACTTCCATTTGTGTATCTGAGATAATAAGTGTCAGTTTCACCTGGATAGGATGACCCGTTCTCATCTTGTATCACTGATACGGATTGGGGGGACCTAATGGCGAAGTTGAATAATCAAATCCGAAGTCAGGCATGGTTTCGTGCTCGTCCGTTACTCTTATCCTCAAATCAAGTTCATCGAAACTGACTGAAGGGCCAGTGTTATTGATTTCAACCGAATGAAGTATCTCCTCCGGATCCGCAGGGGCTGCGGGAAATTGAGCAGTGAATTTTATGTTGCCTCTAATCGTCGAATTGGAGCAAAACAAAGGGGTGCCACCCGTTTGAATTCCAAAATTGCTGGCCAATAAGCTACAGCAATCCTCAGGACATGGAAGTTGCATCCCTTGTTGGGAAAGGCCAGATATTGTTGTTAATTCAAATTGAACACTTACAATATCGCTGTTGTCGGAATATGGATCACCAATAATCCCTGCATGGAAAATTATTGGGCTGCTGCCCAATGGGCCAACTGCGATGCGATGTGCTCCGAGAAAGCTACATTGCACTATCCAATCTAATGTTTTGCCATCAGAAGAAACACTAAAAGAAGTAAGTCCACTTGTAAACGGTGTCAAGATATTTGCCGCTACATAAATCTGGTCAGCCGGTTGGCTAAAATATGCAGCATCAAATTGTGCGTCTCCGCTTAACCTCACTCTCACATGCAAAGATTTGAAATCAATCCTGTTTATACTTGGGTGGTGAAAGAAAATAGGAAAAGTGTTGAAGCTGCAATTTGAAAGGGTTCCTTGATCGCCGCCTAAGGAAACAGAATTGAAACATGTGCTAGGAGGCGTTTCCCCTGTTAAACAAGCTTGACCAAATACATGGTTCACATTTGCCAACAGCAGTAGTAAAATTGGAACTAATCTGCTTTTATAAAGAAAAGAAAGCATTTTGGCGACACCTGCCGCCCTTCTAGAGAAAATTGATGTTTCCATAAATACAAGTATTTAAAAAATTAAGTAATCGGTTATATATACGTCCAAAGGATTTGGGCATGGCCAAGGCGGCCATGAAGGTGTTTATCAATAAGGTAGATAATCAACTATTATTCGGCTGCAAGGTAAGCGGGTATCCCGAAAATTCAAACTTGTAGGAAAAATTTAACATTTATGGCCATAAAATAGAAACACTTCCAAATAAAACGAGGCTGGTGCAAAACATTGTATAGAAGAATCGCATTACGATCGCATGATATGATGGTGGGGTGTTTCAGCCATTGCAGGTGCTTCGAGCGGCGGGGTTGTCAAATCCCGGAGTTCCTAACTGCGGAGCTTCGAGGTATGACAGCCCCACCGCTCGATGGGCCGACGCTTGGTGAATGACGTAAATCTTCGATTTCTTTAATTTCCCCTACCTCATTTCTCCTCCCAAACCAACTCCCACTGCTTCCCTTCGTACAGTTTTTGGCAAGGTGGGGGCATCCTCATGCCACCCATTTGGCAGACTTCCTCGCACTTGCCATCTTTACCCACTATAAGGACGTACTCTAGGCCGTCGTAGGCTGCCGCACCGCTTTGCAGCCAGTAGTGGTCGCTACTGTTCACGTTCATTTTGAATACGTTCATCTTGCCTTGTTCCTTGTCGGCACTTATTTTTTCCATGATACAGGTTGGCAATTGTTCGTTGGCGAGGAAGCGGAACTCCATCCTCGAAACAACGGGCTTGGCGGCTTGCATATCGGGGTTTTGGGAGTTGAAGCCGCCTTCGCCCGATACTTTGGCAGAGGCATCGCCTTCGGCAGTGGGTTCCATGCGAATCGAGAGGGAACTGTTGAAGTTGCCACCCTTCCAGTCCGTCACGAAGCCGCCGTAGTCCCAGCCGAAGCCGGAGATTTCAAACGGTTTTCCGTTCAGTTTTTCCAATTCCGCCAGCGGGGTACCCAGCGATAAGCCATTCGAGGTTTTCCAATCAGTGACGCCCGTGCTGTCGCCGTCAATACGGATATAGGAAGGTCGTTTGGGGTCAAAATCTTTGTCCCAATAAATCTCCACCCGGCGGCGTGGGTTGTCGGGAAAGAGGACGACGCCCTCTCCGTACATGCCGTCAATAATGTAGAGGGAGTCCACCTTGGCATCGTTGCCGTAGGCAGCCAGCACCCCCTCACGGGTGCAGTTGGCAGGGGTGATGAGGCCGACCTTCTCTCCAATGACAATGGTGAGGTCGGGTTCGGTGGTTGCGGGTGTTTCGGATGGTTTTTCTGGTTTTTCGCCGCAGGCGACGAAAAACAGGGCTGCGAAAAGGATAGGGAGGATTGTTTGTCTCATGTTATTAAATGATTGAAAAATTTTGATTGAACCTTGAAATGGCGCTGAGGTTCGCCCCGCATGGCAGCTCAAAAAGCCAATTAAACTCAGCTTTTTGGTTTAAAAACCAGTGTATTGCCTGTGCCGCCAATCATGGACAGCTCCAGTTTTTTGGCATCAACCTTCACCACCGTGTAGCAAACATCGTCTTGGCCATAGACACGAATGCAGGGGGTCGGCGCCACTGGATTGCAATCTTTTGGGCAGGACTTGTGGTAACTGAAAGGCATGCGTGGGCCAGGCTCCGAGTCATAGATTTCCGTGTACTTGCCGTTGCCAATGGCCAGCTCAGATTTCGGATCTGTGGTGCTCACCCAGCTATTTTCAAGCTCGACAGGTGCCTCGTCACCTGCAACGGGGGGGAAGGGGTTTGTGTCACTCGTGCGCTTATAGGTGCCATCGGCCATGACGTTGTTGCCAAAGCCACATTCGGAAGAGCCACCCGAAACGGTCTTAGCAACGACTTCATCCTCCCCGAAACTGAGGTCAATGGCACATTTGCCACCGTATTCGGCAGTGGTGAGGGTGGCCGTGTTGCCCGTGAGCTTGGCGGTGCCTTCCATATACCCTTGGTTATGAGCAGGCGGCGGGCCTACCACTACGAGTGCAAATCGGATGGTCCCGTCGCCGTTGTCCAGCACTTCCAGTTCGCCAGAGCCGACCATATTGGGCAGTTCAAAGCTGTAGGTCCCCGTGATGCTGCCCTCCATTAGTGCTGCGCCTTCCGCTGCGGAGGCAATGGCCAGCTGCTCTACTTCACGGATGATGGACTGTGCCCATTCACCGTATTTAGGGTCGTTCTCAAACTCCTTGGACTTGGCAATCAGCGCCTGTTGTATCGCCACCCGGTCTTCCGTTGAGCCGTAACTGGCGTTCATCAGCACGCTGTCCCGCAAGATGTAGAGCCAGCCCACGAAATGGTCTTCGCCCCGTTCGTTGGTCTTGATGAACTCCTCGTACAGTGACTTGGGGTTCTTCAGGTAATCGTCCTTGACAGCTACTACCTCAGCGACGCAGGCAGTGTTGGCGCAGTCCATGAACTTTTGCCAAGAAGCCGGGACGCTGGGTTGGCAGGAAAAAAAGAAGAGGCAAAGGCCAGTCATCAGCCCAAAAAGGTGGTTTTTCTGATTTTTCATGTTGATGGATTTTGTTGTTTTAAAATTCCACAAAGAAGCGGAACAGTTTGGATAAAACGATACTTCCATCAACAAATTTGTCTGGGTAATTTTCAAGACCCTATTTGCCAGCTTTTCAAATTAATTCTTTCATCTCGAATTAGTGCTTCGCAACTAGTTCGTCATTCAACGCAGTGGTAACGAGCATTTGGCCGCAAGCCAAACCATTCGCTTGCGAAATGAGAGTCAAGGCAAAATTCGTTTTCTTAGGTATGGACTGCGTTACTCCGCAAGACAAGGATACTGCAGGCTTTCCACTTCTTTGTTTTTCTTGGATAAAGCTGGGAAATGCCCTAAAATGGCCAAAGCGATGGCCTCATTTTCCAATAAAAACCCATCGTGACCGTAAAAGGAGTGAATCTGATTGAACCTGGCGTTGGGAATGTGCTCGGCCAGGAATTGCTGTTCGCTGAGCGGAAACAATAAGTCTGAACTGATGCCTATCACCAGTGTTTTAGCCGAAATGAAAGAAAGCGCCCGCTTCGAGCCACCCCTTGCCCGCCCGACATTATGGGAATCCATGCTTTTAGTCAAGGCATAGTAGCTAAGGGCATTGAACCGCTTTGCGAGTTTTTCACCTTGGTAGCGTTGGTAGCTTTCGCTCTTGAACCTATCCAGATTTGGGTGGTCTCCGTCCGCTTGGGAATGGTGGTAGGTATCGTAGTTGCGGTACGAAAGCAGGGCGAAGGAGCGGGCAATCTTCATGCCTTCCATACCCGCATCGGGCGTTTGCAATAGCCAGGTTTCATCGTTTTCTATGGCCATCCGTTGCGAAGCATTGAAGGCCCTGCCCCAGGGAGAATGGGCTGCATTGGTGGCAATGGGCACGATGTGTTCAAACAGCGTAGGCTCTTCAATGGCCCATTCGAGCAATTGCTGGCCGCCCATCGAGCCGCCAATTCCTAGTTTTATCTTGTTGATTCCCAATGCTTTGCGCAATGGCTGGTAGGCCCTGGCCATGTCCCTCGTCGTGAAGAACGGGAAGGATTGGAGGTATGCTTCCCCTGTACCAGGGTGAATGTCCAAGGGGTTGAAGCTGCCGTAGCAACTTCCCGGCATGTTCACGCAGACGATGAAATGGTGGTCGGGGTCAATCAATTTCCCGTGCCCGACCAGCCCTGGCCACCAATCGGTGGGGTCGGCATTGGCGGTCAGGGCATGGAACACCCAAACGGCATTGTCGGCGGCAGCGTTCAAGGTGCCGAAAGTAGTATAGGCCAAGCGAAGCCTGTAGGCCCATTCGCCAGATTCAAGTTGGAAAGGAGCCTCGTGGTAGAAAAAACGGAGATGTTCGGTCATGGCAGTCGGATGATAGCGCAAAGGCAGCCCGCCGCCATGCGGCAGGCGACTTTGCTGGGTGAAGAGGTTTCCAGAAAATACAGGTTAAGCCAATTGCAGTTTTTTGGAAAAGACCTGTTCAAACGCCTGTTCGAAGTCCGCTTTGATGTCCTCGATATGCTCGATGCCGACGCTGATTCGGATGAGGTTGGACAGCACGCCAGATGCCGACCTTTCTTCTTCCGAAAGCTGCTCGTGGGTGGTGGAAGCTGGGTGGATGGCAAGCGTTTTTGCATCGCCCACATTGGCCAGGTGGCTGACCAACTTGAGCGAGTCAATGAATTTTTTGCCATTTTCCACACCGCCCTTGATGCCGAACTGTAGGATGCCGCCGAAGCCGTTCGTTAAGTATTTCTTGGCCAGTTCGTGGTAGGGGTTGCTGGGCAAACCAGGGTACCAGACGAACTCCACGGCCTCGTGGTTTTCCAACCAATTGGCGAGAGTAAGTGCGTTCTCCACGTGGCGCTGCACCCTGAGCGAAAGCGTCTCCAAGCCTTGCAGGAAAAGGAAGGAATTGAACGGTGCTAGCGCCGGCCCCCAGTCACGAAGGCCCTCCACCCTTGCCCGGATGGCAAAGGCGATATTCGGCAGGCCTAGCGGGTTGCCCTCGCCGAAGATGTCCCAGAACTTCAGGCCGTGGTAGCCCTCGCTCGGCTCGGTGAACTGTGGGAACTTGCCATTGCCCCAGTTGTAATTGCCGCCATCCACGATGACGCCACCGATGGAGGTGCCGTGCCCGCCTATCCATTTAGTAGCAGATGCAACCACTACATTGGCCCCCCATTCGAGCGGCTTGAACAGGTATCCCGCTGCACCGAACGTGTTGTCCACCACCAACGGCAGGTCGTACTCCTTGGCCAAAGCCACGAATTTTTCAAAATCGGGGATATTGAGGCGTGGGTTGCCAATGGATTCCAAGTAGATGGCCTTGGTGTTCTTGTCAATCTTACGGGCGAAAGAATCCACGTTGTCGCCGTCGGCAAAGCGGACTTCGATGCCGAGGCGCTTGAACGAGACCTTGAACTGGTTGTAAGTGCCACCGTAGAGGAAGGAGGTACTAACGAAATTATCGCCAGCCTGTAGGATATTGTTCAGTGCGATGAACTGCGCCGCCTGCCCCGAACCTACCGCCAGAGCCGCCACGCCGCCTTCCAGCGCTGCAATCCGCTTCTCGAACACATCGGTGGTGGGGTTCATGATGCGGGTGTAGATATTGCCGAACTCCTTCAGACCGAACAATTTGGCAGCATGGTCGCTGTTGTCGAAACCATAAGAGGAGGTCTGGTAAATGGGCACTGCCCTTGATTTGGTAGTGGGGTCAATCTCTTGCCCGGCGTGGAGCTGAAGTGTCTCGAAACGGTAATTTGCTTGTGACATAAATGGTAGAATTTAAAAGTGAAAAAGAAGATTTTTGAACCAGCGCAAACAAAAAAGCCCCTCGGTGCAATACCGAAGGGCTTTTTTGACAGGTACCTAAACATGCATCAATGCCATGGCACACCTGCTTCCTCCGGTTGGTTGGAAAGTGTACAACAACACATCATCATGTTTTTTACTTGATTCATCTTTGTTATTGAATTGATGGGTGCAAAGCTATGGGCATCTTTGCTTAATGTCAAGTACCTCTACAAAATTAGTAGAATATTTTTACGATGCCTTAACGGATAGCCAATGTTTTATGCAAGAGATGCTTTTCTCAGAGGTGGGTTCTTACAGCTTATAGATGGACGCATTTGAAGTTGTACGCAGCCGCCTTAGAGAGGAGGGGTTATCAAACCCCGGCGTTGCGGAACACCGGGGTTTGATAACCCCTCCTCTCTAAGACGGCTGCTATTTTGCCCAATTCGAATAGCAATTCCCAATGCGGTTAACTTAAATTTTCAATCGCTGTTCATATTCCCTTTCGTCGAAAAAATCGCCCAACGAAGGACGGTGCTTATTTTTGGCCTCAAACAACCTTTAATGGAAAACGAAACGCCAATCCAATATTGCCGCAACTGTAACACGCCGCTCCCAACGGACGCTCGCTTCTGCCCGAACTGTAGCCAACGCAACCACGATGGCCGCCTCAGTTTTGGAGAGATGGTATCCGAGACAATGGCCACCCTTTTCAACCTCGACAACCGGATTTTTAGTACCCTTCGGGCAATAATGATACCTGGCAAGCTCACAACGGAGTATTTTAAGGGGAAGCATGTGCGGTATTACCATCCGCTAAGGCTGTTTCTGTTCACGGGATTGGCTTTGATTTCCATTTTTGTCGTGCGTTATAAAAACGGGGAAGGTTTTGCAAAAATGGAAAACGTGAAGCTTGAAATGGAGAAAGGACATGGAATAAAAAAGACCTATGAACGGCTCGATTCGATGAGGGCAGCATACAAAAAGCCCATTCAACACCAGGCCACGGTGCAGGTTGTGGATAGTTTTTCAGCTTATTTGGGTATTCTGGATTATCCTAAAGAAAATAGGTTCTTCGTGGTTTTGTATGGGTAAACATCTATCATATTGTAACCCCTCGTTTCAACGAGGGGAGCATGAGTTCCCTCTCGCACATCTATCTTCTTTTCTAAACATCAACATCAAGCATTTGACGAAAGATAGTAAATGCTGATGTTCTGTAAAGAAGAAAGATGTTGTTGGTGGGTATTTGCCAAATTCCCGCCATTAAAATAGCGGGTTACAAGATGATAGATGTTAACTGACCTATTGCAAGCCAGATAGCTTTGAAAAATGAAAGATATAGCAGTGATGAGGTATTTGCTCGGATAAGGGAATAACCCTCCTATCAGAGCCAATTACTGTCTCTGCCTTTG
>JALHQW010000098.1 GCA_022841745.1 Saprospiraceae bacterium | reverse complement strand
TAGTCCGAGTACAAGTCCAAAATCTTTGGGTTCTTCATATGCCGCTACTTTTAGCGGCAAGTTAATGTTGATTAGAACCCTTTTTCAAATAACCTAATCTTCGACCTGCAATAGGTCAGATGTTAAGTGAAATTACCCACAAGAAGACACGAAGAACCAATATTTTTAGGGTTTGAAAAATTACCTGCATAAAAGCATATTACTTAATGGCATTGTCATAGTTACCTTGACAAATCTATTGGTCGTGAAGGGTTTCTGCCATGCCTTGGCCGCTAAAACTTCCAAAAATTACCTAAAATAGGAATGGTCACTGGCTTGCTTTTACTGATCGTATATGAAAAAGCCCCGTCAGCGAATCATCACTAACGGGGCTCCCTCTCACTCCTCTCACCCTCTATTTCTCAAACGCCCGCTCCACCAACTCCGCCTGCTGCTGGTCGTGCTTCTTCTTAAAGCCGACGGCAGGCGATGCCGCCGTTTCTCTTGAAACAAGTTCAAATGTGCGGCGGCAATTGTACTGGAACAACAGGTACATCCACGAACCCATGTTGGCAGGTTCTTCCTGTACCCATTTTACTTTTGCAGTTTTATACTTCGCAAAAATGGCTTCCAGCTGCTTCTCTGGTAGCGGGTAGAGCTGTTCGAGGCGTACAATGGCCACGTCCTCCCGCTTGTCGTTGCGCTTTTTGTCAAGGAGGTCGAAATAGACCTTGCCCGTGCAGAGCAACAGCGTTTTCACCTTCGCCGCTTTTGCGCTGGCATCGTCAATCACCTCCAGAAAGCGGGTGCCCGTGTGGAAATCCTTCATTTCCGACACGACCTCAGGGTGGCGCAAGCCACTCTTTGGCGTCATCAGAATCAAGGGCTTGCGGAACGGACGAACCAACTGGCGGCGCAGCAGGTGGAACAGGTTGGCGGGCGTGGTCACATTGGCCACGGTCACGTTGTAGCGAGCGCAATTCTGCAGGAAGCGCTCCAATCGGCTACTGCTGTGCTCGGGGCCTTGACCCTCATAGCCGTGCGGCAGGAACATGCACAAGCCGCTCATCCGCTGCCATTTGCGCTCAGCGGACATGATGAACTGGTCCACCATCGTCTGTGCGCCATTGAAGAAGTCGCCGAACTGGGCTTCCCAAACCACCAGTGCATCGGGGCGGGCTAGGGTGTAGCCATATTCAAAGCCAAGCACCCCGTACTCGCTCAGCAGCGAGTTGAAGATGCGGAACTTGCCCTGTTTTTTGTCGAGGCCATCGAGGCGGTTGTACTCACGGTTGGTCTCCTCCTCGTGCAGCACGGCGTGGCGGTGCGAGAAGGTGCCACGTTTAACGTCCTGTCCGCTGAGGCGCACGTCGTTGCCATCCAACAGCAAGGAGCCATAAGCCGAAAGTTCGCCCAAGGCCCAATCTAACCTGCCGCTGTCCCACATGGCTTTAGAGCCTTTCAGGATACGGTCGAACTTGCTCACGGCCTTGTAATCCTTCGGGTATTGGTGTAAATGCTTCAGGATTTTGTCCAATACTTTCGGTTCGATGCCCGTCTCTGGCGATTGTTCGTAGTCCGCAGGCGTGGTGGTCTTGCGCAATGCCTTCCAGGCCAATTCAGTTTCTTGGTACTGGTAGGGCAGCTTGTTCTGCTTCAAGTTGTCGAGTCGGCCTTGCAGTTCGTTCCAGAACTCCTTTTCCATGGCCTCGGCCAACTCTTTTTGCACATCACCTCGGGCGATGAGCCGCTCGCTGTAAATGGTACGGGGGTCTTTGTGGACGTTGATGAGGTCGTAGAGGGTCGGCTGCGTGAACTTCGGGTCGTCGCCCTCGTTGTGGCCGTGTTTGCGGTAGCAGACCATGTCAATGAACACATCGGCGTTGTATTTCTGGCGGTATTCCATTGCCAACTTGCAGGCAAAGACCACAGCCTCCGGGTCGTCACCGTTCACATGGAAGACGGGCGCCTGCACCGTTGCGGCCACGCTCGTGCAGTAGGTCGAGGAGCGAGCATCTTCCCAGTCGGTGGTGAAGCCGATTTGGTTGTTGATGACGAAATGGACGGTGCCGCCCGTTGCGTAGCCCTCCAAAAGGCTCATTTGAAGGCATTCGTAAACGATGCCCTGCCCGGCCACAGCAGCATCGCCATGGATGAGCACGGGCAGGATGCGGTCGTACTGGCTGTTGTAAAGGGCATCGGCCTTGGCCCTTGCGAAGCCCTCCACCACAGGGTTCACAGCTTCGAGGTGCGAGGGATTGGGCACCAATTTCAGGTATGCCTTCTTTCCGTGCGGCGTGGTCACCTGCGAAGAGAAGCCAAGGTGGTACTTCACGTCGCCATCGCCGAAGCTCTGGTCTTCTGGCATTTCCCCTTCAAACTCCGTGAAAATCTGCTCGTAGGTCTTGCCGAGTATATTGGCCAGTACGTTCAAGCGGCCCCGGTGCGCCATGCCGAATACCACCTCCTCCACGCCCTGATCGGCCCCGGCGGTAATGATGGCGTCGAGTGCAGCAATGGTCGCTTCGCCACCTTCCAGTGAGAAACGCTTTTGTCCGATGAATTTTTTGTGCAAAAACTGCTCGAACACCGTAGCGCCGTTGAGTTTTTCGAGGATGCGCTTTTTTTCGTCCAAACTCAAACCCCATTGTTTTTCAACAGCCTGTGCTTCGATACGCTCCCGCAGCCAGCGCCGCTTGTGTCGGTCCTGGATGTGGTGGTACTCAAAGCCGATATTGCCGCAGTACATTTTCTCCAACTTCTCGATGACTTGCCGGAGCGTGGAACCGTCGGGCAGGCCAACCTCCTTGGCGGCAAGGCAGGGCTTGTCGAGGCTGGCCTCGGTCAGGCCAAAATCGGCGAGGTCGAGGAAGGGCATCCGGTTCTTGCGGGCCTTGAGCGGGTTGGTCGTGCTCTTTAGGTGGCCCCGGTTGCGGTAGGCAATGATGAGGGCCACGACCCTAAGCTCATCGTGGTCGCTAATGTCGGGGGCATAGCCGTTTTGGCTGGGGGCAGTGCCGTTTGAGGATGCGCCGTTGCTGCCTCCATAGTCAAAGCCTTTGAAGAACAGACGCCAGCTTTGGTCAACGGTTTCGGGGTTGCCCAGGTACTGCTCGTAGAGCGAGTCTATGTACGAGGGATGTGCGTTTGCAATGAATGAGAAATCAGTCATTTTATGGTTGAAATTGAAAAGTCTTGGTATGTGGAAACGGCCAATTCACCTGGCTGTTTCCAAAACGGCCCAAATATCGGTAGGTTTAAGGTAAGGTGTGGAATCTGGATATTGTTTTTTCTACCCTTTCAACAACTGCTTCTCTTTTAAGTCCTTAAGAATGGTTTTCAAAATGGTTTGCTTCGCAACATACCCAGCAATGATGTTCATGAGCAGTACATAAAGCAAGGGAATCACTGCGAGGAACAGCAGTACGGGAATCAATGGTAGGAGTAGGATTGCGACCACTATGATGGCGAGCCAGCCCTTTGCATCGCTGAGAAAACCGCCTGTGTGCTGGTTGATCATGCGGCCTATTGCCCGGTCTTTTTTCTCCTTCATCGCCTCCTTCTTGGTGGTTTTTTTGCCATAAATCATGCCCGGCGGGTTGAAGTAGAACCGTAGCACTTTTTCGGTACGCCGTTTCAAGGCAGGATAAAATTTGCACACCTCTTCGGCGGAAATACCGACTTCGGGCGGTGGTTGTAGGGCGGTTTCGTCATTTTCCTGGCTAAAGCTCCTTGCATCGGGTATGATCGGGTAGTAGTAGCGTTCGTCCCCTTCGTACTGCACTGCGAAGCGCTCCAGCATTTCGGGTGTCCACTTTCCCAGCACGGGGCTGGTCTCCGGTACGGTGAAGAACTTTCTGATGAACGACTGGCAGTTCCGGCGGCCCAAGAGGAAGTCGTGGTGGCGGAAATCACGGCTCAAAAAACCGCCAAAACCATCCAAGGAGGCGCATGCAATCGCAAATTTTTTGGGCTTCCCGGTTTTAGGGTTCTTTTTGCTTGGGAAGATTAGGCCACGGGTGTAGTCAATGCCCCGAAAGCCCCGCCGGATGTCGCCTTCCTTGAGCATGGCTTGGCTTCTCAAAGCGCCGAACAGCTTGAAAGGTATCGTCGTCAAAGAATCTTGCCCTTCTTCCGCCTCCGTTGTCTCAAAATCGGGGAAGGGGTCTATCATGATGATGCCGAAGTTCTTATAGTATTCATCGGCGAGGCCGTTCTTGCGGTCTTTGTCATAAAGGTCTTCGAGGATATTGTCCACCTCGCCAATCGGTTCGTTGTTGATGGCCCCGCCGTCAACCGCCACGAATTTGAAGGGTTTGTCGGGGTCAACTGCCACCTTGAATCGGTCTTGGCGATCCACTCCAAAGAGCTTGCTCACTTGCGCCTGCACGTATTTCCCATTGGGCATTTCGAGCACCCGGTGTTTTAGGCCAACGGGAAAAGCCCCAGTCGCCTTAGCCACTTCTATAAGCATTTTGCGGTGTTCCTTAACGTTTGGGTCAAGGGAGAGGATGTGTTCATCCTCCGGACTTGTTGGTTGACCGCTGTTAAAGCAAAACTGCCCGACACCTTTGTGCAAGAACATGCGGTGGGCAGGCGCCGTGGCTGGAATCTCTTGCTTGGGTACCACCATTTTCCTTGTCACTTCCTCCTTGGTGGGTGGTTCCACGGTGCGGGTGTTGAAGTTGATGTCTATCGGTATGCCCCGAAGGCTGCAAAGCGTAAGGATGAGGTTCAGGTTCGGCGACACATAGCCCAAGTCCTCCAATTTACGGTTCACTTTGATGCCGTCCAAGCGGTCGGCAATGATGTCGATGGGCTTCGAGTTCAGGATGGAACTGACGGTTTTGTCCTCGTCAATGTCCGATACGTCGAGCATCTGCTCGAAGGTTGGCTTGCCTGCCTCGTCGTTCAGGTTGACCCAAGAATGGTAGAGCCGATTCTGCTTGTTGTCCGAATTTTCATCGTAAAAATGGAAGCCCTCGAACATGCTGAGCGCCGTGATGCCCGCCGTCATGCCGCCTGCCGAGGCCCCAGCTAGCGCCTCCAGCACCACTTGGTGCATGGGCAGGCTGGCTTCGAAATCTGGGTTTTCCTTGGCCTTTTCCCAGTCGTCGCCGCATTCGGCGAGGATGCGGCGGTTGGTGCGCTTTTTCTGTTCCCAGATTTCAAGGGTTTCAAACAAATAGTCCATGACGCCAGCAGTGTAAGCTCCTGCCGAGACTGCCCCTGCCATGACGATGCCAAGTCGGAAAATGGGTGGTTGTTGCATGTTTGTCGTTTGCTGTTTTTGAATGGTGGTGTTTTTCCAATAAAGGATGCAAGGTAGAAAAATGTAATGGTTTACTGGTAAGGCAGAATAGTCAATGGTTCGGGAAGTTTTAAGGTTCTATGGTTTTCGGGATTTGGGGCAAAACCTAAATGTAAATCATTTTTGACAAGGTTGGAAAAGCAACCTATCTTTTCAAAAACGGCTACTGTGCCGCAACCTTAGAACCCGAAAACCCGAAAACTTCACGAACCATTGATAGTTGAAGGCATTGGTTATCTATTAGTGACTGTTGGATTCGGTCTATTCAATTTCTTAAGAGCAATTGACTGGAATACCTGCAAATTTGAAACTGCATATTCCTCCATTCTTTCATCTACTTGATGTTCTTTTGCAATATAATTTTCCTTGTCTTTGGTTCTATACTTGTAAAGGCTCCTCTCTCCGTCCATTCTAACAATAAGGAGCCAATTGTCGTCAATAACGCCGTATTTGTCATCTGCATTGAAAAAAATAAAGGGCCTTTCTTCCTTGAAGAGGTCTATCCCTAGGGTCTTGTTCTCGTAAGGGAGGTTCAATAGTCCCATTATGCTTGGAAAAACATCTATTTGCCCTGCCATTTTCTTAAAAAGCTTAGGTTCCTTGATTAACCCTGGAGCAAAGAAAATGAGCGGCGTATGGTTGTAATCCAATGACATTTCGTAGGTGCCGTCCAGTGGCGCCCCATGGTCAGCAATGAGCACAAACAGGGTATTGTCGAACCAAGGTTTTTGGGATGCCAAATCAAAGAATCTTCGAAGTGCAAAGTCGGAATACTCCACAACTTGAAGCCTAATGTCTTTTTGCTTTGGTGAGAAGTGAGGGGGGATGTAGTACGGGCCGTGGTTGCTCGCTGTCATATAAGCCGCAAAAAACGGACTTCCCTGTTGGCTCTTTTCATCCAATAATTGCATTGAATGCTCGAACATAACATCATCTGGTACACCCAATGTCGTTTTAACCTTCTCACTCGGATAATCTGGCTTTGAAATAACCTTGTCGCAGTCATTAGCGTACAAGAAACCAGCTACATTGTCAAATTGCCCATCATGTGTGGTAAAATAGGTAGTTGTGTAACCATGCTTTTTTAAAGTGCTAAATATGCCATCATAGCTTGTTATGGCACTTTCTTCCATTTGATGTTGCCTAAATATTGCCGGATATGAAAACAAGGTGCTAAAAATGCCATTGTGCGTATGAATCCCCGCTGTGTAGGCATTTTCAAAATAGTATCCTTCGTTTGCAATGCTGTCAAGGAATGGTGTCAAATTTTGTGAGTTACCATGTCGCTTCATCCAGCCTGCACTCATGCTTTCCATCATTATCAAAACCACATTATATTTTTCGGGATTCGGATTATCGAATTTAACGAACCTAGAAATGGATGTTGAACCCTCCGAATTATTAATGCCTAAATAGCTTTGGACATTTCGAATTGCCTGTTTTTCGTCCATCAATTTGATTTCCCTGTATTCCGGCTTTTTGCTGTCCAAATAACTCCTTATCAAGGTGAAGTTGGGGTTCAGCCCCAATTGGTTCAAGAAAGCGTTGTTGCAGAAATAAGCGGTGCCGACCTTTATGGGCGATTTTTCGTCCAACCTGCCACGTATGCCCAAAAAAATAAGCCCACCGAATACCAGGAATATTGAAATGTCCATAATAGTGGGTCTCTTATCAGGCACTATGAAGTTGTTCAGTACTTTCGTCATCAATTTAATTGAATAGAATACTAGACAAGTTAATGGGATAATTGGCCACCAGTACCTTGGTTCTTCTGAAATCATATTGAATACAAAAACGGGGCTATCAATCCAATCAAATGCCGTGACGGAAAACCTTGAGAAGAATTGGTTGAAATAGGGTATATCTATTGCACACACCAAGTACGCTAATGGGAATATGGTGTTCAAGATTAGGTTGGCAGTCTTGCTCAAGACACTCCTTCCAGTCATCGAATAACTGCATGATATTAGAAGAAGGTAGGGTAATGCCAGAATGTAGCCCGCTATTACAATGTCAAACCGAATCCCCATTAAGAACGATTTGATTACATTCACCATGCTAACTGTTTGGTCAATTCTATCCGATTCTGAGAAAAACAGCAGGAGCCTGAATACCGTGAAAACACTTAACGATATAAGATACAGCTTTGAAAACTGTATCACGAATCTAAGTGCAAATGGTATTTTGTTCATCGTGTTTTATGCAGTATAGAAGGGCGATTGGAGTTAGGATTTTTTTTTACCTCCTCCCGCTTTTCTACAGCGGTTTTTGGATACAATCACAAAGATAAATGCTTTATGGACTTTGCCTTTTACCAAAGAGGAAAGCTCCCTTTGGATTGGTTGAAAACAGTGTCAGGTTTTTCTACACTTCACCTATCTTTGCTCCCACATTTTCACAAAAGAAGAAAACAATCAATGGAAGTCCTTACCAAATCCGCACCCATCCAAACCACAGATACTTTTCCCATCAACGGCACCGACCATATCGAGTTCTATGTCGGGAATGCCAAGCAATCGGCGCTGTACTACCAAGCTGCCTTCGGCTACCAGTGGGTGGCCTATCGTGGCCCCGAAACGGGCTGCCGTGACAAGGTGAGTTATGTGCTGCGCCAGGGCAAAATCACGCTGGTGCTTACTGCCGCTCTTTCGCCTGACCATGAGATTGCGAAGCACGTAGCACTGCACGGCGATGGCGTGAAGGTGCTCGCCCTATGGGTGGATGACGCCGAGGAAGCCTACCGCACGGCCATCGAGCGGGGTGCTGAATCAGCGATGGAGCCTACCACGCTTGAAGATGAGCACGGCGTCGTGAAAATGGCCGCCATCAAAACCTATGGGGAAACTTGGCACACCCTCGTGGAACGCAGCGCCTACGATGGACCCTTCTTGCCCGGCTTCGATGCCCGGCAAAGCGCCTACCCAGCCAAGTCCGTCGGTTTGAAATACGTGGACCACTGCGTGGGCAATGTGGAACTCGGTGCCATGAACCGTTGGGTCAAGTTCTACGAAGATGTAATGGGATTTAAGCTACTCGTCACCTTCGACGACAAGGACATTTCCACGGAGTACACCGCCCTGATGAGCAAGGTGGTGAGCAACGGCAACGGCTATATCAAATTCCCCATCAACGAACCTGCCGAGGGCCGCAAGAAGTCGCAAATTGAAGAATACCTCGACTTTTACCGAAGCGCAGGGGTGCAGCACATCGCCGTCGCCACGGACGACATCATCAGCACCGTGAGCCAACTCCGGGCCAATGGCGTGGATTTCCTCTATGTGCCCGAAACCTACTACGAAGACGTTTTGGATAGGGTAGGGCATATCGCCGAGGACTTGGCGGAACTGAAAAAACTGAACATCCTCATAGACCGTGACGAGGAGGGCTATCTGCTCCAAATCTTCACCAAACCTGTGGAAGACCGCCCTACGGTTTTCTATGAAATCATCCAACGTGCTGGCGCAAAATCCTTTGGGAAGGGCAATTTCAAGGCACTTTTCGAGGCGATAGAGCGAGAGCAGGAGCTGAGGGGAACGCTTTAAATCAGGTATGAGGGGCGAGGGATGAGGGATGAAAACGCCACGTTTTCATCCCTCATCCCTGATTCCTCATCCCTCATCATAAAACTATGTCAAACAACTTACTACAAGGAAAAACCGGCGTCATCTTCGGCGCCCTCGACGAGCAGTCCATCGCTTGGAAAGTGGCTGAGCGCTGCAATGAAGAAGGCGCTAAAATTGTGCTTTCCAATGCACCCGTGGCCATGCGCTTCGGTAAAATCAACGAACTGGGCGAGAAAATCAATGCCCCCATCTTTTCCGCTGATGCCACTTCAATGGAGGATTTGGAGAAGCTGTTCACGGGTGCCACCGAGCATTTTGGTGGCAAGATTGACTTCGTGTTGCACAGCATCGGCATGTCAATGAACGTGCGCAAAGGAAAGCCCTACACCGACCTGAACTACGAGTTTATGCAGAAGACCTTCGACATCAGCGCCATGTCGTTCCACCGGGTCATGCAGACGCTCTGGAAACAGGACGCCATGAACGATTGGGGTAGCATCACTGCGCTGACCTATATTGCTGCGCAACGGGTCTTCCCCGACTACTCCGAAATGGCGGAATCCAAGGCGCTATTGGAGAGCTTTGCCCGTAGCTTTGGCTACCATTTTGGCACCCGGAACAAGGTGCGGGTGAACACGGTCTCTCAGTCGCCCACATTCACCACGGCTGGCAGCGGCGTTAAGGGCTTCAAGGAGTTCTTCGACTATGCCGACAAGATGTCACCACTTGGCAATGCCAGCGCCGAGGCTTGCGCCGACTATTGCGTCTTCCTGTTCAGCGACCTCAGCCGAATGGTGACGATGCAGAACCTCTACCACGATGGTGGCTTCTCCAACATGGGGATGAACCCTGCGGTTTTGGGGCTTTAAAAATCGTCATACAACACGGTAATTTGAAGCATGGAAGAAAACGTCTTTATGAATCTTTTACCACCAGCAACCGCTGGGGAAGTTGCTTTTAGGGGCATGGGCAATGGCGAGAATTCAAACCTTCCTTGATTGAAAAGTTTGCCGAGTATCAGTGAGTTTTCATTGGATTCAACGGCAAGTGAGCCGCTTTTGGGGATTGTCAAATTAGCACCCGATTCAATAATTAGGGCATTAATCTGACCGGCATTTTTTGAAATGACAGGAAAGTTTCCACTTGCAGACGAAACATCAGGGATGATGACTATACTGAATTCGTCAGGAATTCGGGAGGTACTCCAGTTTGGGACAAAATGCCAATCGGTTTCACGTCCTGGGCTGCCCCCTTTCCAGATTGCATCAATTTGAGCATTGGCAATCAGTTGATAAATGCAAAATAATAGGGTAGAAATCGTTTTCATTTTAGTTGATTTTAGATAAAGCCAATTGATTTGAAACAGTATCTATGGTTGATCACTTTTATTACGAACCAACCGGTCAACTGGATTATTAGGCGTAGAAATAATATTTTTGAGCAAAAAATAAAGCCCATCCGGTGTGAAGCGGATGGGCTTTTCTGTATTTATTCGATTGAATAGTGCTCCAATCAGTTGTCGGTAGATGCTTCGGCAGCAGCTTCGAGGGCGGCCTCTGCTGCAATTTCGGCAAAATGCCTTGCAAGTTCTGGATCATCAGGAACCACTTCGAAATCAATCTTTGCATCCACGTTGGGGTGGAGGTCAAGCACAGCGGTGTACTTGCCAATCAGCTTCACGTGGTCGTCCGGCATGAGGATGTCACGGCGGTCAACTTCCACGCCGAGTTGGTCACGCAGGGCGTTGGCGACCTGCACGTTGGTGACAGAGCCAAAGATTTTGCCAGAGGTGCCCACCTTAGTGGTGATTTTGAGCGATTGCCCTTGCAGCTTGGTAGCGATTGCCTTGAAGACGTCCAACTGCTTGTTCAGCTTGTTGGTTTCCTGGCGCTTGAAGCTCTCAAGGTTATTGCGGTTGATTTTGTTGGCAACGATGGCCATGCCCTGAGGAATCAGGAAGTTGCGACCGTACCCGTCCTTCACCTTTACGATTTCGAACTTGCGGCCAACTTTATCGAGATTTTTAAGAAGGATAATATCCATTTTTCTTCGATTTTGCGGTGGCGGAAATTAGAAAATGGCCTTTTTCACCAATCACTAATTACTAATCACCGGTCACTTAATTATTTCAACAAGTCGGTCAGATAAGGCAGCAGGGCGATGTGGCGGGCACGCTTGATAGCGGTGGCCACTCGGCGCTGGTACTTCAGGCTATTGCCAGTGATTCGGCGAGGAAGCACCTTGCCTTGTTCGTTTACGAATTGCAGCAGGAAGTCAGCGTCTTTGTAGTCAATGTACTTGATGCCGAACTTGCGGAAGCGGCAGTACTTCTTGCGTTGCTGACCAATATTTGGATTGCTGAGAAACTTGATATCGTCTCTTGATGCAGCCATGATTATTTAAGTTTTGAAAATAAATTAATGTTGAATCAGAATGAAGGGCTTAGGATGATAAACTTGGCTTTTGACCTTGAATCATCATTTTGACCATTTATCATTCATCATTTAATCACTCCTCTTCGCTAGAGGCAGCTACTGCGACGGCACCGGCCGCTGCTACTGCGGCAGCCACTTCGGGTGATGAAGATGCAGCAGGAGCGTTCACAAGTTTGCCACCTTTGAGTTCATCCTGCCATTTCTTGAGCTTGTCCCATTCGCCTTGGGCGGCAAGTTGGGCTTGGGCTGGCCATGTGGCTGGGTCTTGGAAGCTGAAACGGTCGCCGGCCTGGTTGAGCAGGTCCTTGATTTGGTCGGGCGTCATCGAAGCGAGTTTCGCAAATGAGTCAACACCGGAAGCTTTCAGCACCTCGGCGATTTTCGGGCCAATGCCCTCGATGCGCTTGAGGTTGTCAGGTTGTGGCGGCTGTGCCTTGGCAATCTTTGCCTTTGGAGCGACAGCAGAAGGAGCGGCACCAGCGCCAGCACCAGCGCCAGCTACTTCAGTAGTGGCTTTGGTTTTCTTCTTCGCCTTGCCAATGAGGCCGGAACGCTTGTCAGCATTGTACTTGACACCGTATTTGTCAAGGGCAATGGTGAGGAAGCGCAGCAGCCGTTCGTCACGGCGCATGTTGAGTTCGAGCGTGGTGAGGTAAGTCGTTGTCTCAGACTGGAACTCGATGCAGTAGTAATAGCCAGCGTGGCGCTTGTTGATTTCATACGCCAGTTGGCGCAGGCCCATCTCATCCACATGTACGATGCTGGCCCCAACTTCTTGGAGCTGATCAACATATTTTTGAGCTGTCGCCTTGATTTCATCGCCCGACAGCACTGGATCTACGATGAAGGTTACTTCGTAATTACGCATACAGTTTTGAAGTATTAGTTGTTTTCGGGCATCCACCCCAGCTGTTGATTTTCAATAAGTTATATCAAAAACCCACTACCGTAGCGAAGTGCTTTTCGAAAAGGCGGGCAAAAGTAGGAATTTATCCAATAAAAAACCCGATTTAATTTATTTTACTTGGAAAAAGATTAGCGTCAGTAGTAAGCCAATTTCTATGGCTTATTAAAAAGCGGATTGACCGCACTACCTTTGTCCCCAACCAATGCCTTTTCATGCGTAATTTGGATCCAAAGAATGATTTGACCTTTAAAAACGTGTCAGGAAAGCCTTACGGCAAACTTTACCTGATACCTTGCCCACTTGGCGAAAATGCTGTTGAGACGATTCCAGCTTACGTTTTGGAACGGCTTCACAGCCTCACCTACCTCGTGGCTGAACGGGCCAAGACGACTCGCCACTTCATCAAAGCCACCAATCCTCCCAAGCAGATTGCAGAATATCAAATTGAGGAACTGAACGAGCACACGCCCATTGCGGAACTGGAAAACCTGCTGAACCCCGCCTTGGATGGACATGACCTTGGCATACTGAGCGAGGCTGGTTGCCCCGGCGTCGCCGACCCTGGTGCGAAACTGGTGGAGTTGGCGCACCGCAAAGGCATAGCAGTCGTGCCGCTGGTCGGCCCTTCTTCTATCCTTCTGGCTTTGATGGGCAGCGGGATGGATGGGCAGTCTTTTGCCTTTAACGGCTACTTGTCCGCCAAGTCGCCTGCTGACGACCTCAAACGGCTCGAACAACTCGCCATGAAGCACCACCAAACGCAGCTTTTCATCGAAACACCCTACCGAAACAAGGCTATCATCGAACATGCGCTGCGGGTTTTGCAGCCGGGCACGAAGTTTTGCATTGCCGCTGACTTGACATTGCCAACGGAATTCATCCAAACCAAAACCATTGCCGAATGGCGCAAATCGCCCCCAATTGCCCTGGACAAACGCCCCGCCGTTTTTTTATTGGGAGGGGCCTAAAGCTCCTTTCTTCCATGAAATAGCGTTAAACGTCAAGTCCTGCACCATCGCAAAGCGGAAAATTTTACCTTTGCACGCATTTTGGCAGATGGCCGTGATTTAGCAGCCATTGCGCCAGCAAAAAACAGCATTAATGGACAGAAATACAGTCATAGGTTTTGTATTGATATTTGGTTTGCTTGTGGCCATGCAATTAATCATTGCGCCGGAGCAAAAGAAAATGCAGGAAGCTGCGCAACATCGCCTCGACTCCATCCGGCAAGTGGAGCAGCTCAAGGCCGAGCAATTGAAAACGCCCCCATCCATCGCAGCCGGGGGCGACTCCACTGCGAGGGTTGACACCCTGCAGTTGGCCCAGTTATCAGGCCAGTTTGGTGGCTTTGCGTCAGCAGCCATTGGCACCGAAAAGTCGGAGGTTCTTGAAAACGATGTGATGCGCATCATCTTCACCAACAAAGGTGGGCGAATCAAGGAAGTGGAACTCAAGAAGCACTTCAAGGTAAAACTCGACTCAAATCACAAGGAGATAAAGCTGCCTCTGAAAATGTTGGAGGATGAAAAGAACCAGTTCGAATACCAACTGCCCGTGAACGGTGCAGCTTCGGGCGTGGTCAATTCTGGGAGCCTGTTTTTTCAAGCCACAAAAAAAGGCGAAAACAGTATCGCCTTCACGGCAACAGGTGCTAACGGCGTGGCTTTCGAGCAGGTTTATACCATTGAGCCAGGCAGCTATGGCGTAAATTATGAGTTGAAGCAGCAGGGGCTAAATGCCAATTCGCCCATAAAGCTCCAATGGGTGGACTACCTCGACCGCCTCGAACAGAACCACAAATACGAGGTCAACTTCTCCACCATTTATTACAAGCCAACCGACGACGACTACGATTATTGCTCCTGCACAAGTGCCGATGAAGTGGACAAATCAGGCGAAAAACTAAAGTGGATTGCCCACTCCAACCAGTTTTTTGCCAGTGTGCTGATGGCAAAGGAAGGCTCTTTCAGTGGAACGAAAATGACCACTGAAATAGTGGCCGAGAATAGCGATGACCTTAAGAAAGTGAGCACCAGCCTTGAAATCCCGTCCAATGCGCCGAGCTATGCAATGGAACTGTACATTGGCCCGAAAGACTTTGAGACGCTGCGCAAATACGACTCGGCAGTGGAGGACATTATCCCCTTCGGTCAGAGCATCATGGGCAGCTTTAACCGATGGGTTATCCGCCCGCTTTTTAATGGGTTGATGAAACTGGTCGGCTCGCATGGCATCGTGATCCTGCTGCTGACGCTCATCGTAAAGCTGGTACTTTACCCATTGACCTATAAAATGCTCCATTCACAAGCAAAAATGACGGCGCTCAAGCCGCAACTTGCAGGCATCCGGGAAAAGTTGAAGGACGACCCGACCAACCTGCAAATGGAGACCATGAAAATTTACCGGGAGTTCGGCGTGAACCCGCTCGGCGGCTGTTTCCCCATCCTCTTGCAAATGCCCGTTTGGTTGGCACTGTACCGCTTTTTCCCCGCCAGTATCGAGTTCCGACAGGCCGACTTCCTCTGGGCCACTGACCTCTCCAGCTTCGACGCCGCTTTCTGGCTACCGTTCGAGATACCGTTCTATGGTCAGCATGTGAGTTTGTTCACGCTGATTTGGGTAGTGACTACCATCATGTACACTTACTATAACATGCAGAACATGGACATGGGAAGCATGGGCGGCGCCAATGCCGAGATGATGAAGTGGATGCAGTACCTCATGCCTGTTTTCTTCCTGTTCTTTTTCAATAATTTCGCCTCTGGCCTTAGCTGCTACTTGTCGTTCAGCAACGTCCTGAACATAGCGCAGACCCTTATTACCAAGCACTGGATTATTGACCACGAAAAGATTAAGGTGCAATTGGAGGCCAACCGGAACAAGCCCAAAAAGAAGGGCGGCTTCCAAGCCCGGATGGAAGAGGCCTTGAAACAGCAGCAGGCCCTCGCCGCACAGCGGGAAGCGGCGGCCAAGAAGAAGAAATAAATATTGAAGTAAAAAGTAGAAAGGACAAAGTAAAAAGGGGACATAATGCAAATTCGACGTTCCCACAAACTTTTTCCTTTTTCCTTTTTCCTTTTTCCTTTTAAAAATGAAACTCTACCTCCTTGCCATACTTGGCCTTGCTGCCATCGTCATTTTAGTGGCGTGCAACCGCAAGACCGCAGCTCCCACCGAAACGACTCCAATTACCGAGAAACCCACGTCAGGGGGCAACGAACCAGTAGAATTGCCTAAGGAAAAACCCTACCAGGTGGTAGGCTTCCAGAAGACGGCTTGCTTTGGCAAATGCCCGGCCTATCAGGTGAAGATTTACAACGACGGCAAGGCAACTTGGTATGGCCAGATCAACGTGGAGCGCATGGGCTGGCATGAAGCTATGGTCAGCAAGGAAGTTTTGGCAGCCATCAAGCAAAAAGTGAGCGAGGTCAGGTACCTTGATTTTGCGCACCAATACCCGACCAACAACAGGGTGGCTGACCTGCCGAGCACCGTTACCTATATCCGCATTGGCGATATCGAAAAATCGGTCGTCAACACTTACCAAGCACCTCCCGAACTGGATGCTTTTGAGGACTATTTAGAGGGCATCGTAACGGGACTGGCTTGGAAGCCATCTCCCAAAGATTGATTTTTTGAGAAATCTTTGTTGAAAGGGGTTTTTTTTCAAAAAAAACAGCAATTTTGGGCTTTCAAACGCAGGCAAAACGACCAATTGGCCTGCCGGTTTTCATTTCCCTGGCTACAGAAAGATTTATTTGCCCATACACTTTGACGCTGAACATTCAGTGTTGTCAGGTGTTTCCATAATGCCAAATTAAATCCGAAAAATGCGAATTAAGTACCGGCTCAAAAAGCTATATGCCAAGCATGGGAAGAAAGCCCTTATCATCTTCCTCGTCTATTTCGTTACGAAATGGACATTAACCATATTTTTCGGTGCAAAAATTGTAGCGGCCATCAATAATTGGTTTAGCTAACCATACTCCAACACTATGGAACGGGAAAAATGAGAACGCTCAGCCAACTGCTTTGCAGACGGCATTTTCGATATTCTTTTGCGGCCATCCCTATTGGCCGTTATAGGACATACTTTAACGAACTACCATCATGAGTAAACTACCGGAGTCCCTCACCAAGCGTTATTACTCAATCAGCGAGGTCGCCAATATGTTCGGCGTCACTACCAGCCTCGTCCGTTATTGGGAGCAACAGTTCGATTTTCTCAAGCCGTACAAGTCAAGCAAGGGCGAACGCCGCTTTACGCCCGACAACCTCCACCAGTTCGAGGAGATTTACCACCTCGTCAAGGAACAGGGCTATACCTTGGCAGGGGCCAAACGGTTTTTGAAAGAGGGGAAAGAAAAAATTCGTCAAAAGCAGGAGGCCCTCAAAACATTGAAGCGGTTAAAGGGTTTCTTGGAGGATTTGAAAATAAGCGGTTGACGGCTTACGGCTTACGGTGGACGGTTGACGATTCACGGATGTAATGCCGTCCACCGTCTATCGTCCACCGTCCTCCGATGAATTTATCCTACCTGCCCGACCACGAAGGTGCCCGCATTAGCAGCGAAGGGCGCTATTACCATCCAGACTTTCCATTTGAACTAAGTTGGAGGGATGTATTTCGCTGGAAGTCCGGCACAAATCCCTATTCGGAACAAAAGAAAAAAGATACTTGGCGAGCCAAGGTGGTCAAGGACGACGGTTTCTTGCGCCATACCCACGATGTAAAGGTTTGGCTCGGCCATGCCTCGTTTTTCTTTCGGTTGAATGGACTGAACATCATCGTTGACCCAGTTTTCGGAAAGCTGGCACCTTTCACGCCCCGCTTCTCCGAGCTGCCCGTATGGCCCAACAAGTTCACGCAGCTCGACCTCATTCTCGTCACCCACGACCACCGTGACCATTGTGACGAGTCGAGTTTGAGATTGTTGCTGCACAACAACCCAAGAGCAATGGTCGTCACGGGGCTTGGTATGGCAAAGGTTATCAAGCCTTGGGCAGTTGGACAAAAAATCGTGGAGATGGACTGGCACCAACAGTTTCAACTTGAAAACCACGGCCTAAAAATAACCTACCTCCCCACTCGCCACTGGTGCCGCCGCTGGCTCACGGATATGAACATCCGGCTATGGGGTGCTTTCGTCTTCGAAACCACTGAAGTGACCATCTATTTCGGCGGCGACTCTGGCTACGGCCATCATTTTACGCAAGCAAAAAGCCTATTCCCCAAAATAGACTATGCCTTCCTCGGCATAGGCGCCTTTGCCCCCGAATGGTTCATGAAAAGCAATCACATGAGCCCAGCGGACGCATGGCAGGCCTTCCACGACCTTGGCGCACGAACTCTCGTGCCCATGCACTATGGCACTTTCGACCTCAGCGACGAACCTATCGGCGAGCCGGAAAGACTGTTGCGGGAGATTTCGAATGGCAATGGGAAAGTAGATTTTTTGACCATTGGGGAATCCCGGCAATTGCGTACCTTGGCAAGCATCTAATAAACGATGCCAAACCATGAGTTTCATTGCTAAAAACCTACTGCTGACGGGCATTTTCCTCGTCTTTTTCTTATTCATTTCCAGCAAAATGGGCGGCGGCCCCGGCTTTTTCAAGGTAATAGGTTTTGAACTTTCCTATTTCTCCAAAAAAGGGACTGCCACAGCCGTTGAGGAGTGGAGAAACGAAACGCTACCTTCCGGAAAAACCAAACTTGAGTTTTTGGCAGAGAGCATTCGCTGGGACTACCTGTACATCGTTGGCTATGTATTCTTCGGAATCTTCTTGGCGAGGGTCGCCGCTGGCGAAAACCGATTGCTCGCCGCCAAAACCATCGCCATCCTGCTCGTGGCAGCCGGACTGTGCGACGTGATCGAGAACCTCCAAATCCAACAAATTATAAAGGGGAATTTCGGCCTTCGGCCAATGGTCATGTCCATTTGCGCAGCGGTAAAATTGATGCTGCTGGTTGTGTCGCTTGTTTGGGCAATCTTGCTATTTGCGAAAAAGAGATGAGGTAGGGATGAGGGATGAGGAATCAGGGACGATAACCCGAGTATCCAGTATCCAGTATCCAGCATCCAGTTCCCCTCACTTGTACTTCAAAATATCAATCACCTCCCCGCAAAACCCATAGTCCACGGCCACGTTTGAGGCCACGACCACTGTCCTGGTCCCGATAAAACGCTCCATGAGCGCCAAGTACCAGTCCACGCCTTGGGCATCGAGGTTGGTGGTTGGTTCGTCGAGGAGGAGCAGGGAGGATGCAGAGCAGGCGGCCAATGCCAGTTTCAACCGCTGTTTCATGCCAGAGGAAAAATGTCGTACTTGCTTGTCCTTGGCCTTTGGGAAGGCCAGTAAATCCAATACCTCCGACGTGCGAAGACCAGGCAGTAGCGGCTTGAATTTTTGATGGAAATCAATGGCCTCTGCAAGCGTAAACTCTTCAATCAACTCGATATAAGGTGCTGCGTAGCTAATATGTTGGTACACGTCGTCGGCGCTAATTTTTTTGCCATCGGCAAAAAAAGCAACAGCCCCTTTCGAAGGCGAAAGGTGCCCGCTCAATACCTTCATCAGCGTGGACTTGCCACTGCCATTGGGCCCGGTTACAGCCGTCCGGCTGCCCGCAACGAACTGATAATCAACGCCTTTGAAAATCCAGTCGTAGCGGTAGCGCTTTGAGACTTGTTCGAGTGTGATTTGCATAACTGAGGTTGCAAAAGTAACTACCCGTTGCAAATCTTTAGGGAAAACAAAAATGGCTTCCTTAGCACTGAAGGAAGCCATCGTCGAATGAGCTGTTTTCTTACCTTTTGCCTTAACTCCAAATCCGTTTCATTCCACCAAAATACAACTGGATGCCCAAGCCAATATCGAACTGGTTGGTGATGGATTTGGTGGTTACTTTCACACCAGCGTCCTCGGTGTCGAAGGTGCTGCGGGCGTAGTTGTACTTGAAAATGGCCTCAATACCAATGCCATCGCTGGAAAAGATGGTGAAGCCAGGGCCAGCGCCAACGGCGAAAATATTGGTGTTGATGCGCTTGGTGTTCTCGCCAATCAAGGTTTCGTCTGTGGAATTGCCAAAACCGAAAGTGGTTACGAAGAACACAGCCATATCGTTGTTAATGGGAAAATAGTAACGAGCGAATGGGCCAAAAAGCAAGTCGCTGTCATCGGTACGGTCTTCGTTGGGTTGCTTGACCGAGGCGAGGGTATAGTCCAAACCGATGCCCAAAGTAAAGTTGTCGGCGAGGAAATAGCCGATGTTCGGTGCGATGTTGAACTGCATGGAGGATGGGCCTTCGCCTTTTTCCTCATCGCCGCTGGAGGTCACGCTGTTCTCCGTTTGGGCACGGGAAAAACCCACATTGGTTCCTACCAAGAAGTTGCCTTTGTCGAGCATCTGCCCCGATACCAACTGCGACCAAAGCAAACCTGCGACGATTGCTGCGAGCATTTTGTTCGGTCTCATGACGAATGATTTTAGAAATGATGGGGCTTACGATTGCGCCCACCGCTCACGGCCGGCACCTATCACTTGCCCTCGTTTCCCAAAATTGCATCCATCACATTGCCGACGGCAATGATTTTGGTATTGCTTAAAGCATGATTTTAGGCAAACATTCTAACCTTGCCCCGCAATCCGCAATCCAAAATCCGCAATCAAATCACCTCCCCATGTGCACCAGTAGCACGCTCACGTCCGCTGGCGTCACCCCGCTGATGCGACTGGCCTGCCCAATGGTATGGGGGCGAATCTTGCTCAGTTTTTCACGGGCTTCTTTAGAAATGGACGTAAGTTGCTGGTAATCAAAGTTTTCAAAAATCTTCAACTCCTCCAGGCGTAGCATTTTGTCGGCCAATTCCTGTTCTTTCTTGATATAGCCGTCGTATTTCATGCCCGTTTCCGCCTCGCTCAGGAAGTCGGGGTCGTACTGGTTGAGCAGCGCATCGAGGTCGGGCAGCACAGTGCGCAGGCCCGCCAAGTCCACATTGGGGCGGAGCAGGATGCCGTGCAGCTTCACCTGCTGCCGGATGGGCGCCGAGCCTAGGCTTTCGAGGAAGCCGTTGATGGCGTCAGGCGCTACGCTGGTTTCCTTGAAAAACTGTTCGATGGATTGCGCAGCGGCCTGTTTTTTCCGCACTTTTTTCATTCGCTCCGCAATGCTTGGCGCATCACCAATCGCCGACTGAAGACTGAAGACTGAAGACTGCGGACTATCAACAGCCAACTTCTCCAACAACGGCGTGAGCCGAACGTCGGCATTGTCCTGCCGCAGCAAAATACGGTACTCCGCCCGGCTGGTGAACATGCGGTAAGGCTCCTCCGTGCCCTTGTTCACGAGGTCGTCAATCAGTACACCAATGTAAGCTTCACTCCTTTTCAGGATGAACGGCTCCTGCTCGTTGATGGCCAAGTGAGCGTTGATGCCCGCCATCAATCCTTGACAACCAGCTTCTTCGTAGCCCGTCGTGCCATTGATTTGCCCAGCAAAAAACAGGTTTTTAACGAGATGCGTCTCCAATGACAGCTTCAACTGGTTGGGCGGGAAATAGTCGTACTCAATGGCATAGCCAGGCCGGAACATCTTGGCATTCTCAAAGCCAACAATCTTGCGGAGCGCCTTGTACTGCACGTCTTCGGGCAGGGAGGAGGAGAAGCCATTGACGTAAATCTCGCAGGTGTCCCATCCTTCCGGCTCTACGAAAAGCTGGTGCCGTTCCTTGTCGGCGAAGCGGTTGATTTTGTCCTCAATGCTGGGGCAATAGCGGGGGCCAAGGCCCTGAATCCGCCCTTGGAACATGGGCGATTGCTCGAAGCCTTCTTTCAGGATGTCGTGTACCTCTTGGCTGGTGTAGGTGATGTGGCAAGGCAATTGGCGCTCCAGCCGGGGCGTGTCCGTGTAGCTGAATTTGCCAGCAGGGCTATCGCCTTCCTGCACCTCCATTTTGGAGTAATCGAGCGAGCGGCCATCGAGCCGTGGCGGGGTGCCGGTTTTCATCCTACCCGCCTCGAAGCCGAGATGGATGAGCTGCTCGGTGATGCCAGTGGCGGCCTTCTCGCCCGCCCGCCCGCCGCCGAACTGCTTCTCACCAATATGGATGATACCATTCAGGAAAGTACCGTTCGTGAGCACAACTGCCTGACTTTCAATCTGTAAGCCCATGCCCGTCACCACGCCACCAACCCTGCCGTTTTTCACGAGGAGGCTGGCGACCATGTCCTGCCAGAAGTCCACGTTGGGGTGGGCCTCCAGCATTTGGCGCCACTTGGCGGCGAACAACATGCGGTCGCTCTGTGCCCTAGGGCTCCACATGGCAGGGCCTTTGGAGAGGTTGAGCATACGGAACTGCACGGCGGTATGGTCGGTCACGATGCCGGAATAGCCGCCGAGGGCGTCAATCTCCCGCACGATTTGGCCCTTGGCCACGCCGCCCATCGCCGGGTTGCAGGACATCTGGGCGATGGTCTGCATGTTCATGGTCACGAGCAGCACCTTGGAGCCGAGGTTAGCTGCGCCAATGGCCGCTTCGCAACCTGCGTGGCCTGCGCCTACTATTATGACGTCGTATTTTGGAAACATAAGCTATGCAAGGAAAAAGTACAAAGTAAAAAGGCAAAAGTGGGGGCGTCGGTTCTTTTTACATTGTACTTTGTTCTTTTTCCTTAAATGGATGCAAAGGTAAGAAAATGAAAAATCCCCGTCCTGACAATTAGGGCGGGGATTTTTTGCTGCGCAGATAATGGGGCTAGGCGGCGATGGCTTCCATCTGTTTTGCCTCCAAAGCTACCCAGTGTTGGATGATGTGCTGGGTGAATTCGAGAAGGTAGCGTGGTGGCATGTCAGGGTTTGCTGTGCTCAAGACTTCACTAAGCACTTTGTTCAAGGGCCATTCGGGATACTTCTCCCGCAATGTTTCGACAGCAAGGAAGGCTATGGTTGGCAATGCAGTTCTGTATTTTTCCGAAAATTGCATTGGGCTGCTTTTCTTTTTATTGGTAGCTATCATTTTAGTGAATTTCTAGTTCAAAGATAGGTCATTTCCGTTTGACAATGAAACAATCATAAGATGTTTGGTGCAAATATTTCACCCTTCTGAGTGGTTGTTTGAACACGCCGCTGACATTAAATACGGGCAATATTTCTTCATGCCTTTCTTGAAAAATACGATTGTACAGCAGTTTTCGCCGCTTATCAACGGGTTCAATATAAACCTCGCTATCGGGATGGTGGTCAAAAAACTCATGGATGATGTTGGCAATGGACTGCAACACCATCCTCATATCGTTATTGTCAGTAACGATTGAATCATCAAAATCACCATCAACAGTCAAGTCGCCAAACGATAGATTCCAGAAGCCTTGAGCAATTTCTTCAAGGAGAACTACTTTAACGATATCCCCTTTCGGCCCCGTGCTGACGAATTCGTACCGAGTGCTTGCTTCATCAATGGAATATGCGTACCCTTCCTGTTTCTTCATAGCATGTTTAGCAGTTTTTGTGAGGCAAAAGTAGGAAAATGAAAAATCCCCGTCCTGATTTTTAGGGCGAGGATTTTATGCTTTTCCGTTGGATAAATTAGTCGTCTTCAAGCCTTGAATGTTACAAAGTGGCTTGTAGGGTTTAATTAAAGCTCTATTCGGAGGGCTGTTCCAATTTAAACATTAATGGCAAGTTGAACAGCACCCTCACTGGTTTTCCTTTTTGCATACCTGGATTCCATTTTGGCATGAGCAGCATTACCCTTTCGCATTCTGTTTTAATCTCCTTACAAATGCCACGTTTTACCACTATATCACTTACGAAGCCGTCCTTGTTAACAACAAAATTTACGATTGCCTTGCCCTCTATACCGTTCTCCCTTGCAAGTTTTGGGTATTTTATTTGGCCATAAATGAACTCTAACATCTTTCTTTCAGCGCATGCCCTTCTGGTGCTATCTGGCTCAACCCCATCGCAACCGCTGAATTCTGGAATTTTTTCAACCAAACTGAAAGAATCTGGATTGGCTGTGCCGTCCGAATAATTTTTCTCCCAAAGTAGCTTTCCATCTTTGTATTCACCCTCGTTGTACAGCATACCCTTTTCGTTCCAACGCTTGAACGGACCACTTAACTTTTCTTTTTCATAACTCATTTCAGACCGCTTGTTGCCCAGCGAGTCTATGGTTACCCAAGTGCCTGTTTTCAGGTTGTTCAGGTATTTCCCCTTACTTACAAAATTGGAATTACTTCCAAAATTGGAGTGATCGTATTCCGTCCATTCACCACTTCGTTGACCATCAATATATTCTCCTTCGAACACCAATGTCCCGTCATCCCACCATTCCTTATTTGGGCCGTGCGGGGTACGGGTGGTTCCGCCTTTGAAGCTCATGAAATGCGTCATCTGACGAGTCTCGGGATAATAGGCTTTATAGATATAACTACCATTGGAGGTTCTTTCAAATGTGGAAGTGAAAGTGGATGCCTCTAACTTGGAGCCAGGCTCAAGTTTGTCTGCATACTTGTTGGGGTATTCCAAGGCAGGCGACCTTGAGTGCTTGGTTGTAAAACAACCCGCCAACATGAGGCAGCACTGCAGCGTAAAGAGGGAAAACGGTTTCATACAATCATTTTTTGGTGAAAAATTTCTGACTATAACGGATTGTAGTGATGGCCACCTTCCCCCCCAATCGAAGCCGATATGAGGAGGTTGTGAAGCCAGTTTTCGTGATAAATTTTGCCGTTGAGCCTTGCCGATGGGCAA
>JALHQW010000097.1 GCA_022841745.1 Saprospiraceae bacterium | reverse complement strand
TGGCATTGTACTATTTTTTAATGGTGAAACAATCCTCAAGTGTAACGCTCTTCCTTAACTTTGACTTGGGCAGGATTTGGGGGGGTGGGCTGGCGGTTGCCGAAGGCTTAGTTCAACAACGCACTCACGCCCATGCCCGCCAGCGCCCAACCCACAAGGCCAACGCTCCGGCGGGCACGTCGTGAGTGCCCACGTTGGCTCAAATAACATCCAAAACTATATCTATTCTCACGGGTTGGACAGCGGTCAAACATGAACCAGCTAACCACGCAGTACCTACGGCAACCACAAGCATGGATAAATCAACCCGCGAGCCTAAACAAGACCTTACCGAGCGTTGACCACTGTCCAACCCGTTGTTTTTCAGTGGCTATGGTTTTCAGGGCTTTCGTATTTTTGCAGGAGATACCTGTAAATGGCAAAAAATATTGTCCTTTTCGATTGAAAACCACGTCACCCGCATCATGCACCTACCAACCTTCAATTTCTCCCTTCCCCTCCAAATCCGGTGGAGCGACTTAGACCCGCTGGGGCACGTGAACAACGCCGTTTACGTCACCTATTTCGAGATTGTGCGGGGGCATTACATGCTGCACGCCTGCCCAGGCTGGGACTGGCAGAAGGACATGTTCCTGATTGGCAACGTGAACGTCAATTTCCTAAAAGAACTGAAGTTGACGGCAGACACGACCCATGTCCATATCAGGACTTCTAAAATCGGCACCAAGAGCTTCGTGCTGGACTACGCCATCATCACCCAAAAAGGCGATGAACAGGTAGTGCATGCCACAGGGCACACCACGCAAATCATGTTCGACATGAAAACACGGACGACGATTGAGATACCGGATTGGGTAAGGCAGGCCCTGGCGGCGTTTGATGGGCTTTAAAGCTTGTCGTTAAGATTCCGACCTTGAAAAGGGGATAAACTGCTTCAGATAAGGCAGTTCATGGCAGCAATCCAATCGGCCAAAGCAATCTTCGCTCTATGATTCTATCTGGATGGTTGAACTGGAAAATCTTAACAGTGGCTGCCCCGATATTGGTTTTATGGTCAATCATCCCGGATTCATCCATTTCAAAATGGTCATCCCATACATCCTTGCGGGGATTGTAGAAACGCACCAATTCGGTATCGTCGTCAAGGAAAGTTCCTAGGTCTGTGCCTTTGTTTCGGTTGCAGTCAGGACAGGAGCAAGCGAGGTTTTCGATGGATGTGGCCCCACCATGTTTGATACTTCTGATATGGTCAACATGGAACCCATAATAGGAGTCAAGGGCTGGCAACCTGCAATATTCACAGCGGTTGAAGGCACGTTGAAATGCCGTTTTACGGAGGGCTTCGGGTATTTTATGACTCATGCTTGGGCAAGTCTAAGCCGAGCATGTGCTTTGGCAAGTCGTATCAATCGCTCCAACACCAGGTAATGGTCGAGTTCGTCTTTTTCTTCCAGTGATAGGCCAACTTCTTTTTCTTTGTCAATCAAATCTTCAAGACGGGTGCTCATGCCAGGCGGGGCTTTTAGTTCCAACACTTTTTGTGGATCCATGCTGGCAATGAAATCTGCGATATGGTCGTAAACTGTTTGGACTGTCATTTTTTATCATTTTCTACAAAAATAGCCATTTCATTTAAAATTAGACATCGAACCCATTTTTTAATCTGACGCATACCTGCCACGCAATCCATCCATTACCATCCCTCTCCTTATCTTCGCCGCACGAATTCCAAACGCCAATTCAGCCTTTACGCAAGCAAAGGCCAATTTGCAAATCAAATTCCATCATGAAAAAACTAATTCTATCCCTGACCTTTCTGTTCCTAGTGCGCTTGGCCTTTGCTGTAGAGGGCATGTGGTTGCCACTATTGCTCGGCCTGCTCAACGAGACCGAGATGAAAAGCCTTGGCATGAAAATGACCGCCGAGGATATTTATTCCGTCAACAAAGGCTCGCTGAAAGATGCCATCGTGCATTTCGGGGGCGGCTGCACGGCGGAGGTGATTTCCGACAAGGGGCTGCTGCTCACCAACCACCACTGCGGTTTTGGTGAGATTCAGTCGCACTCCACCTTGGAGCACAACTACTTGGAGGACGGCTTTTGGGCCAAGACCCTAAAGGACGAACTGCCCAACCCCGGCCTCACCGCCACCTTCATTTCAAGGATTGAGGATGTGACCGCTGCAGCCCTCGCTGGCGTGACCGAGGACATGGACAAAAAGACCCGCCAGAGCACGGTGGACAAGAACATCGAGGCCATCAAGGCAGCTGCCAAGAAAGAGGCTTGGGAGGAATCGATGGTTCGCCCGTTTTTTGCTGGCAACCAATATTTTATGTTCGTAACCGTCACGTACAAGGACGTTCGCTTGGTGGGCGCTCCCCCATCCAGCATCGGCAAGTTCGGGGCAGATACCGACAACTGGGTCTGGCCGAGGCACACAGGCGACTTCTCCATTTTCCGCATCTATGCCGACAAGGATAACCGCCCTGCTGAGTATGCAACAACCAACGTACCGCTCAAACCCAAGCACTTCCTGCCCATCAGCTTGGATGGCGTTGCCGAGGGCGATTTCACGCTGGTATTTGGCTTCCCTGGCCGCACCAACGAGTACCTGCCTAGCTATGCCATCTCGCAGTTGGCCGAAGTGCTCGACCCTGCCCGCATCGCCGTTCGTGACAAGACGCTGGCCATCTGGGATGGGGCCATGCGCTCCGATGCACAGGTAAAAATGCAGTACGCCGACAAGCAGGCCGGCCTTGCCAATTCCTGGAAAAAATGGAAAGGCGAGGTGTTGGGGCTTCGCAAGACGGGCGCCGTGAAGAAGAAACAGGCGTACGAAGCCGATTTCAAGAATTTGGCGGCACTGGACCCCAAGTTTGCGAAGTACCAAAAACTGTTACCGGAGTTCGAGCAGCTCTACCGAGACATCACGACCTATTCGGAAGCGAAAGCCTATTACGATGAAATAATGGGCGGCAATATCGAAATACTGCGGGCCGCCAACCGCTTCGTTGGCTTGGTAAAGGCCAAGGACAAGAACGGCGAGGCTGGCTATATGGACGAAAAAAAGAAGCTGCAGGATGGTCTGGGAGATTTTTACAAGGACTACCGCCCTGAGATTGACCAGCGGGTCGTAGCTGCGCTGATGGAGTTGTTGGTGAAAAAACTGGGCAAGGAATACCAGTCCGACCTACTGGCTACCATGCTCTCTAATGCTGGGGGCAGCTATGAAAAAATGGCGGAGAACCTTTTCAAGAACTCGTTCCTGACCAACCAAGCCGCTGCGGTCGCCATCTTGGACAAGCCGATGGAGGAGGCCTTGAAAGCCATCGCCAACGACCCAGCCTGCCAATTGATTAATAGCCTGCGGGACGTTTACAGCGCAAAAATCACCCCCAAGTACAACGAGTACAACGACCGCATCGAAGCTTTGCAAAACACCTATATGCGTGCGCAAATGGAGGTTTTCCCGAAAAAGAAGTTTTACCCCGACGCCAATTCTACCATACGTTGCAGCTACGGCCAGGTGCAGGGTTACAAACCACAGGATGCAGTTGCCTACTCTCCGCAAACCTACTTGGACGGCGTCATGGAAAAATACGTGCCCGGCGACTACGAATTCGACGTGCCAGCCCGCCTACGGGAGTTGTACGAGAAAAAGGACTACGGTCAATATGGCGAGAACGGCAAACTGCCCGTTGCATTCATTGGTTCTAACCACACCACGGGTGGCAACTCCGGCAGCCCGGCCATTGACGCCCACGGCAACCTCATCGGCCTCAACTTCGACCGGGTGTGGGAAGGCACCATGAGCGATTACAATTACGACCCCAGCATCTGCCGCAATATCATGGTGGATGCCCGCTACGTGCTTTTCATCGTGGACAAATACGCCGGGGCAACCAACCTCATCAAGGAGATGAAATTGGTACACCCCAAAAAGGGTGGTACTACGCCAACCAAAGCAACGCCAAAGGCAAAGCCACAGAACAAGGCCGATAAAATGAACAAGAAGTCGGAGGCCCCAGCCAAATCCCTCAAGGCAGTACCCAAGGCGGAGGAGGAGTAAAAGGATTCGGATTTCGGAATGCGGATTGCGGATTGAAGCAACCGACGCCCGCACTGTTGTAGTGAGGCGGTGACTCGAAGTCACCGCCTCACTTGTATCTCTCCCCCTTTGTCATCCCTTTAGGGAACTGTCCACGCCACGAGGGCAAACGGCGGGTGGAAGCCAATCCGTCTATCGTCCGCCGTTCGCCGTTAAAGCCGATAAGCAGCTGTAACCCCAACCAGCAGAATCAAGCCTTCGCCGGTGGGTTCGCCTTCGGTGTAAACGTTTTTCTCGAAGCCAGCGGCAAAGGCGGGAACCAGCATGAAGTTGTCGGAAAGCGGGAAGGTCCAACCCAACTCGACGGTGGGCTGTAGGACAAGGATTTTCGTTACGCCCTTCACTAAACCAGCGTCTGTGTTGTCCTTCCAGTCAAGGGTATTGTACCAGGCATCGGTGCGGAGGGAGAGGTGCAGCCCAGTGAAGTATTTCTGAAAATAATGCTTGTACCCCACTGTAAGGCCGTAGCCACTTCCTTTTTCGTCATCATGTATGCCGAAGTCTTGATGGTCCATGATTTGGTAGCCTAATCTGATGGAGCCAACGCCATGTTTGTGGATGCTCTTCTCCGCTCTAATACCGGGGATGATGCCCGTCGGATAGACCTGAATTTCAAAGCCAATATCCGTTACCTTGTTTTGGCCGATGGCAATGGAGGCAACCAGCAGCAGTCCCAATATGAAGTTAATCTTATTTTTCATGGTGTTGTTTCTGTTTTCGGGCAAAATTAGACTTAATTCCGAGCTGTAAAAATAACTTTGACGTTGAGGCCAATTCGTGATATGTCCCAATGGGATAAATGAATCAAAAAATCGCAAATCCAATTAATGCCAGATAATTTCGTCCCAAGTCCAAGGTTGCAAGCATTGCTCCACAAAAAAAACGTGCAGGTTGAAACCGACGTGCACGGCCTGAAGAACCTTGCCGTGAAGCAGCCAACCCTTTTCATCGCCAACCAAGCCCTGGACGATGTGGACGAACTCGTGATGATTTCCTTGCTGGAAAACGGCCAAGTGCCCTGCAAGATCATCGCCCGCCGCAGCCTGCCCGACGAGTCCTTGGCCGACCATTTCATCCTGCTCGACTTCAATATTTTGCAGTGGGAGGACTATGTCCGAGCCATTTTCAAGGAAACCATCAAGGCAAAAAACGGGGGCTACTCGCTTTGCATCATTTTACAGTTCACCGACAACCGCTTAGACACACCTGTGCGTGACCAGTTCCTGAACCGACTGATGCGTTCCGTCATCAAGGCAGAGATTCCAGTTGTGCCTGTTCGGTTGAAGACCCCGTTCCAAGGGTTCGTGGGGCCTGGCTTGGGGGGCCGAATCGTTTCATGGATTAAAGGTGAGCCACACAAGGTAACGGTTAGGGTCGGCAGTCAGATACCCGTGGAAGACCAAGCCAAATTCCCCAAGCCGAAGGACTTTAAACGGTTCATCCAGTCGAAAATCTTCTCGCTTGGCTCTGGTTTGGAGTTGAAGCCCTTCTACCTTCGCAATTTATTCCGGCTGCCATCAGAGCCGGAGGAGCCTATCACCGAACCCATTGACCGCCAATTGATTGAAGCAGAGATTAGCCAGCTTCGTTTTGAGACACTGGTTGCCTCGCAAGGTGAATACGACATCTTTGTGGTGGAAGCCAAAGACATACCCAACACCATCCAGGAAATAGGCCGGCTGAGGGAACTGACCTTCCGGGCGGTGGGCGAAGGCACTGGCAAGGCCCGTGACCTCGATGAATACGACCTCTATTACCGGCAACTTATTCTTTGGGATAGGGAAGGAAAACAGATTGCTGGAGGCTACAGAATGGGGGTCGGCGACGAGATTTTCGAACGGTACGGCGCTGGGGGTTTTTATATTAGCAGCCTCTTCAAAATCAAGGAAGGCTTTCATCCTTTCATGAAAAAAGCCGTGGAACTGGGCCGTTCCTACATCGTGCCAGAGCACCAGCGCAAACGGCTCCCGCTTTTCTTACTTTGGAAAGGTATCCTGTATTTTTTACTGAAAAACCCAAGATTTACCTACCTCTACGGCCCCGTGAGCATCAGCAAATACTACTCGAACTTATCGAGGGGCGTCATCGTGGCCTATATTAAAAAATACTTTTACAACGACCTTCTGGCCTCCTACCTAAAGCCCCGCAAACCCTTCAAGGTCAAGGTGGACAGGGTGGACATCGAGATGCTGACCGACAACCTCGGCTCCGAACTGCAAGCCCTCGACAACCTGATTGAGGACATTGAGCCAGAACACTTCAAACTTCCCGTGCTCGTTCGCCAGTACCTCAAGCTCAACGCCCGTTTCATCAGCTTCAATGTGGATCCCAATTTCTCCGACGTGCTCGACGGCTTCATCATCCTCGACCTGAAAGATGTGCCCATTGCCATGATTGAGTCGCTGCGGAAAGAAGCGAGTTGATTTTGGATTGCGGATTGCGGTGGATGCTAAAGTTGAAAATGTTCGTTCTCTGACAATTTTTGTGGAATAAACCCCATCGGGGTTGAACTTGAATAGCCCCGAATGAAATTCGGGGTAAATAAAGGTGTTCGGCCACAACCCCAAAGGGGTTGAATGACTCGTAAACGATTGACATTCAACCCTTTCAGGGTTGTTTTCCGTATTGCACCATCACCCCGGATTTCATCCGGGGCTATTCACATTAAAGCCCTTCAGTCTTTTACCACAAGAATTTTCAAAGAGCGAAAATGTTTTAGTTGAAATATGTCCTAGTTAGGCAACAATGCCGCCGGAGGCGGCAACAGCATAATCAATCATAAAAAACCTGCGTCCTTCTGCGTCAAAAAATCTCCATCAAAAAAACCTGCATCAAACTTCCATTAACAACCCTGTTCCGAAGCCCAAATCCGAAATCGGCTTAGTTTTGCCGGGTTTTAGAAAAAAGCGTCCTTTTTAATTTTTGTGGAAGTCCTAAACCAGGGTCAATACCCAGAATTTTTAAAGAAGCAGGAGAACAAAACATGAAAAAAATCCGAGCAATTTGGCGGGGCTTAGCGATGCTGGCGATCATCATCGGCCATACCTTTTGGGTGGTCATCCCGGCGATATTCCGTGGAGCCAATCTCAAACATGCCCTAAGAATCAGGCAATTGTGCTTGACAAGAACCTTGTCGGTGCTGGGGGTAGTAATAGATAAAAAAGGAGAGGTGCCGAGTGGCCACCACATCTTTGTGGGCAACCACCGCTCTTATATTGACCCCATCGTGGCACTGCGTGATGTGCGTGCCCTGCCCGTGGCCAAGGCCGAGGTATCTAACTGGCCTGTTATTGGCTTTGGCGCAAGGGTGACGGGCATCATGTTCGTAAAACGAGACAGCAAAAAAAGCCGTGCCGACGTGCTGACCGCCATGCAGGAGACCCTAAAAATGGGCTATTCGGTCATCATTTTCCCGGAAGGCACCACGCATATTGATCCAACAACCATGGATTTCAGGAAAGGAGCCTTCAACATGGCCTCAAAAGAGGGTTTTAGCATGGTGCCAATGGCAATTGATTACGAAGACTTGGGTGATGCATGGGTTGGCAACGACACCTTTATCCCCCACTTCCTGCGCTGTTTCAGCAAGCCTAAGACCTATGTGAAAATACGCTACGGACAGCCCATTCAATCGAAAGACATCAACACCCTCGTCAGCGAGTCGAAAAAATGGATTGACGAAAATATGTTGCTCATCCGACAGGAATTTGAATCGGAAAAAACAAGCAGCACGGTTCCGGCGTTTGCCACTTGATTTTTTGTAGGAAATACTCCCTTTTAAAATTAGTTCAACATGAAAAAACGCTGTTTGGCAACCTTTCTTGCCATCTTTTTTTGCCTCATTTTCCACGAAACGACCATTGCGCAGCAACGCTTTAGGGCTGGCCTCATTTTTGGCCTCAACGCCGCCCAACTCAATGGCGATGACTCAGCAGGCTACAACAAACTGGGCCTTAATGGAGGGCTAAGGGGTACAGCCATGTTGCGGGATAAAATGGACCTCGTCATCGAAATGCTTTACTCCCAGCGTGGCAGTTTCGAGCGATTCGTAGTCGGCGACCAAAAAATCAGCTTGAACTATATCGAAGTGCCCGTCATGGTTTCGTACAAGGACTGGTACCAAGAGGAAGGCGATTACTACAAGGTGCAGGCCGTGGGTGGATTTTCTTATGCCCGACTGCTGAATGCATCTGCCTTTGGCAGTCTTCACGATGGCGAGGTGGAGAATTTTAACACCAACGACTTTTCTTTTACAATTGGCTTCGACGTGATGTTCACCAAGCACTTCGGCCTCGGCACTCGCTGGACCCGCTCCCTCAACCGCCTTTACGACAGCCGTGACCATGCAACCGGGCTGAACTCGCTGTTGGGCTATTTCCTCACGTTCCGGGGGATGTATATGTTCTAAAACTGCTGTTCCGCCAAGCGACGCAACCCATCCCAAGCAGTGATTGGCTCGAAGCCCAAGTCCTTTATTTTTGTCAAATCCATCGTCAAATCGGCAGGACGGAAGGCAGCTAGCGGCACGTCCTGCTGCGATTTTCGGATGATTTTTGCCTGTGGCAAACCGAAGGCAGCGCTGGCCAACTCCGCAAATTCAAACCGGCTGATGGCATTGGCCCCGCCGAGGTTGAAGGTGCCCTCCGCCCCTTTTTCCAGTACCTTGAAAAGCCCTTCCGCTGCCGAAGCGCCGCTCATGAACGAGCGTATTTCATCGAAAAAAGCCGTCACTTCCCTACCCTGCTGCCAGGCATCCAACCATTGTTGCAAGAAGTTGTTGGTGCCAGGGCCAGCCATGCCGTACATCACCGCTACCCGTATGATGGCGGCACTTGGCAATACATTGGCCACCAATTTTTCCGCTTCCAATTTCTGCTGGCCGTAGCCATTCTGAGGCTTGGGGTCTGGCAATTCCCTACAGGGCGTGTTGGTGCCATCATACACCTGCGAACTGGAGGTGAAGACCAATTTGCTCCGCAATTCCGCACAAAACTCGGCCAAGTGGGCAGTGGCTTCCACATTCAGCCGCCGTGTTTCTTCCTTGTTAGCTTCGCATTGGGCGGGGTTGCTCGCTGCGGCCAGGTGCAACACGGCGTCAGGTTTGGTGGTTTTCAACGCCCGCCAAACAGCGTCCCTGTCGGTGAGGTCGAGTTGCAGGGCCTCGGCATTGGGGAACAGCCCAGCCGCATTGCCATACCAACAGCCTACCAGCCGCCAATCCTTCGGGGCATGACGAAATACATGCCAGCCCAAGAAACCTGAAGCACCTGTGATGAAGAGTTTTTTTGACATAACCCGATTTTCAAATATTGTCTTCGTTACGCAAACAGAATAATTATCTTCGCCCGGTTTTTGGACGCAAAATTTGGCGGAATGGCCACCCTATTGCCAAGCGAAACAAAGCGTTGTATTTTTCGATTAACAGTTGCCCAAAGGGGCAAATATACCAGCGAAATCAGTTGATATTCTGAATTCGAGAAATTGGAGAGAAACAACAGCAAGTTTTGAGCTAACTGTTTGAGGGTCAGTTTTTTCACCGAATTTTTTAATCTCAATCAATCTACATTTTCTTCTTTGCCCTAACACACCTCACAACCCATTTTCATTATGCCTACTACCGTACCCAATTATAAATTGATAGAAACCGCCGAAGGGCTTGCAGAATTCGCCCGTGAAAACCAGGGCATCGAATGGATGTGCTTCGACACGGAGTTCATCGGAGAGAAGCGGTTCCTCACGCTGATTTGCCTCATCCAGATTGGCACCGTACATGGCTACTACCTGCTCGACCCCCTGAAAGTCAAGGACATACAACCCATCACTGACCTGCTCGTGGATGAGAAAGTGCTAAAAATCGTCCATGCTGGCGACAATGATTACCGGCTTTTCCATACCCACTATGGCATCCTTCCAAAGAACACCTTCGACACGCAGTTGGCGGCTTCGTTCATTGGCTATAAGCACCCCGTCGGTTTTAGCAAGCTGGTGGAAAGCGAACTGGGCATCGAAGTGAGCAAGGGCTACACGGTGACCGACTGGGAGAAGCGCCCCTTCCAAGCCAAGCAGCTCAACTACGCCCTGCACGACGTGGTACACCTCTACGAGCTTTGGCGACAAATCACTAATCAATTGGAAAAATCGGGCCGCCTCGCCTGGGCCTACGACGAGTTCAGGCTCCTGGAAGACCCCGCCACCTACGAGCAGGACCCCTACAAGGAGGTGCTCGAAAGCAATATCATCAAGAGCCTTCGCCGCCGGGAGCAGGTGTTCCTGCTGCGCCTCATGCTCTGGCGCACCGAAGAGGCCCAGCGTCGCAACCACTCCCGTGAGATGGTGCTCCCCAGCAAGTACATCGGGGCCATCGTCAGGGCCGTGCATTCGGGCTTGGAGGCGCTGCATGGCGACCGCCGCCTGCCGGACAATATCATCGGAAAGTTCGGAAAGCAGTTCGTGGACATGTACGAGCGCCCAGCCACACAGGAAGAGAAGGACGTACTTAATCGTATCCCCCGTGACAACAGCGATAACCCCAAGCAGGACATCCTCATGGAGATGCTCGACCTACTCGTGCGCTACAAATGCCTGCAAGAGGGCATCAGCCACCACATCGTGATGCCCCGCAACGTGTTGAAGAAAATGAAGAACGACAAGGACTACTTCGACGACGAGACCTTCAGCGGCTGGCGGCGGGAGTTCTTGGGTGAAGAAATCGTGTCTTGGTTCAAATACCGCAGGAATTTAGAGATTAAGTTTTTGGATGGGAAGTTTGAGTTGAAGATGCAGGAGGCGGAGGTGGGTTAAAACTCCCCCCTTAACTGCACTTTTACCTCGCTCCTCCGATTCCCCACCGTCGCTTCGTTCCCCGTCCCTACCTGTTCCACATTCGGAGAATAAGTCGTTGCATACCGCAACTCCAAGCGCAGCTGCCGGCTGAGGCGGTAGCCGAGGTTGGCGTAAAAGCGGCTGCCCCGATCGTAGTAGGCGGGGATGGAGAAGTCGTTGAGCACGTCCCGCTCGAAGGCGTAGAAGCGCACATCATAGCCGCCGGTGGAAAAGACGGCGAAGCGGGTGCTGGCCGTGAAATTGGAATTTAGCGGCCGGATGATTAACTCCTGGAACATGGCCATGCCTTTGAGCGTCGTGCCAGAAGATTCAGAGGAGCCGAGATCGAGGCGGCTGCGCCACTCCACGGCGGGGCCTAATTTCAGGCCGAGGTGCAAGCGGCCTTGCAGTTGGTGGCGCAAGGTCAGGCGGTCAACCTGGGTCGGTTCGCCGCTGTAGTTTTCCTCTTTTTTTTCGCTGCGCAATTGGGCGTAGGCTTCCAATTTCCTTTTCTGCGTAAAAGTGACCCGACCGAGCCATTCGTTGCCGTTCGAGGGGGCGTCCACGCCGAAGCGGAGCCAGTCGTGCCGCCATTGGTCGAAGTAGGCGTTGATGCGCCAGCGCTTAGTGGGCTGCGCTTGCAGGCCGAAGTAGGCCCCTTTTTCGTTGAAGCCGCCGCTGGTTTCAGCAAAAGGTTTGGCGCCCAGCGATTGGTAGTCACGGTCGAAATTGCGCAGCACGATGGCCACGTCCACCCGGCGGTCAAGGGCGGCGACGAGGCCGTTGACGGTGGCAATGGCCCCGTTGCGGCTGCGGGCGGTCTCCCCGAAGAAGAAGACATTGCGGAGCGTAAAACCATAGTCCAAGCTGAGGTTCAGCAGGGTCTGGCCACTGAAATAGAATTGGTTGTAGAGGGATTGTCGGCGTTGTAGTGGCTTGTCGAGGTGCTCGTAGAGGGCATTCGCCCCAACTTGCAGTCGTCGGCCCCGGTACTTGAGGGTGGCCCCTGCCGAGTTCTGGCGGATGGCGCCCCTATCGGCCAGTTCGCTGGCGGTGCGGTGAAGACCGCTGGTCTGGAGCGAGGTGGCGAAGAAGGCATCTGGGTCGTCGGTTTCCTCGTCGTTGTCGAGGTTGGCGTCACGCTGACGGGTGGAGGCAAAGGCGAGGAGTTCCAGTTTTTTGCCCAAATCGAATATTGCGGCAGCACCCCGGAAAAAATCGAACTCGCTGACCGAAGTGAAGGGCCGCAACTGCCTACCGCTCCGGCTCACCAAGGTGGTGAGTGCGCTCTTCCTTGGCGCAAAGCCCTGGTATATCAGCAAGCCTTGCCCCATGGTGACGGAATAGTCACCCAAGGCCAGCGACTTCACCCTGCGTATGGGGTTCTTGACGTAAAGATGCGCACTGTAAAAATCGAAGCCCTTCTTGTTGCTGCCCGTGAAGAACGCCTCGCCAGCGTCTTTTTCTGCCGTGATACCTGCCGAGATTCGGTCTCCTTTTGTGAAACGATAGCGGAAATAAAGCTGGTCGGGGCTGCCAGCATAGGGGCTCGGTGTGGTGTCGTTTGGCATCAGGTACCCCATTTTCTCCTCCAATTGCCTTGACCAACGCAGCAGCACTTGGTGTCGGTTGTTAGAAATGGCCGGGGCCCCTTGGTCAAGCAGGCCCGGCTCTGTGACCGATACAAAGGGCAACAGTTGCTTGATGGTAGCCACATCATAGCCGGGCACGGCTTGCAGCTCGAAGATGGAGACGAGGTTGCCGTACCGCTTTCGGTATTCTGGCAGGGCGTTGCGCTGCAAATCGGTCAGGAAGGGAAAATCGGCAAGGTCGTTGGCTGTGGCCTGGTTAAGGTCGAGGGGCCGGCGACGGAGGTGCGCCAGCCGGTCGAAGAGGTCGTTGTAGTCAAAGCTGCCGTCTTCATCCTGTCCTTGGGAGTAGCCTTCGAGCAGGTCCTCGGTAGGGGCGGAAAGGCCGAGGCTGTCCGTTTGGGCCGTAAGTTGGACTGTTGCGAAGCAGAAAAACAGGAGGAAGATGGACAGCTTGGTCATGTTCAGAAACGGATTTTTAAGCCAGTGTAAAAATTGCGGAGTGGGGCGGGTTCAAATGGAGCGTTATTATTTATCCGGATATTGGCATTGTAGCGGTCTTCGTACAAGTTGTTGATGCCACCGCTCCATTCCATTTCATTGTTTTTAAATTTAAAGAAATAAGCTGCCCGAATATAACCGAAAAGATAATCATCCACCTTTTCCCTATTCTCTAAGTCGGCATAGATGCTGCCAACCCAGTTGGTGCCTATTATCAATTTTAGGCGTTTTACCCTTGAATAAGTGGCCGTGAATCCAGCCATGGAGCGGGGCACGCCTGGCATCCTCTTTTGGTCATACGTGTCGTATTCCTCGAATTGAAAATCGTAAAAATTCAGGTTCATAGAGACATCCAGGTGCTTTGACAGTCGCCCATTCAGGGAAAATTCCGCTCCCAATCTTGTCGAATTGCCCACATTGCTGAAAAGATTGTTTCCTGAATTGCTGGTTACCCTAATTATTTCATCCTTTAGGTTCATCTTGAAAAAGGAGACTTCCCCTTTCAAATTTTGCTGTTCCGACAAAACCCTAATTCCAATCTCGGCAGATTTAGTACTTTGCGGCTTTAGCCCCGATTCTACAGCTTGGCCGAGTTCCAATAGGGTCGGGGTTTCGAAATTTCGCCCAATGTTGAAGAAGATGGTCGCATGAACACTCGGCGTAACCGAAAATCCCAACGTGGGGTTAAGTGCCTTGAAATTGTCCTTGAAATCATCCGCATTGTTGTTGAGTGGAAACTTGTCATCAATATTTATAAAAATACGATCATAGCGAAGGCTGGCAAGCAAATGAACTTGCTCGTTAAAATCCAATTTCTGGATGGCGTAAAAACCAGCTGAAGCGTAGATCTCGGTGAGGTAGGCATATTGGTCTTCAAAACTGCCACCACCGTTTTCAAACCTTTTTCGGTCGTCCACTTGGCTTTCAAGATCGGTGCCGAGGTTCAGGTTCCAGTTCAGCCGGCCGGGCTTCGTACGGTACTCATAATTTATGGTGCCTCCTGTAAATGACCTTTGCAATTTGACCGCATCATTGATAAGAAAATTCTCAAAGCTGCGGTTGGTTTGAAAAAAGCTGGCCTTCAGGCGATGGCTTTTGTTGAAGTCCTTTGAAACAGCGATGCCCGCCCGAAATTGCCAAAGTTTTTCGCTCACATCATCATCTTCAAAATTATCGTTTGCCATGCGCCGGTCTTCCTCCAAATCCTCTTCGTTCAAACCACCGGGGTCTTGGGCTAGGGGGCTGTTCACGTAGGTGAGCACGCCCCGAATGGTCATTGTACTATCAATCGGAATCAAAAAACCACCATTAACGAGGTAGTTCTTCATGGCGCTGTGGTCCCGATATCCGTCCAAACTAGTGAATGCACCGTTGAGTGAATACAAGAACTTGTTCGCTTTGCCACCTCCCAACTTGATTTGGCTTTTCTGGTAGCCATAGCTGCCAACGGTCACACCTGCTTCTCCCCATTCCTCGTCGTTGAACTTCATCGTATTGAAATTGATGGAGCCGCCACTGGCATTGCCATAAAGGCCACCCGTCCCACTGCGAATCACGGTCAGGCCGGTTAGGGAGCCGGGGTCAATGGCGTCCACCTGGGCTGTGCCGTCGGGAGTGCTCTCCGGGAAGCCATCCACCAGGATTTTCACGCCTCGTATGCCAAAGGCCGACCTCGCCCCAAAGCCCCGAATGCTCACCCGGATGTCCTGTGCGAAGTTGGTGCCGTTCTGCACAAAAAGGCCGGGCACGTTCATCAAGGCTTCGTCTAGGCCAAGCTGCTGGTTGCCAGTTTGCAGTTGTTTTTCTCCGATGCGGGTGAGGGACAGCGGTGTGGCCATGTCGCTCATTTCCACCCGGTAGGCAGTGACGGTAACGGGGGCCAGTTCATTGGTTTGCAAACTATCTTCTGGTTGTTGCTGCGCAATGAGCGGGTAAGCTGTTGCGCAGCAACTCATCAAAAACAACAAAATGGAGCGTTTCTTCATGCGGTAAATTTTGAGCGAAGAAACGAATTTTTGCAGTAACACGGCTTGCTAATCCTTGTTGCCAGAAAAGGAAAAATAGCATGCTTTCTGGAAACGGGGAAGCACGGTCTGGCAGACCGTGTTACGTGGGGGGAAGCACGGTCTGGCAGACCGTGTTACGTGGGGGGAAGCACGGTCTGGCAGACCGTGTTACGTGGGGAAAAAAAGAAACCGCTCCCTTTAGGGAAGCGGCCCAAATTTTACTCCAAATCTATCTGTCTTGGGTTGGATGGGGTGTGATTGGTGATTGGTGACTAGGAGCGGCCAAATCACGAGCCACCAGTCACCAATCACGAATCACCTCACCACTGTCATCGAACGGGTAGCAGTAAAACTACCTGATTCGAGGCGGTAGTAAAGCAGGCCCTCGCAGGGGAGGTTATTGCGGTCGAGTTCTATTTCGTTATAACCAGCGGCGTAGTGGCCACTGATGGTCGTCACCACTTTGCCAAGGGCATCATATACCGTGAGTACTGCCTCGGTGTTGGTCGGCAAAGAGAAGGCAATGGCCGTGCGCTTGTTGAACGGGTTGGGCACGTTCTGGTAGAGCTGGTAGCCTTGACCGATACCGTCATTGGCCGCTGAGGAGCTACCGTTGTTGAATTGCAAGGCAACTTCAAAAACTTCGATTGGCTCGCCAACGTAGGCCTCCGCAACCGTGAAACGTGAGCTGATGCCAAGTGCTTCTGACAAAGTGCCTGCTGCTTTTGCCACAAAATTCAGTTTGATGACTTCCGTACCGTTGTCCAAGGTCACAACGGGGTTGGTTTCCCAACTGGTGGTGACAGCGCCTTGATCGGTCATGGTCGTACCGAAATTGCCGAGGCTGGTATAGCTGGTTGGCACGACTTCCTTGAATTCCAGCAGGGCCTGGTCGTAGTCAATCGTGAATTGGAAACCATAGACATTGACGAACTCGGTGGCCTTGAAAATGGCCGTCACTGCATCGCCGGGCTGGTAAGACTTGTTGTCCATCTCAAAGATCAGGGTGCCGCTGCTGCGCTCGCCTGTGTCACTACCGCCCGCAAATCCGCTGGCGCTTTCGTTCACGTCGCCAATCTTCACGGCCACGAAATCCACATCGTTCATGGCTCCTGGCATGTCGTTGATGTTGACAATTTCAGGGAATACCTCCACCCATGGATTGACTGGGTTGGGGAACTGGTAGCCCGCATCCACAAAGCGCCAAGAGGTATTGTTCGGGAATTCGTCGTTCATATGCAATATCAGCTTGCGTATTTCAACGAGGTCGAAGGTCGTTACCGTCTTGGAGTTGTTGGCATCGGCAGCAAGGATCTTGTAGGGCGATCCCAGTGGCGTCGAACCAAGTATATGCTTTGAAATCAACACAAGGTCGAACGTGCTGACGCCATTCATCGGGTCATCGTCCTTGTGGGGGGTAATCGTGTAGTCGTCGCCAAGGGTAAGGCCACCAAAAACATATTGGCCATCGGCATCGGTTGATTCATTCTGAAAAATGCTGTTGTTGTTCAACCTGACTTCCACGTTCTCCAAGGCATCAAAATCTGGTGTAGATATATTGCCAATGATGGGCTGGCCATTGCCGCAGGAGAACATATTATCCTGCACTATGACGAAGGTTTCGCAAAAATCTTGATTGCCGGCGGCATCCGTCACCCATACATTAACAGGGTTCACGCCAAGGTCAAGGCAGTTGAAACGCAAGCAAGTGTCGAGTACATTGCTGGTGAATGAAAACTTGAGCGGGCCAGGGCAGTTGTCGTAGCTATAGTCGTTGAGCGAACTTGCGCAAACATCGAGCATTGCCGTTTGCATCAGCTCCACGATGAGTCCATTTTTGCAGGCTGGTGTGGGCTTTTTGCAGTCCTTCACTTTAAAGTTCACATGAATTTGGCTTTGGTTATTGCAGCCATCTTCCACTAAGTACAGGATTCGGTGGTTGCCGATAGGCAGCACGCCCTCAAAAAATCCGGTGCCTTGCAGGTCGTAGTCGAGGTCGCTATCCAGGTCAATATGGAAAACGATTTCGAAATTATTGGTGCATACACCTTCAATTTGGATAGGCAAAAACACATCACCCGTAGCACAGTCATTATCCTCTGTGCAAAACTCGTTGGCAAAAGGATAACTCAAGACGGGCGGCGTATCATCGTGAATCTTGATAATTTGCTGGTAGGTATAGGCGCTGAAATTATTGTAGTCTTCTTCGTCAATCCATACGCCTGCCGGTTGGTGCGAGATGACCTTGTGGACGGTGCCTGGACTATAATTGCACCAATTGATGACCTTCCAAGTGCGCACGATTTTGTAGCAAGCACTATCACCGAGCGTTAGTGCAAAGTACTGGTCTTCGTAGGTGGTGGCGAACAAATCGCAGCCGAAATTGACGATTTCAATTGAATCTGCGTCCACTAGCTCGTCACAGGAGCCATAGAAGTCTGCGGGGAACTTGATGATCCAATCCGAAGCAGGCGTGGTGTAGAGGTATTGGACACATGTTCCGGAGATGTTCCCTGAATTGTCCACCGCCCGCCAACTGCGCAGAATATGACCTTCGCCACAGGCGTTGATATTCTCCTGGAAAGGCAACTCGACCAAGGTGGCTTCGCAATTGTCATAGTAGGCCGCATCGCCGAAGCCGTCCAACCAAGCTTGTGTAATGTCGGCAGGCAGGTCGGTGCAGGGGAGCACCTTCATTTGCGGAGCAAGGCAAATCGGTGAAACTTTGTCGTTCACATAAGCCGTCACCATGCACTCGTTGTAGTTGTCGAAGCAATCGTAAATGCGCACCACGACCATGACTTCCGGCACATCGTCGCAAGAGAATTCTATAGTAGGAGCAAAATGCGAGTCCGGTGCGCCCAATCTTTTGATGAGCCTTCGGTCAATGCAGCAGTTGTCGTGACTGGCAAGGTCGAAGGCATCCGCATGGACCTCTGTATAACCATCGGCCTCCAAGTTCACGTCCAAAAACTCGATGCAGATATTAACAGGGGCCGTCAGGTCGGTCACCCTTGCCACCACGTCTATTTTCGTCGTATTGCCGCAGGCGTCCCTCACTTCGTAAGTAATGGGCTGTAGGCCAATCTTCAAGCCGGGATATGGCACATGGCCGCCTTGCTTGCCGTCCACGCCATTTACATAGACCGTTTCGCCAACAGTGGTGAAAATCTTCACGGTGTAATCGTTGCAGGAATCAAAGACCACAGGCGCTGGCAAAAAGTCGGTGGAAGTACAAGGGTAAGGATGAACGCCTTGCAAGTTGGCGTTCAGGGTGATGGGCGGCACCGTGACGATGGGCTTGTTGTTGTCCATCACGGCAATGATTTGCTCGCTGTCGTCGCCCTCGAAGTCGGTCGTGATGACCAAACCTGTACACCAGTTGACGACCACCCAAGTGCGAATGATCTTGAAGGAATTGCCGCAGACTTGTAGCGTATCGTCATTGCGCAGCACATTGTACTGGCAATATGGGCCTCCTACCCCAGTCGCCACGCCAGAACCCGTTGTGTGCAGGCTATCTGTCATCGGGGTGGGGTCGGTAATGGATGGATATTGATTGTATTGGGTGCAGGACCAGTTCTTGTCCTTTGGGAAATCAACCGGCCCGTTGGGGCTGATGCGGAGGGTCTGCACACAGGTGGCTTTATTGTAGTGGTCGTCCTCGGCCTGCCAGGTGCGGGTAATCCAAACGCCATTGCAAAGGTTGCTGTTGTTGACGGAATAGGCAAGTAACGTCAACGTAAGCGAATCATCGCAGTTGTCGAAAACGAGCGGTGCAGGTATTGAATCAATGATGGCATCGCAGGCGATTTCGATAGGCGCTACAGGGCAACTAAATACCGGAACCAGCTTGTCCTCCACCTTGATGATGGACCAGCAGGAATTGCCGGAGCAGTCGTCCATGACCTTTCCAGTCAGCGTTTTCCCTATTTCATTGCAAGTAATGGAATCACCGTGCGGGAAGCCGTTGGCATCCGTTATTTCTACCCTAAAACCATCATAAGTATTGTAGGAACCTTCCAACAGGTTATCTGGAAGGACATGCGAAACCCCGTCTTGGTCAATGGAAATATGAACGACATTGTCGCAGGTAAGGATAGATTTGATGATACCAACAGGATGGGAATCAGCGCCGGATTGTCCGCCACCATTCGTTTCAACAACCGAAACGGTTTGGTTGCTGTTCTGCGGGCCGTTCCAGCGCACCTCGATATAGTTCCCGAAATTGTTGAGGATGATACCGCCGGGCGTGACCGTCCAGGCCCAAGTATGGCCTGCTGTGTAAGTAGTGGCGTAGAAATAAGCATCGCCTTGGCATACTGCCTGCTCGCCAGTAATGACCGGCGTAGGCTGCGCATAAGCGAAAATACTGAATGTGCAGGAAGCTAACAACCAAGCAAAAAGTCGCCTCCTGAATGCCGGAGTAACAGCCGGATTCACCATGGGATTGGATTTAAGTTAAAGAATTGGAGTGTGTAGATTTACGACTTGCGATTCACGATTTAGGTAAGGCAACACCTTGAAATTCAATCAATTGTGTAACCCCATAAATCAAATCTTGATTCGATTTACTACTAAAAAATCAATACATGCGACGAGTATCAGCAGCGGGACATTTGACAAAATATCAAATTGATCGAGCCATTTTCAACTCGTCGGAAAGCCTTATTTTTGAATTCAATGGAAGTGTAGGAAACGAGGAATGGAATCTAATAGGTTGCAGTCTTCTTTGCAATGAGCCTTTTCTCGATAAAGCCTTTTGTGATTTTTTCTTGATTCAACATATTATGCAAAAACATTGCCCGTAAATTGTGGAAGGAGGGTAAGAAAGGGGGTAATTTTTGAATATAAAAATAATTAAATGTTTAAATGGTTTTGAATCAGAAGTATGTAAATGGTTTTGAATTTGAATTTTTTTGATTGTGTTTTCTTTTGCCTTGGCAAAGGTGGCATCCCCCTTTTGTCATTGCCGATGGCAAACCGCAACGCCACGAGGGTAAGCCCCTTTTGTCATTGCCAAAGGCAAACCGCAACGCCACGAGGGCAAGTCCCCTTTGTCATTGCCGAAGGCAAACCGCAACGCCACGAGGGCAAGCACCCCTTTTGTCATTGCCAAAGGCAAACCGCAACGCCACGGGGGTAAGCCCCTTTTGTCATTGCCGATGGCAAACCGCAACGCCACGAGGGTAAGCCCCTTTTGTCATTGCCGATGGCAAACCGCAACGCCACGAGGGTAAGCCCCTTTTGTCATTGCCAAAGGCAAACCGCAACGCCACGAGGGTAAGCCCCTTTTGTCATTGCCGATGGCAAACCGCAACGCCACGAGGGTAAGCCCCTTTTGTCATTGCCAAAGGCAAACCGCAACGCCACGAGGGCAAGTCCCCTTTGTCATTGCCGAAGGCAAACCGCAACGCCACGAGGGCAAGTCCCCTTTTGTCATTGCCGATGGCAAACCGCAACATCACGGGGGTAAGCCCCTTTTGTCATTGCCGATGGCAAACCGCAACGCCACGAGGGTAAGCCCCTTTTGTCATTGCCAAAGGCAAACCGCAACGCCACGAGGGTGTATTACAACGGGATAGCACACACGACGTTGCAGTTGGCTTACCGCCATGACAAAATATCGTGATGACTTCAAACAATTAACTCAAATCAACCTCCCAAACGCCTCCCACTCAACGCAACAACAACACCGTCCCCGTCACCGTCTCCACCTTCCCGCTAATGAATTCCAGCAGCAGTTTATAGGTGAAAACGCCAGACTGGGCTTCCTCTTCCCCTATCCTGCCGTTCCAGCCCTTTTCCTCCTGGTTGGCGGGCACGTCCACTACCGAAAACGCCAGACCGCCCTTGCGGTCATAGATATCCATCGAAACGATGCGGGCGACCGACCTGCCGCCGAACACCGTGAACCAATCGTTGATGCCGTCCTCGTTGGGCGAAAAGGCCGTTGGGACATAATAAGCACCAGATTCCTCGACCGTGACGGACACCGTGTCGCTCGCCACGCATCCGTTGCCGAACGAGACCGTGGCCGTGTATTCAATGGAATAAGGCGGTGTGGCAGTGGGCGAGGCACAGACAGTGCAGTCGAGAAAATCGGTCGGCTGCCAGGTCACGGATAGGTTGGACGGGCTTGCCGTTGCGTTCAGTTCGATGGACTCGCCGACCAAGATGGAGGCATCCGACCCGGCATTGATGGACAGCGGCGGCGGCTCCGTCAATTCCACTTGGTTACCCAGTTCGCAGCCCGTGGCATCTTTCAGCGAGGGCAGGTAATCGCCAGCGGGAAGGTTCTCAAAAATGCCATCAGCCGTGAAGTCGGTGCCGTTGAGCGAAAATTGGTAGGGCGGTGTGCCGCTCATGGGGTCAATAAAGATGCCACCATCCGAGCGGCCAAAGCAACTGGGGTCGGCCACCACCAGGTTGAATGCGAGTGCGGGCGCAATGACGGCGCTGGTGCTCGCCGAGCAGCCAAAGCTGTTGGTGACGGTAGCAACATAGCTCCCTTCAACGCCCACGTTGATGCTTGGCCCCACAGCGCCCGTTGACCATTCCACCAATTCAAAGCCGCTGCCCACCGATAGTTCGGCCTCATTGCCGTTGCAAAGTGTCCCGTCCACCGTGATTTGTGGCTGCGGCAATGGGTTCACCGTGAGCACCAAGCAAACGGAAGAGTCGCAGCCGTTGGGCAGGGTGTAGGAAAGGCATGCCGTGGTGTCCGCTGACAGCACCTGCCCTTGCCATACCAAGGTCTGCCCCTCACAGATTGCGGCCTGTTGTAGGACGCTCACAGGTTGCCCTGCTGCAATGGTGTAAGAAGTTGTTGCCGTGCAGCCGTTGGCGTCCGTGACGGTGAGCGGGTAGTCGCCAGCGCCGAGGTCGGTGTTGTAGGTGGTGGTGGCCCCGTTGCCCCAGTTGAAAGTGTAGGGTTGCGTCCCTCCGACCGGAACGGCGGTCAGCACGGCAGACTGGTGGCAGATGGCGGGCAGCCCGAAATATTCGATACTAGCGGTGAGCAGGGGCGCTTCCCCCAGGGTGAAGCTGTCCCGCTCCACACAGCCCCCGGCATCGGACACGGTGACGTGGTAGGTGCCTGCGGCAAGGCCCGTGAGCAGGCTGTCCATGCCCCCGGCCTGCCACTGATAGGTGTATGGGGCGGTGCCCGCCGTGGTCTGTGCCAACAGGCTGCCGTTGGCCTCGCCGTGGCAACTGGGTAGGATGGCGTTGGCCGTGGTCTTTAATACATCAATGCTTAGCGGCAAATCGGCGGTGGAGAGGATGCTGGCCTCCCCTTCCGACCAGCCCGTGACCTTGACCTGCCTCATGCCGAAGGCCGGGGAACTGGCCGTGTTCTGGTACAGCACGGATTTCAAGGCCGCCTCGAAATCGGCGAGGGTGGCCGGGCCGTTGTTCAAAAATTTGATGCCGCCGCTGCCATTGCCCAGCACGGTCAGGTTACCGTTGGCAATGCCCGTCTCCAAGAACTCCGCAGTGCCGTCCAAGCTGCCGGAGAGCACGAGTTCCAGCGAGTCCAAGGTATTGGCCATGCTGAGGATGACCACATCGGTATCTGCGACGGCGACGGGGCCTTGGCAGAAGGGGTTGGCACAGTAGTTCCCCCAGAAGGCGATGGAGCTGTTGTCGTGGTCGAGGTCAACGAAGAGGGAGCAGGGGGGGAGGGCGCATTCGGTTTCGTTGCCGGCCCCGGTCACCACCCTCGGCACTTCGCAGACCTCGGTGAGGCTCCAGTCGTCGAAGTCCAGTTCGTATATCTTAGAATAGGTATATTCCCTGCCGATGGCATAGGTCACCACGCTGTCGCAGCCCAACTGCACAGTGGTGAGGGCATGGATGGGCAGGGTGCCGGGCGGGAACTCATAGATGACCTGGCTAAGGGAGGGGTTCTTCATGTTCACCTCTACCAATTTGTTGCCGATGGCGGTCATGTAGAACCTGCCCCGGCGGTAGGTGATGTCGCCGAGGCACTGCTGGCCGGGGGGGAGGTCGCCGAGGTAGGTTTCGCCGTAGTCCCCTAAGATGCCATAATCATATTTAACAATACCCTTACCTGCGGCAAATGTACTATTGGTCTCATCGCAAGTAAGGCCACGGACAATTGTATCTAAAAACTGATTCGTAATGTCAGGCCCAATGAATCCGTCACTTCCATACAAAGAAAATAAATTATCAGTGTTTAATGCTGGAAAGTTTGGGTCCCAAATATTGCCAAATCCATAAAATTTTTTATTTTGACTTGAGGCGTTTTTTATCACGCTTATATCATAAGGAAAACGAAGTGCGTTGATACGTGGAATAAAGTAACTAGCTCCACAAGAATCAATATCAATATAACTCAGGCTTGTCGCTGGGTACCCAAAGGCACTTGTAGTGCTATCACAGGTGATGATGGTTTGTGCCGTTGAAAAGCCAAATGAAGAAACCAGGTACAGGCAGGTAATCACCACCCTGGCAAAAAAGGAGGTTTTGATTGCAACTATTATTTTGAGTGAGATGCTCATGTAGTATTGTGAAGGTCTTAAATGGTGTATTACTCCAATTGCCCATTGCCTTGACAGCGAAATTACCAAAAGCAAAAAACAATGGGGTAGCAATATTGCAAAACCGCCCATCGCCGACAAATATACAGTAGAATGCCATCCATCCACACTAATGAACCTACAAAACACAACAGCCCCCAGTGTCCATCTACCGTAGGGGGCTGTGTGCCACCTTACAGCAACAATGTGTCATTCATGCGTCGGAGCAACATGATAGGCAATGGATTGTACCTGTTGACAGTAAAGCCATGCACAACATAGCCAAGCACCCACTCAGCTAGACCATTACTCATAACTGCAACCTGTTCCATCCAGTACACCCTAATCAATGGTGTAATTGCGATAGTGGGTGTTCCATTGTAGGTTGTGTTCAAGGTAAATACCGTTATTGCAATTTCCATAAAGATTGCTTGTTAGTTATTAACTGACCTATTGCAAGCCAGATAGCTTTGAAAAATGAAAGATATAGCAGTGATGAGGTATTTGCTCGGATAAGGGAATAACCCTCCTATCAGAGCCAATTACTGTCTCTGCCTTT
>JALHQW010000096.1 GCA_022841745.1 Saprospiraceae bacterium | reverse complement strand
AGGAAAAAACAGTCGAAATCTGCAGCAAGCGCAATGATACGCTAAGAAATTATGCCAAAAATGTCCAGATTAAGAGGATGCGTTCTAACATTGCTGACTAAATGGACAGACACTAATTAATTCTTGGTTCTTCGTGATTTCGTGTGGGTAGTATAGTTCATGATTTCTAAATTCGCCTTAAAAAAGTCATGAACAGCAAACAACTATTCGAGATTGCATTAGGCAATATACAACCATGGTTCATTGAAAAGATAGAGTTCATGGAGGGTGCTGACAAATCCAAGGAACTTCACATCCACCTCGACTTCCCCAAGGGCAGCACCTTCCAGGACGAGAGCGGCAAGGACTGCAAGGCATACGACACAAAGCAGCACACGTGGCGGCACCTCAAGAGGTTGTTTCATAGGTCGGGTTCACAGGAATTATCTTCGAAAATTATTGGGTCTCCCGCAGATTTTACGGATTTACGCTGATTTTTCCTTCAGAAAAGCTAGGATTTTCATCTGCGAATCCCGGACAACAATCGGGAGCGCAACCTGCGGGAGCCGTAGTTTTGATGTAACTACCTGTAAGTACGTGGGAGATGAGACCTCTCGCATTTTTGGGGTGCTATTGAGGGAATTCTTCAAAAATCACCCCTATTCCCCTTCCATGTAGGTACAACTTGGATAAATGGACAAGGATTACTACATTCACGCCGGATTAATCAAAAATAGCTGTACATGAAGCTCTCGGGAATAGGCATTTTTTGTTTGCCTACGAAAGCTCAAAGCACTATCAAACCGCTACGCAAAAACAACACTCATGCAACACCTAAAGGAATTGGCAGAAATCGTCACTGCCAACAAAGTCAAGAAAATAGAAGTCATTGGAAACCTTAAGGATAAGGGCACAAAGTTGCAGAGGCTGTACGATGCCATCCGTACTGGCGAAGTGGATTCTGACGAAGCAGCGTTTGCCTTGTTGTATGGAGAGGGAGATAACAAAGGGGCTTATCATAAACTGAAGCACACACTAAAGGACAGGCTTATCAATACACTGTTCTTCATTGATACCAAGGCAAATAAATACTCCGATATCCAACAAACTTATTTTCAATGCACTAAGGAAGTAATTGCCATCGAAATCCTTGCAATGAGAGGGGGGGGGCGCAATCATCAGCTCGATTAGCTGAGAAATTATTGCATACAACAATGATGTACGATTTCACCTATTTAAGCATCAATTTGTGTAGCAAATTGGCGTTTTACCACGTTCAAGCATTTGGGGATAGAACCAAGTTCAGTTATTTCAATGAAAAATTGATGCAATTAAATAAACTCTATGCCAAAGAGATTACCATAGAAGCACGACTTTGGGATATAGTATCGTACTACGTTAGGGACAAATCCACGAAAAAATTCATTGTCCCCATAGCTGAAAAGTACGTGAAAGAGATGGATGACATGGATTCTGATATGACTTCCAGGAAGTTGATCCATAAGGGCTATCTATTAAGGATATCAAAGTCTATGAGCGAAAACGATTATAATACGACCATAGCCCTTTGCCAAGAGGCACTTGCCAAGCTTGAAGCTTTGCCAATCATGGATGTTTCAGCCATTTCAGGCATCTCCTTCCAACTAATAGCCAGTTGTACCCACCTCAAGCGTTATGATGAAGCCAAAGCCGGCATAGAGCGATGCCTAAAAATCCAAGAAGTAGGCCGCCAAAGCTGGTTCAAGACCCTCGAACTCAACATGACGCTTGCTCTCCATACCCGCCGCTACGACGAGGCGTGGGAGGTTTTTCAAAAAGCCACCAGCCACAAGGGCTTTGCAAAAATACCCAAGCACTGGCAGGAAACCTGGAAGATCTTCGAGGCATGGCTCTGGTTCTTGAAGGGGGCTGGACAGGTAAAGGCAAGCTCCTCGGCCATAAAACCCTTCAAAGTATCCAAATTCCTCAACGAAGTGCCCGAATTCTCCAAGGACAAGCGGGGCATGAACGTGCCCATCATCGTGGTGCAAATAGCCATTGCCTTGCTCGAAAAGAAATACGATATAGTAATGGACAAGGTAGAAGCCCTCAGTAAGTACAAGTTACGCTACCTCGACCGGGATAACAATTTCCGAAGCGCCTGTTTCATCCAGATGATCGTGGTGATGGAGAAAGAAAACTTCAGGCGAAAACAGACTATCACGAAATGTAAAAACCTATTGGCCGACCTGTCCTCCTCCCCCATTGACATCACCGACCAATCCTACGACATCGAAATCCTGCCCTTGGAGGATACTTGGGAGTTCATCACCAGCCTGTTGCCTGAAAAGGGCTTTTAAACCCTAAAACTTCCCCTGCCGCCAAATAGAGGCCATCCAGCGCAGCCCGAACAACCCAGCCACTACAAAGCCGATGACACCCACCATAGGGATGTTCTTATAATGCGGCGGCACATCCGCTATGACCAACAATGACGAGCCGAGTATGAGCGCCCCCAGCACGAGGCCAAAGGAAATGCGCTTGGAGGCCACATCCAGCGCCGAGTCGAGCGGCTCAAGGCCCCGGTGCTCGAACTCAATGTGCAGTTTGCCCCGCTTTATTTTTTCAATGACCTCCTCCATGTCCTCCGGGAACGAGGTGGCGAGCTTGGAGAGTTCGCCCAAGGTGCGTGCCATGCGCTTGGTGAGCTTGGCGGGGCTGTACTTTCGCCGCAACAGCCTCGAAACATACGGATGGATGTTCTCGATGATATTGTACTTGGGGTCGAGCATGAGGCCCACGCCCTCGATGATGACGAGCGCCTTGAGCAGCAGCAGCAGGTTGGAGGGCACCCTTATCTTATAATCGAAAAAAAGCGAGTTGAGGGCAGCCATCACCTCGTTGCTGTCAATGTCGGCAAGGCCAATATTGGTGTAGTTCTGGAAAAACTCGCCGATGTCGTATTCGAGGCTTTTTTGGTCAATCTTCTCTTCGTCCCAACTGAATTGTAGCAGCGAGGCTTTTAATCCTTCCGTATCTTGGTCATGGACGGCGAGCAGCAGGTCGGCGAGCATTTCCCGGTCTGGTTCCATCACCGTGCCCATCATGCCGTAATCAATGAAGCAGACCCGCTGATCGGGCAGCACGAAGATATTGCCCGGGTGCGGGTCGGCATGGAAAAAGCCGTGGTCGAACACCTGCTCGAAGTAGAGGTTGATGCCCTTCAGCGCCAATTCTGGCCCAGTCATGCCGATTCGTTCAAGCGCCTTCAGGTCGGTGCATTTGATGCCTTGTATATATTCCATGCAAAGCACCTTCTCTGTACAAAGCTCTGTATAGACGGTCGGCACATAGATGTCGGGGTTGCCCCGAAACTGCTCCTCGAAGCGCCGGACATTGCCAGCCTCCAAGGTGAAATCGAGTTCCTTGTGAATGCTCGCCTCGAACATCTTCACCAATTCCACCGGCTGGTAAGCATCAAACTTGTCGAAGCGGTCTTCCACGAACCGGGCGAGGCTTTTCAGGATTTGGATGTCCAATTCCACCGTGTCGCCGATGCCGGGCCGCTGCACCTTCAGCACCACCTCCTGCCCGCCCACCAGCCTCGCACGGTGTACCTGCGCCATGGATGCTGACGCAATGGGCTGGTAGTCAATGCTTTCAAATGCCTTGGTCAACTTATCTCCCAGTTCCTGCTCCAGCGTGGCCCTGATGTCCTCAACTGGCACGGGTAGGGCGTGGTCTTGAAACTTCTGTAGTTCCTCCACCAGTTCCTCCGGCAGTACGTCGGGGCGGTTGCTGGCTATCTGGGCAAACTTGATGAAGGTGGTGCCGAGTTCCTCGCATACCATGCGCATCCGCTCGTAGCGGGTGAACTCGGTCACGGGCATGCCGTCGTGCTTGGGTATGAGCCGCTTCCATTTGGGCACGAAGCGGTTGAAGGGCGGGTGCATGGCCACATCCGCAAAGCCGTACTTTACCAATACGCCAATGACCTTTTCATACCGCCCGATAAGGGTGGGCTTATGTGAGGTGGTGGCCGACATGAGAGGTGGGTTTTGTGGATGCTTGATGCTGGATGCTGTGGATACTGGATGCTGGATACTGGATAGGGGGTAGCGACCATCCAGTATCCAGCATCCAGCATCTAGTATCCAGTATCTAGCATCAAGGTTATGATAGCAAGTTGGTAAACGCCTTCTTCATATGGTCGAACGAGGTCGAAATCTCGTTGGCGAAAGAATCAATTTTTTCACTTGCCCCGACCTCTTTTTTCAGGCGCTCCCGGATGTCGGTGATGGCATTAACTAATTCTGGCTTCATGGCTTCCAACATGCCCTCTTCCTCAAACTCGCCGAGTGCCAGTTTGATGCGGAAGTCGTCCAGCTTGCCACGAAAGGCATTGAGCTTGACTTGCAGTGCCATGCCCACGTCGCCATAGGCCTCTTTCATGGCCAGTTCGAGGTTGTAGATAGCATGGAGGGTCTCCCGTTTGTGCACGTCGTACTGGCGCTTGTTCTCGGCGGGTTCCTTCGCCAAGCGGGCATCCAGCGCATTGAATTTTTCCATCAATACATCCCGGTGCTTGGTGGCGGCTTCGCCCGTGCGGCGCAGCATGTTTTTCTCTTCGGACATGAATTGCAGGAAGTTCTTGCGCTCCCTGTCGAATACGTCCTTGGCTTCCGCCTTGCCCAATGCCATCTGGACTTGCATTTCGTCCAGCAGCACTTTCATTTGGGTGAGGCGCTCTTTGCCGATGTCCAGCAGTTCATCTTGCAGTGTCATGGCTGTATGTTTTAATATAACTAATTACGCATTCGGTTTAATTAGGGGAAAACTCTCAATTTCCCCCTAATTAAACCCCCTGCTAAGTAGTTGGATTTAATTGAAAAATGATTTTTAACATAGCAAAAATGCCCAAAACGCAAACATGAAGTACTGAGTTACGTCATAATGACAGGGTGAGTAAAATCAGTTAAATTGACCAACCATAAAAGGCCATAAGTAATATTCAAAGAATAAATTCCGAAGCTACGTTTACTAAACTTTGAAAGTTTAGTAAACGTTGGCCGACAACATTCGGAAGTTGTTTTTTAAACGTTACTAAGCGTTGGTTCGGGATGTTTTTATTATGATTTAAATCATTTTAATCATTGACAATAAATAGCGGGAAACGTGCCAATTAACTGCTCTTTTGTACTGAGTTACTGGATGATAAGTCGGCGGGAGTTATTCGTCATTCGTACAGTTGATTGAAAGTCAACGAATTGCAGCAATGACTGATGGCGATTAATGACCAATGACTATTTGAAGCACAAGGTTGCATCATACCAGCAACGACCATTAAAACGCAATATTATGGCAAGGATTATTGTTCCAACCGACTTTTCAGCCCCTGCCGAACGGGCACTCGACCAAGCACTATTGCTGGCCCAACTGCACGACGACGAAGTGGAGCTGCTGCATGTGGTGGAAATGACGCCCGCAGCCGAATATTCCGCCATCCGTAAGCGCATCTTGGAAGACCATTTGACGGAGGAGGACAAGCTCAAAGACCTGGTACAAGCACGAATAAAGGCGTTGGGCATCAGCCCGCTGGTTCGCTGGCGGGTAAAAGTGATTTATGCGAGCGATTTTCTGGATGCCTTGCAAAAAAGGTTCAAGGCCGCAAAGGCGAAGCTCGTCGTCATGGCGACCACCGGCATGAACGGGCTGGCCGACCGGCTATTTGGCAGCAGCACAGCTAAGCTCATTGGCGAAGCCAAACTGCCCGTACTGGCCATACCGCCCGACTGGAAAGCCGCACCGCTGCATAAGCTGAAAGTATGCGTGACGCCAGAGCAGGTGCCCTCCTCGAACAAGGTGCTCACCCATTGGTCAAAATGGCTCGATGCAGGAACGGAGCTGCTCTACCTGACCTCGCTCCCCGGCCTGGCCACCGCCAAACCCGAAACCCCATTCCCGTTCAGGGTGGTCAAGTCGCCGCCCGAAACGCCGTTGTACCAAGACCTCGTCAACTACAGCGAGGGCATGAAGGAAACCGCCTTGGTAATGTTCGTACATGAGCGGGGCTTCTTCGAGCGGATATTCGACCGCAGCATCACCAAACAGGTGGCTGGCAAAGTAAAAGTCCCGCTGCTGGCGCTACCCGCCGCTGCATGATGAGCTGTAAGAAAAGAAGGCCGGGCAGTCCCCCCACTGTACGGCTTTCTTTTTTGTCACTACTTAGTTAAGGGCTTTCTTATAAAAATTGTAAACCTATACTTTGTCCTGTTAAGTCGCTTTTGTCATCGCCGAAGGCGACCTGCGACATCACGAGGGCAGTCCCGCATGACGTCGCAGGTCGCCTTCGGCGATGACAAAAGCGACAAATTAACCGAGCGCAGTTTTTATAAGAAAACCCTTCTACTTTGTTATTTTAGCGAATTCCAAATTCAAGACCTGAAAGAAGGCCGTCAACGTCTCGGAACACGTCGCTTTTGTCATTCCCGAAAAATCGGGACAGGCTGTGAAAAGATCTGTCCATGTCGTGAGGGCAGCCATGTATGACCTCCCTCACGACGTGGACGGGGTTCCTTCGGAATAGCCTGTCCCGCACTGTGGGAACAAAAGCGACGTGTTCCGAGACGTGTTTCTAAACTTTGAAGCGTTCCTTCGGAATACTTTCTAAAGTAACAAAGTAGAATTAGCAAGGAGTGTTTTTTTTGGGGGGGGGGGGAATTTTTCAATTTTTCCAAAATAATCCCCAAAACATTGGAGGAGAGAGAAAAAATTTCATTCTTTCTCTCTCCTCCAACTCCCTCATAATTAGCTACGGAAATTGTTCACTTATTGTCGCCCTCGAAATGCTCGCTAATGATGAGCCTGATCACATAATCTTCTTCCTCCATCGGAATGCCAGCTTCGGGGTAGGGCATCACTTGCAGCAGCCTGATACCGTGGTTGTATGCCGTGAACCTGTCCGATAGCAATTGGCCTTCACGAGGATTGGTGGTCAGCGTTTCGGAAATGGCGTCGTCTTCTTTTTCAACCAGCAGTTGAACTATGGCCTCGCCTTCCCATACGCAGTTGACGCCAGACGGGCAGCGGCTGTCCTCCGCAATGCCAAGGAAGGTGATGCGGGTGCCATCCGTTTCCAGTTCGGCGGTTTCGTTCAGTGCAAGGTTAAAGGCCTTGTCGAGTTGTACGGTTTTAATATCGGAGTCGTCGTCCTTGTTGCAGGCCATAAAGGCAGCAAGGACAAATGCGAAGAAGAGCAATTTTTTCATGGCAAAATGTTTAAAGGTTATTTACCAAGATTGATGCTGCGAAATAGCCCTGTTTCATGGACATTGTCAATGAATTAAAGGCATGGGCATGGGTGAAATTAATCAGTCATGCTTAAACAATGGTTCGTGAAGTTTTCGGGTTTTCGGGTTCTAAGGTTGCGGCACAGTAGCCGTTTTTGAAAGGATAGGTTGCTTTTCCAACCTTGTCAAAAATGATTTACAGTTAGGTTTTGCCCCAAATCCCGAAAACCATAGAACCTTAAAACTTCACGAACCATTATTAAAGCATTCCCGACAATAAGCCACATCCACTCATTTGGCTTATTGAATTATTGTTTTAGCTTTGCAAAACAATTCCGTGTTCCACCCATCCGACACGGCAGTTTTTCCCTCTTTCCCTCCACCCAAAATTTACGATGAACAAAGCACTGACTGTGCTGCTGCCCTTTTACCTTTGGGCAAGCACCTCATTTTCCCAGTACACGGCCTTGGTGCCCATGCCGGAGGCCGTCTCCAACAACGCCGTTTGCGCAGCCGTTGCCGATGGCAAAACCTACGTCTATTCCTTTTGCGGCATTGACTCCACGAAACTTTGGTCGGGCATCCACCTGAAGGCGTGGCGCTATGACGTGGCGGCCAACGCATGGTCGGCACTGCCACCCGTGCCGGATCCCGAAGGCAGTAAAATCGCAGCCTCCGCCAGTTTCCTGAAAGGGAAAATCTATGTGGTGGGCGGCTACCATGTGGCACAGAATGGCACCGAGGCCAGCAGCAACCGAGTCCATGTTTTCGACCCCGTGGCCAATGCTTGGCTGCCAGACGCCGCCCCGCTGCCCGTGGCCATTGACGACCAGGTGCAAGCCGTTTGGCGGGACAGCCTGCTGTATGTCGTGACAGGCTGGAGCAACACGACGAACATGCCCAACGTGCAGGTTTTTAATCCATTGAGCAATACATGGGCGGCTGGAACGCCCGTGCCGAACAACACGGATTTCAAGGTGTTCGGGGCGAACGGCGTCATCATTAGCGACACGATTTTCTATGCGGGCGGCGCACGGACGGGCAGCAATTTCCCGCCCACGAGCTTCTTTCGCAAGGGCGTCATCAACCCACAGAACCCGCTCGACATCACCTGGACGGGCTGGGACGAGCCTTCGGCAAAAGGATACCGAATGGCTGCCGCCACCCTCGCCAACCGGGCCATTTGGCTCGGCGGCTCTGACGTGACCTACAACTACAACGGAATGGCCTACAACGGCAGCGGCGGCGTCACCCCACTCGACCGCACCACGCTGTACGACCCTATGGGCGGCAATTTTTATCAAACAACTGGTAAAATGCCCGCCGTGATGGACTTCCGGGGCGCTGCGCAAATCAATGAAAACGAGGTGGTTATCGCTGGCGGCATGGTGAACGGGCAGCAGGTATCGAGCGAGGTTTGGCACATTTCACTCAGCAGCCTTTCCAGCGCGGAAAGCAATGCGGACGAAACGGCTTTCTTCAAGGTCTATCCCAACCCAACGGCGGGCGGCCTGACGGTGGAGGTGCCGGGCAAATTCGAGATGGAGGTGTATAACGAAGTCGGGCAATTGCTCCAATATGAGAAGGGCGAAGGCAGCCTGCAATTTTCCACCAAAGGACTTCCAACAGGGATGTATTATGTGGAGGTATTGGCAGCGGATGGGATGCGGGGCACGAAGCAGGTTTTCGTGAAATAATGTTTCAGTTCGACAGTTTGACAGTGGGCAGTGGGCAGTCAGGGTGCAGTCTTGAAGTTTCTTAGTCTCTTGCCGTTCACCTTGGCACTGACTATAAGGCTTCCAAAAAATAGAACAGACAAGTCTAAATATTCTCCTACAATATCAATTGAATTTGATGATAGGGTTGGGCAAAATGGCAGTCACCTCCGAGAGGCGGGGTTATCCAACCCCGTGGTTCCGAAACTACGGGGTTGGATAACCCCGCCTCTCGGAGGTGACTGCCATTAACTTTAATGCAAGATCATAATTGCCAAATTGAGTGCTTTTACTCCAAGCATCGGAATTAATTTAAATCGTCCCTAAACAACTGCCGAACTGACTGCCAACTGCCAACTGCCGAACTGCCGAACTCTACATCACCGCACCGCCTCCACATACAGCATCGGTACGGTCATCCGCAGCTCCCCGTCCCATTCGGCCTGCTCGTTCAGCCTTTTTTCAAGTAGGGAAAACACCCGTTGCTCCTCCTCTTTGGGCACGATGCTTCGGAAGCCGTGCAGGAAGCCAATCACGGTCAGGATGTGGTGGAAGAATGCCGTGCCGTTCAGGTAGCGCAGGGTGAACTTGTCCCGGATGATTTTCACTACATTGAAGCGGGCATCTTCCAGCAGGTCTCGTACAGTTTCGTCGGTGCCCCGGCGCTGCTCACTGGCCTTGAGTGCTGGCAGGTGCTCATCCAGCCCCAGCTCCTTCAGCACGGTCTCATAGACGGAATAAAACTCCCTGAAATGCCCTTCCACATTGGTCGTGAGGCAGAGGCGGCCATCCCGTTTCATTGTTCGGTAACATTCCTTAACGACGGCACATGGGTCGTCGAAATTGTTGATGCCGAGGTTGCAGGCGATAAGGTCGAATTGCTTGTCTGGGAAGGGCATCTTGGCGGCATCGCCGAGGATGATTTCTACCTTGGGCAGCAGTTGGTGGTGGGCCAGTTTCCATTTGGCCCGCTCCACGCCAGCCTCCCAGGGGTCGAGGCCGGTGAGTGTGCAGGAGGCATCGAGTCGGTTGGCCAGTTCAAAAAGCGGGAAGCCGCAGCCGCAGCCCACATCAAGCACAATCATTTCCTTGCGCAGCGGTACCTGGTCGAGCAGTGTTTTACCGAAATAGGAAGACCAGAGGGAAAGCTCCTCGAACAACAGCACGGTGTCGGGGCTTTCGATGGGAAAATTTTTGTCGAGGAAGGTCATGTACGTATCTGGCTTATCGTAGCAACGTAAAGTCGCCGCTCAAAATTAGTTTTCGGCCATCCGGTTTCAAAACTTCTATCAGATAAACATAAATTCCAGTTGAGGCGGGCTTGCCATCAACGTCTCCATCCCATCCCAAACTAATGGGACTCGACGGAAAATTAGACCTGTCGAACAGTTTTCCGCCCCACCTGTCGAATATTTTCATGCCGGTGATTTGGAGCGTTCGGTTGCGCTCTACCATCAGCCCGAAAAAGTCGTTGATGCCATCGAAGTTCGGAGAAAAAGCATTCGCCACATAAATATCGTCGCAATCCTCGAAATTGATGGTTGTTTCATCCGATGCTTCGCCGCAGGCATTAGCAAGTATAAGGCCAACCGTTTGGGAGCTGGTCACCAAATAATGGTTCAGCGTTGAGGCATCGTGCCAAAGGTAATTGACACCAACTTCAGCAGGTGCTTCTATTACGATAGTGTCGCCAAGGCAAAGCGTATCGTATTCGGCGAGGTTGAATGGCGTGGGTGGTGGCGCCACGTTAGCCGTTGTAGTATCGCTTTCGATGCAGCCACCCTGAAAGATTACCTCTACCCAATATTGGCCAGCGGAACTGATCGTTAGGGAGGGTGCTGTGCTTCCATCGCTCCACAAATAGCTTTGTCCCAATGGATGCCCAGCGGTGAGCACCAAGGAAGTGCCTTCGCAAAACGAAACGCTTTCTGGCAATATGGATTCACTGGCGGATTCCGATTTTTACCAATGATGTACTCTGCTCTTGCGCTGAGTCCAATGCTGCTTTCGTTGGCTTTCGAAGCGAGGCAATTGGAGATATCGAGCACTGCTGAAATGTCCGACCAATTGCTGATGGCATTGTCGTTGCGGGAGAAAATATCCGCTGTCTTGTCACAATCAAAACAGGGATAACCATAGCCGCCAAAGCCATATTCGACGCTGAAGGTTGCGTTCAAATTCGTGCAAAACACCCCGAAATATTCATTGACTTGTGGCAGCTCTATGCCCTGCCATGTATTTGGGTTTGATTGGACATAATAGAGGTGAACGCCTTCCGGTGAATTGCCCACTTTACTCACTTGCAAGTATTTATCTTGGGCTACTTCGTATGCCACCGTTTCGTTCGCCCAATTGGGGTTGTATTCAAAAACGCTATCATCGCCAATGGGGGCACCTGAAAGGACAAAATCATTTGCATTGAATGTTATCAATTCGCCATCGTTGCCGTTAGCCTTGAGGTCGGCCAACGAATTACCAGTGGTAGTGTCGTCGAAATTGTAATAGGCCACCAAGTCGGGGTCGGTCGGGGGAATCTTCTTGCACATTTCCTCCCAGATTTGTTGTTGGGTCAGCGCCTTGTTCCAAACACGGAGTTCATCCACTTGCCCTTGGTAAAGCCCGCTTATATCAAAGGCATCCCATTCCTGCCCGATGGAAAAACGGTCGCCGGCAACAGGCACTTCCATTGCATTGAACGATAGCCTTTCTGCGCCGTTGACGTAGATTTTACCATTCAAATCCTCATCAATCACCAAGGCAACGTGGTACCAATTGCCGGGAGGGAAATAGCCCGAAGTTGGGATGTTGAAATTGTTGGGATTGCGGTCGAAGTATTCAAAATGGTCGTCCTTGAAATAAACCAGGTTGACATTATTCGTGAATGCACCGCTTAGTTCGTTGAATGCAAAAATGGCCCCGCCGTGGCTATTGGAGGCTGTCGGCTTCACCCAAACGGTTACTGACAATTCGTCGAAGGAGAAGTTTTCGAGCATGTTGTCAGCAGTGATGTATTGCGATGCGCCACCCTCATTGATGGACAAACAACGACCGCTTCCTTGTCCGGCACAGAGCAATGGGAAGCAAGCAATTAGAATTAAAAAGAACGGCTTTTTCATAGTGTATAAAGAGAAGTGGAGATTCAAGCTTTGTGCTCAAATCGGCTGCTTTGCAAATATAATGTCCGCCCCGTAAGGCAACTGATTCAATATCCTGTGATAAGGAAAAAACTTCCTTGCTTTTTCGAGCAGGTCGAGGGCGGTTTGCTCCACGAGTACCACCTCCAGCAACAGGCAGTCGGTGATGTCCAGCACGTCGTCGGCGTGTTGCAGTATGGCAAATTCAAGTCCCTGCACGTCGAGCTTCAAAACGGCAATACGGCTGATGCCCTGTGTTTTCACGAAGGATTTCAGGGAAATGGCGGGCACCCTGCTTTCCACGATGGCCGCTCCTTTATCCGTGAATTCCACCACATTGTCGCGGATGGTAGAGCCTACTTGGTCAGAAGAGGGGGCGGTATAAAAAACGACTTCGCCATCCTCCGCAGCGAGGGCTTTTTCCACGACTTGCACCTTTGTTCCGGCAATGTTCTTTTTTAAAACGGGCAGCACCTTGTGGTAGGGTTCTAGCGCAAAAATCGGGCTGTCGGGGAATCGTTGCGAAGCAAGCAACGAGAAAATGCCGTGGTTGGCCCCGCCGTCCACGATGGCGCCACGGAGGCCGGCTGGGATGGCATCAACGAGCACCTGCACCTTGTCCATGGAGTGGATGAGGTGGTAGTAGGTGGCCGAGTCGAAATTGAGCCAGACCCGCTTGCCAGCCAGCTTGACCCAAATTTCTTTCCCCAACAACGGGTTGACGATTAGGTGAAAAGCGTGGAGTTTGTATTTCTTGAAGAGGCTTGCGAGCCTTGCAATTTTACCGAGCATACCTTGATTATTTGAACCTTTTCCAGCCATTTTCCACCAACTGGTTGATGTCGGGCGAAAGGTGGAACCACCACACCAGGCCGCCAAAGACCATTCCCGCAGTGGCGGACTTCAATAGAAGACCAAGCAGCGGAACTTCAAAACCGGGCAGCAAATTTGCCGCAAAATACGCCAAAAACCCAATGACTGCCACCCAGAGCATGGCCAGCGAAAAGGGCTGCATCTTGAATTTCACCCACAGCAAAATGAATTTCAGCAGGTTGTAAATGGCCAGCGACCCAAGCGTGGCCAACGCCGCCCCATTGATGGTGAAAATGGGGATGAACCACCAACTGAATCCGATGCTGCTTACGGCCAAGAGTATGGTTAGGTAAAAATTGTACCGATAAAAGCGGGAGTAGCTGATGATTTCGGAATTGACGCCCGTGAGCATGTCCAGAACCCGTGCAAGTCCAAGGATGAGGATGACGTTCTTTCCCTCCCTGAAAGCGTCGCCATTGGGCATGAGCGAGAAGATTTCGTCCACACTGACCCAAACCACGAGCAGCAGCCCCAGCCCCACGATGAGCTGGTTCAAAGCCGATTTTTGGTAAATCTCCTGTATTTCGTCCAGTTTGCCAGTAGCCCATTTGTCGGAAATGAGCGGGGAGCTGATGCGGGAAATGGCCCGTCGTGGGGCATCTATGGCATCGCTGAGGAAGAAGGCGACGGCATACACGCCCGTGTCGGCGAGGCTGACCATAGTGCCGAGCATGACCGGTGCGATGCGCTCCCCGATGCGGCTGCCGAGCGAGCCCACAAGGCCGTACAGGCCAAAATTGGAAACTTCCCGCAGCAGTGGTTTTTTCAAAAAGTCAAAATCGGGGCGCAAGTGGAGCTGGCCAAGCGAGGCCACATACCAGATTTGCGCCAGCAGGATAAAGCCGTAAAATGCCAGTTGCCCCCAGAAGATACCCTGAAAATCAATGAGTTGCAGCAGGAAAGCACCCACCAGCAGCCCCATGCCGAGCTTCGGAACCAGTTCGTTGAAGAGGCTCGGTACCACGATGCGCTGGAAGTTGGAAACATAGCTGGTGAAAATGGCGGCCCATGTGAGCAACACCGCCATCGGCAGCACGAAGGGCAGGTAGGTGGGGAAAAGCGGGTCTTTTGAGGCGTAATAGCTGAGAATACTGCCCTTGAAAACGAGTGCCAAAGTGAACAACGTGAGCAATCCAATGCCAAAAATCAGGTGCAAAAACACAAGGTAGCCCCGGTGCCATTGCCCATCCGATTTGAACTTTGGGAAAAAGCGGACAATCAACTCTGCCCCACCCCAAAACAGGAAGGGCGAGACGAGCACTGCTGTATCGAGCACGAACTTGGTGATGCCTATTTGTGCTTTAGACAAGGCCAGCGGGTATAGCCAAAGCAAGTTGACCGCACCGATGGCCATGCCCACATAGGTGACGATACTCTGCTTGATGCCTTGCCGTTTTACGACGCCCATGCGCTATTTAATTGCCGATTAGTGGCTACTTAGCAAGGGTGTTTTTTGGTAAAAATTGAAAATTATTCCCAAAAAACACCCCAAAATATGGGAGGAGAGAAAAAATGTTTTTTTCCTCTCCTCCCACACCATCCTAAACAGCTATGCCAATTGTGCTAAATGATTGATTTTCAACCGCTTAACCAAGCGCCAAAAACCATTATTTTTGCGGACCGAAAACCATACGCCCGAAGGGCAAAATTCACAAAAGAACCCGATTGAACGCCAATTACTTTCCATTCTATGAATAACTTGCGATTCTTGGTATCCGCCTTGTGCTTGGCCTCCTTTTTTGGGGCCAACGGCCAATGCAGTTTTAACCTCCAAATGCTGACCGAACTGGCCTGCCCCTTCGCCTTCGACGGCACAGTAACCGCCAGTGTGACGGGCGGTAACGGCCCATTCACCTACGAATGGCAAAACGACACTGTTTTCACCAACCAGCTTACTGGCCTCGATATAGGCACCTATACCGTAACCGTGACCGACGCCAATGGCTGCTCGGAAGTGGCCCAGGTAGTCCTGGAAGCCGTTCAAAGACCAAGCGTATCGGCGACTACAGTGGGCGTTAGCTGCTTCGGTGTATCGGATGGTTCGGTCAGCTTTGTTACTGCCGATAACACACTGTCTTTCAGCCTTTTAGGCTCAGATTTTAGCAGTCAAACTGTTTACGAAAGCCTTGGGTCTGGTGGGTATCAATACTTTTTTCGGGACACCTTCGGCTGCGAGTGGCTCCAGTTTTTCGACATTTCAACGCCCCCGAAAATCATCGTGGAGATGCCCGCAAGCCTCACCTCCGAACGCTGCGACTCGGTCCAAATAGAACCGGAGCTAAACGTGGAAGATGCCACCTTCGCATGGTCACCGGACACCTACCTTAGTTGCACAGACTGCCCCGACCCCATGGTGTTGAACCCGTTTGCGACCACTACCTACCGCTTGACGGTGGTTGACTCGAATGGCTGCTCGGCAATGGACAGTGTGGTGGTTATGGTTGAATTTGAGGAACGGGCGCATATCCCTAATGCTTTCAGCCCCAATGGCGACAATATGAACGACAGTTTTTATGTGCTGGGCAATTGCGTGGAGGAGGTACGGTTATTGCGAATCTTCGACCGCTGGGGCAAAGAGGTGTTCGTGGCCAAGAACGTGCCGCCTCGTGACCCCTTGGCAGGTTGGGACGGCAAACTGGGCGGCGAGGAAGCTGCTTCGGATGTCTATATTTACAAGGCCATTGTCAGGCTGGGCGATGGCACGGAGAAAGAATACAAAGGCGATTTGACGCTGCTGCGGTAATTTGCCCGTTTTTCAAACATCACAATGAAAAAGACCTTAAAGAAAATACTGAACAAGTTCAGGTACCCATACATCTGTACGCACGATGGGCTGGTAGCTGGCCGCACCATCCGATTCCACGTGAACAACCCCGTGGAACGGTTCCGGCTACAAAAATTCGGTGGCGAAAAAGACCAATTGGAAGCACTTTTGGCTTTGCTCCGCAACGATGACGTGCTGTACGACATCGGCGCATCGGTGGGGGCCTGGAGCATCCCGGCAGCGGCGAAGGCCAGCGCTGGCAAGGTCATCAGCTTCGAGCCTGACCCCGAAAACCAGCAGCGCCTCAAGGCCAACTACGAACTGAACGCCCTGACCAACCAACAAACCATGCCCATCGCCCTCGGCGACAAGCCCGGCGAACTGGAACTGTTCACCGCAGGGGCCTATGCTGCATCGCCCAGCCTGAAGCCCGTTAACAAGATTTCGAGCAGCATCAAGGTGAAAATCGAGACCGTGGACGACCTCATCGCCCGTCAGGAAATCCCGCTGCCGAACATCGTGAAAATTGACATCGAAGGCGCCGAAATGATGGCCTTGCAGGGCATGGCCAAGTTGTTGCGCAGCAACCAAAAGCCCCGTGCCTTGGTATTGGAACTGCACCCGCTCTTCCTTCCCGCCTTCGACACGAACCTCACAGCCATCTTCCAGTTCTTGATTGAAAACGGCTACCAAATCGCCGAACTGGCCAGCCGGGAAGACCAGGTGATTTGTACGTGGACGGCAGGAAAGATTGAAGGATTGAAGGATTGAAGGAGAAAATCACAGCAGCCTTCTCTCCTTCAATCCTTCAATCCTTCAATCCTTTTCATGAAAATCTCCCTCATCATCCGCTGTTTCAATGAAGAAAAACACATCGGGCGACTGCTCGCCGGAGTCATGGAGCAGACCGTGAAGGATGTTGAAATCATCGTGGTGGACTCAGGCTCAACGGACGCTACCGTCAGCATTGCCTCCAATTTCCCCGTCAAAATCGTCCCCATCCGCCCGCAGGACTTCTCCTTCGGCTATGCGCTCAACGTGGGCTGTGCTGCCGCAACAGGTGATGTATTGTTGTTCGCCAGCGCCCATGTTTACCCCGTTTACAACGACTGGCTGGAGCTGATGATGCGCCCATTTATTGAAGATGAAAAAATCGGACTCGTGTATGGCAAGCAGCGGGGCTGCGAGCTGAACAAGTACAGCGAGCACCAGATTTTCGCCAAGTGGTTCCCGGAGGAAAGTACCATGAACCAGCCCCACCCCTTTTGCAACAACGCCAACTGCGCCATCCGCCGCAGCCTTTGGCAGGAGCAGCCCTACGACGAAACCCTGACCGGCCTCGAAGACCTCGATTGGGCAAAAAAAATGCAGGCCAATGGCCACCGCATCGCCTACCAGGCTGGGGCGACCATCATCCATGTACACGAAGAGACTTGGAAAAACGTCTTCAACCGCTACCGCCGGGAGGCCATCGCCCTTCGCCTGATTCAAAAAAACGAGACCTTCAACTTCCTGACCTTCTTGACCTTATTTTGGAAAAATGCCCGTCACGACTGGCAGCAGGCCTGGCACGACGGGGTTTTCCTGCGGGAGCTTTTCAGTATCCTGCTCTTCCGCTACAACCAGTTCTGGGGCACCTACCGAGGCTACAAACAGTCCTACCTGATGGACAACCAGGTGCGGGAGCGGTTCTATTACCCCAAGGGCTACGTGTCGAAAAGGGGCAGCGAAGAAGAGGAACTGCGACGTATTGATTATTCGAAGATTCATAAGTAACACGGACTGGCAGTCCGTGCTTCCGCATTTCCCCCTACTTTCCCGTTCTTCTCTTTACGTAACACGGACTGGCAGTCCGTGCTTCCGCCACGTAAAATGAAAGGAAACTTGGGAAGCATTAAAGCACGGACTGGCAGTCCGTGTTACAAAACCTAAAGCACGGATTGCCAGTCCGTGTTACAAAAACCTACTAACTTAGCACCTCAAATCAAATCCTTCAAAAAATGGGAGCAGCAGCAACCTTAGAGAAAGAAAATGCGGCCAAGGCCAATGGGCGAGGAAACCCCTTAATGGCATTGGTTCGCAATGGAGCGGTCGTGCTCAAGCCAGTGATGAGCAAGAAGGAGTTCCACCATTTTTTACTAAGCAATGATGAGCTTAGAATCGAGCGTGACAAACATGGTTTTATTACAATACACCCTCCAATGACACTTGACTCCGGCTTTCTTGAAGGGTTAGCCTTCACTTTCTTGAGCAACTGGTCGCTCAAAAATCGAAAATTGGGCAGGGCATTTAGCCCTTCAACTTCCTTCGACCTCCCCGACGGCTCCACCCACAAGGCCGATGGCGCATGGGTTTCCATGAAAAAGCACAACCAACTTACCGAGGAAGAAAGGAAGCACATCCCCCTCCTCGTCCCCGACTTCGTGATGGAAGTCCGCTCCCAGACAGACAGCATTGCCAAGTTGCGCCGCAAGATGCAGGAAGTATGGATGGCCAACGGCGTGGAAGTGGCTTGGCTGATTGACCCTTTGCGGGGCACGGCCTGGGTGTATCGGAAAGGCAGCGAGGTCGAATCCTTCAAAAAATTCGAGGGGATTTTGACGGTGGGGGAATTGATGCCGGGTTTTGAACTGAATATGAACGATTTGAAAAACGATTAAATGCCACAACTGATTGACATCTCCGTCCCCGTAAACCCCAAACTTCCCGTTTGGCCGGGCGAACCGCAACCCGTCATTAAGCATAAGTATCGCATGAGCGAGGGAAGCGACGCCAACGTGACGCACCTCGCTGTGGGCAGCCACACGGGCACCCATATTGACGCTCCGCTGCACTTTGTTGATGGGGGCAAAACCACGATCGAAATCCCGCTCGAAAAACTCATTGGACCTTGCCAAGTGGTTGATTTTCAAGGAAAAACGAGCATCACTGCCGCCGACCTCGCAGCCCTCCATTTGCCGGAAGGCACCAACAAGCTCCTCTTCAAAACGGACAATGGCCGCCTTTGGGCCGACCCCACGCACCCCTTCTTCGAAGACTTCTGCGCCCTTACCGCCGATGCTGCGCAATGGGTCGTTGACCACGGCATCCACCTCGTCGGCATCGACTACCTGAGCATCCAGCTTTACCACGACCCCTTCGATACGCACGTCATCCTGCTCTCGGCAGAGACCGTCATCGTGGAGGGGCTTGACCTCCGCTTCGTCGAGCCGGGCAGCTATCGGCTCATCTGCCTGCCCCTGAAAGTGGAGGGAGTGGAAGGGACGCTGGCACGGGCGGTGCTGGAGGTTTGAACGAATGTTTAGGGGGGACGAAATAATTTGAATTAGTTTGTACACGAATTGCCAAAATGGGTGTTTTTTAATTTGAAACTTGCATTTCAATTATTTTTGTCAAAATCATTTTGCATTGTGAAAACTAAAACAATATGTTATGAAGACTAAACCGACTTGGATTATTTTCATTTCCACATGTTTATTAATTGGGTGTAAAAAGGACAATATTGAGGATGGAATAGGTGCGCCGCCCAATGTAATATTCGAGGTACGTATTGGTGACAACTACTTTAAGAAAATCGAAGGTGGCGGATATATCTTTCTGTCAAAATCGGATGGAAGCTTGATAGACTACAAACCGATTGCGAACAACGACACTGTGTATTTTAGCAATGAGGATACTACATTGTCAAATTTTACAGTAACAATTGCCACGAATAGACTTCATGTTTTAGCTGATTCTAGTGGCATTCAATTGCATTCTTTTATTAATGTGCCTATTGGGAGTGTTTGGAGGTTAGACAAAGTCATCAGTAACAGTGTCCCTAAAGAAAACTCGGCCAATGTCCTGATAAAAAATACAGGGGAAATCACTTATTCCCCATACGAGGTTTGGGGCAATAATTCAATGGGTAGGGTTACGGACAATTCAAATGGAAATTTATCGCTAAAATTATTCTCTGATTTGCCCACCTCAATTTTAGCAATATACCAAAGCAAGATTGACTATAAAATAAGGTATTTGTACAGAGATGAGATAATGTTAGGAGAAACGGACACCTTTGAGCAAAATTCCCTTCCAATAATTGAAACACCGATAACAGTTGATGTAGGTCAGGCTCAGTTTGATGGATTGAACATCCTTGGCTATCCTATTGGTGGAAGCATTAGGCCATTTGGATTGTCAAGATTGACCAATGTTACTGGCATTACTGAACATTATTTTCCAAGTGAGTTCTTCAATAGGTTTCTTTATAACGGACATGGGTGGTTATCGAACGATACTCGATTCTATATAAAAAAGACGACCTCAACGTTTGAGTCGGTTTTCAATATTCCCGATTACGACTATGAAGTTGTTGAAAATGACGGCGGCTTTGTTCTTACACCCACAGCGGCATTTGATTACGCAACAGTTTGTTATAGAAGGGAAAATGGCTTTGTGACTTGGTGCGCTATTGTTAATGCCGAGTCCAATATTTCATTTAAGTTTCCTGAAATTCCAGCAGAGATATTGAGCGATTATGAGGAATTATCAAGTAAATTGTTTTTCTCAGATTCTTACGGATACAAATACACACCATCAGTTTCTTATCTGGAATTTCTTGAGCGCCAATTTCGATTGGATTCATCCATCATTTCTGAGGTAAAAGACGAAAGATTAGACATTGTTAGCAAAAAGCAGTAGCAGTTCATGGGAGCATGTTGGAGCATTGACGCATGAACTTTCATGATTTCACGACATCCCCTCTATCTTTGTCCTGATTTCCAGGCAATCAGTTTAGTTTGGCATTTTCATTAATCATCCAGCATCATGACCTCCAGCATCATCTACAACGGCGAACTTCGCACCGCTTGCACCCATCTTGCTTCCGGCACCCAAATCGTCACCGACGCCCCCGTGGACAACCAGGGACGGGGCGAGGCATTCTCCCCCACCGACCTCGTGGCCACGGCCCTCGGTGCCTGCATGATGACCATCATGGGCATCAAGGCACGTGACATGGGCCTCGACATTGCGGGCACCAAGATTGACGTGAACAAAATCATGGCCGCCAACCCACGCCGCATCGCACGGGTGGAAGTGACGTTCACCATGCCGCCAAATACGTTTCCCCAAAAAGACAGGGACCTGTTGGAAGCCGCAGCGCTGGCTTGCCCGGTATGCAAGAGCCTAGATATGGCCTGTGAGCAGGACGTGACGTTTGTGTGGTGATTGGCCATTTGTCATTTTGGTCAATTGTCATTATCCTTGCCCCAAGGACTTCAATGACCAAGCACTCAATGACAATCTTCATGCGCCATTTTCCCTGTTTACTCCTTCTGCTTGCCTTCGGCAAATTAGCCGCCCAATCCCTTGCCATCCCTTTGTCATTCCCGAAGGGAACCTCCCCCCTGACCATCGAGCAAATCATGCAAGGCGAGGGCTTCGTCGGTGCCCTGCCAGAGAACATCGCCTGGAGCGACGACAGCCGCACCGTGTTTTTCTCTTGGAATCCTGATATGGACACCTTGCGGAGCACCTACCGCATTGGCGCAGCCAACCCCACGGCGAAGCCCGAAAAACTGACCCTCGACGAGCTAAAGGCCATGCCCGGACGGGGCAGCTACAACCGGGATTTTTCAAAAAAAGTGTTCTCAAAAAACGGCGATTTGTTTCTCTTACGGTGGACGATGGACGGCAAGCGACAGACGGCAACTATTACCCAAATTACAAATACCATCGAATCCGAATCCTCTCCCCGTTTCAACGGGGACGGCAAGCTGGTCATCTACGAACGGTTCGACAACCTCTATGCCTGGGACATTGCCGAAGGCACCACTACCCAACTCACCGACCTGAAAAAAGGCAGCGAGCGCAAGGAGCGTAAGAAGACCGACCTCGAAACCGAGCAACTCGAACTCTTCGATGTGCTCGCCGAGCGAAAGGCCGAGCGGGACGCCCAAAAGCGCCAACAGGACGCCCTAAAGCCCAAGCGGCCAAAGGCGGTTTATTACGGTGAAAAAAGCCTGAACGGCACCACCGAAAGCCCCGACCTGCGCTTCATCTCCTTCAACGTGGCCAACGAGGTCACCTCCGAGCAGACCGACGTGCCGAACTACGTCACCGAATCGGGCAAGGTGGAGCAACTGAAATCGAGGTCGAAGGTGGGCGGGGCGCAAAGCGAAAGCTCGCTCGGCGTCTGGGACCGCCAGCGTGACACGGTGTATTGGGTGGAAACGAAGGACCTGCCGGGCATCAAGCAGAAGCCGCTCTTCCTGAAAGACTACCACAAGGACACCACGGCTTGGAACCCGCTTTTTGAAAAACCGAAGGCTGTGAACGTACTCGAACCCGTGTTTTCAGTTGATGGCAATGCCCTCGTCGTCGTGCTCTCGCTGGACAACAAAGACCGCTGGATTTGCAGCCTCGACCTTGAAAAAGGAACGCTCAAACCCCTCGACCACCAGCACGACGAGGCATGGATTGGCGGCCCCGGTATCGGCGGCTGGGGCGGCTCGATGGGAAATATCGGGTGGATTGACAACAACACGGCCTTTTTCCAATCGGAAGCTACGGGCTACTCGCACCTCTACACCGTGAACGTGACGACGGGCGAAAAACGGGCGCTGACCACTGGCCAATTCGAAATCATCGAAGCCAAGCTGTCGAGGGACAAAAAGCATTTCTACATCACCTCCAACAAGGAAACACCCTTCGAGCGGCATTTTTACCGACTGCCCATTGCCGGAGGCACAATGGAAAAACTGACCACCCTACCCGGCAACCACGAGGTGACACTTTCGCCTGATGAAAAATGGCTGGCCATCCGCTACTCGTACTCCAACAAGCCGTGGGAGCTTTTTATCCAAGAAAATAAACTGGGCGCAAAGCCCGTGCAAGTCACCAAAAGCACCACCGCCGAGTTCGACAAATACGCTTGGCGGGAGCCGGAACTGATTTGGTTCAGGGCAACAGATGGGGCGCAAGTGCCCGCCCGCCTGTACCGCCCGCTGGGTAGTCGGCGCAATGGGGCAGCGGTCATCTTCGTGCATGGGGCGGGCTACCTCCAGAACGTGCATAGCTGGTGGAGCACCTACTACCGGGAGTTCATGTTCCATAACTTCTTGGCAGACAATGGCTTCACGGTGCTGGACATTGACTTCCGGGCCAGCCAGGGCTATGGGCGGGACTGGCGCACGGCCATCTACCGCCACATGGGGGGCAAGGACCTCAGTGACCAAGTGGACGGCGCCCGCTACCTCGTGGAGCAGCACGGCATTGACCCCGGCCGCATTGGCCTCTATGGCGGCAGCTACGGCGGCTTCATCACACTGATGGCCATGTTCACCTCGCCTGGCACCTTCAAGAGCGGCGCTGCCCTGCGCTCGGTGACCGACTGGGCGCACTACAACCACGGCTACACGGCCAACATCCTGAACACCCCCGCCGAGGACAGCATCGCCTTCCGCCGCAGTTCGCCCATCTTCCAAGCCGAAGGCTTCACGCAGGGCAACCTCCTCATGCTGCATGGCATGGTGGACGTGAACGTGCAGTTCCAGGACGTGGTGCGCCTCTCGCAGCGCCTCATCGAACTGAAAAAAGAGAACTGGGACTTGGCCGTGTTCCCGGTGGAAGACCACGGGTTTGTAGAGCCAAGCAGTTGGGCGGATGAGTATAGGAGGATTTGGGAGTTGTTTTGGCGGACGCTGCGGTAGCGCCTTGTATGCCCTTAACACTCAACTGCACCTGCGCATTCCTCCCCGGTGTCGTCACACAGTTCAGTACATCCAAGCCGAGGTTGAAAACGGGCAATCGCACTACCGTTCCCTCAACTGCTCCTACCGTTCCGTAAATGGTGGCCGTTTCTGTCTTTTCCTTTCGAGGTCTTTTTTAGCTTTAAGCCACCAAAAGCCTCCCGGCTCCGGATGACCAAGAAGAACACCCAAGCAGATGACAAGGATTTCTTGCCGTTTGTTTTTTGCACACACTATAAGGAGGGGATGGGATGCGCTTTTTGGGGGTGCTGGAAGTGGCGCTGGGGTCAGACTTTCCAAGTTTTTGAAACTTGGAAAGTCTAAGCTCCTGCGTTGAGGCGGTGGTCTTAATTGGTGTGACGGTTTGCGAAAGAACGCAGTGGATGGTTGAAAAATAGGCAGAACTGTATAGTATTTTTAACCTTTAAATTTATAAAAACAAAATGAAGAGGTATTTTATTCATGTAGGAGATGTTCAACAAGGCCCTTTTGATTTAGAGGACTTGAAATTGAAAAACATTTCCAAATCGACTCCAATTTGGTACGAAGGCCTTGAAGTATGGACAACCGCTGAAAAAATTGAAGAGTTACAATCAATATTTGCAATTGTACCACCTCCATTTGTGGCTGCTACTAGTCCAGCTATATCGGTTAATAAACATTCCGAATAAAGTGAAAAGAATCCTCAACCAAAGAAAAATAAAAATAGACTTGGCATTATTTTGCAATCAATTGGAGCTATTGGCGCAATTTTACTAATTATTATGGCTATTGTTAATTATGATAATAGACCCTCTTCAGACGACGACAATATTCTAACCACCGTTGAAAGGGAAATGCGATTTCCTGTTGATTACCTAAGCACTGATGGTAAATACAATGAGACCTTAATGGGTGGGAGATTAAAAATTACTGACTATAACGGATTGTAGTGACGGAAAAAAGAAAGCCATCGAATCTTGCGATGTTTGAGTTGCGAAACAAAAAACGAGCAATACCCGATGGCAACTCAAAACAACGGAAAAAGC
>JALHQW010000095.1 GCA_022841745.1 Saprospiraceae bacterium | reverse complement strand
AGAAAACTGCCTATCAGATTTAACATTTCCGAATATGGTGCTCATTTAGTGTCGTTTTCGGGCAAAAAAACGAAAACCATTTCAATTGATAACCAACAAGTTAACTTCAAACAAGTCTAATATGAGTACACTATCAATGCGACATGCATTAGATACAACTTGATTGAGCCGTCAAGACGCAAGGGTTTATCTACTTCGGGATGCGTCCACTGCCTTTGCACACTTTTTTAGCATCAATTCACCAAAAACGAGAATGCGATTGTGAATTCGATGCGTCAAAAAAATTAAACTATATTATTGATGTGTGGCATCTACATGTGCCGCAAAAGCCCGTCAAAATTGCGTTGGTAATAAACTTGTTTATGGAAATTGTGCGAAATCTAAACTTGGGCTTAAAACACGTCTGGGCGTTACTGCGTTTTGTTTTGGCAAAATTAAGTCTTCAACAATCCACCTTCTACTCCGATTTATGCTATTTTAGCCGCCAAAACAGGAACTTTATCACAAAGAAGGCTATGATGAAAAGCAAATACCTTGAATTCGACTTTGGCACCAAACTCCGGAAGCTCCGGGAACTTAAGGGCTGACAGCAAAAAGACATGGCTGAGAAGTTGGATATAGGGCAGAATACCTACAGCAAATGGGAAACTGGCCAAGTCAAACTTTCAATGGAACGCTTTTTTCAAATCTGTGATGTGTATGAAATGAGCCCGATAGATTTTTTGAAGTTCGACGAGGGAATGGTGTTTAACAACCACAACCAAACAGGCGGAAATGCCGCCAATATGATTGTTGACAATGCTTCCGAAAAATTGGTGGCTTCCCTACAGTCGCAAATTGAGCACCTCTTTGAAGAAAACGCTTTCTTGAGAAGTTTGATAAGCCCAAAAAATTAGAGTTGGCCTTGATGGAGGCACCCTTTCTGAGCAAGCTATAAATTATGTAGCCGTTTTTCTAAATTTCAGCCTACCAATTCCCTATCATTGCTCCCACCTTTTGCCTATCCTAAAACGCTGACCGACATCCCACAAACTGATTTTTGAACAGACACACAAGCAGCGGATGAATCGAATCGAATCACGTAGCGCATTGGCAGCATTGGCTTGGCTTTTGGCCATTGGTTGGGGTTTTTCACAGCCCGTTTTCATCAATGAATTTCTCGCTTCCAACACAAATGGCCTGACCGACGAAGCGGGCCAGCACGATGACTGGCTGGAGCTTTTCAACGCCAGCTCCAGCCCTGTGGACGTGGGCGGCATGTACCTCACCGACAACCTCGGCCAGCCCGACAAATGGAAAATACCCGCAACTTCCGCCACCACTACGACCATTCCTCCCAGCGGCTTCCTCCTGATTTGGTTGGATGGGGAACCGACACAGGGTATTTTACATGCAAATTTCAAGTTGAGCGCTGGCGGCGAAGAGATTGGCCTTTTTGCGCAGGACGGCAGCCAATTGGACGCACTGAGCTTTGGCCCTCAGACCACCAATGTGTCTTTTGGCCGCAGCACGGATGGGGGAGCGGACTTCCAGTTTTTCACAACGCCAACGCCACTTGCCTCGAACGATGGCAGCAATGGCGGCAGCTTTGCGGAAGCACCCATTGCTTCCTTGGAGGGCGGTTTTTACAATGGGAGCATAGCAGTGGCATTAACGACCCTAACCCCAGCCCAAATCCGCTACACCCTTGACGGCAGTGAGCCACATGCCAACTCAACACTGTACGTCGTATCATTAATTTTTTCCCAAAACACGACCCTGCGGGCAAGGGCCTTTGCCATTGGTCAACTGCCAAGCCCCATCACCACACACACTTATGTTTTCGATGCAACGCACACGATGCCCGTAGTGGCGCTGTCGTTCAAGCCCGAAGATTTTTTTGACCCTGCTACGGGGATTTATCCGAACCACACGCAAGACTGGGGACGGCCAGTACAGGTTGAGTTTTTTGAAGAAGATGGAAAACGGGCTTTCAGCCAAGCTGCCATCGCCGAGGTGCATGGCACTGGCAGTGCCAGTTTTCCTCAAAAATCGTTGAAAATCAAGGCGTTGGCAGATAATGGGGACGGCTATTTCCAGCACCCTATTTTTCCCGACCAGCCTTTTGAGGAGTATAAAAATCTGTTGCTGCGCAATTCAGGGCAAGACTGGAACGTAACCATGCTGCGGGACGGCTTCGTATCCAGCCTCGCCTCCGACCTCAGCGATTTAGACGGGATTTTGGCGAAACCGAAGCTGCACCTACAAGCCTTTCGGCCCGGAGTGACCTACCTCAACGGCCAATACTGGGGCATACACAACCTGCAAGAGCAGATGAAGGCCGACTATGTTGAACAGCATTTCGACTTGAAAACGGATGAGTTTGATTTGATTGAAAACGATGCCGAGGTGGTGGCAGGCGACATTGAACAGTGGCAGGGTTTTGTTGATTTTTTGAACAATCACGATTTCTCCAACGATGGGCATTACGAGCAACTGCAAACCCGCCTCGACCTGCCCCATTTCATGGACTATGCGGCTTTCAACATCATCACCGACAATGCCGACTGGCCCGGTAACAACCTCCGCCGCTGGCGGGAACGCAATGGCAACGTGGCCCGTTGGCGCTTCCTCAGTTTCGATTTTGACCTCAGTTTTGGTCTGCTGAAAATAGACGGTAACAACCTGCTCTTCAACACGGGCGACGCCTCGGCCAATTCCCTCGCACGGGCGCTCGATGCCTCGGCCAACGCTTGGCCAAACCCTTGGTGGACAACCCTGCCGCTGCGCAAAGCAATGGAAAGCCCCGATTTCCGGCACGGCTTCATCAACCGCAGCGCCGACTTTCTCAACGTGCTTTTTGCGCCCGAACGGGTGGGTCGCCGCATGGACGATTTCGAGGCCAGTTACGCCCCAGAAATCCAGCGCCACTTCGACCGTTGGTCGCCGGGTTGGAATCCCTGGAGTGACAACTTGCTAATAATGAGAAAGTTCGGAGATGACCGACCTGCTTTTGTACGCCAGCACTTCGTTGATTTTTTCGATGAAATAACCGGGACAGCCACCGTCAACCTGAGTGCCCAACCTGCCAACGGCGGCGGCATCAGCATCAGCACCATTGACCTGCCAGCCGACAAATTGCCTTGGGACGGCACCTATTTCACGGGCGTTGAAATACCCGTGAGCGCCGACCCCGCACCTGGTTTTATCTTCAAAAAATGGTCGGATGCCACGCTCGTCAGCGATGCCGAAAAGTCGCTGATGCTTGGCGGCGACGCCTCGCTAACCGCCGTTTTTGAAAAAGGCTCGTCGGTGACCGATGCCATCGTAATCAACGAAATCAACTACCACTCGCCCGACGGCGGCGACTGGGTAGAACTTTTCAACCCCAACGACCATGTTGTGGACATCGCTGGCTGGGTGCTGGAGGACGAAGGTGGCGGCTATTTCAACCTGCCCGCCAACACGGTGCTGGAAGCTGGCGGGTATTTGATTCTGGTTGAAAACATGGAGGAGTTCAGTGCTTTTTATCCACAAGTCGGCAATGTTTTGGGCAGCTTCGGCATTGGCGGCCACGGTTTCAAATTGAACAACGGCGGCGAGTTGATTAGCTTGAAAAACGCCGACCTCGTGCTGATTGACTCGGTGCGCTACGACGACGAACTGCCTTGGCCATCGGATGCCGACGACTTGGGGCTTTCCCTGCAACTCATTGGCTGGGAATTGGACAATGCACTGCCCGCCTCATGGGTGGCGCAATTGCCTACGCCGGGGCAGCCGAACCAAGTCGCTTCCAAAGCGCAAACCATTGATTTCAAACCAATTGGGAATCAATTGACCATTGCGCTGCCCATCGTCTTACAAGCAACGGCCACCTCTGGGTTGCCCATCAGCTTCACGGTGATGGATGGCCCAGCCACGGTCGCTGGAAACATACTGACGCTGACTGGGTTACCCGGCATCGTGACCGTTCGGGCCAGCCAGCAGGGCGGAGGCGAGTGGCAGCCTGCACCGCCGGTCACCCAGAGCTTTGAAGTACATTTGCCTCCAGGCGATGATGTTGGTTCGTTTTTTCCGCACATATTGCCAAATCCGATCCGAGGCACGCTCGGTGTGCATTTCAAAAACGAAGCGGATGGTGGCGATGTGGACTTGGCAGTTATTACTGTTAACGGCGTGGTGTTGCTCCGCAAAAAACTCGAAGCAGTAATGGCAGGTAATCATTTTGTCTCCTTGGATGCTTCCGGATGGCCATTGGGTTTCTATTTTTTGACGATACGTGCCAAGGGTCAGCGGCAAGTGGTGGTACCGTTCGTGAAAAGCTGAAAACAAAAGGGGTTGTGTAAAAATCCTTTTACACAACCCCTCCGTTATAGTTTATGGGTTTTCGGCTGCCTTTGTTATTACTTCATCGCATCCAGGTTTCCCCCAAATGTAACCTTTGCCACTTTGGCGACCTTGTCGGCCACGAGTGATGGGATAGCGATTTTATAATCGGCCAAGGTAACGGAGAAATTGGTCTGTGCGTTCACCTTGCCACCTTTCACGGTAATGGTAGCGGGGGCTGTAACCGGCTTAGTGACGCCGTGCATGGTCATGTCGCCCGATACATTGATGTTATAAGTGCCATCTTGTTTAAAGTTGACTTTCGAAGTGTCAACAATTTTGCCTTTGAAGGTTGCCTTGGGGTACTTGGTGCTTTCCACATAGTTTTCGTTGAAGTGCTCGCCCATCAGGGCTTTTTTGAACTGGAAACTCTTCATCAATACAGCAGCCTCTATGGCACCTGTTGCCGCATCAATGACGATGGTGCCAGTACTGGTATGGGCCTCCACCTCTTCCAGGGATTTGTTGGAAGTGGCATCGAACGATACCTTGGCGCTTTTGGTGAAAATCCGCTGTGCGGAAAGCAGGATGGGCGCTCCGATGAGCAGGGTCAGCAAGGCTAATTTTAAGTTCTTCATTCTTCTATTTTTGTTGAAAGGCTGAGGCGGACAGGCCCTGCCAAGTGTGATTTGTTTTATGACTCCAAATTAACGCCCAAGCAACAAGCAACTGTCTTAACGAAATCATAAAGTCATCCTGAACAGGCAAAACAGCTCACCAAGCCAGCGCCTTGTGCTACTTTTTACTTTGTCCTTTTACCTTTTTCCTTCTCAAATGGTGAACACCCTCGAAATATTGAAGCCAAGGCGCATGCCTTTGTCCCCCCAACTGTCGGCGGTGCGGCCAAAGAACTGGTTCTCCGTCAGGCCAAGAGAGTTGGTCAGGTGTACTTGGAAAACGTGACCGCCTGTTTCGATGTCTAAACCGACGCCGAAGCTGTCATAATATTTCTGCTTGGCATAGTCATTGGCCCGCCAACCATACTCGGCAGTGACGGCCATCCGCTTCGTCAACTTGTACCTTGCTGCTGCTGCAACGATGATGGCGTCGTTCTTGTCGCCAATGTCGTCGGCAAGGTTATAATGCACCAAAGTAGGTGCTATTTGCAGGGAGAACTTGTCGTTGAACTTACGGCCCACAATGATTTGATGGCAATAGGACAGCCTGCTGCTGAATTCCTCGTATTTGTTCACATTTAGCAAGCCGTCGTCTGCATCTTTCAGCGAATTGACATAGATACCAGAAAACAGCGTTACGCTCACAGGTGGCTTCGAGTCGTCGGTTTGGCGCAGCAGGCGATATTTGAGGAAGCCATCGAAGGTCTTGTCCAAGTTGGTACGGCCAATCCCAAAGGCCAAACGGGCATCGTAACTGTACTCAAAGCTCATGCGTATGCTGGCTCCGCCGTCAAGCCCCCAGAAATTATAGCCTCCCGTATTAAAAGTGCCAAATCGGTGTGCAATGCGAAAATCAAGGGTGCGCTCGCCCGGTACCTCTATTGTATGGAAATTGATGAGACGAGTTCCTTTGAAGGTGGCATAGACTGGCCCGTGTTCGGCCTCTGTGTCGCCAATCATGCTGAGAAGGTCGTCCTGTGCATTGACCCGGAAAAACAAGGCTGAAAGGATGAGGGAAAAAGCAATTATTTTTTTCATAAAACTTTGATTGTTAATGGTTTGAGAAGCCGAGTCAATGATTTTGAAACCTATTTCTCAAGTAGCTGACGTTCTTTTGAAAGCTGATTGCTAATGCTTTGGTCAATGGCACAATGGACATTTACAGAGGCTTTAATTGTTCGGGGCACCGTCGGCAATCCAACGCTCGATTTTCCCGATGGAACAGTCCTCGATTTTTGAGCTGTTGCCCTTGGGCATTTGCGAGGCGTTGCCATCCCAAATAATGGAACTGTAGAACTTACCATTGTCCACTTGCTCCTTCACACCAGAATAGGTGCTGAGGTCTATGCCGCTGGCACTGCCTGCGCTATGGCAAGCCACGCTGGCAGAATTGCAACTACCGCTCAAAATGGGCACAATATCATTGGTGAATGTTACTGATGCGGTCGGGTCGCATTCCAGTCCAGGGTTCAACTCGGCGAGGTTGTCGTAGCTGCAGCCCCCAAGGCCAGCAACCAACAAGGCCGCCAGCGAAAAAAGGATTAAACAAGTTCTTTTCATCATGGTTTGAAACTATTTGAAAACAAGATTTGGTCAAACATTCAACGCAGGAAGCACCTTGCCCGACGCCTCGCCAAAACCGATTCGGATGCCGTTGCGCTCGCACCAGCCCCTAAGCGTCACGGTGTCGCCATCGTTGATGAACTTTCGCTCCGAGCCGTCGGAAAGTTTGATAGGCTGGCTGCCCCGCCAAGTAAGCTCCATCATAGAGCCGTAGCTATCCGGCGTAGGGCCGCTGATGGTGCCACTGCCACAGAGGTCGCCAATGTTCATGTTGCAGCCATTGACCGTATGGTGTGCCAATTGCTGCACCATGTTCCAGTACATGTACTTGAAGTTGGAACGGCTGACAGTGGCTTTTGCCCTGCTCTCCGATTCGATTTCCACTTCCAGGTTTATGTCAAAACTTTTTTCGCCCTCAAATTGCAGGTACGGGAACGGCTTTGGGTCTTGTGCTGGACCAGCTACTCGAAACGGTTCCAGTGCATCCAGCGTGACCACCCACGGGCTGACGGTCGAAGCAAAATTTTTCGCCAAAAAGGGCCCCAGCGGTTGGTATTCCCAGCCCTGTATGTCCCTTGCCGACCAGTCGTTGAACAACATCAGTCCGAAGATATGGTTCTCTGCATTTTCAATACGTATAGGCTTGCCCATCGGATTTGCCTTGCCCACGACAAAAGCCATTTCCAGTTCATAGTCGAGCAATTTCGTGGGCCCAAAAATGGGCTGCTCTGCCCCTGGCGGCAACATCTGCCCTTGCGGGCGCACCAAGGGCGTACCCGATGTCACAATGCTCGAAGCTCGACCGTGGTAACCAACCGGAATATGCTTCCAGTTGGGAAGCAGCGGGTTGTCAGGCCTGAGCATCTTGCCGATATTGGTGGCATGCTCAAGGCTGGAATAGAAATCGGTGTAGTCACCTACCTGCACGGGCATCAACAGTTCCACTTTTTCCATCGGGTGGAGGAAGTGCCAGCCAAGTAGCTTGGCCTCTTCGTTATTTACGTCGAGGATATCTGCGAGATGGTCACGCAGTTCCCGCACCTTGGCCTTGCCGAGCGCCATCAGGTCGTTCAAGTAGCGGTTGTTGAACACCTCGTGGTCTATTTCGAGGTCGTCGAGCAGGTCCATGTAGTTGAGCACGGCTAAATCCACCACGCTCTCGCCGATGGCGGTGCAAAGCCTCGGCGATGGGTTGCTCTGCGTGCGGAAAACGCCAAAGGGCAGGTTCTGAATCGGGAAATCGCTGCCCGAAGGCACTTCCACCCAAGAACGGCGGGAAGGGTCGTTTGCTTTAATCATAGAATGAAATCATTGATTCATGGTTCCATTGTTCCATTGTTCCATTGTTTCACGGCTATCGTTGTGCGGGCAACTATGAATCCATGAAGACATGTAACAATGAAACCATCATTTTTCCAATACAATTTTCTTCGTCAAAACACCGCTCTCGCTGCGCAGCCTGAGCAAGTAAAACCCAGCGGGGAGCGCCGACAGGTCGAAGCTGGCGGACTTGCTGCCAAGTGCCACTGGTTGTTGTTTGACCAAAATGCCGTTCACGCTGTGCAGCGTGGCGTCCATTTTTTCTTCGGTTGTTGTTGAAAAAATGGCGTGTACCAGCCCGCTCGTAGGGTTTGGTTGCACACTGACCGTAAGGCCGTTCAACTCGCTCGTACTGTTGACCAGCCAGGTAGTGAAACTAAAAGTGGCTGGGGCAATGCCAGTGCCGCAGTTGTTGGAGGCGATGACATGCCAGTAGTACGTTGTATTCACGTTCAGCGGCGTTGTGAAGGTGTACTGCGTCTGTGTAGTAGCCGTTGAAAATACCAAGTTGTTGAAATTGGCGTCCGTGGCGACTTCGAGGAAATAGCTGGTGGCACCAGCCACCGTGTTCCAGTCGAGGGTAGGCTTCTCATTCACGCCAGTCGCTGCGTTGGCTGGGGCTACCATTACTGGTGCAGGGGCCAGCGGGTTGACGTTCAGGACAAATGAATCTGACACATTGTTTACCCCGTCGTTGCCTGCAATCGTAATCGTATAGCTGCCTGCGGCAACATTGGTGAGGGCCATGTTCAGTGTATAGGTTCCGCCCGGCATCACTGGGTCTTGGTTGAAGCCGATGGTGGCACCGGACGGCAGGCCAGAAGCCATGAGTGTAATGCCTCCGGCTTCAAAGCATTGCCCGATTGCCAAGCTCAGGGGCACATTGCCCGTTGGGCAACTTGACACGGTGCCCTGCTGGATGTTGAAGCTCAGGTCATCCACGGTGGTGAATAGCTGTGGGGCGCTGGGCTGTGAGTTGCCACAGTCGCTTAACGATTCAACTGTCCAGTAATAAGCGGTGCAGGGCGCCAGACCAATAACGACCAGCGAAGGCTGTGGCGTGGTGCCATTGAAAACTACATTGGTCATGCCAGGGTCGGTGGCCACTTGTAGGCGGTAGTCGTTGGTCACATTCGACCAGGAAATTACTGGGCTTACGGGAACGTTTGTTGCATTGGGCAGCGGCGAAAGCGGGCTGGGTGTTTGCGGCGCACCGATGACTCCCCACTGCAACATGGTAGTGCCACTGTTGTTGAGGGCATCCGTGGCCACGATTTCGATGCTGTACGAGCCAGCGGTGGCTGCCCCGTTCAATATTCCATTTACTTGCGCCCCAGGCGCCGCAGGATTCGGGCTAAAGGTCGCCGAAGCTCCTTGTGGCAACCCGTTTGCCGTTAGCGTTACGCCTGTCGAGCCATCGAAGGCAGTGCCAAGCTGTAGAGTAAATCTGGATTCGTCGCCCAAACAGTTGGAGGGAGCTGCATTGTTGGGTGTGACGGATAAGTCGTTGGGTATGGTGGTACAGACGTCAAGCGCCCAGCCGAGGAGGTTGCCTCCATCCTGGTCGGCATCGTCATAAATCGTTAGGATCCAATCTCCAGCAGCGGGTTCGCCATTGAACGCACTTAGCGCTTCGAATGGCTGGAAAGAACCCTCAATGGCTGGTGGGGTATTGTCGCATGTGCCGAGGAATTCACCATGAGAAGCCGTTGATTCGTCATCGAAACTGACGAAGATGTCATCTCCGGAACAGGAGCCGCCGCCTGGTCTATTGAAGATTGTAATAGTCGTGCCGGAAGGCGAGGTCAGTTCGGCACGCAGGTCGCCTACCCAGCTATGTTCTACGCCGATGTCCATGATATTGATGTCGTCCACAAAACCTGGGGACGTGATGCTTAATGATGAAATAACTGATGGCGTTCCATTTTCACTAATTTCCACGGGCACGTCCGTGGATTCGCTCGTTGCGCAAACTATGGAACCCGTGGTAAAAGAATTGCCAGCAGCAGGCCATTCACCGATGCCGCATATATTCTTGCCCCGCACCCGCCAGTAGTAGGTAGTCAATGGGGTGAGGGCTGTCGTACCTGCGAAACTACCACTGGTAAGGCTGGTAGCCGTTTCGATGATATTGCTGAAGGCAGCGTCCGTCCCTATTTCAAAATCGTAAACGGTATTGGGCGAGACCATCCATGCATAATTGGGCGTAAGCCCGATGCCGCTGGCCCCGTTGGCTGGGGAGATGGGGGCTGGTGGGGCGGGCGTTTGCGGAGCAACGTAAAAGGTAAGGTTGGCCGAGTTGGACGCTGTACCATCCGTGCCTTCCAATTTGAAACCGTAAGCGCCTTCGGCCAAGCTTGCTGTTCCGTTCAGTGTCAGCGTGGTAGTGCCGCCCGGCGGCAATGGGTTTTGCCCAAACGTGACCGTGAGCCCTGGTGGCATATTGGCAACGGTCAAATTGACATCCGCCGTGAAATTGCTGCTGACGCTGACCTGGTAAACCAAATCGGTGGGTGCACAAACAGAAATGCTGTCGGGGCTGCCTTCCACAAAAAAGCTGCACTGTTGCGCCCATCGGCCATCAAGGGTGATGATGCCCGTGTTGTCGGGATCGAGCCAAGGCTTGAGGCTATTGGAGACCGAGCCGCCCCCCGTCCAAGAGCGGTAGAACCAACCATAGGAGTCGAGGTCATTGTTGCCGCAGGCGGCAAACCCCCCATGCAGTTGGCCGACCACCCGCTTTTGGCGGTTGAAAAGCGGGGCACCCGACGAGCCCGGCTCGGTGGTGCCAATATCCCAGTCAGCAACGGTAAGATGGGTACCATTGGGGTTTGGGGTCGTGCCATTGTAGTTAGCTACAAAGGTCGGTTGGAACTCGAAGCTGATGCGCTTTTCGTCGGTGTTGGGGTGGTGTATGGCTATGACGGTGTCAGTCGGGGCAAAGTCCTCAGCACTCCAGCCTGCATAAAAAGCGTTGGCGGTCTCCGAAACGGGTTCCTCAAATTCCAATAAGGTGAAGTCGCTAGTAGCACTGGTGGCCCTCAAAATGGTGCCGGTGTTGAAGTCGGCTAGAGAACCGTTGCCGTTGCCACCGCTTGCTGGGGTGTTTGGCTGGCGGCAGGTGCTGTTCTGGAAATTCCAATAGGTCACAACGGTTTGGTCGTTGTTGGTGGCAACACCGCAATGGTCTGCCGTCATGAAATAGGGTGTGCAATCTTGGCGGGCATTGTTCACCAAAAAGCCGGTGCAGTTCCAAACGCCATTCAAGGTGTAAACCCCAACTGATTGTATAATATCCCGGTAGCGGTCCACAATTGCCCAATTGTCAGCTGCGCCGCAAACCACATCGAGGTTGCAGGAACCGGAGGCCATTTCGGCGAAGCCTATAAAGTCGTGGTTGACGGATTTAAGTTCCAGTTGCAATGATTCTTTTAAAAAGGAGGGCACCTTTACCTCTAGCACCAGTTCTTCACCGGGAAGGATGGGCGACCAAAACTGCTCGTGCTCTTCGTTGTCTGCGGGGGTGAACGGCCCCATTACCGTCTGATAGTCAGGCGTATAGAGGAGGAGCGAACCCCTGTCCGGCATCAAATATTTGGTGAAGCCAAGGTTGAGCGATTTTGCCCCTTCGGAGCGGATGCGCAACCGCCAAAGCATATTGCCATTGGCTAACTGCTCCCACCGCCCATGCGTGGCCGGGTTGATTGTCACGTCCATTGCCACTGCAAACTTTGGCGCAATGCCAGGCCCCCGGCGTTCCATTTCGGCGGCAAGCAGTGCCTCATTGTCTTGGTGGGGCATGACCACAAGCGGCACGTCGACTAATGATACTTTGGTGCGGGCAATCCTTGGGTCGTTTTGAGAGAAAATGGCGAGGCTGAATAGGCTGGCCAGAAGGAGTAATGTGAGTTTTTTCATACTATGAAAAAGCATTGAAGGATTGAGGGATTGAAGGATTGAATGATTGAAGGCGCATTGCCCTTCAATCATTCAATCCTTCAATCCCTCAATCCTTTACCATGAGGCAAAGGTAGTGTTTCAGCATAGAAAGGCTCAGTGAAAATTGGAGGTTTTGCAAGGGGAATGCCACGCTACATCAAAAACAACCGCAACAGGTTCAGCGCATAATATGCCGAATACTGGATGTTCAATAGTCGGTTCTTGGTCAGTTGCAGTTTCTTGGTGACAATGCGCTCCTTGTTTCCCACGGCCAGCCAAACCGTACCCACGGGTTTTTCTGGTGTACCGCCATCCGGCCCGGCAACGCCGCTCGTGGCGATGGCAAAGTCGGTGCCGAGCAGGCGGATGGCTCCGGCAACCATTTCCCGCACGGTTTGCTCGCTGACGGCACCGTGTTGTTTCAAGGTATTAGCCTGTACGCCCAATTGGTTCATTTTCACGGCATTGGCGTAAGAGACCACACTGCCGATGAAGTAGGCTGACGAGCCAGGTACAGAGGTAATCAGGTGGGCCAAATAGCCGCCCGTGCAGCTTTCGGCGGTGGAAAGGGTCAGTTTTTTTTCCTTCAAAATACGGCCAATGGCGCTCTCCAAGGTCTCGTCGCCATAGCCCGCAACGAGGTGCGGCGGCAGCAGCCCCTCCATTTCCCGGAATTTTTCCTCCAAGGTTTTTTCAACGAAACTGGCATCCGGATCGCTCACGGTCAGGCGCAGGCGCACCCGTGCGATGGCGGGCAGGTAGGCTAATTTCACCTGCGGTGGCAGGTTCTCTTCGAAGTCCTTCAGGTGCTCCGCAATGGTGGACTCGCCCTCGCCGCAGGTGAGCAGCGTACGGTGGGCGGTGGGCAATGCCTTAAACCTTTCTTGTAGCCTTGGCAACACCTCGTGCTGCATGAGGTACTCCATCTCAAAGGGCACGCCGGGCATGCTGGCCACCACCTTGCCGCCCTCTTCGAACCACATGCCGGGGGCGGTACCCATCTTGTTGGTCAGCACGGTGGCGTTCTGCGGCATCAGGCATTGGGTGCTTACGGCCTCGGTGATGGGTTTGCCGATGCGCTCGTAAATCATGTTCAGCCGATCCATCGTCGGCTGGTCGAACACGAAGCCGACGCCATAGAAGTCTGCGATGGCCTTTTTGGTCACGTCATCTTTGGTAGGGCCAAGCCCGCCCGTCACGAGCACGATGTCAGCTTGTTTAGTGGCCTGTTGCAGCGCACCAATAATGGACTCATGGTCGTCGCCGACCGCCGTACGGCCCGCCACTTTCGCCCCGATTTCAAGGAGCATTTGGGCCATTTTGGCCGAGTTGGTGTCAATGATTTGCCCGATGAGCAATTCGTCGCCGATGGTGAGGATGTGAACGGTCATAGAGGTATGAAGGTATGAGGTATGGAGGTATGAGGTGGCGGGTTAACATACCTCCAAACCTCATACCTTCATACCTCAAACCGTATTTCTTTTAAGTCAAAGCATTCGATTTCGCTACCTACCTGCACTTTCAACCTACCCGTTTCATCAATGCCTTGGATGGTACCCTGGAAGGTTTCGCCGCTGCTGCGAAGGTAATTGGCCAACTGGCCAAATCGGTAGAGTTGGCGGAGGTAGTCCTGCTGCAAAGGAAGTATTTTTCTGGCTCTTAGTTGTAGGTAGCGGGCTTCCAAGTGCTCGCAAAGCTGGGGTACGAGGTCGTGGAGCGGGTGCTCTTGCCCCGTTTCAAGCAGAAGAGAAGTAGGGTTTGGCGGGTTGGTGCAAAAAGTGGTTTGGTGGATATTTATTCCAATACCCGCAACTGTAGAGCGTATTTGAGTGTTGATTAGGGAGTTTTGTATCAAGATTCCCGCAATTTTGCGGTTGCCAACGTAAATGTCGTTGGGCCATTTGATGGAAACGGGGCGGTCTGGTAGGCAGTTTTTTACCAAATCGAAAACGGCCAATGAGATGCATTGATTAAGTTTGAATTGCTCCTTTGCCTCCAAGAAATCGGGGTATAAGATGGCGCTCAAGCTGATGTTTTTGTTTGGTTCCGACTCCCAATGGCTGCCAATTTGTCCCCTGCCCGCTGTTTGGCAGGAGGTCGAAATGACAGTTCCCTCGGCTGGTTTGCTTTTTGATAAAAGCGCTTGGGCAAAGCTGTTGGTGCTGTCCACTTCTGGGAGTTCTATGAAGGTCTGCCCGACAAATAAGGTGTTAAGTCTTCTCAATCGAAATAAAGTTCGTACTTTTAGGCTTTGAAACAGGCACGGCGCAGGCCGTACAATTACAAATACAACCCCTGAGTGGCTGGCTTAGGTGTTTTTTTCAGAAAATGCCTCGGCCATCAGCACCCGAAGGTTCAAAAGTAAACAATTCCAAATTTGAGCGCACAAGTAGTTATTAACCCAACCCTCTCCTCCGCCGACATGCTCAACGACCTGATCGTTGACAGCATTCAGGATATCAAAGGAAAAAACATTGTCAAACTTGACCTCCGAAAATTAGACGATGCCCCCACGGATTTCTTCATCATCTGCGAGGGCGACTCCAACACGCAGGTAAAGGCCATTGCTGGTAATATCTATAAGCGGCTGAAAGAAGAGCTTGGCCAGTTGGCGCTGCACGTTGAGGGCACCCAAAACTCCCGCTGGATTTGCATGGACTTTTTCAATACGGTCGTTCATGTGTTTTATCGGGAAACGAGGGAATTCTACGACATTGAGAACCTTTGGAGCGATGCCAAGTTTACGGAATACGAAAACCTTTGATTGTGGTGAACGTTGAGTTAAACCAGCAACGACCTTCGTTTGAAAGCTAAGCTCGTCATCAAAAAAGGCGATTACATCGAAAATAGGCCATAGAAACCTGTACTGAATGAACAGCGTGCCAACTGGCTTGTTTCGACCAAGAAAATATGAACTAAACAAAGCAGGCGACATTCAGAGAACCTGCTTTTTATCAAATAGATGGAAAACAACCAAGAAAATAAAAACGGCACAAAGTTCAACCCATACTGGATATATGGGGTGTTGGCCCTTTTCTTCATCGGCCTGAACTTCCTGCCTATCACGAGCAGCACGAGTGAGCCTATTAATTTCGAGAAATTTGCCGCCATGTCAAAGGAAGGCGATGTAGGGAAACTGGAAGTGGTGAACGAGAAGTACGCTCAGATCTATCTGACCGAGGATGCTATCAAGAACAAAAAGGAAAAGTACAAGGACGCTTCCAAAAGCTCATTCGCCAATAAGCGGCCCCACTACACTTTTGATATAGGCCCTGCAGAAAACTTCGCCAAAAAATTGGACGCACTGAACGCCACGCTACCAGCCGACCGTCAGGTGATAGTTTCCTACATCGAAAAGGCCAACTGGCTCTCGCCCATCATCAGCCTCCTTTTGCCCTTGGCCCTGTTGGTGCTGCTATGGATTTTCATCATGCGGCGGGTCGGCGGCGGTGCTGGTGGCCCTGGCGCCCAGATTTTTAATATTGGAAAATCAAAGGCCACCCTGTTCGACCAGAACTCCAAGGTGAACATCAATTTCGGTGATGTTGCTGGCCTTGACGAAGCCAAAGAAGAGGTGATGGAAGTCGTTGACTTCCTGAAAAACCCCAAAAAATACACCGCCCTCGGCGGCAAGATACCCAAAGGCGTACTCCTCATCGGCCCTCCGGGCACCGGCAAGACCCTGCTCGCAAAAGCGGTGGCTGGCGAGGCAGCTGTACCTTTCTTCTCCATCTCTGGTTCCGACTTTGTCGAAATGTTCGTCGGCGTGGGTGCCTCACGGGTGCGTGACCTCTTCCGCCAAGCGAGGGAGAAAGCACCTTGCATTGTGTTCATTGACGAGATTGATGCCATTGGCCGTGCCCGTGGCCGCAACACCATGCAGGGCGGTAACGATGAGCGGGAGAACACCCTCAACCAACTTCTCGTGGAGATGGACGGCTTCCCTACCGACAAGGGCGTCATCCTGATGGCGGCTACCAACCGCCCCGACGTACTGGATTCAGCATTGATGCGCCCTGGCCGCTTCGACCGCCAGATAGCCATAGACCGACCAGACCTCAAGGGTCGTGAGGCCATTTTCGCCGTCCACCTGAAAAACATCAAGATTGGGGAATCGGTGACGCCGTTTGCCCTTTCGGAAATGACGCCCGGCTTTGCGGGTGCCGAGATTGCCAACGTCTGCAACGAGGCTGCACTTATTGCGGCCCGCCGCAACAAAGAAGAAGTGGACATGGACGACTTCAACTACGCCCTTGACCGGGTCATCGGTGGCTTGGAGAAGAAGAACAAGCTCATTTCACCGGAAGAAAAAGAAATCATCGCCTACCACGAGGCGGGTCACGCCGTTTGTGGCTGGTACCTCGAACATGCCATGCCGCTGGTGAAAGTGACCATTGTCCCTCGTGGTATCGGCACTTTGGGCTACGCCCAATACCTGCCCAAGGACGAGTACATTACCCGTACCGAAGCCCTGCTCGACCGCATGTGCATGACCTTCGGGGGCCGTGCGGCGGAGGAGATTACCTTCGGCAAGGTTTCCACTGGTGCGCAAAACGACCTCGACCAGGTGACCAAAATGGCCTACAGTATGGTGGCTGTTTTTGGCATGAACCAGAAGGTGGGCCAGGTCTCTTTTTATGGAATGCAGAACGAGAGCTTTGCCCGCCCCTATTCTGAGGAGACTGCTGCCATGATTGATACAGAGGTGCGCAATATGGTGACTTCCCAGTTCGCCAGGGCAAAACAGCTTTTGCTCGACCACCGTGATGCCTTGGTAGCCCTTGCAAAGCAGTTGCTTGAAAAAGAGGTGCTCCACAAATTGGATGTGGAGCGGCTCATTGGCCCAAGGCCCTATGCTTGGCCTGACGAGAAGGCGCACCACAATGGGACGCTGTCGGTGCCAGTAGAAAGCTCGGCCAATGGCATATCACCCTTGCCTTCTGAAGGTATGGTGGATGGTACTGCTGCTTGATTTTTTTCGCTTTGTGATTGAACAGCCCATTGGATTTGTTTCCAATGGGCTGTTCTGTTTTTAGGCATTGACCCAGCACTGAAATTGAACGGCTCTCTGGCACTGGTTTGTCCAAAACTATCTGCACCCAACCTTTCCCTGTTTTTTTCCTATCTATTCCAGAGCAATCCTGCACCCGAGTTTTTTTCTAAACATCAAACGTTTTGTCTTGCTTGGGCAGCTTACCGAAAGTCAAAAGAATTGCCCAAGCAAGACAAAACGAAGAGAAATAGAAACCACAATTACAAAACATGAAAAGACTTCTCTTCTTCGCACTTGCCATCTTCGCATTGACCCAAAACCTCCAATCTCAAGCACAGATAAATGACCGGACCTTGCGTTTCGGCAACGAAACCCGAACCACCCATGTAGCGGCGGCTGGCGACGACCGCTGGTTGGTGGCTGGAACTACCTGGTCGCAATATGGTTGGTACATAATAGATTCCATTTTTGTTGCCAGCTTGAACGACGCTGGCGAGGTGCTTGCCGTTTTTTTTCCAGAACTCGTGCCTTCCGAAACCCATTTCGTCAACCAGTTGCTGCCACTTCCCAATGGTGATTTCCTGTTTGCTTTCGAATCCACCCTTTGCGACGTTGCTTTTGACATCAGTACCGTGCGTCGCTACAATGCGGCAGGTGAGGTGGTTTGGGAAATCACGACCGATTTCCAAACATGGTCATCACCGCCCCGCAAATGGCAGGTAGCGCCTGACGGTAATCTTATAGGGTTGATTGACAATGAATTATGGAAAATAAACCCCGAAACAGGAGCTGCGATTTGGAAGACGACCCTGTTCGATTTTCAGTCCACCAAAGACCCAATGGTAAATCAGGTTATCCTTGTGCCGGGCACCGAGAACCTGATTGGCACAGGTTATCCGACACTCAGCTTTTGGCGGCAACATGCTGCGGGAGGCGGTGCCGTCGTCTATACACCAGATTCGACGCTAATGGTGCCCGATGCCCATATAACGGAAATGGTGGCTGGCCCGAATGGCTGGTTTTACCTCATTGACCAATATTTTGAAGACCTGGACTTGCTACGGGTGAAAACGGACATGCAGTTGGAAGTCCTCACACTCCAGCCTGGCAGCGAAAATATTGTGGATTTAAAAGCAGCCGATGATGGGCTCTATTTTTTGTCAAGGCTCGAATCGGGCAACCGATTTTTTAAAACGGATTTTAACGGAAACTCCGCCCAAGACCTGAGCGATATAGCCCCGCTGCTGTTCCCGAAGGAAATGGCACTCAGCAACGGCAAAGTTATTATTGGCGGCTCGGATGGCTCTGGGCCAAATAGCAACCCCAGCAATGCCATCGGCTATTATAGGTACGATGTAGAACACGCTTGGGTCAGAATTGGCCCGATAACAGCTACCACCGTTCCCCCGACTGCCGATGCGGGCATAGAGGAAACCACTATTTTGGAAGAACCGAATATCGAGAGCTTTGAAATCGAATATCCTCCTTTCCTACTCTACAATACCACCGGTGGCAATTTTCAAGTAAAAATAACCAACCACGGCACCACGCCCCTGAGAAAGGTTTGGGTCAACCAGCGCTTTGACGTGACTTACCCTTCCAGCTTCTGCCCCTTTCCAGAAATTACAAAAATCTTGTTTGAGGACTTGAACTTAGCCCCCGGTGCCTCTGTATGGAGGGAATTTGGCGGAATTAGGGGCACCAACCAAATAGCAGCCCCTTCGCAAATATGCTTCTGGACTTCCGGCCCGAACGATGAGCCCGATGTTGACAAAAACAACGACCACGCTTGCGCCGAAATCATTTCTTCTACGCCAGAGGCTCCTGCCGCTTCAAAATCCCATGTCTATCCAAACCCGGTAGTAAGTGGATATTTCAATGTCGAATTGGCCGGATCGCCCAATGGCTCGCAGTGGCAATTGATGGATGCCTATGGCCGTATGGTCAAAACAGGTATTTTGCCACTTGGCGCTATTGAGTTTAAAGTGGAAGTGGGCAATTTGCCGCCGGGCATCTACTGCCTTAAAATCGGGAGCGAAGCAAGTAAAATTGTGGTGGATTGATGGGCGTCCATTTCAGGCCACGCCGAGGTTTATTACCTTCGGGCCTAAAATAAAAACGCCATTTTCGCTTATGCCAACCAAGCCACAACCTGCCCTCCCCGTTTTGAACGAGGGAGAAATGCATTACCTCGACGGCCCCAAGAGCCGGCATTTTGAGTTGGGGTTCGCCTTCAACGTGTTCAAGGAGTTCATCCGGGGCTTCCGGGCGCTGCACTTCGTGGGGCCGTGCATAACGGTGTTCGGCTCGGCCCGTTTCAAGGATGGCCACGAGTATTATGAAAAAGCCGAGGAAGTGGGCAGGGCCATTGCCCAGATGGGCTTCACGACCATGACCGGCGGCGGCCCCGGCATCATGGAGGCAGCCAACAAGGGTGCCTTCGAGGCAGGGGGCAGGTCGGTGGGCTGCAATATCGTGTTGCCCTTCGAGCAGCATCCGAACCCTTATATGCACAAATGGGTGAACATCCGCTACTTCTTCGTGCGCAAGGTGTTGCTGCTCAAGTACAGCTATGGCTTCATCATCTTGCCCGGCGGCTGGGGCACCATGGACGAGCTATTCGAGACGCTGACCTTGGTGCAGACCAAGGTGATGCATAACTTCCCCGTAGTATTGATTGGTAAAAACTACTTCCAAGCGCTAATGGACTACCTGCATTTCATGGAAGCGCAAAAAACCATTTCACCGGAAGACCTAAAACTGGTATTGCTGACCGATGACGTGGGCGAAGCAATGGCGCATGTCAACAAGTACATTGCAAGCCATTACAAAATCACAAAAAGAAACAAGCAGTTTTGGTGGCTGTTTGAAAAGATCTAAGCTGGAGTAGCGAGTTTCTAGTTTCAAGCAGTGCCGTGGACAAGTAAAAAGTATATTTTCAAAACCTCAAAAATTAATTGCTGCCGCAAAACCAATATTTACCTTTGCCACAAGCAGTAGGGTTTGGGCTTGCACAGTCCTACTCAAAATTCAAATTTTGTCATTCCCAAAGGGAACAAAACCCGTAACTAATCTACCTATGCTAAACGGACTCATTCATGCCCACTCCGGCCTCCGCTGGATCGTGCTCATACTCTTGCTTGCCGCCATTTTCAAATCACTGATGAAATGGCGTTCCAATGTGAACTACTCGGAAGGCGACCGCAAAATCAACCTTTTTGCCATGATTTCCATGCATGTACAGTTGCTGCTGGGAGCCGCGCTTTGGTTCATGAACCTCAACCTAGGCACAAAGGTCCGCTTCACCGCCGATATGATGAAAGACCCCATCGCCCGCTTCTTCACGATGGAGCACAACGTGATGATGTTGATCGCCATCGCACTCGTGACCATCGGCCACGCCAAATCTAAAAAGGCGACCGACGATGCCAAGAAGCACAAGACCATTTTCATTTACTACCTGATAGGCTTGCTGCTCGTGCTGGCCGCCATTCCATGGCCGTTTCGTGGATGGGGGAATGGGTGGTTTTAAAAGTTCGATAGTTCGACAGGTCGGGACAAGACCTGTCGAACTGCCTAACTATTTTTAAGGCTTTCCGTTAAAGAAACATTATCGTTGCGATGCGCCGAAACATGTAGTGTTTTGGCGCATTATTTTTGCCTACGCAACTGATAATTAAACTGTTCACAATGAAAAAAATCGCCTTTTTTGCAGTAGCCCTTTTTATGGCAAGCGCCGCTATTGCGCAGCAAAACCCCGTAAAATGGTCTTATGAGGCCAAGAAAGTGGCCGACGACCCCAAAGGGGCAAGCACCTACGACCTCGTCTTCACCGCCAATATCTCCGATGGCTGGTACGTCTATTCGCAATACCTCGAAAGCGACGAGGGGCCTATCCGCACCACCTTTACTTATGAGGACAACACTGCCGTGAAGTTTGAAGGTAAAAACGTGGAAGATGGGCAAAAAACCGAGGGCTACGATGACCTATTTGGCATGAACATCATCAAGTTCAAGGGCAAGCCAACCTTCACGCAGCGGGTGAAAATAAGCGCTCCCACCATCCTAAAAGGAAGCGTGGAGTTTATGACTTGCGACCACGAGCGCTGCCTGCCGCCGAGCGATGTACCATTCCGTTTCGACTTGAATTGATTGTTTGATTGTTTGATTGTTGTAATTGTTGGATTGTTGCCCTCGTGACATAACCCACAACAATCTAACAATCCAACAATCTAACAATCCAACAATCCCAACAATTAAACACCCCAACAATCACTACTTTTGCGGACTTTTTTCAAAACACCTACGTCGGGCGGCTGTCCCGCCCATTTTTCAAATATCAAGACATGAGAAAGTTCTGGACACTTTCACTGCTATTCGCATTTTCGGCAGTGGCCTTCGGCCAAATATACAATCCCGTCAAATGGAGCTTTGCTTCCAAGCAGCTTTCTGACACAGAGTTCAACCTCGTGTTCACGGCCACCATTGACGATGGCTGGTACGTCTATTCACAGTACCTCGAAAGCGACGACGGGCCGATAAAAACGAGCTTCACCTATGACAAGGGCAGCCATTATTCCCTTGTGGGCAAGAACTCGGAAAGCTCCAGCCACCGCAAGGAGATGAACGACCCGCTGTTCGACAACATGAAGGTGATTAAGTTCTCCGAGAAGGTGAGTTTTACCCAAAAAGTGAAGGTCACAGACATCTCCAAGCCCATCATCGGCTACTTGGAGTTCATGACCTGTAACAACGAGCGCTGCCTGCCGCCTACCGAGGTGGACTTTTCCTTCCAATTAAAATCAACCGCAAAGCCTGCAGCGCAGCCAACTACGACCCCCGCAGCAAATGGCGGCAATGCAGCAACCACCCAAACCCCTACTACGAAACCCGGAGAACAAGCCAATCCAACCATTGCGCCGCCAGTCCTACAGCCAATGCCAGAATCCGCCATTTCCGGCGGCAGAGGCATTGAGAACCCAGTGACTTGGGTGGGCGAAGTGCAGAAGACTGGTGAGAACGAGTACAAGGTAAACTTCAAGGCTACGGTAGAGAAAGGCTGGGCCATTTATTCCCAGTTTTTGGAAGAAGGAGGCCCGATACCTACGCAGTTGACTTTCCCTGCTGAGGTGACTGCCGTGGGCAAACCCACCGAAACAAGCAGCCACAAGATTGACGAAAAAGACCCCATCTTCAATATGCGGGTCACCAAGTTCAAGGAAGCGGTCACCTTTGGCCAGAAGATTTCGGCCAAAGACGCATCCAAACCATTGGAGGGCATGATTTCCTACATGACCTGCAACGACGAGCGCTGCATCCCAATAGACATGCCCTTCCGCCTCGACCTTGCCGGGCTTACTGCCGTGGTTGGCGACGATGCGGCCGGAGAGGCCCCAACTGCCGTCACCACCGATTCCAGCTTTAACTACCTTGGCCCTTGCGATTTCAGCCTCGACCGCTCCACCGTGGCCGATTGCGGCGAGGAAAAAGAAGACCGCAGTGGTCTTTGGAAAATTTTTATCCTCGGTTTCCTCGGCGGCTTGGCGGCTTTGTTCACGCCCTGCGTGTTCCCAATGGTGCCGCTCACGGTCAGCTTTTTCACGAAGAGCAACCAATCCAAGAAAAAGGGCTTCCAGAACGCCTTGCTGTATGGCTTTTTCATCTTCTTGGTCTATATCCTGTTCAGCTTGCCTTTCCACTTGCTGGATTCGGTCAGCCCCGACATCCTGAGCGACTTCTCGACGAATGCGACCATCAACATCGTTTTCTTCCTGATTTTCCTCGTGTTTGCCATTTCGTTTTTCGGTTATTTTGAAATAACGCTGCCCGAATCCTGGTCGAACAAATCGGCGAGTGCAGAGGGCGTTGGCGGGGTGCTCGGCATCTTTTTCATGGCCCTGACGCTGGTGCTGGTTTCGTTCTCCTGCACAGGCCCCATCCTCGGTTCGCTGCTCGGCACCGTGCTCGACTCGGAGGCTGGTGCCATGCAACTGACGGCGGGCATGGCGGGCTTCGGTGTGGCCTTGGGTCTTCCGTTTGGCTTGTTCGCTGCCTTCCCCAACTGGCTCAAGGCGCTGCCCAAATCCGGCGGTTGGATGACTACTGTGAAGGTCGTGCTGGGCTTCCTCGAACTGGCCTTGGCACTCAAGTTCCTCTCCAATGCCGACCTCGTGAAGCACTGGGGCATCCTGAAAATGGAGGTGTTCCTCGGCCTGTGGATTCTGATTTTCCTTGGCTTAGGCATTTATCTTTTGGGCAAAATCAGGTTCCCGCACGATACGCCCGTTTCCTTGAAAAAACTTTCGCCCGTGCGTTGGGGGCTGGCCATCCTGTCGTTCCTCTTCGTTGGCTACTTGTTCACTGGGCTTCGCTACGATGAAAAAGAAGGCTCGCTGCACACCCTGTCGCTGCTGAGCGGTGTGGTGCCGCCGACCTGCTATAGTATATGGTATCCCTGCGATTGCCCACAGAACGTCTATTGCTTCGACGACTTCTGCGAGGGCCTCGAAGTGGCCCGCAAGGAGAATAAGCCCATCATGATTGACTTTACGGGCCATGCCTGCGCCAACTGCCGCCGCATGGAGGCCGAGGTCTGGCCAAAGCCGGGCATACATGAATATTTGCGGGATTCCTTCGTGGTTATTTCCCTCTATGTGGATGAAAAAATAGAATTGCCAGAGGCAGAGCAAAAGTCCATGCCCATGAAGGGCGGCGGCACGAAACGACTTCGCAACTACGGCCATAAATGGGCCTATTTCCAGACGGAAAATTTCAACGACAACTCACAGCCACAGTATGTGCTGCTTTCCAATGACGGCAAGTTGCTGAATAAGCCTGTTTCAGGTATGCAAGATGTGGGTGATTATGAGAACTGGATAAAATGCGGGTATGAGCAGAATAAGCGGTTGAAGGATGGGCGGTAAAACGCCTGACGGCTGACGCCTGACGGAGAACGGCCTACGGAACAAGTGTCCGTAGGCCGTTTTTCGTTGGCCGTTGGCCGTCAACGGCTTGCAAAAACATAATTCAAAATTTGAGGTGTTAGAAATCGAGCAAATTGTCTTTGACTTTAGGTGCTCGGAACCTACACCTTTGTGCCAATACTGGCGACCGGTGCACAGGCCGCCCCCGTACCAATGGATACATACCTATATTATCAGATGTAAAGCTGAAAACGACTACCTGCCAACTGGGGCAGCACAAAAGCGCAAAAAAGACACTGCTTACTCGGAAAACCCAATTCCTTTCCGACCTGTACATTTAGGCAAGACTCACCAAATTTCTCAAGCCGCCCTGCGGCGAACCTTGGCCCATTGGTCGTTGCACCAATCGGCAGGGGGCTTGCATGGCGGTCTCACTCCTTGCACCTGCTTGGGGAGGTGGTGGCTTTGCCAAAAAATGGCTAATTTTAGTCCGGCTTTCACCTTTTTTTGAAGGTGCACCCCTTGCCCAGGCCCACCGGGGCTGGCATGTACCGTTTCATTAGGGTGGAAAAATGGCGGGATTACGCCAGTTTTTGGCCAGGCGCCAAGTCCCGGGCAGGTGCCCAAAACGCTTTTTGACATGAAAAAGCTTTTAGTAAAAATACCAACCATCTTTAGCAATGCTTTCCTTAATTTAATATTGATTGCATTAGTATCCACGGCAACAATAAACAATGCATTTTCTCAGGGAATTTGCCCCGAAGATATAGTGGAGGATGCATTCAGCTTCGTCGTGGACGGCAATGTGCCGGGAACACCTATTGTAGGCTGCTCGGCCATTGGGTACAAAATCATCCTGTCCAACCCGTTCGAGCCTGCAGTGCCCGTGACAATTGT
>JALHQW010000094.1 GCA_022841745.1 Saprospiraceae bacterium | reverse complement strand
GCTGGTGGCGAAGCCACCAGCCGCCGAGGAGATTTTTTTTTAGGGGCGGAAATTGATTTTTTGCTGAGGCAAAAAATCAATTTCCGCCCCCCAAAGTAGTCCCAACCTACGGCAATGCTGCGACACAGGTAATTGCTTCAAAGGCAATTCCTACTGGGCTTGCTACTTGATGATTCGAGCGCTGAGCAACCTACCATTTTGCGAAGCAACCAAAGTGTAAATGCCGCTTGGTCGTTGGTTGAAATCAATCGTAAATAATTGATTAGCAGGGAATTGACCAAGTCGTTCTACTTGGCCAATCGCATTTGCGAGCATTACCTCCCATTGCGCAGCACCTGAAGCGCTGATCCGGAATTTCAATTCATTTCCAATTGGGTTTCCAAAAACATCCAGGCCGTTCCGCTCCGCCAATTCATGGGTTGGCACGGCTGCACAGCCATCGGAGTCGAGCAAGCCGGGCCGGAACGTGTTCAGTGCCGCATACATCCTTTCCTTTTGCCCTTTGCTGAACATGGCCATGCAGGCGTCGTCCGTGTAGTTCATGAAGTTCATCCACATATCGGGTTGGGTACATGAGAAGGCATTGCCCGTAGGGCATTGATGGATATAAGTCTCACAAGAGTTTGGGGTATCCGCCACGCCATCGTCCTCGTCGCAGCAACTGTTGATGTTCGGTCCCCAAACGTGTTCCAGGTTGAAATAATGCCCGATTTCATGGGTGCAGGTGCGGCCCAAATGATAGGGTGGGGTAGTGGCCGTTCCGATGGTGCCAAACTGTTTGTAGTTGACCTCTACGCCTTGCTCATCGGCTGGGCCTTCTCCGGGGAAGGTGGCCGTGCCGCCAATGTTACCAGCGAATTTGGCGACCCAGATGTTGAGGTATTTGTCAGGGTTCCAGGCATCTTGGCCGCCTTGGTCGGTATGGTGGAGTGACGAGGTTCCGCCAATGCCATTGCTGTTGCTGGTTTGGGTGCGGGTAATGCCATTGGTGGCGTTGCCGTTGGGGTGTTTGCTGGCAAGGCAGAACTCAAAATCCACGTCTGCGATGACCCCTTGAAAAATGGACAGGACAAGGCTTATTTGTTCATTTTCAGCATTGAAGTCTTGGTTCAACACCTCAATTTGCGTCCTGATTTGTTCATCGGAAATGTTCTCCTCATTGCTGTTCCAGACCACATGTACCACCACTGGAATGACAACCGTTGCCCTGTTTCCGATGCTGATTCCTTTAGGATAAAAATTTGGATTTTGGGCGTTATGTCGTTGTGCCATACACCTAACTGTATGCTGCGCATTGCCACTTGCAAGGCATAGACCTACCATGATGGCAGTTATGGAAAGGTGTTTTTTCATTGATTGCAGTATTGGGAAAACTGAAAGTGTCGGCGCAAACAGTTGATGCACCGACACTTTACCTATGCTATAAAAACAATTTTTGTGGAAATTGTTTGATGCCTAATCTGGAACGAGCATCACGTCTTCAGCATTGCCGTTGCCGTCCCTTCCCCGGAATTCCCTCCGTGGCATCCTGGATACGACGAAGTCCACCCGGTCTCCAGCTCGCAGCTTGTTGAACTCGGTGCCACCTGTCACATCGTCCATGCCAAAATAGAAGTCGCCGATAGGGGTGCCAATAAAGCCACAGAACTCCATCAATCGCTTGACAGTACCGGTATAGGGATCGCCAGTGCGAAGTCCGTTCTGTTCCGTTGGCAGGGAATGCTCTTTGTCCTTGATGCGGCCATACTCATTAGCGTAGCTGGAACCTTCTTCCGAATTAAAGCGGTCGTCCTCTTCCAAGTCTTCGTAATCAGCCCCTTTCTGCACCCACATTTTTTCCCGACAGTCCTTGCAGTAAAATGCCCGGTTCTTGCGCACGAATTCATCCGTTTGAATTGGGTTAGCGCCAGTGTGGAAGGGTGCCTTGCACATTACTTCCCGCACCTCCGGGTTCATGCGGATTTCGTCCATGAGGTCATTGAGCCAAATCACGTCGAAATCACGGACTCCTTTCAGGTTTTTACCCTCCGACAACTCGAAGGAACAAGCGCCGTGGATGCTGGCAATGGCCGTTCGCTTGCCAAGCAACCGCACTTTTTGGAGCACGGGCACATAGTCACGGTCACCACCGATGACGATGGCGATGTCATAGGCCAATGGCAAAGCCGCAAAATAGAGCATGGAAGAAGCGAGGGCAATGTCAACGCATTTTTCTTCGGGCGCAAAATCGTCGTCGGGATGCCTGTCTTTTCGCTTTAGACGCCTGCCCCGGTAGTCCACAAGGTAAACTTCGACCTCGTAGTTGTACTCCTCACGAAGCACATCATAAAAAATCCTTCGGCGCTTGACCATGTCTTTGTCAGCGTCGAGATAGTTTGTGGCATTGGAGCCAAAGAGGAAAATCCGGACGATGTCAACGTTTTTATCGCCCAATTTTTTCGCTATCTGGTTTCCAACAACGTGTGGGAGTCTGCCATAATCCACTTGGAAGTCCTCCCCAAGGGCACGCAAGTTGCTGTACAGCCACGTGCCGTCAATAAACACCATTACTTTCGCCATACTTGTTTGTTTTAAGGCTGGATACTAATATAATAAATTGAAAACCAATATTTTATGTGTGACGCCAGCCTTTTTTAATCAACTTTTTTCACTAAATTTGGCAGGTACCTGCCAATATCTTTCGGTCAAATTTGGGAGTTATTCAATGTTAAGTTTCGCAGTGGTTTTTTGCCCATTCATTTCGAACCATATTTGGTATTCTCCTTTCGGCAAGTAATATTTTCCGTTTTTGGCCTTATTCAATTCCACTGCTTTCTCCTCTTTTTTCTTTTTTCCATTTAACTGCTTCAAAAACGCCGCCACTGCGCTTTCTAACACTTCACCGTGGTATTCAGGGTAATTAAGGCCAGCTGTTATTGGTAGTTCCCAACTGTTCAGTTTTAAATCCCCAACCATGACCGAGATGATGAGCTTGCCAGCTGTTTTTGAGTAGATACAAAGTTCGATGTTCGGTTGAGGGGCTTCTTTGCTCCAGGTGCTCCATGCATTTCCCCAGTTCCCACGATGCTTTATTTTCGGAATTTCGAAGGCGAAAAGTTGCTGCTGCAAGATGCTGTCGTTCAACTGTTGAACGTGTTTGACATCCGCCAGGAATAGGGATCTGCCATGCGTTCCAACAATCAGTTCATTTTTCAAGGGGTGAACGACCAGATCGTGTACCGGAACAGCTGGGAGGTGCTTATTCATCAACATGAAATGCTGGCCCCTGTCAAGCGAGACATAAAGTGCGTGATCAGTACCCACATAAAGCAAATTGGGGTTTTTAGGGTCTTCTTTCAGCACATTTACGGGTTCGTGGGGGAGATCAGTTCCTAAACGCTGCCAAGTAACGCCGAAATTTTCGGACAAAAAAACTAAAGCCTCAAAATTGTCGTCTCGGTAGCCGTTTAGGGTTGCATAGACCCTGCCCAGTTCATGGGCCGAAGCTTGGACCCTGGTTACCCAATAGCCAGGTGGAAGTCCTTCAGAGATGTTTTTCCAGGTAATGCCTCCGTCCTGTGTAACGTGGAGAAGCCCATCATCGGAGCCACAGTAAATCAGGCCAAAGCGGAGGTTGCTTTCGTGAATGGTGGTCAGGGTGCCAAAAGGTACATCGCCAATTTGCCCGCCCTTGGTGAGGTCTTCAGAAATGGCTGACCAGTCCTTGCCCTGGTTAAAGGAACGATACAGCTTGTTTGCGCCTATGTAAAGGATATCTTGGTTGTGCGTGGAAAGATGGATGGGAGTTTGCCAGTTCCATCTAAGGGGCCTTTCGCCAAGTTGGTGCTGTGGCGTTATCCGGTCAGACTCCCCTGTGCTGCGCTTGATGCGGTAATAATTGCCAAATTGGTAGCCCGTATAGACAGTTTCATTGTCACGGCTATCAACAGCGACCTGCATGCCATCCCCGCCCAACAAGGTTTTATAAGGATATTGGCCGCTGTCGTGCCAGTTGACGCTTGCCTTGTAATTATGCGGCCCGGTCCAAACGCCGTTGTCTTGCAAGCCACCATAGACGTTGTAATCGTCGGCCATGTCCACCGCCACTGCATAGAATTGACCGACTGGCGGGGTGTTGCACTTGACCCAGTTGTCCCCATTGTCGTAACTGATATTGATGCCACCATCGTTGCCGAGCACAAGGTGGCCGGGGCGACTGGGATTCATCCAAAGGGCGTGGTGGTCGCCATGCACGTTGTCGCCATTGATGGATTCCCATGTTTTGCCACCGTCATTACTGCGCAAAATGGGTACCCCGAAAATATAGAGCTGGTTGGCATTTTGCGGAGCGACCCTGATTTGTCCGAAATAATAGCCATAGCTGTAAAACAGGTCGTCGAGGTATCCATCGGGGGTTTTCTTCCACGTCTTCCCGTCGTCATTGCTTGCATAGACGGCTGCCCCAACCACTGGCGTGTCAAACAAGTTGGTATTGGCATCTTCGGTATATTCGACCAGTGCGAGCGGGGTGATTTCGCCTGATTTCACCATTTCAAAAACCTTGTCAACCGAGTATTTCTCCGGGAAATCGTTGTCCTTCAAAAAGGTTTTGACCTTTTCTTTGTCCAATTTCAGGAAGGCCTCTTTGGTCATGCTCCGCAATTCGTCCTTTGTCAGGCCTTCGGCTTCTTTGGTAGTTTCTTTCGGCCTTCTGTTTTGGTTGTCAATGATGGCATAAAGGATGGTCTTGTCGTCATTTTCACCCAAGGCCAATCCTATGCGACCGGCCCCTTCGCCGTCCACGAAGCCAGTGCCTGCCCCTGAGACCTTGACCCAGGTTTCGCCGCCATCTGTACTTTTATGGATACCAGACCCCAATCCGCTTTCCACAAAATTCCAGGCCCTTCTCTCCCGGTGCCATGTGGCGGCATAAAGGGTATTTGGGTCGTTGGGGTCGAGTGCGAGGTCAACAGCCCCACTGTTTTCATCCACAAAAAGTACCCTTCGCCAAGTGTTCCCGCCATCGTTGGTTTTATAGACGCCCCGTTCTGCGTTGGGGGAATACAAATGGCCGAGTACCGCTACCCAAACAGTATTTGGGTCGGTAGGGTGCAATACTATCCTTCCGATGTGTTGGCTTTCTGGGAGGCCCTTGTGTTGCCAAGTCTTTCCGTCGTCATCGCTGCGGTACATGCCCACGCCAGCGTAGCTGCTGCGGCTGGAGTTTACCTCGCCGGTGCCTACCCAGATGGTGTTCCGCTGCCAGTCCACGGCGATGTCGCCAATGGTCATGACCACCTCGTTGTCGAAAATGGGCGTGAAGGATTGACCATTGTTCGTTGTTTTCCAAAGGCCGCCAGAAGCATAAGCTACGTAAAAATGGGTTGGGTCTTTTTCCCACACATCCAAATCGGCTACGCGCCCGCTTTGTACAGCAGGGCCGATGGACTTAAACGGCACATTTGAAACAAGGGAGTTTGCCAGAAGTGCTTTTCTTTTATCAAAGCCAACAAGGCGGTCGGTAGCAGAGGTTGGCGATACCTGTGCGGCTATGTCAAAAGAAGCTAAAATTAGGAGTACTGATGGCAGTAAGTATTTGTTCATAGTAAGTGGTTGAGCATCAATCGGCTGTTTCTGCCAATATCAAATTGCGCAAATATGGTCAATCCAATTCATATTCCTTGATTTTTCGGTACAAAGTACGCTCAGAAATGCCAAGGTCGGCTGCGGCCTCCTTCCTTCGGTTGCCATGCTTTTTCAATGCCTTGAGAATCAGGTCTTTTTCCATGTCAAAAAGATTGAGGCTTGCCTCAACGACCTCAGCTTTTTGGTATTCCTTGTCCGGTTTATCTAGGATAATGGGGCGATAGGTATCATTCATCTCCTCGGGGCGAACGGAAGGGTAAACAGGCTCGTGCCCTTCATAATCGTGGCTTGCAAAATTGCCAGTGGATGGGAAGGCAGGTGCCTTCAAACCCCTGTAACTGCTGGCATCGGGCATGGTCAGGTCGTTTTGGCGAACCAGTTCGAAAACGAGGTTCTTCAGGTCGTTCAGGTCTGCCTTCATTTCAAAAAGGAACTTGTACAGGATTTCACGCTCATGGAAACCTTCGCTGCCCCCGTTCCGGCCATCAGTGTCTGGTGCGACTATGGGCAGGTTTCGCTTCGCAATATTGGGGACAAACTGAATCAGTTCCTCTGCGGTAAGCAGCCTGTTTTCGGAGAGCACGCTGATTTGCTCCGCAACGTTTTTGAGTTCCCGCACGTTGCCGGGCCAGCGGTAGTTTTCGAGGAGTTGCCGAGCCTGCTCATCGAGGCGGACGGGGTCGGTGTGGTAACGTTCGGCCATGTCCATCGCAAACTTCCGGAAAAGGAGATGGATGTCTTCCCGCCTGTCCTTCAAGGCGGGAATCCTGATGGGCACGGTGTTGAGTCGGTAGAAAAGGTCTTCCCTGAATTTGCCCTTGCGTACCCGGTCTTCGAGGTCAACATTGGTGGCAGCCACCACCCGCACATCGGTCTTTTCCACTTTGGACGAGCCGACTCTGATGAATTCGCCCTGCTCCAAGATCCGCAACAGGAAAGCCTGTGTGTCGGTGGGCAGTTCCGCTATTTCATCCAAGAAAATAGTGCCCTTGTCGGCAGTCTCGAAATAGCCTTTGCGGTCGTTCACAGCGCCCGTGAAAGCGCCTTTTTCATGGCCAAACAACTCAGAGTTGATGGTGCCGGCGGGTATTGCCCCACAGTTCACGGCAATGAATTGGTTGTGCTTGCGGGCGCTCAGGGCATGGATGATTTTGGCGATGTTCTCTTTCCCGACGCCGCTCTCCCCCGTGATGAGCACGGTCAGTTCGGAGTTGGCGACCCTTACCGCCGTGTCCAGCGCCCGGTCGAGCAATGGCGAGGTGCCGATGATGCCGAAGCGCTGTTTTATGGATTGTGTTGTACTCATGTTTGTTTAAAAACGGTGGACAGCTTGCCCCTTTGGGGTGGACGGTTTATGGTGGACGGTAGAGCCGGGTTATTTTGAGGGGTTAGCGTCCACTTTTTTTCTGATGTAAAAAGCCAATGCAACCATTGCCAACCCAGAAATTATCAAGATAACCACTTGGCTGGTATCCATTGACTGCGAAGGCTCGAAACTGTAATACCTTCGTTGACCATTTTCTTGAGCAACAGGCATCTTGTCGGTTGTACCATAAAGCAAAGGCCACAACCCGCTCATCCCCTTGAAAAGCCTAACTGCGCCGAGGGCGAAAAGGACGTAAAATGCAATTTTGCCGAGCGTATTCATTTGTTCAATTTTTTAAGGAAAGCTAACCTTCCCCATAAGCGTAGCACTAGTTGCCCCCGTCACCTTCACCCAAGCGTAATCGCCGGGTTTCAAGCTGTTCAACTTCGGGAAAACAATCATCTTATTCTGGGAGTTGCGGCCCTTGAACTGTTTGTCAGATTTCTTGGAGTCGCCCTCAATCAGCACCTTGAAGGTCTTGCCGATGTCTGCCTTGTTGTGTCGCAGCGACACCTCGTTTTGCTTTTCCACGATTTCTTGCAAACGGCGCTTTTTCACCTCGTGCGGCACATCGTCAGGGTATTTGCGTGCGGCCAAAGTGCCGGGGCGCTCGGAGTAGAAGAACATATAGCTCATGCTGTAGTTTGCCCATTCTACCATGCTCACGGTGTCTTGGTGCTCGTGTTCCTCTTCGCCACAGAAGCCAGCAATGATGTCGGAACTGATGGCGCATTCTGGTATAATGCGGTAAATCGCCTGCACCCGCTCCATGTACCACTCCCGGTCGTAGGTGCGGTTCATGCGCTCCAGTACGACCGAATTGCCGCTTTGCACGGGCAGGTGTATGTACTTGCAGATGTTCTCGTAGCGAGCCATCGTATGAAGCACCTCGTCGGTGATGTCCTTGGGGTGTGAGGTGGAAAAGCGAATCCGCAGGTCTGGGTGGACTTTCGCAACCATTTCCAGTAGGTTTGCGAAGTTCACAACTTCCTGGTTTTCAGGGTTTTCCCAACGGTAGCTGTCCACGTTTTGGCCGAGCAGCGTCACTTCCCGATAGCCACGCTCGTAGAGGTCTTGCGCCTCGCTCACGATGCTAAAGCAATCCCGGCTGCGCTCCCGCCCACGGGTGAACGGCACGACGCAGAAGGAGCACATATTGTTGCAGCCCCGCATGATGGATATAAAGGCCGAAACGCCGTTCGAGTCTAAGCGCATCGGGCTGATGTCGGCGTAGGTCTCCTCCCTCGAAAGCAGGACGTTTACGCCCCGCTCGCCCTCCTCGGCACCTGCCACGAGGTTGGGCAGGTCACGGTAGGCATCGGGGCCGATGACCATGTCCACGAGTTTTTCTTCCTCCAAAAATTTGCTTTTGAGCCGTTCGGCCATGCAGCCGAGCACACCGACCATGGTGCCGGGGCGCTGGCGCTTCATTTTATCAAAAATGCGCAACCGCTGCCGAACGGTCTCCTCGGCTTTCTCCCGAATCGAGCAGGTGTTGACCAAAATAAGGTCGGCCTCCTCCATCGCCCGTGTTGGGCGGTAGCCCACCTCGCTGAGGATGCTGGCCACGATTTCGGAGTCGCTGAAGTTCATCTGACAGCCGTAGCTTTCGATGTAGAAATGCTTGCCATTGCTGGGTTTTTCCACATTGGCCAGGGCTTTTTCATCGTAAAAAACCTGCCCTTGCTTCGCCTCGTCAATCTCTTTTTTGATGCCAACAAGTGTTGGGTTGTTATCGTACATACAGTCGCTTTTAATTTTGAGGCGACAAAGATAGCAAGTTTGGGTTGGAAAAGTGACAAAATGGCAGACAGCAAAAATGGGTTTTGTGGGTTTCAGGTTTCATGTTTCACGGAATAGCAGGCTCAATGCAATCTGACTGGCGTTCCGAGCGGATAAATTCATACTGAAAAATTAGGACACAAGATTTCCATGAAACCTGAAACCTGAAACATGTCCTCCCTTTAAGGCCCCACACTCTCTTTCACCAATACCAATTTTGCGTTATCTGCCTTGTTCACGGCCTTCAGGAAAGCAACAAAAGCAGGGAACTCCTCCTTGGGCTGTTGGATGCCGTTCATGACCAATTTTCGATGGACGAGCAGCTTGCCATCGGAAGCTACCACTTGTTGTTCATAGCTGCCGAACTTGGTTTCCAATTTTTGAGGAGTTGGCTGCCCTTCCAATTTGAAGCCAATGGGCAAGTTGATGATGATGCTGTCCATCTCCGTGTAGCCACGGCTGTTGGGCCTGAAAAAAGAAGGGGCTTCAGCGTCGCTCAATGGCACTTCCAATTTTTGCGACAGCACGCTGATTGGCACAAAAAACCGCTTGCCGTTGACGGCAGCGAAATTGGGCAAGGCCAACTCTAGCTGCCGCTCCACGCTTGGCAAGCGGCCCTTGTTTCTTTTTAGGGAAATGGATTTCACTTCGAAGTTCTTGATGTCGAGCAGTTGGTAGAGGTATTTCTTGCGCACTTCATCTGATAGGGCCTCCAACTGGGCCATTATATCCTGTGCGATACAGGCGTAGTTGTCCCTGCTTTTCAGGTTGGCATTTCCATCTGGTTGGAGTTGGATTTCGGTCACCCGTTTGACCAGATTTTTAGTTTCATCATAAACGGGCGTGTGCATCACCTTGCCTCCTTCGGGGGTAATGACGAGGGCCATTCGGTTGTCGGTGAAGTCGCTTAGGAAGCCGCAACTTTCAGTTTGGCTGGTGCATTCGAGCCAGATGTTTTCCTCTTTTAAAGGTACATAGGCAATGGCGTGGTTGAAAAGCGGATTGGGGAATTCGGGGTTTTGTGCGTCGAACTCCCTTTCCCCAGCACGTATCAGCACATAATTAGCAGATATGCCAACAGCTTTCAGCATGGCTACGGTATAATTGCTCAAGCCCTTGCAATCTCCGTACTTATATTTATCCACTTTGGAGGCCGCTACTGGCTGCCAGCCACCTATCCCAAGCCCGATATAAAAGTAGCGGGTATTGGTTTGCAGGTACTCGTAAACCCGTTCAACTTTGCATGGGTCATCTGGGCAATCCTTGACCATTTCAGCCAATTTCTGCTCAACTTCCGAAGGAAGCCCTTGCTGGGTTTCGTTGAGTTTGGCAATGAACTTTCCATACGACTGCCAAGTGGACATTTCCCCTTCTACGCCCCCAAAGGAAAAAGCCTCCGGGGCGGCAATTACTTTCGGTAATTTCAGCGCTTTTTTAGTGGAATATGGTGGCGGTCGGAACGCCTTAATATTGTTGACTTTCCAAGTTGCTTCGCCTGTTTTGCTTCCTTCTGGCATATTTGACTCCCAAAAACGAACATTTAGCCCGGCAGGCACCCCTACCGAATAACTTGCATATTCGATTGCGTATGAGGGCGATTCTTGGGGGGTAAACTCAGGATAAAACATTAAACCTTTATACTTCTTGACCACAGCATATTCAACTGTATAAGGATAATTACGGCTTGGCAATTCCAGCACCTTTAAACGGAGGTCATTGATAAAATACTCCAAAGGCTTTACGTCCTTTATATCTTTCTTTTTTAGGTTGCGGACGAGCTTTCCAGTTGCATCGTAAACAGATGCTTCAATGTCCTCTATTTCGACAAACTCATAATAAGGAAAAGCAGGCTCTCCAAAATGCGCCGCCTCATCGTTCAATATGGTCACCACTTTATGCTCCCGCTCTATGGCTTCACCTTTATTTTTAACTTCAAATACAAGTTCATGTACCCTAATAACAGCGTTGGCATGTTTAAGCAAATCGGGTGGAATGGCAGATGCAGGGTACATGGGCTGTGCCACTGCATCAATCAATATAGTAGTTAGAAGAAGGGTGAAAAAAAAGCTACGCATGTTGGGATAGGTTGTTGGAAAAATAGTTGGGATGCTGATGATTTTGCATCCCAACTATTTAGGTATCAGATTTTTGTCAAAACAATTTGCTGCTCGAACTTGGTAGTCATATCCCCAAAGAACTGCTGGAGTTGGGGGTATTCAGTGACCGATACAGAATCGGTCTTTTGCTTGAATTTCACGTTGATTTTAATGGTGGTGCCATTGTTTTCGGTCAGGTACTCGTACGCAAGGGCGTTTTCCCCAAAAAACGATTTTGCAGGCTTTGGCATATCCTCCACTTTGTAACCTGCGGGAATGGTAAAGCTGAGGTTGTATTGTGCTTCCCCTACCGGGCCAAGGTCAACGTTGAACTTGCGCTCTGGGTTTTTGAACGGGTTCTCATGCAGCCCAAGGCCCAGCATTGGGGAAAGGTAAATTTTATCGCCTGCAACATTGCACAAAGCAGTGGTGGACATTTTGAACTCCATTTTCACAGCGCTTTCGTTCCATTTATCGTGGTTGGTCAGCTTCAAATCCGAAAGCTCGCCGTCGGCCAACCATGATTTGAACTGTGATTTAATGGCTGGTTCGTTGCCCTGCGATTTGATGGCCCTACGCATTTCGACGCCACCATACCCAGCTTCGTAAGCCACTACGGAACCCGTTGATTTGCCTTCTGCATCAAAGGTGAAATTGGCGATAACGACCGATTTGTCTGCGATTTTATTTTGCAGCGGCACCCATTCGATGTCGTTTTTTGCCCTCATCATTAAGCCTTGGTTACCAAGGTCTTCCGCTGTCAATAGCCCAACAGGGTTTGGGAAGGCTGCTGCATCCACCAAAAGATAAGTGCTATCTTCCAACATCACAGCGGAAATAACCCTATTCATGTAGTCCAAATTAACCCTGAAATCATAGACCCTGCCATGGTCTGTAGTGCTGATGAGTACAGGATATGCCTGCATCCCGGTATTTTTGGCTATGTTCAGGAAAAGAAGATTGAGGTCTGTCGGGCTTCCCTTTCGTTGTTTTACCAAGGCATCCATGGTTTGTGACATGAAAATGCTTTCTCGACCATTATCCAACTGGTAATTGACACCGATATACTCATATATAGCAGCCAATTTCTCTTTTACGGAAGTTTTGCCAGCAGTGCTTTGATTTGCTGCCTCATCTGTTGAACGTGAGGATTTAATAATTTTCTCATAAACATCTTCCAAAAGCTCCTTCCCGAGTACTTCCCACGAATTTGGATATGGGTTCGCTATGCCATTTACGACTCGATAGCCTTGCCCCGCTGGAATCAAATCAATTTCATAAACTGTACCTATGTTGAAGCTTATACTCGAAAGGTAGTCTTTTGAAGAATAGACATAATCCTCCGGTTTTAAGGCTGGTACGTTCTCTTGCACAAAGTGCATTTTATTCACGGTATATTCAATATCTCCGTTTATGCGGTCAGTCCCGTTGCTTTCCTCTGTAAGGGAGAATGGAACCCAACCATGGGACGTTTTTTGAAATTCAATAAAGGCAGGTACCGAGGCCTTAAACTCGCTCCAAATAGTGGGAACGTTCTCACGTTGAAAAACCCATTCACCAGGCATTCCAGCCCCGCCCCCAGAGCTCCAACTGTATGTTATGTCAACAATAGAGCCTTCTTTTACGACAGGGACGATGAACTTGGTCACTCGGTAGTTCTTGGATATTTCCTCCACGAAAATATTTGCCTTTTCCAGCTTAGATTCTACCAACTCGCCGTTTTCCATGTTAAAGCTGGAGGCTTTAATGTCTGATACCTTGGTGTTTTTGTGGTGTTGGATGGAAAGGTCGGCGAGGTTGAAAGCTTCTTTTTTGAACACTTTGAAGCGAAAGTGCCGCTCGAAGGTCATTACGAAGCCTTGGCTAGAATTGTAGCTATTGCTGACGTCGGCTTTGTCGAACAACACCACACCCGGAGCGCCAGGGTCTTGCTCGTAATTGGTCATGGCAATTTCCTTGTCTGAAATCTTCCCGAACTTAACTTTCAGTTCTTTTTTCTGGGCAAATGTGAGGGCAATGCTGCTAAGCAAGCAAATAGCGGTGATGAAAAAGCGGTGCATATCAAAGTGATTTTATTGAAAAAATGGGGCAATGCGGAAAGCGAATTGGGCTTTTGCCGTTTACCTTGTTAAGCATTTTGTGTGCAATATCCAGCTAAGAGCAACAGCCAAGGGGCATTTCACAAAATGCCACAGCGAACTTGGTCTATCGGCCTGTTGACAATAAAAGCAGTTTCAAATATAGGAAAGGAAGTCAAATCGTCAAACAACTAATGCATTGTTGCAATACAAATGCCATTTTTTAAATATTTGAGGCCAACTACTAAATCGTGTAGTGGGGCCAAAAAAAAGCAAGGCCAAAGTCCCGTCCACCGGGCTTTGGCCTTGCTGTCAAAAACGTTTACTTGTTATTGTTTTATCAGAATGATGTTACTGTCTTCTTGAATTTCAAGAAACGGTAGCCCAAGGTCAACCCTCCAAAAGCATAGGAATCGTTTTTGTAAGCGTTGCCAGAAGCTTGTGTGCCATCAAGGTAGTCTGAAAGCGTAATGCGAAGACCGAACTCCGCTCCCAAAAAGATTTTCTCGCTTATGTCCATCTTGATGCCACCACCAATAGGAAGGGCGAAATGCCAAGCTGGGTAGTTAATGGCGAGGTCCTTGTTCTCGGGTTGGCCGTAGGTCACTTCAGGTTTGCAATAAACCCCTGCAATACCAGCTATGATACATGGGGAAAGCGTGCGTTGGAAATCCATTTTTTTGCTGTAGCGCTTGCGGCCCTTCAAGTCCAATTCGCCCATAATGGAAAACTCGGTCAGCTTGCCAACGAACTCGTTGCCCCTTTCGCTGTTGCGGTCATAGTTGTAGTCGCTGCCAGCAATGGTACCATGCAACACGTTTAATCGGACTGCGTGTTCCCTATCGAAATATCGTTTAATACTAAATTGCCCGCTTAAATTCGTTTCCATTAAAGTAACATGCGGCACGGTGAGATCACCATAGTAAACCATTGCGCCTGGTGTTAGGCCAAATTCCCAGTATTTTTGAGAGAATGCCAAGAAAGGAAGTGATATTAGCGACAGGATCGCCAAGTTTTTGTTCAAGTAGTTCATTTTGCAGTAGTGTTTGAATATTGTGATTCAGTGAATACTCATACAGGCAGGGGAGCCGTATTTATGCCGAAAAAGTATGTGTATGAAAATAAGTCAGTCGGGAGTAAAACAATATTTTGCAAATACTATGCTATTTTGTTAAAACGAAGGCAAAAAAGTAGATGGTTGCTTCCAATTTTGTCACCATCGCATACTAGCCCTATGAACAATGCTGCCAATGACTACTTTTGCGCCAATAAAAACTCAAAAATGCTTCATGGCAAATTTTCGTCAGAACCATAAGAAATCGAGCAAGGGGGAGGCAACTGGTATGGCGACCAAGGTGGGGCTCTTTGCCGTGTTGATGGGCATTGTCTATTGGGGTTTCCAAAAGTTCTCGGGTAAAACGTCAGTGGATGAGCCTGCTGAAACAGTTGTGAAAGAAGATGTCGAGAACCTGGAACAGACGGGCACTGACAGCATTTTCTACCTGCCCACCAACCCTAATGGCGAGATTGTACAGCATAAATACTATGCACTTTCCTATGTCGAAAAATACGAACTACCCGAATGGTGCGCCTACGAACTCACTGCCGAGCGCCTCAACCAGCCCTGGGTGGAGCGGGCCGACGATTTCCGCACAGACCCTAAGGTGCCAACCGAAAGTAGCAACCTCGAAGACTATCGGCGCAGCAAGTACGACCGAGGGCATATCGTACCAGCGGCGGACATGGCCTTTTCGACGGAAGCCAGTTCCGAGACCTTTTTCATGAGCAATATCGCCCCACAAGAACCCGGCTTCAACAAGGGAGTTTGGCGAGAATTAGAAGAATTAACCCGTGACTGGGCGAAACGTTTTAAACATTTGTACGTCGTAACTGGGCCGGTGCTCTCGCAGCCTATCAAGTTTTGGATTGGTGAGAACCAAGTGGCCGTAGCACCATCATTTTATAAGGTACTGCTCGACCTTAGCGAACCAGAGGTAAAGGCCATCGGTTTCATTGTGCCAAACGTGACAAGCACCGAACGAATCGAGACCTTTGCCGTCTCCGTGGACGAGGTGGAACAACTGACAGGCATCAATTTTTTCCAAAACCTGATGGAACCAGGCCTGGAAAAGGAACTGGAAGCCAACTACGACGTAAACCTTTGGAAAACCAACGAGAAGAAATTCCAGCGCAGGGTGCAGGAGTGGAACTTTCAATAGGATAAGGAAAAAGTATAAAGGACAAAGTAAAAAGTGGGGCATCCCTCGAATTTTTACTTTTGCCTCACTTTTTACTTTTTCCTTTGTACTTTTTCCTTTTTATTTAATCAAAATGGCAAATAAAGAAAAATTCATCGCCGACATGACGGCTGGTTACACATTTAAGGGCGAATCCATCGTACTCGGTGGTGCCATGCTCGACAAGGAAAGCATCCCCGGCGCACAGGTGAAACTGCCGCTGCGCATGATGAACCGCCACGGCCTCATTGCTGGGGCAACGGGGTCAGGTAAAACGAAGACGCTGCAAATCATTGCGGAGCAACTCAGTGCCAACAGCGTGCCCGTGTTGATGATGGACATCAAAGGCGATCTCTCTGGTGTGGCAGTTCCCGGGCAGAGCAACCCTAAGATTGAGGATCGCCATCTGAAAATCGGCGTGCCCTTCCAAGCATCGGGCAGCCCCGTGGAGTTCCTCACCCTTTCCAATGAAAAAGGCGCAAGGTTGCGCGCCACGGTCACGGAGTTTGGCCCGGTGCTGTTCTCCAAAATCCTCGGCCTGAACGACACGCAGGGTGGGGTAGTGGCCGTCGTTTTTAAATATTGCGACGACAACAACCTGCCGCTGCTCGACCTGAAAGACCTGAAAAAAGTGATGCAATGGGCCATGGATGAGGGCAAGGAGGATTTCCAAAAGCAGTACGGCATGATTTCGACCTCAACAGTGGGAAGCATCATGCGTAAAATCGTGGAGTTGGAACAGCAGGGTGCCGACATCTTCTTCGGCGAGCGCAGCTTCGATGTGGATGACCTCTGCCGCCTCGACGAGGATGGCCAGGGCATTATCAGCATAGTACGATTGACCGATATACAGGACAAACCGAAGCTGTTCTCGACTTTCATGCTGCAAATGCTGGCCGAGATTTACGCCAGCTTCCCGGAGGAGGGTGATATGGATGCCCCCAAGCTCGTTATTTTCATTGACGAGGCGCACCTTGTTTTCGAGGAGGCCAGCGAGGCGCTGCTCGACCAGATAGAGGCCATCATCAAGCTCATCCGCTCAAAGGGCGTGGGCATTTACTTCGTAACGCAAAACCCTGCGGACATCCCCGATGCCGTACTCGGCCAACTCGGCCTTAAGGTGCAGCATGCCCTCCGTGCCTTTACAGCTAAAGACCGCCAAGCCATCAAACTGGCCGCCCAGAACTACCCGCTCACCGATTACTATGACGTGGAAACCCTGCTCACCGAGCTTGGTATCGGCGAGGCACTGGTGACTTCGCTGAACGAAAAAGGCATCCCTACACCCTTGGCACATACCCTGCTCCGTGCGCCGCAAAGCCGCATGGACGTGCTGACACCCAGCGAAATTGACGGCATCATCAGCCGCTCAAACATCGTCAGGAAGTACAACGAGGTGGTGGACAGGGAGAGCGCCTATGAAATATTGAACGGAAAAATAGAACAAGCTCAATCCGAGGAGCGCCAATCGGAACTGACCCAGCAACGGGAGAAAGCCGAACGTGCCGTGCCCAAGCGCCAGGAAAAAAGCATGTTAGAAAAGGTGGTGAGCAACCCAACCACCCGCCAAATCGGCAGCACCATTGCACGGGAGCTGACGAGGGGACTGCTGGGTGCGCTGGGCTTCAAGACTTCAGCGAGGCGGTCTTCGACGAGGAAGTCGGGGTGGTTTTGACCGCCGCTTTTGTTATTGTAAAAGGCAATCCCTGTATCATGATTTATGGTACAGGGATTGTTTTTTGCGCATTTGTCAAAGCCTAATCATAAACCCAACTGGTTTCGCCCAATTTACCCCTGTTCTAATTTCAAGCGAATTGATAATTGGGCCGAGCATAGTGATGCTATGTTAAGTTGAAGAAGAACTAAAATCAATGATTTTTTCATGATTTCCACTGATCTGAATATGAACCACCAAAAGGCAGGTGGGATTCCTGTCTTTTTTTGCTGTCCCTTTCCTTCATGCCGCTTGCTTCCAATTTTGGCACAATCATAGCATTACAAAAAAAGCTAATCAATCACGAACAGACTTCTCACCCGTCGGCAAGGTCAACTACACAGGACAAAGCGTTCTGGTGGTTTGACGCATTCTTTGCATGAATTATAAAAAAAATGCTGTGAGTTGGCGGACAAACGGTTTTTTGCTTACCTTTGAGCCGTCTAAATTCTACATTATCCCATGAGCAGATTACAACAGTATCTGGCTTGCCTATTATTGTGCATAGCCAACAGTTCCTTTTCCCAGCAACTTTCCCTTTTCTCCCAGTACCGGGAGAATCAAACCATCATCAATCCGGCAGCAGTGGGCAGTAGCTACCTTGGCTATGGGCAAAACCTGAGCTTTGGCCTGACCTATCGTTCCCAATGGCAGGGCTTCGAGAACGCCCCCGTCACGGCTAACCTGCGTGGCGATTACCTCTTCACGGAGGGCAGCCCCGTGAGCCTGATGGCTGGTGGCTATGTCCTCAACGACCAGACAGGGCCAACTGGCCTTACCGGAGCTTATGGCCGCATCGGTGGCCTCTTGTCCGATGACCCTTACTACGGCGGCTTTTCCGTTGGGCTTTCCTTCGGTATGGTGCAGTACCGAGTGAACGGCGAGGAGGTACGCCTTCGTGACGATGGCGATGTGCTTTCCGGGGCGCAACTGAATAAACTTTACCCCGACGTGGGCGTAGGTGTTTTCGGTTACAAGATGCTCGACGGTGGCATATTCGATGGTGATTATGTCTATGGTGGCTTCTCTGTACCCCAGGTAATGGGCCTCGACCTCAGCTTCGAGGACGAGACGGGCGATATACGCACAGCTCGTGTCCAGCATTTTTATGGTATGTTGGGCTATTACAAGTTTCTTCGGAACAATGCCTTTTTGGAGCCTTCTGTTTGGGTTAAATCAGCGCCCAACGTGCCCGTAAACGTGGACTTCAACTTGCGCTACCAAACGGCTCAGAGCTTTTGGGTTGGACTTGGTGGCGCCACTTCCAAGATGTTTCACGTCGAGGCGGGCTTCCTATTGGGAGAAAACCTTGGCTTCGACAATACCCTGCGCATCGGCTATGGCTACGATTACTCGTTCGATAGCTTTGGCCCCTACACGGGCGGTGCGCATGAAATCAACGTGACTTACGCCCTTGAGCGGTAACCCAAATTAACCAAAGTCAAGCGGTTACTTAAAGTCGCCACCTGGCTTTCAAACCTGAAAACTCGAAAACCCGAAAACCTGAAAACCCCAGAAACCCACGAACGTCCCAATTTCTAGTTACACATGAAAAAAATAATTTTCCTGCTTTCCTTTTTTGCGCTCCTGTCGTCCCAACGGGCTTTTGCGCAACCTTCTTATTGTTTCTCGCCTGTCCTTTTGGAAGTGCAAGAGGACGACCAATTTTGCCTTGACCTGGAGGTGGAGGATTTCACGGACATGATCAGTGTGCAGTTCACCATCAAGTTCGACCCGAATGTGCTGGAGTTTCAGAACATCGCCAACTTGAATGCAGGTGTGCCAGGTCTTGATATCAGTGATTTTGGTGTTTCAACAGCCGGCTTGGGCTATATTACCTTCGTTTGGTCGGATGGGCAGCCTTGCCAAAGTGCAGTCGGTGGCACGACCTTGCCGGATAACGCTGTGCTGTTTTCTGTATGTTTTAGGGCAAAGGGTCAATACGGGATGCATACCCCGGTTGATTTGACCGACTCTCCCATAGACATGATTTCAAGAAGGGCGACAGCGCTCTGTTTTGATATTGGCGAAAATAATGTGTGCGATGGCTTTGTTTCCATCGGCACGACCCCGCTAAAAGTGGACATCAGCTCCGCCAATGGCAATACTGGTGAAAATGTCTGCATTGATTTCAAGGTAAGGGATTTCAAAGATTTGATTTCAATGCAGTTCTATATTTTTTATGATGCTAATATCCTTGAATACATACCCAATAGCTTGATGAAAATGAACCTCGGCACCACGGGTGACCAATACGAGGTTTTTCACAATTCTACGTATAAAATGATTGCCGTCAGTTGGTTTAATAGTGATGTCAACAATGGCAAGAGCTTACCTAATGGTGCCCAGATCCTCCAAGCTTGTTTTAAGATTATTGGGACCTGTGGTCAAGTGGCCCCCATTTATATAGGCCCCAATCCCAATTCGCAGCCCCAAGAACCCATTGAGGTAATTGACGAGATTACGGGTCAAAATACGGCAACTGCCATCAATATTGGCTTGTTGAGCACACCGGGTGAGGTAACGGTCAACTGTGTTGATCCCGATGGCATTACCATCAATATGTTGGACAAGAACGTATGCCCCGGCCAAAGTTTTACCGTGGATGTCAGGGTAGAAGATTTCAACCAAATTGCGAAGCTAAAATTCGATTTGAGGTGGAACCCAGGCGTGATTATGTACGAAAGTGTTGAATACCCCGTTCAGCCAGGCGGCAATTGCCTTCCTTGGGCAAATGGCTATGATGACGATGACGCAAATATTGGTTTAATCCACATGGACTGGTCAACGCAAGGCATAGGCTGCAACAAACCAGACGGGTATATCCTTTTCCGTTTGAAATTCAAGGTGGTTGGCCCAAGCGGCTCCAGCACGAATATTGCGGTGGTTGACCCCATTTTCGTGGACAAATTCGGTGGGCAAATGCCGGAAAACATCGGCATTAATACCAATAACAGCTTTGTTCAAGTCTGTACCTTGAACAGCCCGACCATATCTGCGGAGTCTGTGAATGCCAACCCTGGGGAGAACATCTGCCTTGATTTTCCAGTACAGGATTTTGGCGATATCACGAATTTGGAATTTACCTTGGACTTTGACCCAGCCCTTCTTGAGTTCACAGGCTTGCAAGGCTTTAACCTGCCTGGTCTCAGCCAATCGAATTTCAACACAACGCAGGCCAACAACCAAGGCGCAATCGGTGTAAACTGGTCGAACCCAGCCGGTGAGACCGTCCCAGATGGCATTTCGCTATTTCAGGCTTGTTTCAACGTCGTGGGTGATATTGACTCCTGTGCCAACGTTGATTTTGGGCCTGTCCCGTTCCCGATTGACGTACAGACCTTGAGCTCCAACCTGACGGATGTAGGCCTGAACGGCCAGCCAGGGCAAGTATGTGTTACCAACCCATTTATCTTCAAGGTGAATTTGCCGGAAGAATATGGCGGACAAAACTCGACGGTTTGTCTTGATCTCACGGTAGAGAACTTCAACCAGTTGACCAATATGGCGTATTCCATCAACTGGGATTTCAACTTCCTCACCTTGGAGTCGGTGAACCCTACTGGGGCCATCCCCAATTTCACGGCCAGCAACTACGACGACACCGATGCCGCTGATGGCAATTTGACCATAGATTGGGCAGCTGCCAACCAGGTTTTGGGCTTTTCCGTACCCAATGGAACCAGTATTTTGGAATTGTGCTTCAGGGTACGAGGTCAATCAGGTGAGTGTACCCCAATTTCCGTGAGCGGGTTCCCGAAACCAACCAAGATTACCAGTGCCACCACTGGCCAGACGCTGTTGAACATGGCCTCCACCGCCGGCAAGATTTGTGTCAGCGGTGCCATGAACCTTGCCAACTATACCGTGACAGAGGTAACTTGCGGCGGCACACCCAACGGTTCTATTGACATCACCGTGCAGGGTGGTTCTGGCCAATTCTCTTACCAATGGTCAGGACCTTGCGCCAACCCCACCGCCCCGGACCAGACCAATCTTTGCGTTGGAAACTATGTGGTGACGGTAACGGATTTGCTGAATCCAACTTTGAAAATCATTCAACCTTTCAATGTAGTGTATTCGGCAGATGCAATTTTTGCAAATGCAGGGCAGGATACGACCTTCTCTTGTGGCAGTTTCTCGATGATATTGAATGGAACTGGTTCTTCGGCAGGCTCCAACATTACTTATCAATGGGAGTCACTTGGCGGGGGCTTGGTATTGCCCAATCCGCCAGGAAATCAAACGAGTATAACGCCAGAAGTCATTGGCGGTAACCGCTACAAGCTCACCGTGACTGGCCCCGGCTGCGTGGATAGGGATACCGTTCAAATTGCTGCTGCGCAAATTCCTGTTGCCCATATTGATAGCCTTCCTGGCATGCTGACCTGCTTGTCGGATACCGTGGAATTGGATGGCTCACTTTCGCCAGTGGGTTTTGACCCTACTTGGACAGGGCCAGCAGTGGTGCCCGGTACAGAGACTTTTCTCAGGGCAAGGGTCACGGAACCCGGCCTGTATGTGCTCACATTGGTTCACCCGGTCACAGGTTGCTCTGATACGGATTCGGTTCTGGTGGTGGCCAATGCCGACTTGCCCATCGCCGATGCAGGAGTTGATAGCACGCTAGGCTGCAATATTACGTCTGTGCCAATTGGTGGCTCAAATACCAGCACTGGAGCTAACTTTATTTACGACTGGGTGCCCTTAGGCGGTGGCCAGCTTTGTGGAAACCCACAAGCTGCAGCTTTGTCTGCTTGTTCGGCTGGCACATTCCAATTGACGGTGACCGATACCTTGAATGGTTGCACCGCAATGGACGAGGTAGTGATTGATGCCGATGTGCAAGTCCCTGTGGCCGATGCTGGGGATGATGCTGCCCTCAATTGCACCGTGGACATGGTGACGCTCGATGGCAGCGGCTCAACACCCGGCTTAAGTTATACTTGGACGAATCTGGCGACAAATGCTACAGTTGCGCAAGGCAGTTTGAATCCTCAAATTACCGAAGCTGGAACATACCAATTAGAAGTAATGAACGCCTCAAACAATTGCTCGGCCATTGACCAAGTAGTAGTCGAGGATTTGTCTGAACCAATCTCGGCCACAGCAACATCTAGCAATGCCATAGATTGCATGGTTTCTGAAGCGACGCTGACAGGTAGTGGCGACATCATAGGCAGCAATTTCACTTATTCTTGGTTGAATGCGGCCAATGTTGAAATTGGGACAGCTATTGAGGTAACGGTAAATGCCCCAGGGCCTTATACGCTGGTGGTCACTGACGCTGTGAGCACCTGTACGGGTACTGCACTTGTCACGGTTGTTAACCAAACTACACCTCCCAATGCAAATGCTGGTGCTGACAAATCCATCACTTGTGATGAGGAAGAGGTATTATTGGAAGGAACTTATGATGCGAGCAATCCCAACTTGGTGCCTCAATGGATTGCGCCTTCCCAGCAATGCATACAAAACGGAAATACCGCTACCGCAACAGCTTCTTGCCCCGGCATTTATACCTTCCAGGTGTACAATAGCGTGACGGGTTGCCTTGGAACAGATGTAGTTGAAGTTTTCAATGACAATGTTCCCCCTATAGTTGACGCTGGAATGAATATGGTACTGCTTTGCCCTGGCAGCAGTGTGGTGCTACAAGGTTCAACGGATGCCACTGATTTTTCAGCAGCTTGGGCAAGCATACCCGATGGCCTGCCCATTACCCAGGGCACCAGTTTGATGCCAACCGTCACACAGCCGGGCAGCTATACCCTGACCGTAAAGTCCACCACGAACGGTTGCACGGCATTCGACAATGTTCAGGTGACGGTTAATACACCAAACCCCATCCAAGCCTTGGCAACTGCCAGCAACAATGGGGTGGTGAATTGCGCCATCACAACCGTAACACTGGATGGTAGTGGCTCTTCGCCAAACGTTATGTATGAGTGGACAGAACAAGATGGAACACCTGTTTCAACTACTGCTACAGCCGAAGTGGGGGAGGGGAGTTACTTGCTGACCGTCACTGGTGCTGGCAATTGTACAGACACCGCCAGCGTGACAGTTGTGGACGAGTCAATTATTTTTTCGGTCACTGCCGACACGCTTGGCCATATTTCCTGTGAAACGCCTACTACCGAAGTACAAGGTACTGTTTCAATTCCCACTTCCGGCTTGAGCATAGAATGGATGTTCAATGGCCAAATCATTGGTAATGACCTAATCGAAACTGTCTCATCTCCGGGAGAATACATTTTGACGGTAAGTGATGGCGACTCCGGCTGTGTTGGCACGGCATCAATAGAAGTTTTGCAGTACAATCCAAACCTGACGCCAGCTCAAGCTGAATTCGATTACGCTGGCTGTACCACCACAGCGACGCTAACTGGCAATTTGCCCGCTAATACCACGGGTGTTTGGACGAGCCTTGATGGTGCTATTGTCAACGATCCAAGTGCTGCCGCAACAGAAGCAATCAACCTTGGTAATGTAAACGCTTTCGTTTGGTCGCTTTCCATTGGAGATTGTTTAAACTATAGCTCCGACACAGTAACAATCACCACAAGCATCACCGTGCCGAATGCAGTCGGCGACAATGTTTTGCTGACACCCACTGATGGCGGCGAAATCACGGTCAATGTGCTCGAAAACGATGGGTTCGACCTCACCAATGGCACGTTCAGCTTATTGCCCTTTGCCGGTTTTGGCGAAGTGGTGGCCAACGATTCGGGCGAGGTGACTTTCACCAAGGAAAAATGCTTGAAAGGCGAGGTTCAGGTTCAGTACGAAATCTGTGACCTAACTTGCCCTGACTTTTGCGACCAGGCCACTTTGACCATTGAGGTACAAGCTGACCCGACAGAGGATTGTGATATAGAAGATGCACCCAACGGCATCACACCCAATGGTGACGGTGTGAATGATGTTTTGGTATTCGATGTGCTATTAAGCGGCGAAAGCTTCCCCGACAACGAAATCATCATCTTCAACCGTTGGGGCGATCAGGTTTATCACGCCAAGCCTTACAACAACGACTGGCAGGGTACCAACCAAAATGGCAAGGATTTGCCGCAGGCAACCTATTATTACATTCTCCGTCTGAATATTGCAGATGGTGTGATTCTGCGTGGAGATGTGACGATTCTAAAATAAAAGCAAGCGATTCCTGTAAATGAAATAGCCCAAGTCATGCAGCATGACTTGGGCTATTTTCATCATAAAAAAAGCCGAACCTGGAGGGAATAGGTTCGGCTACGGGAATTCAGAGTAAATATGTCGATGCCTTTTCAGGCGAAGTTTTCTTTAAGGTTGAACCCTTGGATCATCAGTTCGCTGGAATGCGTGTTGGTAACGAGGTCGAGGTCAAGGGTCAAGTTTTCGAAATGGAGCGCAATGGTCTTGCCCAAAAGGCCGTCACCAAGGTTAGCTCCGTTTTTCTCTGTGCTGCCAACAAAGGAGCCCACTTCTGATTGATAGCGGCTCATGGCGTTCTGAACGGAGGCGATGGAGGCTTGCGAACCGACTTGGTTCATCAAGTCAACGGTAAGTGCGATTTTAATTTCACGGAGATTCATGGTCAATAGATTTTAGAGAGATGACAAATGTTTCTTTTTTCAAAAGACGATACTAAAACTTGAAAGCGTTGGGTAGTGTTGTAGAATCAGGATTAATAAAATGTTAAGGTTGGGAGTGGCCAGTTTGTTCAGCGATTCTCGCTATTAGAATAAATTGTATTCGATTGAAATTTTGGCGTGTTCTACCTTTGGGGGCCAAAAGAGACCACATTATGGTAGACACCCTGATACGAAGCATCAAATCAG
>JALHQW010000093.1 GCA_022841745.1 Saprospiraceae bacterium | reverse complement strand
ATGTAATCTGATTCTGTCAAGTGTAAACAATCATTTTAAAAGGCAAAAAATACGGACTCTTTGGAAATTGCAGCCTTTTTTTGACACTTTTACAAATTTACCCCGGCTGTATAGTTACGTTTATGTTTGCTTTAGGTTTATATCTATCATAAAAAATATGCGGCCCATTGAGCACATGAAAACATTGATTTTGGAATGGGTCGTAACAGTCAATACGATTAATTAAAAAGCCCTTTTATGCAAGTCACGCTAGACTTTGCCCACTTAGTTGATTTGTTCACCTTGTTTATAGGGGTGTTGTTTGGTTTGCTAATGATATTTGGCTATCCCAACCGCCAATCATTTTGTCTTGGCATGTTCTTGTTAGCCTCTGTATTGAAAATAGTTTCCATTCTTCTAGCGGCTACGGGTCAATTTGATAAAAACCCCAACCTACTTTTTCTCCCCATCTCTTTTTTCTATTTTACGGCGCCGATGCTGTTCATCTATGCCCATAGGGTCACGGGCTATAAAAACAGGTTGAAGTTTTGGAGGCACCTAATACCAGGCATGCTGGAGTTTCTGCTTTTCTCTGTGCTGTTTTTTTTGCCATCGGCCACTAAAACACAGATTTTTTTGTCGGACTATTTTATGGTCTATTATGTGCTTAGCATCGTTTACAGGATATTCTATTCTGGCCTCATCATTCAGTATGTTGACCAGTACAACCAACTCGTTCCAGAGTATTATTCCGATGCAGCATCCCATTCCCTTGCTTGGCTCAAACGATTTTCCATCTGCTACATTATACTTTACTTATTTGCCCTGCACCTTGTTTTAAAGTCTGACACGTTTGCTTTTCCCTTTAAAAACCTAACTTTCTCCATCTTCTTCTTCTTGATACATTTTGCGATTGTTGTTCGGGGTATCTCCCAAGCTGTGCCACAAGTTGATGAGGAAGGGCAATTGCCAAGTTTGGGGGAAACCACTGCTGAATTAAACGAGCGGGCAGCGCAACCGGACATGGGGAGTGAAGTAGTCCTTAGGGAGTCGGATTTCATGGTGCTCAAGGCGCACATGGATGAGCACAAGCCCTACATTTCGCCTGATTTGACCTTATCGAACCTTGCCCGTCAAGTAGGCTTCCAACAAAGATACCTTTCCCAACTCATTAAAAAATACACTGGCCACCACTTCAACCGTTATGTCAACGGGTACCGCATCGAATTGGTACAGCAAATGCTGCTTGACCCTAATTACAACAATTTGTCCATCCTCGGCATAGCCCAAGAGGCAGGATTCCATTCCAAATCCAGCTTTTATACAACCTTCCAAGAGATAGTGGGCACATCTCCTTCCGAGTACAAAGAAACTTTAGTAGGCTAAAAATGCGCTAAAGCGTCCGTAAAAATGCTTTTCGGACACTGATCGCAGCATTTCGGACACTGGGACGGGTGTCCTCTCACGATATTTACGTCATGATTAGGAACACAATGACATATGCAAACCATTAATTTTTGAGCTTTAGATTTTGGCATGATGTCACGAAACCGCATGTACTCGACACAGTTGGAATGCAAGTTCCCTGATTTTCTGCCTGAAGTATTAAGCTGTCTCTGTCTCCAATTTCTATAATCGGTCATGAGTAAGTTCGTATTCAAAAACGCTAGCCTTTGGTGGCTAATAGGCATTCTATGGCTATTCTATATTGTAGGTGAAAAAATCATACAATCCCGTGCCTCCTTCTATTGCATAGATTTGGGTACACGATATGACTTAATTATACTGTTTCCGGCATTGGTAATACTGAGCTTTTATGGGTTTTATTTGGAATGGAAAAACGAGAAGAAGGACGATAAAAACCAATGAGAATCAATAAAAAGCAAACAAATAAGTACTATCCAGAGAGTGGGTTTTTTGCTATCCCAGAATTTGGGATAGGGATTGGCTTTGGCCAATCGAATTGGTAAGCGGCCAGACGTCTCGTCATTAAATTGACGGGCGTCTGGTTTTTTTAATTGTCAAATTGGTTTTTTACTAAAAACAATTTGCTCACGGACAACATTCCTCTCCGGCCCGACTGGGCGGCATTGCCTAACTTTGCCGAAAAATAGTCCATGAGGTTTCTTGTTATTTTGCTTTTACTGCCTTTACCCTTTGCTTGCACAACATCGGGGACGGCGCGACCCGAGCAGGCCAACAGCCATCCCGAGGGGTCGGGACAAAACCTGCCGAACCCGGTAATACCCGACGAAGCAAAGGCCATAGCCGTGGCAGATACCACCACCCCAGCACCTTCCCAGTCATCATCCGAGTTCACCATCGAGTATGTCATGGGCAAATTCGACCCAACGCAACATCCCGATTTCGTGAAGGTGGATGCCAAATACGCCGACAAGGAAGGTCACTTGCTGCGCAAGGACACCTATGAAAGTTTTGTGAAAATGGCAGAAGCCGCCAAGGCCGAGGGCATTACCTTGACCATTGTATCGGCTACCCGCAATTTCGAGCGGCAGCGAGCCATCTGGGAGGGCAAATGGACGGGAAGCCGCCTCATCGAGAATGGGGCCAACGCCGCCAAGAAATACCCCAACCCCAAAACCCGTGCGCTGAAGATTTTGGAGTATAGTTCCATGCCCGGCAGCAGCCGCCATCATTGGGGTACTGACATTGACATCAATGACTTGGATAATTACACGTTTGAAAAAGGCCCTGGCAAGAAGGTTTACGACTGGATGGTGGCCCATGCCCATGAGTACGGCTTTTGCCAGCCCTACACCAAAAAGGGAGAAGCCCGCCCAAACGGCTACAATGAAGAGAAATGGCACTGGTCTTACATTCCCATTGCCAAGAAGCTGACCGACCTGGCTGCCCGCACCCTAACGGACGATATGATTGGCGGCTTCAAAGGGGCGGAAACGGCCATCGAAATCGGGGTGGTGGAGAAGTATGTGTTGGGGATAAACCAGGAGTGCCTCTAATCCAAGGTGGCAGTTCGGCAGGTGGCAGTTTGCAGCCAGTATGCAGTCTATAAGTCATTCAGTCTCTTGTCGTTCTTCTTGGCACTGACTAAACAACTTTCGAACTGACTGCTAACTGCCACCTGCCGAACTGCCACCTGCCAACTCACGCTACCCTTCGCTTTCTTCAAACTTCGACTCAAACAACTCCTCCGAATGCCCTCCCTTCCTGTTCTGTTCGGCCAATGTCCAGTGGTCGGTGGCCGAGGTCTGTAGCCAAAGGTTGCCGGAGCGCCGGAAGACTTGGGCATTGAGGCCATATTTCGTCAGGAACAATTGCTCCAGCTCGCTCACGCTCATTTTTTCTCGGATGTACAGGTCGCCTTCGGCGTGGATGGTGCGCACGTTTTTGAGCAATAATGCCCCGTCCAAGTGAGTTTTCGCCGGTGAAGTTTCGCCGACCTTGTGCGCACCTGAGTAAAATTCGAGTTTCAAGTAGGGAAATTTTTGGTGGAACTCCACCTGTAAGTCCATTATCTTTTTACGGTCGTCAATCAACATGAGGCAGTGTTTTAATGGGTGAAACAATAACAAATGCTGCATGCAAGGTAGGCTTGTACCACTCTAGGCTTGCATGAGAAAGTTCAGCCCTCGGGTTGATTTTGGTCAAAGCGTTCTGTCAAAAGGGCTAATTTTGCGCAGGTTTTATAGGAACAATGGTTCGTGAAGTTTTAAGGTTCTATGGTTTTCGGGATTTGGGGCAAAATCTAACTGTAAAACATTTTTGACAAGGTTGGAAACGCAACCTATCTTTTCAAAAACGGCTACTGTGCCGCAACCTTAGAACCCGAAAACCCGAAAACTTCACGAACCATTGATAGGAAAATTTATGAACAGAAAAATAGGAAAGCTTTGGTTGTTGGCTCTGCCCATTGCCTTTTGCACGGCTTGCACGGAACCGCCACCGCCTACTTTGGCCTACAAAGACAGGGAATTGGTGGACAGCCTTTTCCGCCTGTCCGTGGATTCATTGAAACCCTTGTACGACAGCCTCTGCACTGCCCGTTTCGATAGTGCCGTGCAGTTCAAAACCGATTCAATGCTGAAGGTGCGCACAAACGAAGTTCAACAGGCTTTGAAGCGGCTGCGCCAGGAAACCAACCAATGAGACTTATTTTCGATGAAAAAAACTTGCCTTAAAATATTCGCCATGCTGCTCGCAATAGCCCTTTTTGCAGCTTGCGAGCGCAAGCCCTCCAAGACCAAAGAGCAGGTCATGCAAGAGCGCCTTACCGAACGGGTGGAGCGGTGGAAAACCGATATGAGCAAAAAATGCAGGAAAGAAATCGAAACCAAGGCAATTGCCCTCACCGACTCCATCATCATCGTTCAGGCGAAGCAGAACCGGGATACTTCCATCCATTCCATCATTCCTGGCAGGCCCAACCGACCTAACTACAAGCCGCCCACCGATTCGGTGCCCGTGAAGCCGTTCTTGAAAAAGCAGTAGTTAAAACTCCAACAGCCTTTTTTGGAACTTATTGACCAATAAGGTAAAATGCTCCTTGTCGGTCATTCTGTTGAACAACTCATCGAACATGCGCCGGATGGACGTGCGCCCCGTGAAGTAAGGGAACGGAGATTTTAACCCCTCAAAATTGGAATCCAGCACAGTGATACCCTCGTTATTGGTCTTCTCATCAGAAGTGTTCGCTCCGTAAAATGCGACAAAAAAACTGCCTTTAAGCTTGATTGTTGGGTCAATTTTTTGTTCCGTATCCAAGAAAATCCCTTCTCTTACCCCCGATTTCAGCTTGGTGGCCATCGTATCTGGCATGAAAAGCACAGGGGTAAAGGTATAGTTTGAATTAAAGGCCTCCACCAGCCAAAGGTTCTCGTTGCGGGTTTTCGATCCGGTCTTGTCAAGCATTGTTTCCAAACGACGGCGGTCTTTGGCGTTGCTGGTGGCAGCGATGGACTTTTTGAGGGCAGCCATTTTTCGGCTGTTTGTGTTCAACCGTACGACAAGTGTTCCCTCCTTGAAAACCATCATCTGCCCAACGGCGGTACTTTTCCGGTCTTGGTTGGTTTCAAAATTGCGAGGCGCTGGCGTTTGACAAAAAGTAAATCCTGACGAGAACAGTAGAACAGGCAGGAGTAGCTTCAATTTTTTCATGGTGCAATTAGTCTTAGGTTACTTTGCTTTCATTGGCCAATCCGGCCGAAAATGCATTCCAGACAGGGTCGTCAGGCGGCGGCGCAGTCAGCTCCACCCGCTCGCCCGAAACAGGGTGCCTAAAGGCCAATTTCCAAGCATGAAGGTGGATGGAGCGGTCACGGTTGCCTCGGCGGGCACCGTATTTCACATCCCCCTTGATGGGGCAACCAATGGCCGCCAATTGCGCCCGAATCTGGTGGTGGCGGCCTGTAATGAGCTGTACTTCCAACAAATGGTAGCTGTCGCTGGAGGCCAATACCCGGTAATTCATCTCTGACAAATCGCCCAGCGACTCGTCGGCTGAAACACCTGTGCGGTTGGTTTTTCCATCCTTTTGGAGAAAATGGCGCAGCGTGCCTGATGATTCCTTCGGCAAGTCCTTAACGACGGCGAGGTAGGTTTTGTGTACGGAGCGCTCCTTAAATTGGTCGCCCAGCGAACCAACCATCGTTTTTGTCTTTGCAAAAACGACCACGCCTGTGGCAGGGCGGTCGAGTCGGTGGGCAAGGAAAAGCTTCGACTTGGTATAGATTTCGGCCAATTGCAACAGCGGCTTGTCGCCCGTCTTGTCGGCCTGCACAGGAATTCCAGCGGGCTTGTTGAAGGCAATGAACTGGTTGTTTTTTGCAATCACCCAATCACCGATTGGCTGGTGCACAGCTTGGTCGGGGGATGGGGCTGTAACGGTTTGTTCGGGGCTGTCATTTTTTAACTTCTTCATAATCAATAAATTCACCTTCGTCGTTTTGACTGTTAGGTGCAGCTGCATGTCGCTGCCGTGCCTGCTCTTGTTGCTGCATATAATCACGGTAGCGCCCCTCCTTGAGTTCTTTCTTGATCTGGAAGTAGCGGTAAACGACGTACCCTATCAAACCCCAGAAAAGCAATTTTAACATGGCGGTGCTGTTTTTCCACAAAGGTAAGCCACCTGTGCCGAACCCATGTAAAAGGGGGCGGAAAAACTAAGAAAGCCAGTTATTTATGGGGTTTTTGGCCTGAGGCCGAAAAAAGATTTTAAACAAAAGCAATTTGGCATTCGTTTCTCTCCATGTTTTCCCGTATTTTTATGCGTTATAAGTACTTCCCGCAAACAATCAGAAACAGTCTTCCATGAGAATTAAAAAATACCATCTATTGTTGCTGACGCTGTTTTGCGCCGCCACCCTGTCGGCACAGGAAACCATACAGCCCAAGCAAATGGACGATGCTGCCAAGGGGCTAATCTATAGCCGGGAGTTCGCCGCCAATTTCAGGTTGCACACGCATGGGCTTGGCTTTGGCGTGACAGGTGGCACTTTGCAGACCTATTACCGCACCAAATACTGGCAATTCGAGGTGGGCGAGCTGACCCATTCCAAAGAATATCGGCAGCGTTTCAATAATCCAAGCACCATCAACGGCGGCGCTTCGAGAGCCTACAAATACGGCAAACAAAACAACCTGCTTGTCTTGAGAGGCGGCGTCGGCGCAAAACGTTATTTTTCCGAAAAGGCCAAGCACAAGGGCGTCGCCGTGGGCATCTCCTACGAAGCTGGCGCAACATTGGGCATGCTCAAGCCCTATTATGTAGAGCTTAAAACCGAGGGCGGCAACTCCAGCTACTCCGTGCGCTATAACGAAGACACTGCCGAGCGCTTCCTCAATAAAGACCTGATACACGGTGCTTCCTCTTGGGGCAAGGGCCTGAGGGAAATTTCCCTACTGCCTGGTGCCCACGCTCGTTTTGCCGTGCATTTCGACTGGGGCGCTTTCGACGAGTACCTCAAATCCTTCGAGGGCGGTATCATGGTAGATGCCTTTTTTAGGGAGGCCCATATCATGGTCGAAGCCAATGGCGTGGACAACAACTTCCTCTTCGTCAACCTTTTCCTAAATTTGCAGTTCGGTAAAAGAAGGTGATTCGATTGCGGATTACGGATTTCGGATTTCGAAATCGGGGCTGCAATCCGCAATCCGCAATCCGCAATCCGCAATCCGCAATCGAATGATAGAACTACCAATCGCTGAACCCGTCGAACCCCGTCGCCGCAAGCCGGAATGGCTCAGGGTCAAGCTTCCCATAGGAGAAAAATACAAGCACGTCCGTAACCTCGTAGACACCTACGGCCTGCACACCATCTGCCAAAGCGGCAACTGCCCCAACATGGGCGAGTGCTGGGGCGAGGGCACAGCCACTTTCATGATTCTCGGCAATACTTGTACCCGCTCCTGCTCTTTCTGCGCCGTGAAGACAGGCCGTCCTCCGGAGTACGACGCCGACGAGCCACGCCGGGTAGCCGAGGCCATCATGCTCATGCAGGTAAAACATGCCGTCATCACCTCCGTGAACCGGGACGAACTGGCCGACCGGGGCGCTGAAATCTGGTACCAGACCATTCGGCTTACCAAGGAAATGTCGCCCAGTACCACCATTGAGACGCTGATACCCGACACCAAGGCCAACTGGCCAGCGCTGGAGCGAATGATAGAGGGCGGTCAAGAGGTGGTCAGCCACAACATGGAAACCGTCGAGCGGCTCTACCGCAAGGTGCGTCCGCAGGCCAAGTACAGCCGCAGCTTGGAGCAAATCAAGCGCATCAAAGAATATGGCAAGCGCACCAAGTCCGGTGTGATGGTTGGCCTCGGCGAAACCCGTGACGAGATGCTCCAAATCATGGACGACCTGCGGGCGCATGGTTGCGACGTGCTCACCATCGGTCAGTACCTCCAACCCACCAAGATGCACCTCGAAGTGGCCGAGTTCGTCCACCCCGACCAGTTCGCCGAGTACAAGGAGGAGGGGCTGGCAAGGGGCTTCGCCTTCGTGGAGAGCGGACCGCTGGTGCGGTCGAGCTACCATGCGGAGCGGCATTTGTAACACGGACTGCCAGTCCGTGCTTTCCCGCCTCCCAATTAAGCTGACTGCCAATTTGCAAACATGGAAACTTGAATGGGCAGTCATGTTACCGTGCTTTCTTTTGCAATTCTCGCCTGTTCAAATTATTTTTGAAAAAAAATCTGCCATGCTTGTAGCAACCAAAGGCTTAACCTACCAAGAGTTCAAACAAATGGAGTTCGATGACAACGATACTTCATGGTACGAACTTATAAATGGTGAACTCGTGAGAAAGCAATCCCCCACTATTGGGCATCAAAATGTTGCCGATAATATTCTGATAGCCATGAAGACTTATGCCCGCAAAAAACAGCTTGGCAAAGCCTTTTCCGCCCCCCTCGACACCGTCCTTGACGATGGCAACGCCTATCACCCCGATGTACTTTTTGTCAGCATAGACCGTTACCATATTTTGGATGAAAAAGAAGAAGTCGTCATCGGCGCACCAGATATAGTGGTGGAGATTTTGTCGAAAGGGACAGCCATCTACGACAGGGGCGATAAAAAGGACATTTATGAGAAATACGGCGTCAGGGAGTATTGGCTTGTTAACCCCAAAAGCAAGACTGTGGAGGTTTATTCGTTTGAGAAAGAACGGTTCAAGCTCAAACAGTACGCAGAGGAGACCGGGACTATCAAATCCACCGTTTTGAAAGGCTTTAAAATCGAGTTGGAGAAAATTTTTGAGGAGTAACACGGACTGCCAGTCCGTGCTTTCCCGCTTCCCAATTAAGCTGACTGCCAATTTGCAATCATGGAAGTACGGACTAACAGCCCTACATAACATACCCGAAAGCAAATTCCTGCGTTTACGCTTTCATGCTTTTTTTCCAAAAAATTGCGAAGCAAAACCCGTTCAAACCAGCCGTTGCGCTGGCCTTTGTTTTGCTATTTGTTTTGGTAAAAACCAGCGCCCAATCGCCCATCCAATTGCGGATTATCCCAATGAATGGCGATACCGCTTTTTTCAAAAAAAGCATCAAATACGGCAGTGTTTTTCAAGATAGTACCTTGGTTTTCAATGAGTTAAAAAATATCATCGCCCAACTTCAAGCCCAATCCCACCTCGAAACCTCCATTGACAGCACCCATCGGCAGGACAGTATCCTGACCGCTTGGCTCCATGTTGGGCCAGCCTACGAATGGGCCAGCCTCCGCAACGGCAACGTGCCCGACGACCTGCTCAGCCGCAGCGGCTTCCGACCGAAGCTGTTCAATGGCAAGCAGCTCCGTTTCACCGAAATCCAAAAATTGCAAGAACGCCTCCTCCAAGAAGCCGAGAACACGGGCTTTCCGTTTGCCAAAGTGAGCATTGACAGCATACGATGGGCTTCCCCAAATCTGAAATCTGAAATCTTAAATCTGAAATCTGAAATCAAAACCACGGCAATTGAGGCCGAACTTGTACTGTCCCCCGGCCCCCTCGTCCTCTTCGACAGCCTTAATGTACAGGGCGACGCCAAAATCTCGAAGAACTACCTGCGACAATACCTCGGCATACACGAGGGCAAGCCGTACAGCCGCCAACAAGTACTGCGGATACGCCAACGGGTGCGGGAACTGCCTTTTTTGCAGGAGAAAAAAAATACCCTTGTCAGCTTCAGGGAGGGCAAGGCCAACCTGCGGCTTTTCCTCGAAAAAAAGAAGGCCAGCCGCTTCGATTTTCTAATTGGGGTGCTGCCCGACAACGGGCGGGTGGAGCAAAAACTGCTCATCACGGGCACGTTCAACGCAGAGTTCCAGAACCAATTCGGGCTGGGCGAGCGCATCTACGCCAGCTTCGAGCGGCTGCGGCCACAGACTCAGCGTCTGGAGGTGGCTTTCAGCTATCCTTATATGCTGCAACTGCCCTTTGGTGTTGACCTAAAATTCAACCAATACCGACGGGACAGCACCTACACCGACGTCATTGGCGAATTCGGGGTGCAGTACCTGTTCGAGGGCGGCAACTACCTCAAGGCGTTTTGGAACACGACCGCCTCCAACCTGATTTCGGTGGACACGGTGGCCATCCGGCAGGGGCGTTTCCCCCGCCAACTCGACGTGCGCAACCGGGCCTTTGGCTTGGAGGCAAACTGGCAGTCGCTCGACTACCGCTTCAACCCCCGGCGGGGCTGGGTAGTCGTAGCGAAGGGCAGTGCTGGCACCCGCACCATTGAGCGGAACCAAGCCATCTTGAACATCGCCGAAAGTTTTTACGACACCCTGCCGGGGCGCAGCTTCCGTTTCACAATGGAGGGGCGGCTGGAGCGCTACCAGCCACTGCTGGAGCGCAGTGCCGTGAAGCTGTCTGCCCGCACGGGCGCTATTATTTCGGAAGAAAAAATCTATCAAAACGAGCAGTTCCGCATAGGCGGCAACCGGCTGCTACGGGGCTTCGATGAGGAGAGCGTTTTTGCCACCCTGTTCGCTATTTTTACGCTGGAATACCGCCTGCTCATTGGCCAGAACAGTTATTTCTACGGCTTTGGCGACTACGGCTACGTGGAAGACAAGCGCATCGGACAGCCCAGCCGCTATGATAATCCGCTCGGCTTTGGCGGCGGCCTCACCTTCGAGACCACGGCAGGGGTGTTCGGCATCAGTTTGGCCGTCGGCAAACAATCGGGAAATCCGCTGGATTTTAGGAATCCGAAGGTGCATTTTGGGTATGTGAGCGTGTTCTAGGGATGATAGGAGGTAGTTCAGTTTGTTTCTTTCCTCCTCAAATCCACGTTGTGGAAGCACAATATCTGCCACTGGGGGCGCTTCTTATTTTCAAAAATCTGGTACATCAGCCCAGTCTCCAACCTCACCGAAGGGCCAAAGGAGTAGCCGATGCCGCCATACAGTCGGTTGCGGTCGAAGACGTTGGATTTGCCGTTGACGAAAAGTTCGTTGTAGGTGGAAAAGTAGAAGGTGCCTTTGGCCAGTTGAGGCTTATTGAGGCATACCTGTGCCCAGAGCATGTAACGGAAGCGATTGCGGTAGCCCGATTTCAGGAAGCGCTCTTCGAGGCGGTAACGATGCATCAGGTACAACCGCCCGAACCGCTGCCGGGTGATGACCTGCTGGTGTAGGCGGTGCTCGTCGGTGAAGCGTTTTTCGCCCAGGGCATCGAAGGAGGCAGTATGGAAGAACCCATATCCCGCCGAAAACTGGGAGTTCGCCTTCGGCAAATTGTATAGTAGGGCCGTGCGGACGAAGGCCTGCTCCAAGTCGCCAACGAAATTGTAGTTGCGGTGCTGACCCTCTAACCAGATGCCCCAATTTTTATGGACGTTGAAGTTGCCGAAGTAGCCGAACCAGTTGCCGAGGTCGCTGTCTTGCGAGCGGAGTGTGGTAAGTGATGTCAACATTGCGAAAATCAACGTAAGGCATTTTGAGAATTGTCTCATGCAAGCATTTTTTGCAATGCTAAAAAAACTACGTGAATCGTTGCACAGAAAATCGTGATTAATATCTGATTAAATATACCCGCAGGTATTGAACAAGCTGTTAGATATTGGTTTTAATTGTGCTTAATTTTAAAATTATGGTTGCACTAAAACTCATCGCAGGTCTCATTCTACTCGTGGTAGGGGCGGAGGCACTCGTCAGAGGGGCTTCGAAAATTGCTGCCGTCGTTGGCATTTCGCCGCTCGTCATCGGCCTGACCATCGTGGCCTTCGGCACCAGTTCGCCAGAGTTGGCGGTAAGCATCGGTAGTGCCTTGGACGGCCAATCCGACATCGCCTTGGGCAATGTGGTCGGTAGCAACATCTTCAACGTGCTGTTCATACTCGGTATGTCATCGCTAATCGTTCCATTGGTGGTGGCGCAACAGCTTGTGCGCCTTGACGTGCCTATCATGATTGGCGCAAGCCTTCTCGTATTGATTTTCGGTTGGGATGGTGCCATTGTTTGGTGGGAAGGACTTGTGCTCGTAGCTATCGGTATTTGGTACACCGTCTTTCTCATCCGCCAAAGCAAAAAGGAAAAGACCAAGCAGGTGCTCGAGGATTACCAGAAGGAATACGCCGACAAAGGCGACCCAAAGAATGAGCGACTCTGGCTGCAAATTACCTACGTAATCGTGGGCCTGGCACTGCTCGTGCTCGGCTCCCGCTTCTTGGTGGACAGCGCCGTGGCCATTGCAACTTCGTTGGGTGTGAGCGAACTCGTCATTGGCCTCACCATCATTGCCGCAGGCACCTCGCTGCCCGAGGTGGCTACTTCGGTACTTGCCAGCATCCGCAAACAAGAAGACATTGCCGTAGGCAATGTGGTGGGCAGCAATATTTTCAACATCCTAATCATCCTCGGCCTATCGGCAATCGTAGCTCCCGGTGGCATACCCGTAAACCCGGCGGCCATGAGCCTCGACATACCATTCATGATAGCGGTGGCCGTGGCTTGCTTGCCGCTGTTTTTCACGGGCTATCGCATTGACCGTTGGGAGGGCTTCGTTTTCCTTGGCTACTACGTGGCCTACACGGCTTATTTGATTATGAAAAGCCAGCAAAATGCCTCGTTGGAGGTATTCAGGAACGCCATGATTTGGTTCGTGGTGCCGCTCACCGTGCTGACACTGGGAGTGGTTACGCTCCGGGAAATGCGGAAGAGGCGATAGGGTTTGGCTGCAAGCAAAAAGGAAAAGCCCGACGGCTTTTCCGTCGGGTCTCTTATTCAAAACATCTTATGAACACATTTACTACTGTCCTTGTCCAAGTGAATAACCCTTTACACCGTCGAACTCGTAAAGGTTTTCAGTCTTTATGACATCAATTTCTTCATTCAGCGCTTGAGCCAACAACTGCGGGATGCTGCCCTTTTCGGCGGGCTTGCCATTGCTCACCTCGAAGCGGCAGCGCCAGTGGTCGGTGCAGAAGGTCTCCTCGAAGCCATTGGGCCAGACTTTCACGCCTCGGTTGGTAATCATCGTCAGGCGGATGTCGCTGTTCAGTTTGGCGACCTGTTCGGCCAATTGGTTGGCGTCGCCGCCCTTCCAGTCCACGAATACATCCACTCCTTTTAGCACCTTACTGGAAGCCAGCCTGCGCTTGTACTTTGGCAGGTTGAGTTGTACCCCCTTTTCATATTCTGCCACTTTTAACTGTTGCGGCAGTTGGCCGAGGTGGGCGATGACAGCATCGGCAAATTCTTTGGTTCCCACCAACTGCTTGCTCACCCCCTCTTTATAGATGTCGGCGGTATGGATGCCTTCTTCGATGGCGCATGACCATGCGTTTTTGATTCGCTCCGCAACGTCTTGCTGGCCGATGTGGTTGAGCATCATGATGGCTGCCTTGAGCAGGCCGGAGGGGTTGGCCACATTTTGCCCAGCAATGGTCGGTGCCGAGCCGTGAATGGCCTCGAACATGGCGCACAGCTCGCCGATATTGGCGGAGCCGGCCAAGCCCACAGAACCAGATATTTGCGCTGCAATGTCCGAGACGACATCACCATATAGATTTGGTGTCACGATGACCTCGAAGATTTCGGGCGTATCGGCCAGCCTTGCGGCAGCGATGTCAATGATCCAGCTATCTGCTTCGATGTCTGGGTACTCAGCTGCAATTTCCATGAACACTTTTTGGAACAGCCCGTCGGTCTGCTTCATGATATTGTCCTTCACAAAGCAGCTCACTTTCTTCCGCTTGTAAAGGCGGGCATACTCGAAGGCGTATCGAACGATTTTCTCGCAGCCGGGCCGAGAGATGAGCTTGAGGCACTGCACCACCTCGTCGGTCTGCTGGTGCTCGATGCCAGCATAGAGGTCTTCCTCGTTTTCCCGGATGATGACCACATCCATGCCGGGGTGCTTGGTGGCAATGAACGGGTGGTAGCTCTTGCAGGGTCGGATGTTGGCATACAGGCCAAGGGCCTTTCGCATGGTTACGTTGAGGCTTTTGTAGCCACCGCCCTGTGGCGTGGTGATGGGCGCTTTTAGGAACACCTTGTTGTGGCGAATGCTTTCCCAAGCCTCCTTGCCGATACCGCTGGTGTTGCCGGATAGATAGACCTTCTCACCGATTTCGATTTCCTCGAACTCAATGCGGGCATTGGCAGCTTTCAGTATTCTTAGGGTGGCATCCATGATTTCAGGACCGATGCCGTCGCCCTTTGCAATGGTTATTTTTTGCATGGTGGTTTTATTCAATTTTTGATTTGCAATCAATTGTGCGTCATCTCCAGTTTTAAGTTGTGCGTGAAAGGTTTTTTCACCAACCGCACTTCGATGGAGGCCGATACCTCCACGTTGAAACCCAGTTCCCTTGCCTCGGCTATCAGTGCACGGGCGCTTTTGTTCTGAGCTTTCAACTCCACGATTTTGTGGTCAGCCTTCGTGGTATCGAAATGGTGGTTGCCCTCCCAACAGCGCAGCATCTGGATGTTGTGCAAGCGGATGCGGTCGCCCACCAGGGTTTCAATCAACTCGGCGGCTTCGTCGGGAGGGCAATTGTCCTTAACTAATTGAATTGTATGAGAAACTTTCTTGGTTAGCATTTGACTTGAATTTTTAATGGTTAACGATGTTGTTGAATCATTTGAGTGCTGGGCAAAGGGATGGCTTTCCATGCACGGTGCGGCACTCATGGCTGAAGTAGAGTCAGCGGTTTACAACCAAAGAAGAATGGTTTCTTATCAGTTCAAACTGGGCTCAAGCTTGTGGTATTTGGTGGCTCCAGTTTTTGGTTCACCAAAGGCTCTTAACAAAAGGGTCAGGCCAATAATTGAGCAAGCGATAAGCAGTTCCTTGAAAAACAAGTAGTTGCTTTGTGCGGAAAGATAAAGTGCCATTGCCAGGATGGCAGCAATTCCAACAACGTTCAATATAGATGGCTGCTGAAGCGGCTTGGTCGCTGCCTTGGGCAGTGGGCGATGGCTGGCTGGCTTGTCAACCACCACCTTCCCTAGCTCGGCGATGGGTTTCTTAATTTGCTCTGTCATGTGGTTTAAATTTTTTTTGATGGGGCAAAGTTGAGTTGCTTTTTCATAAGCGTTAATTCATCTTTGTGATATAAAACATAAGAATAGCTTATGGAATATACTTTACATCAACTTAAGATTTTCATTAAAGTCGTTGAATATCAGAGTATTACGAAGGCCTCTGAGGAGCTGTATTTGACGCAACCTGCTGTATCCATGCAGCTCAAAAAATTTCAGGAACAGTTTGCAGTGCCACTGACGGAGGTGGTGGGCAGGCGGCTCTACGTCACGGATTTTGGACGGGAGATAACTGAATCAGCGCTGAAGATTTTGGATGAAATCGAGGCCATCAACTACCGCACGAAGTCGTTCAAGGGGCAATTAGCGGGCCGCCTGAAGATTTCGAGCGCCTCTACCGGCAAGTACGTGATGCCTTATTTCATCTCCGATTTCCTTCGGAAAAACCCTGGCATTGACCTCGTGATGGATGTGACGAACAAGACCCAAGTGGTCAAAAACCTCGAACAGAATGAGGTTGATTTTTCACTGGTATCCGTTCTGCCGGGGCATTTGAAGCTAAACTCGGTGCAGTTGCTCCAGAACAAGCTCTACCTAGTGGGCGGTACCCGCCTACAGCGGAACCCGAAAATGCCTGTGCGCAAGTTGCTGGAACTGCACCCGCTGCTGTACCGTGAGTTTGGCTCCGCCACCCGCAATTCTATGGAGCAGTTCCTCGAAAAGGAGGACTGGCCGACCTACAAAAAAATCGAGCTGACCTCCAACGAGGCCCTGAAGCAGGCACTTATTGCTGGGTTGGGTTACTCCATTATGCCGCTAATTGGCATCAAAAACGAGCTGAAAATCGGCGACCTGGAAATCGTGCCCTACAAAGGTCTGCCCGTCATCACCCACTGGCATTTGGTCTGGTTGGCGTCGAAGCGGCTCTCCCCCATTGCGGAAGCATACCTGGACTTCATCCAAAAAGAAAAGGAAAGGATTGTAGAACAGACCTTTGCTTGGTTTGAACAGTATTGATAATCCATTCAATATCAAGCTTTTAAAACTGACATGAATGGCTGCCATCGCGTTAGAATCCGATTAAAAAGCCTCCAATCTTGAACTTTGGCCCGCAAAAGCCATTCTATGGGCATCAACCAACTTTGCCAATGCATCCAGTAAAACGGTTCTTCCGCTTATTAAAACTCGACAAGAAGGACATCACCTATGTTTACCTCTACGCCATCTTCGCCGGGCTGATAGCGCTCAGTCTGCCCCTCGGCGTACAAGCCATCATCGGGTTGATTTCGGGAGGGCGCATCTCCAGTTCATGGGCGCTGCTCATTGGCGTAGTGACGCTCGGCACCGTGCTGGCGGGCGTGCTCACCGTCATGCAGCTTTCGGTGACGGAGACCATCCAGCAGCGCATCTTTACCCGTTCGGCATTCGATTTTGCCTATCGAATACCCAAACTCAAATTGGAGGCCATCCACGGCGAGTATGCCCCGGAATTGGTCAACCGCTTCTTCGATACCCTCACCGTGCAAAAGGGCCTACCCAAAATCCTGATGGACTTGTCCACGAGCGTTCTGCAAATCTTTTTCGGATTGCTGCTACTCTCGTTTTACCATCCATTCTTCATTTTTTTCGGGTTACTGCTCTTGGCTATCGTGGGCATCATCATGTCTGCCACTTGGCGAAAAGGTTTGAAAACCAGCTTGAAAGAATCCAAGTACAAATATGAAGTGGCCTACTGGCTGCAAGAACTCGCCCGTTCGATGGGCACTTTCAAGTTGGCTGGAGCCAGTGACTTCCCGATGCAAAAAACTGATAAATTGGTGAACGGCTACCTCGACGCCCGAAAGGAACATTTCAGGGTCTTGGTCACGCAGTACAGCAGCCTCGTGGGCTTCAAGGCCCTCGTAACGATGGGCTTGCTCCTACTCGGCAGCATCTTGGTCATCAACAACGACATCAACCTTGGCCAGTTCGTGGCAGCGGAAATCGTCATCATCCTCGTGATGAACTCGGTGGAAAAGCTCATCCTGACGATGGATACGATTTATGACACCCTTACCGCCCTCGACAAGCTCGGTGGCTTCACCGACATAGACACGGAGCGGGAGGAAGGGCTTTCGTTCGACCAATTGGACACGGGCAGGGGCATCGCAGTGGAACTCAGCGGCCTCAGCTATCGCTTCCCCGACTCGGAGGTGAACTCGCTGCGCAATATCAACCTCAGCATTGTCGAAGGCGAAAAACTCTGCATCGCTGGCTACAACTCGTCCGGAAAATCAACGCTTTTGCAAATCATTGCGGGCATTTACTCTGACTTCAAAGGCTCGCTGACCTACAACGGCATCCCATTCCGCAACCTCAACCCCGTTAGCCTGCGGGCACATATCGGCGACCACATGTCACAGGAGGATATTTTTACAGGTACGCTTTTGGAGAACATCACGATGGGCCACGAGGGCGTGAGTTTGCAGGATGCCATCAAGGCCGTTGAGCAGGTCGGGCTGGCCGATTTCGTGAAAAAATTGCCCGAAGGGTACGATGCCATTTTGCTGCCTGGCGGCAAAAACCTGCCCCGAAACATCATCTCGAAAATCATCTTCGCCCGTTGCCTCGCCTCCAGGCCTTCATTGTTGACCATTGAGGAGCCATTCGATTTTCTCGAAAAAGAAGACCGGGAGCGCATTGCCGAAATGCTGACCACCATGCCCAATTGCACCCTCGTCACCGTCACCGACGACCCGCTGATGGCCGCCGAGTGCGAGCGAATCATCATCCTGCAAGATGGGGCAATCGTGGAGGAGGGGAGTTTTGAAAAGGTGAAACGGGGCAAGCATTTCAAGAAGGTTTTCAAATAGCTGTCCAGTTGATTTACAGTAACTATTTAGTAGGGGGTGTTTTTTGGGTGAAAATTTTCAACTTTCACCCAAAAAACACCCCAAAACGTGGGAGGAGGGAGAAAAAATTTCATTTTTTCTCCCTCCTCCCACACCTTCATAGGTAGTTGCGATTTACAATAACTTAACCTTGGTAATGGCAAATATCATTGGTCATCCATCACCGATTGTGAAACCTTGGGTTTTTGTTGACCAAAATTCAAAGCCATGAAAAAAATGCCGACCGACATCCATTCGCATTATCCCTGCAGCCCTCCTGCCTTGGAGCCAATGGTTGAGCAGTTGCTCGATGTGCGAAACGACATGCTACAAAAAGAAGCTGCCCACGATGGGCTTGCCAAGGTACACCCCGCCAACCTGAGGAGTGCCCGCAACCTTGTGCAGTACATGGCCTTCAGGACGCACGATGTGCGGGAACTGCAATTGGACATGACGGAGTGGGGCCTCTCCTCCTTGGGCCGGGCCGAGCGCAAGGTACAAGCGACGTTGGACACGGTGCTGCACACCATGCACCTGCTCACAGGCAAGAAATGGGCGCCCAAGGAACTACCGCCGACTTGCTACCGTGATGCTCGAAAGCAATTGGAAGACAATGCCGACCGATTGCTCGGAAACCACCCCCAAGGCCGCCGGGCACGCATCATGGTGACAATGCCAAGCGAGGTGGGCAGCAATTTTACCTTGGTCAAAAACCTGCTGCTCAATGGCATGAACTGCGCCCGCATCAACTGCGCCCACGACGACGTGCGGGTTTGGAAAAAAATGGTGAACAATATCAGGAAGGCGGCAGAGGCCACTGGCAAGCCCTGCAAAATCCTGATGGACCTCGGCGGGCCAAAACTGCGCACGGGCGAAGTCCAGCCCGGCCCCAAAGTGCTCAAAATACGTCCCCAACGCAATGAAACGGGGGAGGTGGAAGCTCCAGCCTTGGTTTGGCTGCACGCACCGGGCACGCCCATTCCAGCCGAAAAAGCCAGCGTCCCCAGCTTACCGCTTGACGCTGATTGGCTGTCGCAATGCGAAGAAGGAGACCGCATCCGCCTCGTGGACGCACGGGGGGCTTCCCGCAAACTGACCATTTGCGAAGCTACAGAACAAGGCTGCCCCGCATCTGCTGAGAAAACCATCTACTTCGTGCCCGGCTTAGAACTTAAGCTCAAACGGAAGGGGAAAAAACTTAAAAAACCAAGCACTATTATCGGTGAAGAAATGCCGAGCAAGGAAGGAGGCGTCCTGTTGAAGATAGGCGATTTGCTGGTGCTCACCAAGCAACAAGTTCCAGGCAGCAATGCACATCATGACGATACGGGCAAACTAGCAAAACCCGCCCACATCAGCATTTCAATACCAAGCATCCTAGACGACTTGCGGGTGGGCGAGCCGGTCTGGTTCGACGATGGCAAGATTGGCGGCATCATTGAAAAGGTGAAAAAAGGGGAGGCTCATGTGCGCATTACCCACGCCCGACCCATTGGTGATTTGCTTCGAGCCGAGAAGGGCATCAACCTGCCAGAATCCGACCTCAATGTGGCCGCCCTTTCACCAGAAGACTTGGAAGACCTAAAATTCGTGGTGCAATATGCCGATATGGTGGGCCTTTCGTTCGCAAATCACCCAGCGGATGTAGAGAGCCTTGTTCAATACATGAAACAGCTTTGCAAAGGGGGCGATATACCAGCTGTGGTGCTGAAAATTGAGACAAAAACGGGCTTCGAGAACCTACCCAACCTTCTGTTGGCTGCCATGCAATCGGCCTCTTGCGGGGTGATGATTGCCCGTGGCGACCTCGCCATCGAGTGCGGTTTTGGTCGCTTGGCCGAGGTGCAGGAGCAGATACTATGGGTTTGCGAAGCAGCGCACGTGCCCGTCATCTGGGCAACACAGGTACTGGAAGGCATGGCCAAATCAGGGCTACCCACCCGTGCCGAGGTCACCGACGCTGCCATGGGGCAGCGGGCTGAGTGCATTATGCTCAACAAGGGCGAGCACATCGTGGCGGCCACCAAATCGCTCGACGAAATCCTGCTGCGGATGCAGGACCACCAGACAAAGAAGCGCTCGCTTCTGCGCAAACTGAGCATTGCGGAGCGGTTTTTTAAATTGGGTTGATGAAGTTTATGAGGTTGATAAGGGTTGATTTTTGAAGAAATCCTGACCTCTATCAACTCTTATCAACTTTATATACCCTTATCAACCGACATCCGCAACTTGGATTACCTTTAATATCAACTACAAAACTGAGTATCAACGCCGCTGAAATCGTAAGTCGTAAATCGCTAAATCGTAAACCAACTAGTGCTTAATATTTCTGAAAATTCCATCACAGGCAAAGTGGACACGAGCCGCTATCGCTCGTTCCAGCGCACAGAATTGTCCCTTGCCAACCGCAAATTCAAGCGGTGGCTGTTGGCCGTGCTCATCATTTTCATCGTCATGCTCTTCTTGCCTTGGACACAGAACATCCAGACAAAGGGCAAGGTGACCACCCTCTATCCCGACCAGCGCCCACAGACCATCCACTCGACGATCGGCGGGCGGGTGGAAAAATGGTACGTGCGGGAAGGCGAACTTGTGAAAGCGGGCGACACCATCGTTTACCTTTCTGAGATAAAAACCGAGTACTTCGACCCTGACCTCGTTGGGCGTACTGGTTCGCAAGTGGCAGCGGTGGAAGGTTCGATGGGGAGCTATTCAAACAAAGTGGAAGCCCTTGAAAATCAGGTTGTTGCGATGCAACAAGAACTAAAATTCAAGAACGAGCAGCTTCGCAACAAGGTGCGACAAAGCCGCCTCAAGGTCACCTCCGACAGTATCGAATTGGTGCGGGCAAAGGTTGACCTCGATGTGGCGCAGAACCAGTTCAAGCGGGCAGAGGAGATGTACGAAAAGGGCCTCATCCCGCTCACGACCTTTGAGCAGCGCAAGCTCAAAGTGCAGGAGACCGCTGCCAAGCGCCTCGACGCTGAGAACAAGTGGAACATCAGCCGCAACGAACTCGACAATGCACGGATTGAATTTTCAACGGTGCTGAACGAGTACGCCAACAAGATTGCCAAGGCCGAATCGGATAAGTTCAGCACCCTTAGCGACCGCTTTGAGTCCGAGAATAAACTGAACAAACTCAAGGTGGAACAGGAAAACTACCGTCGCCGCAGTGGTTTTTACTACATCACCGCCCCGCAGGACTGCTACATCACGCAGGCCGTGGTGGCGGGCGTGGGAGAGACGGTGAAGGAAGGTGCCCCCGTGGTGAGCATCATGCCCGCTGGCGCAAAATTAGCGGTGGAGATGTACGTTAAGCCAATTGATTTGCCGCTCATCGCACTTGGCAATCGGGTCAATTTCATCTTCGACGGCTGGCCCGCCTTCGTGTTCAGCGGCTGGCCCAACCTCACCTTCGGAACCTACGAGGGCGAGGTCTTCGCTATTGACAACAATATTGGCATGGACGGTACTTACCGCATCCTTGTTGCACCGCACGAGGAGGTGAAGCCTTGGCCCACGGCCCTGCGCCCCGGTGGCGGCGCACAGTGCGTGGCCCTGCTGAACAACGTGCAGCTTTGGTACGAGCTGTGGCGGAAGGTGAACGGGTTTCCGCCGGATTTTTATGAAAAAGACGGGATGGACACAGCGAAAGAAAAAACGCCAAAGAATTGATGATGAAGCAACTGCAAATAGTCTTGGCAACGGTTTTGGCCATTGCTTCGTTGCCAGTTTTTTCACAAAAAATATGGTCGCCCGACGCCTTCCTACAGCAGGTGCGCTCCAACCACCCTGTTGCGAAGCAAGCAATCCTGCTCACGCCAGCGGCAGAGGCGGCACTACTGGCGGCCCGTGGTGGTTTCGACCCGAAAGTTTATGGCGACTGGGAGCGCAAGAGCTTTGATGGCAAAAACTATTTCAACATTGCCGAAGGCGGCGTGAAACTGCCAACCTGGTACGGCATCGAGGGGAAACTGGGCTATAACTATTCAAGCGGCGTCTTTTTGAACCCCGAAAACAAATTACCGAAGGATGGCCAGGCCGTGCTCGGTGCTTCGATGACACTGCTCCAAGGCTTGGTAATTGACGAGCGGCGGGCGGGTCTTTTTCAGGCCCGCATCCTGCAGCGGGCAAACGTTGCGGAGCAACGCCTGCTGATGAACGAACTGCTGTACGAGGCCGCCAAAGCCTACTGGGACTGGTCATTGGCCGATGCCTGGGTGCGCACCTACGAGGAGGCCGTTCGCAATGCGGAAGTCAGGCTCGATGGCATTCGGGGAAGCTGGGAACAGGGCGACCGGCCCGCCATTGATACCTTGGAGGCGCTCATACAGGTGCAGGACCGGCGGCTGGAACTGAACGCTGCGCAATTGCATTTTCGAAACGCCCGGCTGGCGCTGCAAAACTTCAATTGGGAAAATGGCCGTGCCGTGGTCGTGGACACCACGTTGCGCCCACAGCCGCTTGCCGATGGCCTCCTAATTGACCCCATATCGCTCGCCCCCACCGACACGCTGGCGGCGCAGCACCCGGCGGTGCAGGGCTATCGCTTCAAGTTGGAAAGCCTCGACGTGGAACGCCGACTGAAGCGGGAGGCGCTCAAACCCCGCCTCGATGTGTCGTACAACCTGCTCGGCGACGGCTTCGACCTCTCGCCTGACAACGGCGATTTTTTCCTCCAAAACTACAAATGGGGCGTACAGGCCGGCTTTCCACTGTTCTTCAGAAAAGAGCGGGGCGGCCTGCAACTGGCGGAGCTGAAAATCATGGATGCAGAACTTGGGCTGACGCAAAAGCAGCAGGAAATCCGCAATAAAATCATCACTTACCAGAACGAACTGGCCAATTTGCGCCAGCAGATAAACCTCGCCAGCGCCATGCGGGATAACTACGCTAGGCTGCTGGCTGGCGAAAACGAGAAGTTCGTGCTGGGCGAAAGCTCGGTCTTCCTCGTGAACTCACGGGAAAACAAGCTCATAGAGGCGGAACTTAAACTGGCCAAGCTGCAAGCCGAGGCAAGGAAGGCCGAGGCAGGGCTGCGCTGGGCGGCGGGGTCGTGGCAGTGATTTTTGCATAAAACAATTAGCTTCGCAGCTCATTTCAAAATCACCTGCCGAGCATGAGACAAGCGTTGGAAACCGAACAAAAAGCCCTCGAAATCAACCTCGATGACAGCATCTACGGCACCTTGGCCGAGATAGGGGCCGGGCAGGAGGTATCCCGCAATTTCTTTAAGGTGGGGGCCTCGTCGGGTACCATCGCCAAGACGATGAGCGCCTACGACAAGGTCGTTTCCGATGAAATCTACGGCCCGGAGCCGAGCGGGCGCTACGTCTGCGAAAGCCGCCTTTACAAGATGTTAGAACATGAGTGGGAACTCATTGAGGGGCGTTTGCGCAAGGTGCGGCCTGAAACCAATTTCTTCGTCTTCGCAAACACAGTGGCCACCATGAACTACCAGCGCACCATCAAGGGTGACGGCTGGCTCGGTGTGCGGTTCCAGACCCGGCACGACAACAAGCCTAACGACCTCGTGCTGCACATCAAGCTCTTGGACAACGACACCCAGCTCCAACAACAGGCCGTCGGCAAGCTCGGTGTGAATATGGTTTACGCCGTTTTCCGCTACGCAAAAGACCCCGAAACGCTCCTTCAATCCCTCATGGACGGCCTGCACCGCCGCATCAAGATTGACATGGTGCGCCTCAACGGCCCCGATTACGACGGCTTCGACAATCGCCTCCTCAGCCTTTGGCTCATCAAGCATGGCATGAGCGAGGTGGCCATGTTCGGGCCGGACAAGCGTAATATCCATCCCTCCGAATTTTTATACAAAAAACATGTGCTCGTGGTGAGGGCCAGCTTCCGCCCACTGACGCTGCTGGAGGAGGACATGATTGAAAAAGGCTACGAGCAGTTTTGGCACGAGCCAGAAGTGGAGGGAGAGAAAACATTTACCCTCACAGAAATCACCCTCGGCAACCTCAACGAGAACGGCCCGCTCGATGAGCAGGACTTTCTTGACCGCACGGAACTGCTCTGCGCCCTCGGCCAGACGGTCATTATTAGTAGTTGCGAGGAGTATCAGCAGCTTATCGCTTATTTCTCCGACTACCGGGTATCGCACCTCGGCCTTGTGCTGCGGGCGCACCGCCTTAGCGAGTTTCTTTCCGAGAGATACCGCCAAAATGCTTCGGGAAGTTTGTTGGCCGCCTTCGGCGAAGTGTTTGCCAAAGGCGTGAAACTCTATGTTTACCCTTCTGTGCTGGCTGACAACACGACCCTGATGACCGCCCAGAACCTGCCCCTGCCCGAAGGCTCCAAGTACCTCTACCAGCACCTGCTCGACCACCGCCAAATCGTTGACATAGAGGCGTTCGACCCTGCCGTGATGAACATCTTCGCCAGCGATGTACTGGCCGACATCCGCAGCGGCAATACGGGTTGGGAGGCTATGGTGCCGCTGAAAGTGGCGGAAATCGTGAAGGAGAAGGGGTTGTTCAAAGGGTGATTTTGAGCAAGCACCAGATTTCCGAAATCTTTAATCCGCCTTGCCTCGGTTTTTGAAAGCCATCGAGACAGTGGAACTTTAAAGCTGAAGGGTTTATCCCAAAAAAGGAGCGCTGGCCGAGAGTCTGGCGCTTTTTTATGCATTTAAGGCAGCTTCAATTGCCTCATAATTCTCCCCATCAAAACAAACCATCACCACTTTTTCCAGCCCCTCGGTTTCTTCTAAAAATGCCTTCACTGTCGCCACCGCCACCTTGGCTGCTTCCGCAATGGGGTAGCCATACACGCCCGTGCTGATGCAGGGGAAGGCTACTGTCTTGCAGCCATTTTCTACGGCCAATTGCAGTGCGTTGCGGTAGCAGTTGGCCAATTTCTCCGCCTCCTGCTTGTGGCCGCCATTCCATACTGGCCCTACGGTATGGATGACAAACTTGGCTGGCAACCTGCCCGCCGTGGTGATGACTGCCTCGCCCGTTTTGCAGCCGCCCTGTTTCGCAACGATGCGCCTGCAATCCTCCAAAATGGCCGGGCCGCCCGCTCGGTGAATGGCCCCGTCCACCCCGCCGCCGCCCATGAGCGAGGAGTTGGCGGCGTTCACGATGGCGTCAACGGGGAGTTGGGTGATGTCGGCTTGAAGGGCTTGGAGGGTGGATTGCATGGTTGGTTGTTTTTCTTTTGTCAGGAGCAATGTGGTATCAGGAAAGGCAAAGGTATGTCCAAAATGGGGCGTAATGATTACCCAATACTAATAACCGAGTTTACCAAATGGTTAAGTATGTTGTGTGGCCTATGCTCGGCGGACAGAGGAGAAAATAGTCTTGGAACAACGGTTTACAAACAAACCCAAAAATGGGTCAAATAAAGTGGTGCTCCAGATTTGCGGGTATGAGTAGATTTCAATTTTCCTGACTATAACGGATTGTAGTGATGGCCACCTTCCCCCCCAATCGAAGCCGATATGAGGAGGTTGTGAAGCCAGTTTTCGTGATAAATTTTGCCGTTGAGCCTTGCCGATGGGC
>JALHQW010000092.1:4103-25360 GCA_022841745.1 Saprospiraceae bacterium | reverse complement strand
TTAGGAACACCAAAAATTTCATCAGCATGATATTGTTCTTGTGCGGCAAGCTCGAATTTAAACCATTATATGCTAAATGAGGAATTCAGCTTACCCACACGAAATCACGAAGAACCAAATAAAACTGCAAAAGGCGTTTTTTCATATCACTTTTGCAAGAAGTCCCAGCACTTGCCTAACCGTTTTTTCGCTTGTGGTTGCCATCCCACAACTCTTCTGTAACTGTGCAATGAACACCATTGCTTCCTGTTTTTGGGTCTCAGGAATTTGTAGAAGGTGAAGGTTCATTGGCTTTTCTGAAATACTCGATGGTTCATTTTGTAAAATACACGGACACGAAGTTCTAATTTATTCAAATATTCCTCAAAATCCAGTATCCTCGCACCAAATTCAATCCAACGACAATGAAACAACTCATCCACCTCCTTTCCAACACAATCCTCATCTTTGCGGCTTGCTTTTTTGTGGCCTGCGGCAAAACCGAACCACAACAAACTGACAATCAAACCTCTATGTACGAAAAAATGACCGCCCAGCCGCCCCTTGCGGCACAGAAGCCCAAAGACCTCACCGAGCATGGCCACACCCGCCAAGACCCTTGGTACTGGCTGAACGACCGGGAAAACCCCGAAGTCATCGCCTACCTGAACGCCGAGAACGCCTACAAGGACGCCGTCATGGCCGACCTAAAGGACGTGCAGGAAGAACTTTTTCAGGAAATAAAGGGGCGCATCAAAGAGAAGGACGAGAGCGTGCCGCAACTCGATAATGGCTACTGGTACTATTACCGCTACGTGGAAGGCGGCGAGTACCCTATCCATTGCCGCAAGGCAAAAACACTGGACGCACCGGAGGAAGTCATGCTTGACGTGAACGAAGCGGCCAAGCCCTACGACTACTACAACGCCGTTGGCCTCGACGTCAGCACCGACAATAAGATTTTGGCTTATGCGGTGGATACCCTGAGCCGCCGTATTTATACCATCGTTTTTAAGAATCTGGAGACGGGTGAAATGTTGACCGACATAATCCCCAACACCGACGGTAGCTTCGTCTGGGCCAACGACAACAAGACGGTTTTCTATGGTGTAAAAGATGAGACACTGCGGGTCGTCGAGATACGCAAGCACCGCCTTGGCACCGACCCGGCCAAAGACCCCGTCGTTTACCATGAAAAAGATGCCACCTTCAACCTCGACATTGGAAAAACACAGTCGAAAAAATACCTGCTCATCAGTGCCTCGCAGACGGTCTCCAACGAGTACCGCTACCTAGATGCCAACACGCCCGACGGTCAATGGACGGTGTTCCAGCCCCGGGAGCGCAACCTCGAATACTCCATTGACCACGGTGACAAATGGTATGTCCGCACGAATATGGGCGCTACGAACTTCCGGCTGATGAGCGCCGCAGATGGAAAGACTGGGAAGGCCGATTGGCAAGAGGTCATCCCGCACCGCACCGATGTTTTTCTCGAAGATTTTACCCTTTTCAAAAGCCACCTCGTGCTGGAGGAGCGCATCAAGGGCATCGTCAACATCCGGGTGAAAAGCTGGGACGGCAAGCAGGACTACCATGTGGACTTTGGCGAGGACAGCTATGTTGCTTACGCTACTAACAATCCTAATTTCGACAGCCCGACAGTACGGCTCGGCTATACCTCCATGACCACGCCGAGCAGCGTGATTGACTTGAACCTTGCGACGAAGGAGCAAAAACTGATGAAGCAGCAGGAAGTGCTAGGTGGTTTTGATAAGAACAATTACGCCACCGAACGGGTCTATGCCACGGCGAAGGACGGCACGAAGGTGCCCATCTCCATTGTCTATAAGAAAGGCTTCAAAAAAGACGGCACGCAGCCGCTCTTGCTCTACGCCTACGGCAGCTACGGCAGCAGCACCGACCCCTATTTCAGCTCTGCAAGGTTGAGCTTGCTGGACCGGGGTTTTGCTTACGCAATAGCGCATATCCGGGGCGGACAGGAGATGGGCCGCCAATGGTACGACGACGGTAAGCTGCTCAAAAAGAAGAACACTTTCACAGATTTCGTGGATTGCGGCGACTACCTCGTTGCCCAGAAATACACCAGCCCCGACCACCTCTTCGCTATGGGCGGCAGTGCGGGTGGCTTACTGATGGGCGCCGTGGTAAACCTCCGTCCCGACCTTTTCAAGGGCGTTGTGGCCGCCGTGCCTTTCGTGGACGTGGTAACGACCATGCTCGACGAGAGCATCCCGCTCACCACCTTCGAGTGGGACGAATGGGGCGACCCCCACAAAAAAGAATACTACGATTACATGCTCAGCTACTCGCCCTACGACCAGGTGGAGAAAAAGGACTACCCCGCCATGCTCGTGACCACGGGCCTCCACGACTCACAGGTGCAGTATTTCGAACCAGCCAAATGGGTGGCCAAGCTGCGCACCATGAAGACCGACAAAAACCCATTGCTGCTGCACACGAACATGGACGCTGGGCATGGTGGGCAGTCGGGGCGCTTCCGGGCCTTCAAGGAGGTGGCGATGGAATATGCGTTTATGTTGGACTTGGCGGGGAAGGTCAAGCTGAAAGGATGACGGATGAAAGATCAAATGCAGGTGGCTTGGAGCAAATCAGGTTTAACTAATTGGTTTGAGATTGTTGGGAAAAATGATGCAAATTCCTATTTTTGAAAAAAAATCGTACTATGGTAAAATTGCAGAAACCATTGTCAAATGTGCAGGTGGAGTTGTTGAAGCTGTGTTCCACCGATCTCTCGGAGGAAGATTTGAAGGAGCTGCGCAAAAAATTGGGACAGTTCTATGCGGAAAAATCCATCAGGCTGGCCAACCAAGTTTGGGACGAAAAAGGGCTGAAGGACGAGGATATGGAAAAATGGTTGAATGAGCCGTCATGAAAGTTGTCCTTGATACCAACGTATTGCTTGTATCGGTTTCCGACCGCTCTAAGTACCATTGGCTTTACCAAGCACTTTTGGAGCATCGCTTTCAATTATTTGTCACCAATGCAATTCTGAATGAATACGAAGAAAAGATTGGTTGGCATTGGCGGCCTGAAGTTGCCCAAACCGTCATAAGGACATTGCTTGAACTTCCAAACGTTCATCCAGCCACGGTTTAATTTGAAATGAACTTGATAGCAAATGACCCCGACGACAACAAGTTTGTGGATTGCACATTTGCGGCAGGCTGCGATTATTTAGTGACCAATGACAGGGATTTTGAGGCGTTGAAAAAGCTGGATTTCCCCAAAATCAATATCGTCAGCTTGGACGAATTCAGGGCTATACTTGTTAGATTTGATGCATAAAAAATGGGATAGACCCTATCTTTTACCCATGCAAATCCAATGCCTCACATGAACGAACTCATTCAAGCCATCCACTCGTGGACAGACGGTTTTGGAGAAAATTCCGATTTCTCTAAATGCCATCACCAGGGCAGGCGGTTTCAAGATGACACCTTTTTGCCCTTCACCATACTGCTAACTTTCAAGAGACGAGCCGGCAAAAAGATGTCACCTCAAAACCTAAAGCCTAGTCTTATTGCACCACTAATCGCAGCACCTGCTGCTGGTGCAAGGCCACATTGGATGCGCCTGTGAACTCGACCCGTACAAGGTAAACTCCCGGCGGCAGCCCACCTGTGTCAATGGGGTACTCGCCAGTTCCAGCAGCCACAGCCTCGTCCAACAAGATGAAACGGACGGGGCGGGCATCGAGGCTCCAAAGCCTGATAGTTAGGCGACCCTCCGTAGGTAGCGTACAGAACAGCGTGGCCTCCCCACCTGCGACAACAGGGTTGTTGTGCAGCAAAGCCAATTTGTTGCCAGCCTGAACCACTTCCTGGCTTTCCCGGCTCGAGGTCTCAATCTTCCCCGGTACAGCTCGGTCAAAGGCAATGAGGGCAGCCTTTAGGTCTTTGCCAGCCGTCACCCCTAACAACTGCTGGTACTTCGCAATATCCGCCTTCAATTCTTTCGAGCGGGCCACCTTGGCCAGTTCGCCCAAAAGGTGCCTGAGTGCATCCACGGCACTGGGCGTCACCTGGTTTTTTTCCTTTGACAAAAAGCCTTGAGGAAGGTACCAGCATTGGCTGTCCGCAACTTGGCCCAAGCATCCCGCACCTTGGCATGGGCTGGGTCGTTGCCGTTCAGCATAGCGTCTATTTCCTTGCGGTGCGCTATATGGGTGGCCTCTGCCAACTTGTAGTTGCCGTGCATCTCTTTGCTTACAAAGCGGGAAAAATGGCCGAGCGCCACCTTGTTCACTTGGCCGACTGGGGCCATGCAGCCGCCCCCGTTGCCGCAATCGCACGCCAATGGATATTTGAAATTGATGGCGTCCGGGTCTCCTTGGGTGTATTGGTCCCCGCCACCTAGGTTTGTGCTACAGTCATTTCTAAGTATGGTGGGTTGCCCGTTATTTGTAAATGCATAAGGGCCATAGTGCATGATGGAGCAGAAGTCATAAGCGCCGTGATCCATGCCATCGCTGATTTGCTGGTAGAAGTTCGCCTCATAGCCAGGGGTGATATTCTGCCAAAGGATATAAATGTTTTGGTAACGGTCTTCTCGGCTCTGTTCGTGGAACTGCCCGGCAGGGTGGGTAAACTCGTGAATGATGGCACCAAGGCCACAGCCAATTCCATCGCTGGAGTCGTTCAGGCCCAAATGCTGGGCACCGCCAATCCTGCCCACCGCAGACCAGCAGCCGTCGCTGGCTACCAGGCTGACGTAATCTGTTTCGTTGGTGCGTTCTACCAGGCAAAGGTTGGTGTTCTGGCTGACGTACTCGGCTGCCTGCCTGATGAGCGCCTCGTAGCCCGGCGTGAAATTGCCGGGTTCGATGCGGTAGGGAATGATGGAGTTTTGCCAAACGGGGCAAATGTCGCAGACCAACCCTTTCTCATTGGCTGGCAGGGGCTTCCGTTGGCGCAGTTCCTCCAAACTGCCCAGCAGTATGTCGCCATCCATGACGGCCATGCCATCATAGACGGCCACCTTCACGCTTTGCTTTTCTTCGCAAAAAGGCAGGTAGGTTCCAGTTCAACGATGCTGTCGGGCGGTTCTGAACTTTACTGCTTCACAAACCTAAAATTCTCCACGATGCCCTGTCCCTGAAGGCTTGCCACATATTGCCCTGCCTGCAACCCTGATAAAGGGAACTGAACCGTGAAGGCTCCTGCTTCGATAATATGTTTGGCCACGAGCCTGCCCATATTGTCAAAAATCAGCAGTTCGGCTGCTTCTTCTATTTCAGTGGCGAGCTCAAGGTTGATGACGTCCGTAGCCAAACTGGGGTAGTGCTTTGTGGTTGGGCGGGCATCTATTTCCACCATGATAATCTTGCTGAACTCAAAATTACCGTCAAAATCCACTTGGCGGAGGCGGTAGTAGTTCTTGCCGGGCAGCGGGTTTTTATCGGTGAAGCTATAGTCTTGGAAATCAAAGGAAGTGCCAGCGCCGTTCACAGCGCCTATCTCCCAGAAATGGGCACCATCGGAACTGCGCTCGATGGAGAAATGGGAGTTGTTGAGTTCGGAGGCGGTTTGCCAAGATATTATGACTTTCTCATTCTCATTCATCGCACTGATTCCCACTAATTCAACGGGCAATGTGATATTATCAAGAACGAAATCGTCTATAGCTATACCGTTGTCGCCACCTGTAACATCTGTAGTGATAAAGGAAAGGGAAAAAGTCGCACCGTTGGCGAGGCTAAGCCCTGACAGTAGTAGGGTTTTAGGAATTGTGGTAACCGTGCCGTTTGTACCAGTGGCACTTCCATTCTGGCTAAGGGTACTAACATTGGCACTTCCTAAGCCCGTTTGCGAAACGGTAAATCCACTGGTATTGGAATAACGCCATTGCTCAAAATTGTAGGTAATCCGCAGTGACGTAATTATTGAACCAGCGTTGTTGATAAAACTTACTGTATGGGTGATATTCCCTGGTGTGCCCGACCGCAAGGCCCCAGCCCCCCTGTCAGCATCAGAAGGAACGCCATATGACCAAACACCTCCTGTACCACTGGAACCATTCCCTTGGCCATTGTAGGTAGCTGCGCCAGAAAAAGTTACGGACCAGCCGGTAGGGAGCCCACCATTTGTGCCGCTGTAATTTTCAAAGTCTTGAGTGTAGGAAAAACCACTTCCAGTGATGGAGATTTGTGCAGGAACTTCTTGGAGAAGTATTGCCGTAATCGTGGCAACGAGGCACAGCGTTTTTGAGATGGGAAAAGATGTCATAGTCATTCATTTTAAGAATTAGGGTGTTGGAAAAGAGATGTCTTTGTCCAATATTTAGGTTTAAGGAGGTTTCCACAAAATTCTAATTTTCTATTTTAATGGAGGTAGAGGGGGTGTGTGAAATAATTGTAAATAATAAGTTAGAGAGCATAGATTGCTGGAAAGACTCGATTAAACGGAAGGCAATTAGTCCAGAATTGCCCAAAGAGCTGTCGGTACCAAAGGCAGGGCAGCTCTTGGCGAGGTTGATTTTCTACATCCGGTTTGGGCTTCGGCTGCCACATTTTATTTACAAGCTATCAAATCTATGACAACTATTCCGTATTTTCGCCAAAGCAAATGTATCCTGTTGCGTCATGTGTTGAACAAGGTGCAGCGTCCTGCGTTCCCCTACTGGATACGCAGCGATGGATAAAATCCATGCAAGGAGGCTGCTCCTAAATATCAGAAACAAAAGAAAAACTAAACCAAAGTGCATGGCAGTAAGACCCAGTGGAAATCCGAAAAGTAAATATGTCATCTCCAAGCGGCTGGATGACTTTTTTATGGATATTCATCGGGTTGGGATGTTCATCCTACGGTTTTTCAAGGAAGCATTTTCACCGCCGTATGAGTTCAAGGAAATAGTGAACCAATGCTACCATATCGGTTTGAGATCGCTGAGCCTTGTATCGCTCACTGGGTTAATTACGGGCATCGTATTTACCAACCAATCCCGTCCTTCGTTGGATGCGTTTGGGGCAACCTCGTGGCTCCCATCCCTGGTCTCCATCGCCCTGATACGGGCACTGGCGCCATTGGTAACGGCCCTGATAGTGGCAGGTAAGGTTGGTTCCAATATTGGTGCAGAACTTGGCTCCATGCGGGTCACAGAACAAATAGACGCCATGGAGGTCTCTGCAACCAACCCTTTTAAGTTTTTGGTGACAACGAGGATATTAGCCACCACCATCATGGTGCCTGTGCTGGTGATGTACACAGGCTTCGTGGGCATGATGGGTTCCTTTTTGAACGTACACCAAAACGAGGAAACCAGTTTCCTGGCCTTTTTTAAAAATGCTTTTTCCTCCATTTTATTTATGGATATATATGCCTCCGTTATCAAGTCCATTTGCTTTGGATTTACCATTGGCGTGGCAGGCTGTTACCAAGGGTATTATGCCCAAAAAGGCACACAAGGAGTGGGTCGTGCTGCCAATTTAGCGGTCGTGTTGTCCATGTATTTCATCTTTATTGAGGAAATAACCATTGTGCAATTGTTCAATTATATACGCATCATTTTACAATAACCCCCCCCCAAATTAATCCACCATGAGTTATGCTGGAAGAAAAACGTCTGGTGAGTTTTTTTCCAAAAAAAAATTAAATCAGGTATTTGTTATTGCATCATTTTTCATTCATCGTAAATAATGACAGGACCCAAAAGAAATATTGACCACAGTAATGTCGTGATTAAGACCAGGGATTTGCATAAGTCATTTGGCAGCCTTGATGTCCTTAACGGCATTGACCTTGATGTTTACAAAGGGGAAAACATGGCAGTGCTGGGAAAATCCGGTACAGGCAAGTCCGTGCTGATAAAGATAATAGTTGGACTGTTGAAGCCTGACCGTGGGTTGGTCAATGTGCTGGGGGAGGATGTGGACAAATTGGATGGAAAAGCGCTGCTCAAACTGCGCTTGAAACTGGGATTTTCTTTCCAGAATAGCGCCTTGTATGATAGCATGACGGTGGGGGAAAATTTGGAATTCCCCTTGGTAAGGAACAAGCGCAACCTAAGCCGAAAAGAAGTCAACATGGCCATCGAGTCCGTGCTGGAAGACGTGGGGCTGCCACGAACTATCAACCAAATGCCTGCTGAACTCTCGGGCGGACAGAAAAAGCGCATCGGGATTGCACGAACCCTGATTTTGCAACCAGAAATCATGCTCTACGACGAACCTACGGCTGGCCTTGACCCCGTCACCTGTATTGAGATAAACAACCTCATCAACCAGGTGCAGGAACAATACCATACGAGTTCCATCATCATCACCCACGACCTGACTTGTGCAAAAGCGACTGCCGACCGGGTGGCCGTGCTGTTGAACGGGAAGTTCTTTATCACGGGCACATTTGATGAGGTTTTCAGTTCACCCGAGCCTAACATTAAAACCTTTTACGACTATAATTTTATTACCAACTTATGAGCGAAACCAGAAACAACCGGGCCGTTGTTGTCGGCATATTCATCCTTATCGGCGTGTTGATACTCGCTGTTACCATCTTTACCTTGGGCAGCCAGAAAAAGGCGTTTGCCAAATCCATTTGCATAAATGCCGTTTTCGATGATGTGGGCGGCCTGCAAAAAGGTGGCAATATTTGGTTCTCCGGCCTGAAGGTAGGCACGGTTAGGACCATTAGCTTTCAGGGCCAGGCCCAAGTGAAGGTGGAGATGAGCATTGAGCTGGATGCAGTGCCGTACATCCGTGCCGATGCAAAGGCCAAGATTGGCTCTGACGGGCTTATCGGCAATAAGATTGTGGTGTTGTACGGTGGCACGCCCGCTGCCCCAGTCATCAAGGAAAACGACGTGCTAAAGACCGAGGGCGTCATCAGCACTGACAATATGATGGCTACTTTACAGGAGAACAACGAGAATATCCTGGCCATTACCACCGATTTCAAAAGCATCAGCCGGAAGTTGGACGAGGGCGAGGGCACTATTGGCGCCCTGCTGAACGACCCAAGCCTGGCCAATAAGCTCAACGCCACCGCCACGGATTTGCAGGGCACCATCGCCAACCTGAAGGTCGTTTCAGAAAACAGCAAAAAAGTGATGGCAGCGTTTCAACAATTCACCCGGGAGTTGAACCAATCCGGCAATTCCCTCCACGAATTTGTGAACGATACGGTGATGTACCAAAGCGTCATCAACTCGCTGGCAGAAGTGCAAAAAGCCACCAACTCCCTCAACCAGTTCACCGCCAACCTGACCCAAATGAGCAGCAAACTTAACCAGGACAATAATGCCCTTGGCGTACTGCTCAACGACCCTGCTACCGCCGCCAATATCAAGGAAACCATGATGAACCTCGAAACCAGCAGCCAAAAATTGGACGAGAACTTGAAGGCGCTGCAGCATAATTTCTTGTTCCGAAGGTACTTCAGGAAGAAGGCAAAGCAGAAGGATTGATTGGGGAGTAAAAGATGCTGCATGCAGCGCACCTACCTTCAAATAGGTGCATGCAATACAGTGGTTTTAATCCACTATTTCTCCACCATTTACGTGAATTACTTGTCCGGTAATATAACTTGCATCAGCAGAAGCGAGAAAAACAAATGCTGGCGCAACTTCGGAAGGTTGACCTGCCCGTCCCATGGGCGTTTTTTGTCCGAATTTTTTCACTTCTTTAGGGTCCTTGGAGGCAGGAATTAATGGCGTCCAGATAGGTCCTGGCGCTACTGCGTTCACCCGGATTCCTTGCTTGACCAAGTTGCTTGCCATTGATTTGGTCAACCCTATAATAGCAGATTTGGTGGAAGCATAATCTACTAAATGGTGGCTGCCCCTAAATGCAGTCACAGAAGAAGTATTGATAATACAGCCGGTTTTGGGAAGGTATTTAAGTGCAAATTGGGTGCAATAAAATATGCCAAAAACATTCGTCTCAAAGGTATTCACAAAATCAGATTCTTTTATATTCTCTATCTTTTCCTGCGGGAAATGCACGGCTGCATTATTGACTAAAATATCAATTTTTCCGAATTTTTTTACTGTTTTTTCGATGGCATTGCGGCAAGCTTTGCGCTTGCGTATATCACATTTTATCAACAATGCCTGTCGGCCCTCATCTTCAATAAGTTGTTTGGTTTTGCTCGCATCTTTATCTTCGTTCAGGTATAGTATGGCAATATCTGCCCCTTCCCTGGCAAAGTGAACTGCTACTGCACGTCCAATACCACTATCCCCGCCAGAGATGAGTGCAATCTTGCCTTTGAGCTTATCGGCACCACAATAATCGCCACGGATAAATTCTGGCTCAGGCTGCATCAAATACTCCTTGCCGGGTTGCTGTTTTTGATGTTGAGGTTTAAATTCTCTTGGTTTGGATGCCATAATGAAGTACTTTTTCTATTTAAAAGAAATTGGCAAGCTGATGTTCACTTACAGTGCTATTTACCCTAATAGAAACCCTTCGACGATTAAAGGATTATATTACTTCCCGTGCGAAATTGACTTGACGGTGCAAATCGTTGAATTTTAATGAGTTATAAATTAATCGAAAGCAAGGGCAACTTCAAGGGGCTTATTTCACGGAGTTAATTTTTACCGATTTTTAGTTAAACTAAGGCTGATGAAGGGTTAGCATGAAAGCGGAAGGGGTTTGGGAGCGAGCGAAGCCCCCCGAACCCTATTGCACTGTAAGATGACATGAGCTAAAACAATTTTACGAGATGAACATGCAAAGCGTTGACCAGTTTTACACGAAATTCATTTCACCTAATTAAAAAAAAATCATCATGAGTACCGATAAGAATGCCAACCAGCCACCAAAAAAAGATGAGGAATTCATTGGCAAAAACGATGTGGAAGGTTATCCACTCTATCCACCCAGTGAAGATATCTATGAGCAAGGGGAAATAGTACCGGACATAGACCCTAATGATATTACCCAAAAAAAAGCCCCTAACGAGACCGACCCTGACGCCCCTAATGAGAAGGGTTTTGAAGATGATACGACCGGTGGCGATTTGGATATTCCAGGAGAAGAACTCGACGACGAACAAGAGGAAATTGGCAGTGAAGACGAGGAAAACAATTACTATAGTTTGGGGCAATGATATCCTCTCCGCCCTGTTTTAAGCCGGTATGATGTCTTTTAATTTAAACAAAGAGCATGAGGTTAAGACGCTCCTTGCTCTATGTATGCGTCGGAAGCTTTCAGTTTCATCAGCTTCTCAGGTGCACCCGTGGGTGCAAGCGCTGCTATTTATTTGCTATCATTTGCTCAGATTTTAGCCAGAATACATCATTTTTAAGAATCTTAGAAGTGGGCTGCAAAAACATTCCGAGCACCCCTCGGAGTTCCGATACCTAAATGAATTATCCCGATAGCTATACGGGATCTTCAGGGCTGCGCTGGCTTGCTAAGCAATTAGCCGAGCTGGAGGCTTGAACCAACGCCTGCGAGGGCGAAGACTCTTCACAAGCGGTAAAGATTAGCCAAATGCCGACTCAATTCTTATCAATTTCATCTTGCAGTTTATTCTTATCCAGAATGAAGCCATACTTGGCAGCATAGGCCGCTTGTGCAGCGCTGAAATTACCATCATATACTGCCTCGTCAGCTGTTATTTTTTGCACGAGTTCTTGGATCTGTTCGATAGCAACATCGTTCAGGTTGTCACCAAAAACTAAGTTAACCATTTCACGATATTCTCGGTCGATAATCGCAACATAGAATTGGAACAAATCAATTGCAGACTGTTTCAATTGTGTATCGCCTTCAAAGGGCGTTAATTGCTTTACTGCTGAAACCCCTTTTTTTGCTGTGCTGAGCAAATCTTCCAGGATAGGCGTGATGACTGCTAATGTCATGTTTTCCTCACTGAATTTTCCAGTGAAAGCCAACATCTTCTCGCCAATGAGGCTTTGCTGCTCCACGATGTAATCGTTGTATTTAACAGGATCCGTAATGGATTGTGCGTTTGCCGACAACAGTGTGGCCACAAAGAGGAAACTTATTACGATGCATTTCATAAGGATGGATTGAAATGAATTTGTTTATAAAATTAGGGGTTTTGGACCAAAGTGTTGGATTTTTTTTATACATTAATAAGACCAAAACCTTTGCCAGTTTCCATAAGAAGCGGTAACGATATGGGTGCCTAAGCTTTTGCTGGTGGAAAAGCCTGTAAAACTGCTCACGAGTTGGTTTGATGGAAGGACGGCAATGGTAGATACTGTCCATTTCGGGGTTCCGATGCTCAAATGGATTAGATTCTTTTTCAGGGCTGCGCCACGACTCACCACCAACCGCCCTTGCAGGAAAGCCCAGCAGCAGTGCCAGCAAGAAACCCGCAAGCACGACGGCAGTTTTGGGCTGCTAAGTCAAGCTTGGGCAACTAGCTGAAACCTCAACACTGGCTCGAACACCGCAAACAATGACCCATTGCAAGTTAAAGTCAAGTCATTGCTCCCCAAGAATGGCCCATCTGTTGCAGTATTTACGCCATTGTTTACAGCCACTGGCTCAAACACCGCAGACAATGACCCATTGCAAGTTAAAGTCAAGTCATTGCTCCCCAAGAATGGCCCATCTGCTGCAGTATTTACGCCATTGTTTACAGCCACTGGCTCAAACACCGCAGACAATGGCCTATTGCTAGCAGACATCGAGTTATGTACATCTGGCAAGATGATATATGCCGCAGCAGATAAGTCATTGTCTATAGTAAATGGCCGATAGGCCGTAGTCATTGAATCATTTACAACAAGCACTGCTATACTGATTGCTAGCAATACTCCATTTGTCGTGAGAAAAATCCAAATAGAGGGGATACCCACTGACAGAGGAATGCCTTTAGGGCTGTACCACGCCCCCGCCCTTGATGGAAAGCTCCGCTATCGTCATACCCGTTTCTTCCAAGCCTCCGGGTCTCGCTTATTGTGAAACACAGAATAGACAAAGACCTCATTCCCGACTTCCTCGAAGTAAATGGAGTATGGAAACTTTTGCAGGTTTGCTTTCCTCACTTCATCAAAATCTTTCGGAAAAGCAGTAGGATTGGAAAGAATGGCCTTGAGGGTTTTAAGATAAGCGATGAAGAACCTTGCTCCCCTGCCCTTGCGCTCTGCTTCGTACCAATCAACCGCATCAGTCAATTCCTTCTTAGCTGAGAAGTGAAGCCGGTATGTCAAAGCCATGTTTCTCGATGATTTCTTGGTGAACCTGCTGCCCGTTGAAAGTAACGGCTTTGCTCGATTTCATTTCGGCTGCCCGTCTTGTAATCTCATTTTTCAGCCAGTCCGGGGTCTGTAGTTCCCCTGCATACTCCTTCTCTTTCAGCGATTGGAGGATGAATTGAACGAAATCGAACAATTCTGTGCGTTGCAGTTTGAGCACTTCGGATTTTAAAACATCTAAGGTCATCTCGACGAAGTTTAGGTTATTGGCGATTGTACCAGCTTGGACAAAAATAAGGAAGTTTTGGGAAATGTTTGGGCTTGGCCTATGACTAATAGCCCCTGACCCCTAAAGGGGAACCCACAGCGGCAAAGTTGTAGGAACTTCACAGTACGGAGTTCCGAGGAGTGAACGGGCTTAGGTTCCCCTTCAGGGGTCAGGGGCTACTCCACGCCCCACCACCACCCGCCCTTTATGGAAAGCCCAGCGGCAGTGCCAGCAGGCCGCACTTGCTTGCGAAGCTAATAGCCGAGCCGGCGCTGCCCCACGCCCCACCACCACCCACCCTTGATGAAAAACCCAGCGGCAGTGCCAGCAGGAAACCCGCAAGCACGACGGCAGTTTTTGGCTGCTAAAACAGGCTTAGTCAACTGGTGCTCCACCTGTGAGCATGTGACAACCATTTTTGCATTAACCTGAAAATCCCTAACTTGCAGCAAAATTGAAGCAACATGGTTTACCAAATAGAAGTAAAGCCAGACAATAACGCAGACTTTTTGCAAATCATCCAATCTCTTAAAAACATTGGGTTGGTGACTGCTTTTGAGCGAAAAGAAAGCCATGTGAGCGAGGGCAGCCCCATGTCGGAGACCGAGCTAATGTCCCTGCTACGGGAGCGGCAAGCCGATATGGCCGCAGGTAATTCAATGACCCAGGATGAAGCCATTAAATTCTTGAAACTGTGGCGGCAAATCAATCGAAAATCAACTGGTCTTTCCAAGCACTCATAGACCTCTCAGAAATCCACGAGTACCTTTCCGACCAAGCAAACGATGCCCTTGCCGACAAGTTTGTGGACGAACTGATGGGCAAGACGAAACGGCTTGAATCCTTTCCAGAATTTTACCATCCATGCCCATACCCGAAGCTCCAAGCAGCGGGATTCCGTTGCATGAATTTCAAGAAATATGTGCTCATTTACGAAATCAAGCCAAACTCCGTGGAAATCCTCGCCGTGATGCACAGCAGCCGCAACCCGAAAAGGTTTGATGGCTTGGTGGATTAAATCAAACGTTACCAGCCAACCCGCAAGCACGACGGCAGTTTAGGGCTGCTAAAACAGGCTTGAGGCAACTGAAGCATTATTTCAAAAATCACCTATCTTTGGATAAAATTGTACCAATGAGCGCAGCAGAGCTAAAAAACGACTTAATCAAAGTCATCATCAATACCGAGGATGTCACCTTTCTCCAGAAGGTCAAGGACTTTTTTAAAAAGCAAAACGCCACTTTGGACTGGTGGGACGAAATTTCTGACCACGAAAAAGAAATGATAGAACTTGGTCTGAAAGACATTGAAGAAGGCCGTGTAACTCCTCACGAAGAAGTCAGGGCTGAAATAAACAAACTGCTCCGCAAAAACTGACGCCCATGCTACCCGTCATCTGGTCGCAAACAGCTAAGCGGAACTATGCTTCCGTGCTCGAATCCTTATCCGAAAAGTCCCTCGACGCTGCCATAAAACTTGACGAGACCACAGAAAAGTTGGTTCGCCAGATTTCCAATTTTCCTCTGTCTTTTCCTACCACTGACATAAAGCAAGGATGCCGACGTTGCGTCGTTGCCAAGCATTATTCCCTCGTCTATGAAGTACGTGATAGGTTTGTCTATCTCGTTTCATTTCGGGACAATCGACATGGGAATCATTAAGCTAACTTGCCACCCCTGACCCCTAAAGGGGAACCCACAGAAGCAAAAGTTATAGGTACTTCACAGGATGGAATACCGAGGAGTGAACGGGTTTAGGTTCCCCTTCAGGGGTCAGGGGCTGCGCCACGAGCCGGGGCTGCCCCCGCCCCATCACCACCCGCCCTTGATGGCAAGCCCAGCGCCAGTGCCAGCAGGATACCCGCAAGCACGATGGCAGTTTTGGGCTGCTGAAACATGCTTGCGGCAACTCGGAAAATCATTATCTTTGCTAAGAGAAAACTTCAAAACATGACGGACAAACAACGAGAACAACGAAAAAAACTGATAAAAGACCAGCTGACCATTGCTGTCTTGTTTGAAAAAGAGTTCAAGGAAAAACTGGGCGAAAAAGGCTACCAAGCATTCATTGACAGCCGATTGGACGACCTTAACCTACTGAACGCTAAAAAAGACCGCAATTAACCTACCATTAAATATCAACTACCATGACTTCCAACCATCAGCCATTTCTGGATAAATACTTTGCGGAAACCGACCGTTTCCAGCAACTCACCATGCTGAAAAACTATATGCTGTCGCTGCCATTAGAAGCCTTGACGGAATTTACGATGGAACCCCTGCAATCGCTTGGCAAGGAACTGGAAGGCAACAAACTCACCCAGGCTCAAAGGGATGGCATCTTTGAAACTTTAGGGGAATTGGAAGCGATGCTCAGGATGAAGGCGGTGGCGTGAGGGCCAACCGCACGGCCGGGGCTGCGCCACGCCCCACCGCCACCTGCCCTTGATGGAAAACCCAGCGGCAGGGCCAGCAGTAAACCCGCAAGCACGACGGCAGTTTGGGGCTGCTTAAACAGGCTTTTAGCAACTCGGAAATGTCTTAACTATTTCCTTCTCGATAGACCTTTATTAATTGGTTTGAAATACCACCCTCATGCTGGAGAAGCACCTTGTGGATACATTCGGCAAAATTTTCAAAATCGTCGTTTTTCGTGCAGACAATGATACCAAAATGAAGGGGGTAAAGGCGGTGCAGCCCCTTGAAATCCTTCCTGTTCACAGAAATGACAGCACGTTCATTGGCTACTGCAAAAGCCAGTACTTCCTCATCCGGTATTTTCAGGTTCGAATTGCCCGATTCATGAGTGGTCACCACATCGTAGCCACGTTTCCGAAGGGATAGGACGTTTTCGACCGGGAAATTTTCGTTTGCATACAGTTTGACCATGCTCAATCCTCGTTGTTCTCCTTGATTTCCAAGTCTATTTCAGCCTTGTTGGCATCGTAGTAGGCCCAAGCGTTTGCCAAGTCCTGTGCCCGAAGGGTGGGGAAGTTTTGCAGCAGTTTCTCAGCGGCCAAGCCCATCTGCATGTATTCGATGATGGACCAAACAGGAATCCTCGTGCGAATAATACAAGCACCCCCACCACAAACACCCGGCGTCTTTTCAATCCCCGGAAACTCCATCGAAAGCCGACTGGCAGCCCGCTGCACCAATTGGGCGATTTCGCTTTTCGACATGGCCGGCAAATAGGCCGATGCTTTTTCCAATGCAGTCATTTTGATTAGATTTCTACAAAGTTAACGAAGTGGCAGTAATTGTCATAACCGAATCTTCTGCTCAGAGGTTCTTGCAAAAACGACGGCAGTTCAGGGCTGCTATAACACACCGCTCCCACCCGATGAAGTTCCGATGCCTAAATGGATTAGGTTCCCCTTCAGAGGTCAGGGGCTGCGCCACGCCCCACCACCCGCCCCTGATGGAAAGCCCAGCACCAGTGCCAGCAGGAAACCCGCAAGCACGGCGGCAGTTTTGGGCTGTTAAAACATCATTGTGACAGTTGGGAAGAAAGGCCCGATAACCTTGTGAAAATTATCCCTCCACATCAGATGAAATGCACTATCTTTGAAAATAAAAAGTAAAAACAATGGAAGCGTTGACCTTGCAATCCCTTGAAAACGAGTGGATTATAAAAATTGACAAAAACCAGTTCCCACCTGAGTTTCTTGTCAAAATGCTGAAGCGGATTCAACTCGAATGGCTGGCAAAAAAGGCTAATTTCGACAATACGCTGGCAAATCAGCTTGCAGATGATATAGAGACAGGCTGGTGGGCTAAAAACGGCGAAGCGTTTTTGAAAAACGTTCAGCGATGAGGGTGGTCGTTGATGCCAATATCCTGATGTCCTGTCTTATCTCCCCGCTATCATCTGACAGGGAAACCTTGCTGGAAAGCAATTCGGAATTCTTCGCCCCCAACTTCCTTTTTGCAGAACTCTTCCTGCACAAGGAAAAAATCATGGCGCACTCCAAACTTGACGAAGCCAGACTGCACGAGTACCTTCACCAAATGCTGGAATTCGTTGATTTTTTCCAATTGGACCTCATCAGTGACAAGAACCGCCAGAAAGCCTACGACCTGTGCAAGGATATTGATGTCAAGGATTCAGTTTATGTCGCCCTTTGCCTCTAATTGGATGCCCGCCTGTGGACAAAGGACAAAAAGCTGAAACGCCACCTCGCCAAAATGGGATTCAAACGATTTTTTGAGCCGTAGCGTGTTCCCTCTTTGGGGTTGCGCCACGAGCCGAGGACGTGCTGATACTAGGTTCAAGTCAGGAGACTTGAACCAGCGTCTGCGTGGGGGAACACCCTGCGCCAGCGGGGTTGCGCCACGAGCCGAGGACGTGCTGATACCAGGTTCAAGTCAGGAGACTTGAACCAGCGTCTGCGTGTGGGAACACCCTGCGCCAGCGGGTGATGATTATCGAAACCCAAGCCGCCCTCAAACTCATTAACAAATACTTTCAATGACACAGACCATGAAGCATAAAAAAGCAGCACTCGACGTGGACTTCATCGGAGGCGAAGGCGCACTGACCGCCGAAGAGGAAAAGGCCCTCAGCGCCTATTTCCAGCAAAAGAAACTGGCAAAACTGGCCGCTGATAAACAGGAAGGCAAAAAGAAAGCGGCTGGCAGCAAACAATCGGCCGAGGTGGCTTGACCCCCACCCTTGATGAAAAGCCCAGCAACAGTGCCAGCAGGAAACCCGCAAGCACGACGGCAGTTTTGGGCTGCTAAAACATCCTTGGTTGCGACAATTGGTGAAATGTTTGACAGAATTCGGGCAATCCCTTAACTTTGTCAACGAATCATGACGACATCAAATCTTTCCATAGAAAACTTGAAATTGGCACTGCTTGAACTGGCACAAGCAGACCGTGCCTTTTTTGTCGCATTGTTGAAGGATTTAACAAATGAAAATACAAGCCAAACCAGTAAACAACCGGTTGCAAAACAAACGCCACCGAAGCGCAACGGCAAGCCCTCCCTACAAAAAATCAACCCGCCATACCGCCAAAACCCCGAAGCGTTGAGGGCCAAATACGCAATGGACAAATCCGTGCTACTCCAACTCCACGAACTGTTCCAAGATGCCCCAAGTGCCGAAGCCTTCTTACAGGCCCCAAACGCCCGCTAAATGGACTACCTCCTCGATACCAATATCCTTGTCCACCAAATCAGGGAGAGCCAACTTGGGCAGCGCATCGAGCAAGAATACCAACTCTTTTCCGGCAACCACAACCTGATTATCTCCGCCGTCACCAAAGGCGAAATCCTTTCATTTGCCAAGCAATCGGACTGGGGGCTGGCCAAAATGGGACGCTTGACCACCCTGTTGGATGCCCTGACCTGCTTTCCCGTGGACGGCACATCACCCTTGATGGATGCCTACGCCGATATTGACACCTATAGCCAAGGCAAGCACCGTCTCTACCCGCTGCCAACTGGCTTCTCTGCAAGGAACATGGGAAAGAACGACCTCTGGATTGCTGCCACTGCCTTCCTTTTGGACATTAAGCTGCTGACCACCGACCACGATTTTGACCACCTGCACCCGCATTTTATTGAGGTGGTGAAGGTGGAGCAGTAAATCGCCCACCTGACGAAGTTCCAATACCTTAATGGTTTAGGTTCCCCTTTAGGGCTGCGCTTGCTTGCGAAGCAAATAGCCGAGCAGGGGCTGCCCCACGCCCCACCACCACCCGCCCTTGATGAAAAGCCCAGCAACAGTGCCAGCAGGAAACCCGCAAGCACGACGGCAGTTTTGGGCTGCTAAAACCTACTTGCGGCGACGGGTACGCTGGTTCAAGTCTCCCGACTTGAACCCAATATTTACAGGTCTCCGACCTGAATAATCAACCCAATATTTATCTTTACGCCCAAACAAAATCCGAATACTATGGGAAGATACCGCATCCAAGACCAGCATGGCCTCAACTACGTCACCTGCACCGTCGTCGGCTGGATTGACGTTTTTACTCGCAAGCAATACCGTGACATCGTGCTCGACAGCCTCGCCTATTGCCGTCGGGAAAAAGGGCTGATGATATTCGGCTATGTGCTGATGAGCAACCACCTCCACATGATTGTACAGGTGAAGCCCGGCACGAAGCAAGGCCTATCCGAAATACTCCGTGACTTTAAAAAGTACACGGCCACTCGCATACTTGATGCCATTGAGAAAGGCCCGGAAAGTCGTAAAGAGTGGCTGCTACACATGTTCAAATACTTCGCAAAGTACAATTCTAACAACCGGGAATACCAGTTCTGGCAGCAGGACAACCATCCAATTGAATTGTATTCACCTTCTGTCATCTGGCAAAAGCTCGATTACATCCACGCCAACCCCGTGCGCAACGGCCTTGTGGACAATGCCGAGGACTACGTCTATAGCAGCGCCCGCAACTACCTGCGTGATAACAAGAATTGCCTCTTGGAAGTGGATTTGTTGGAATTGCTGCCGCCCACTGGTTCTGGCTATGTTTATGTGCCCGACAGGATTTAAAGGAAGGCTACGACAGAATGAGTACGCTGGTTCAAGTCAGGAAACGCTGGTTCAAGTCTCCTGACTTGAACCCGATATTTGCATGTCTCCGACATGCGTATGCCTGTGTGTGCGGTGCGGAAGTTACGCACGTCGGAGACGTGCCGATACCAGGTTCAAGTCAGGAGACTTGAACCAGCGTCTGCGAGGGGGAAGACCCTGCGCCAGCGGGTTTCATTATTGCTGAATTGAATTTAGCTTTCCCAAGCTTGGTCAAAAATAAGGAAGTTTTGGGAAAAGCACCCATTGCCATACACTCAAACCTGCAAGCAAGACCCTACTTTTGGGCTGCTAAAACATACCGTTCCCACACGATGAAGTTCCGACACCTAAATGGTTTAGGTCCCCCTTCAGGGGTCAGGGGCTGCGCCACGAGCCGGGCCTGACCCCCTCTCCACCACCACCCGCCCTTGATGAAAAGCCCAGCGGCAGTGCCAGCAGGAGACTTGAACCAGCGTCTGCGAGGGGGAAGACCCTGCGCCAGCGGATAAGACCCTGCGCCAGCGGGGAACATCCTGCGCCAGCGGGGCCCGGCGGCAGTGCCAGCAGGAAACCCGCAATAACGACGGCACTTTTGGGCTGCTAAAACAGGCTTGATGCAAGCGGATAGGCGGCGGCTAAGGATTTAGTAGCTCCCTTTTGACTTGAAGTGCGAGTTGTTCCAATTGTTCCAACTTTGATAAAATGGCCTTTTTGTCGGTATTGGACAACTGATTGGCTTTGATGTTTTGAAGGATGGGTTGAAGGCCCTCGTCCAATCCCCGGAGTATTTCTTCCGTGTTTATATCGTTTTTGACTTGATGCATGGCATTAAATTTAATTGTTGTCAAAAGTTCCGAGTTTCTTTTTCAACTCGTTTATTTCATCCAATAAACGGTCGATTCTCTCCAAAACGCCTCTTTTACCCTCTTTCTCTTCAAATTCCTTCCTAAAGATACGAATCATTTCCAATTGTTGGAAACGGTTCTCCAAAAGTTGTAGCATCTCTTTCTTGGTCATAGGTTTTGTTTTGATTGGAAATGACCGTGTAAATTTATTGCATTGGAAAGAAACCTGTACCGAATCCGAAGACTTTTTTTGACACCTACTGCCCAAGATTATCCAGAATGCTTTCGTGATGAACCAATGTCTGCTTAGGTGGAACGGCTATCGGAACTCCAAAAAGACCGGAGTTCCGATGCCTAAATGGTTTAGGTTCCCCTTTAGGGCTGCGCTTGCTTGCGAAGCAAATAGCCGAGCAGGGGCTGCCCCACGCCCCACCACCACCCGCCCTTGATGAAAAGCCCAGCAACAGTGCCAGCAG
>JALHQW010000092.1:0-4093 GCA_022841745.1 Saprospiraceae bacterium | reverse complement strand
AATGGTTTAGGTTCCCCTTTAGGGCTGCGCTTGCTTGCGAAGCAAATAGCCGAGCAGGGGCTGCCCCACGCCCCACCACCACCCGCCCTTGATGAAAAGCCCAGCAACAGTGCCAGCAGGAAACCCGCAAGCACGACGGCAGTTTTGGGCTGCTAAAACCTACTTGCGGCGACGGGTACGCTGGTTCAAGTCTCCCGACTTGAACCCAATATTTACAGGTCTCCGACCTGAATAATCAACCCAATATTTATCTTTACGCCCAAACAAAATCCGAATACTATGGGAAGATACCGCATCCAAGACCAGCATGGCCTCAACTACGTCACCTGCACCGTCGTCGGCTGGATTGACGTTTTTACTCGCAAGCAATACCGTGACATCGTGCTCGACAGCCTCGCCTATTGCCGTCGGGAAAAAGGGCTGATGATATTCGGCTATGTGCTGATGAGCAACCACCTCCACATGATTGTACAGGTGAAGCCCGGCACGAAGCAAGGCCTATCCGAAATACTCCGTGACTTTAAAAAGTACACGGCCACTCGCATACTTGATGCCATTGAGAAAGGCCCGGAAAGTCGTAAAGAGTGGCTGCTACACATGTTCAAATACTTCGCAAAGTACAATTCTAACAACCGGGAATACCAGTTCTGGCAGCAGGACAACCATCCAATTGAATTGTATTCACCTTCTGTCATCTGGCAAAAGCTCGATTACATCCACGCCAACCCCGTGCGCAACGGCCTTGTGGACAATGCCGAGGACTACGTCTATAGCAGCGCCCGCAACTACCTGCGTGATAACAAGAATTGCCTCTTGGAAGTGGATTTGTTGGAATTGCTGCCGCCCACTGGTTCTGGCTATGTTTATGTGCCCGACAGGATTTAAAGGAAGGCTACGACAGAATGAGTACGCTGGTTCAAGTCAGGAAACGCTGGTTCAAGTCTCCTGACTTGAACCCGATATTTGCATGTCTCCGACATGCGTATGCCTGTGTGTGCGGTGCGGAAGTTACGCACGTCGGAGACGTGCTGATACCAGGTTCAAGTCAGGAGACTTGAACCAGCGTCTGCGTGGGGGAACACCCTGCGCCAGCTGGGCCAAAATAGACAAGACTTAATGAACAAATTAAAAAAATGAGGCCTTTCATAATTCTTGTTGATTTAGTTCAAAATTTATTGAAAATACTGCGTACTAATAGCTTTTTTAAGCTGATTTATCAATGTCAACTTGCCGCCTATGGAGGCCGCCCGTCCACCGCCTTTCAATTGAAAAAAGACACTGCTCGTCACAGGCTGTGCTTGTTGACAGGCTTGGGTTGCAGCCTCTGGCTGCCGCATGTAGGTCAAGTTTTGCAAGCTCTTCACTCATCCATTCTCTTTTGATGCTCAAAGCCAGCCCCCTCACCTCCATCAGTTCCCGCCGCATCTCCTCCTTTTCTACTTTGGAAAGCTGCGAGTAGTCCACGCTTCTCAAAGCGACCAAGTATTCTTGAATCGTCTTGAAAACCTCAGAAGGATTGACAGGTACTGCTTTCATGTTGCGAAGCTATAAAACAAAAGTGAAAAGTCAAGCTAAGACTTGAACCAGCGTCTGCGTGGCGGAACACCCTGCGCCAGCAGGGATTATTTAGTGTTTTAGAAATTGCGCTTAAGGCAATGTGAAATCACATTCAATGAGCAGCGCTAAGGTAAGCTGCCATATTTCAATGGGGCAATATTCCATTGACTTTATATGGGAAAACTGCATTATTAATTCTACTTTGTCACTTTAGCCCCAGCGGGGGCATTCCGGGCAGTGGTTGTGCAGGTCGGAGACCAGCTGAACCAGCGTCTGCGTCTGGGAGGGGGAAGACCCTGTGCCAGCTGGTTGTTACGCATGTCGGAGACATGCTGATACAAGGTTCAAGTCTGGAGACTTGAACCAGCGTATGCGTCTGTGAGGGGGAAGACCCTGTGCCAGCTGGGACTTGAACCAGCGTCTGCGTGGGGGAACACCCTGCGCCAGCGGTGAACTGGAAAAATAAATTTTACGGCATTGACAATTCTATGTAAAGTAAAAGGAATTTATTAACTTTGCAAGTATCATTCTTTAAAAGTAAGCAAAACTGCAAAACTAAATTTATGATATTTTTTAATACTTTTGTTTTTTTAATGAACTTTCTTATTCTTCCAAGTAATCGAGATTCTTCGTCATTCAGGGTGCAACAAAGTGAACAATTTAAGACTGGAGATAAACTGACCAGCGAAAGGGACACAATTTTTATTAACTTTAGTTATTTTGATTGGGAAGACTTTTTTATAGACAATAGATACACTCCATTCGCAATTGGATATAAAGATTGCGGGTGCACTCCTGAAAATATCGTTGTTTTAAAAAAAACAAAACAGCCGTTTACAGGAGTGGTTATTTTAACAGAGGATAGAGATGAAATAAAGGATTACCTTTTAGAAAAACACGAATATTTGAAAGGATTAAGGCATGGAGAATGGGTAGAATTTGGATTTGATGATTCCAAAAGTTTTTATAAAAGAGGCATAGCCCATTTCAAGAACGGGGATTTACACGGAGAGGCAAAACAATATTTAAAGGATAATGATGGAACTTTATTGCTTTCAAATTTTTCCAACTATGAGATAGGGTATAAAAAAGGAGAATTTAAGAACTATTTTGATGGAAAATTAACTTTAGAAGGTAAAATTCTTAAGAGTAAGGATAAATCTAATTGTGAAGATTGGCAATCTGCAGGGTTTCATCCCTTAGAAGATAAATTTGGTAATCTCTTATTAACTCATTATATCATTTACGATGGATTTGTTAGAAAATACGGATTTAATGAAATGGTAGTAATTTATGAAGAATTGTGGGAAGCTGAGAAATTAATGTACGTTAAAGAATGGGTAGAGGCGGAAAACTGTGACAGTACAAGACTGCTCTATCGAACAATGGAAGTAGGCAATAGTATTTCTGATAAGAGAGTTACTTTTTTAGATTTTCAACCAGAGGAATATAATTGTATTTCTTACTTAACAAAAAAGGAAAGTTATTTGAACGGTAATGCTGATGGCTCGTATATTGTATATTTTGACCCTATTGTGCAAACGCTTAGAGAAAAAGGTATTTACAAAAATGGAAAAAAAGTCGGAGTTTGGGAAGATTATATAGAAGGTGTTTTGAAATCAAAGACAGAATATTTGGATGGGGAAAAAGATGGGAGTGAAGAATTGTACAATGAAGATGGGAAATTATTTAGAAAGATTAGATACAAAAAAGGCAAGGTAGTAGAGATTAATCATTAAAACACCGCTCGTGCATAGCCTTGCAAGTTGCAAACCTAATCGTGTCCCACATCTCCTGAACCCCTTGTATTTACAAGGAGTTCCAAAGGGTGCTTTCGGAAGTTATACATTTGATTTTTCCTAAGGTTTAAATTTTGCAATTTGCTAAGCACTTGATTTTACTGGCTTTTCGAGTTGCAAATGCAGCCTAAAACTTCAAATCTTGCCAAACTCAAATTTTATGGGACATGATAAGGTTGCAAACTTGCAAGAACTACGAGACTTTAGGGCTGCTAAATCACACTTGCCACAACGGGTATTCTCTTCTTTTCAAAATAACATCCTTTTTCCCATTATCGTCTTTAGTAATGTAGATTATACCTGAAAATAGTGTGTCGCTATTTTTTAATTTGAAAAGATTTTCAGCATCACAACCAGCATCTTTATAAGAATCGTCAAACATTTCGTTGTAGTTTAAATAGGATTCATTAAACTTAATTAAATTATCAGGTTTTTTCAATTCATTTAATGCCACCGCAACCTCTTTGTACTCTAAAGACTCAGAGCAAAGTGATAATGTTTGACTTATGCCAATTAACGGCTGTACTAGAGCCACGATTTGAATTAGAAATAAAAAAAATAAAAAGGAATAGCTTTTCATTGTAAATTTGATTTGGCATTTTATACAATCAAAAAAAAGGGTTCTTCGTGATTTCGTGTGGGTAGTATAGTTCATGATTTCTAAATTCGCCTTAAAAAAGTCATGAACAGCAAACAACTATTCGAGATTGCATTAGGCAATATACAACCATGGTTCA
>JALHQW010000091.1 GCA_022841745.1 Saprospiraceae bacterium | reverse complement strand
GAAGTGGCCAGTTCAATCCCCGTGCCCTCGGAAAGCTGCAAACTTCCTCCGCTGTTGGAAAGCGTGGCCGTGTGCGTCGTGCTCGTGCTCGTGTTCGCCAGCGTTTGCAGTTCGTTCGTCGGGCTTTGGTCGGCAGCCGTGAGCGTGAAGTTTGGGTAGGTGCCGCCTACCGTGATGCCGCCACCGTTGGTGATGGTCACAGTTTGGTCGGGTGAGCTGTTCGTAATCGTCACAATCCCATCAAGCGACGAGCCAGAAGTGGCCAGGCCAATCCCCGTGCCCTCGGAAAGCTGAAAACTTCCTCCAGCTCCTGAAAGCGTAACAGTGTGAGTTGTTGAAGTGCCCGTATTTGCGAAGGTTTGACCACCTCCACCGCCGCCCGTGGCCGTGATGGTGATGTTGTCGCCCACACGGGTTAGGTCGATGTTTGTGCCCTCTGTGAGCGTCACAGCGCCGCCGCCGTCTGAAAGTTCTATGTCGTAGGAGCTTGGACCTGCCCCAGTGGCCGAAATTGTCTGATAGGGGTCAAAATTCAAGTCAGTTAAACTAATGCCCTCCTTTTTCGTGATGTAAAGCCCTGGAGAATACGTTAAAAACGTTTTTTCCTGCGGGAATGCCGTTGGCACCGTTTGAATTGTGATGGAATCGCCTGTTAAATTGACAATCCCACCTGCCAGCAAACCAATATTTGCGCCCGATTGGGTGAAAATGCCAACCTCCGAGCTAAAGGCAAACTCCGTATCAGATTTGTGAACAATCAAACTATCATTCCCTTGCCTGAATGACATAAAAGGGCTTTCGTTGCCAGAATCTACTTTAATACGAACGGGTGGAGGGTCGCCAATATCGGTTTGGGCTTTGTAGAATGTAAATTGGTTTGTGACCGTGCTTGTGGTGCTGCTTGGAATTGTAGCATCCCCACCATTGCCGCCGTTGCCGCCGTAGTAGCCATTTTTATCCGGCCCGCTAGATCCTCCCAACGGAAAGCCCCGGCCTTGCCAATCAATGTACCAACGGGTGCTATCCGAAGCCACTACAAACTCTGAATAGTTGGAGGTGTTGCCCGTGTATGCAGGCACAAAACCGATTTGTACCAAGTCGATTTCAACATACTGGGCATAGCGTTGGTCCCCCGCCGCATTGGTGAGGCCGATTTGCCCGGCTTTGCTGGATTCTACCGTTTTGGCTTGCTCCAATTGTGTGAGCTTTATGCGGGTAGATGGTTGCGCCTGGAGAGCGGAAAGCAAAAAAAATGCAAGGAAAGTAAGTATGTAGCGCATCTTCAAAATTAATATGGGTATTGAAACCTAAAAACTGGGGGGGTATCGTAATCCGTCACGTAGGGATCACCAAAAACAATAGTGATGTTGTTGCCCGAAAGGGTAAAATCATCCCCCGGATAGATGGTTTGACCGTTGTAGTTGGCCATTACAGCATTGATTGAAACCGGTGTTTGTGATAACGCGATTACCACCGTGCCCGCCGTGAAATCGGTGTTTTGCGTGTGTTCATCAATGGCAAAACCCGTGATGGTGATACCACCACCGCCGCCACCCGACCCCGGTGGCCTTGATGCTTGGATAAGTGCCATTTTTTAGCAGGGGCTTGATTTGATGGTGATGATTTGCAAGAGCTGCACACTGCCCGTGGAGGTATCAAACTTTACCTGAACATCAACCAAATCCATGGTAGCATCGTCCAGCGTCACATTGAAACTGATGGTTTCACCTGGTGCCAGGGTGTACAGCCCATAAAACAGGTTTACGGTTGCCGTGCCTCCATTGCGCAAAATGACCGCATCCACATCTTTGATGGATGGAATGGTGCCGTTTTGCTTAATAGATGGCTCTGGTGCTGGTCGCTGTACAAATTTGATGGGTCGTACTGGTGTGCTCATTGTTGTATCAGCATTTGTACCACTCCAGGCTGTTGGGAAGCCAGTGCAGCGGTTTTTGCGAGAAGTTGTTTCAGTGTGATGCCGTTCTGGGCTGCAATGGCCTCCAGCGAATCCAATTCGGTTTCTACATCTTCATCATCCAATCCGTTTGCGGGTGGTGGCGTACCGTTTACCGCTGGAGCGGCTTCCATTGGGGGCATAGGAGTGCCCAACAACTTGGAAGCAATGGCCATGCCCATTGGTGTACTGCCAATGCGTTCAATTAACGCAATGGCTTTATCAGCGAATCCGTTTGGGTTTTCGATTTGCTCACGCAAATCCTGGTTTTCACGTTTAAGCTCCCAAATTTGCTGCCTTTCCTCAATAATTGCGTTTATCCGGCTTTCATCGAGGTATTGGCCACCGCCAAGGCTACCAATTCCAGGTTGTTGGCCCACAACTACGCCGTTGCTCACAATGTCGATGTTTGTGCGGCCCGCTGGGGTGTTGCTCCCGGATGGCTTTTCATATACAATCAGGTTTAACTGCGCCCGTCCTGCGCCTGTTTGTGCCCGAATGCTTTGCTCCAGCATTTCCCAAGACTTGTCGAGCTCGCCAAATTTGATATTTCTACCAATAACGGCCCCCATGCCCGTGGGGGATGCAGTGGAATAGTAAGAAAGCGTCCAAAACGGAGCCTCTAGGTTAAAAAACCATTGCCGAATGTCGTTGAGTGTTGAAATCGCGCCTTGCATGACAGGAATGGTTTAACCGCAGGTTTCGCACTGGTAACCAAACACGAGTTCGATTACATCGTCGGCCGAGTAGCCCGCAGCGGAAGTGGAAAGGATGATGGAAGAGCGGCTTAAATCTACTCCAGCATACACACGAGGATCTAATTCGTACGGCTCCGGGTAGTTGTAGTCCCGCTGGAGCAATTGCAGCGGGATTGGGTTCATGATTTGAACGTTCCGGCTGTTGACGAGTACCAGGTGTGCCGTAGCAATGACCGAATCAGGTGCCAGCGTGGCACCCGTGGCAGAAATACCAACCAAAGAACCCAACCGCCGCAACATGATACTGTTCAGGCTGCTTTCGCGGATTTCGGCAATATCTACGAGCTTCACAATGGACTGGCTGATTGTTACCTCCATCGTCTTAAAGCAGCTTTTTTTACAATTACAGCTCATTTTTTGAGTGTGTTTTAAAGACAAGCGCGGGCGGGTGTAATCCGCCCGCGCTGTCCAAGTGTGGTTTACTTATCTGAAAAAGTAGGTACTTGCAAGACTAGCAAGCCATAGCGCCCTGACGGTTGCCACCCATGTTTTTGATGACAATACCTTCAAGCTCCAGCCACATCATGTTTCGATATGTAGAAGCAGCCCCGGCGCTCGTCACACTTCCATCAATCACGGCCATATCAGCATCGTTTGCCAATACAATGTTGATGTTGTTGTCTTGATTCAAGTCGAGGATGAAGTTCATCGGCAGGTTGTACAGGCCGCGTGTGGCAGGGTCAGAGCCGCCGTTGTACTGCGGCAAAGCCACTGGGGAGCTCGTGTAAGTGGCCCACGGGTTGTAGAACAACTTTTGCAAGCTGTCTTGTGGGATGATCTGTTGAGAACCAACCAAAAGGCTGATTTTGCCATTCACCAAGGCTTGCAGGCATTGCCATTCATCCAAGCCCGAACCTGGGTTGCCGTTGAAGTAGTTCGGGTCGGGGAAAGACAATTTCGGATAGTTCCCGAACTGCGAAAGCTGCCCGGTGCCGCTGTCATACGTTGCGCGGCCCAGCTTGATACCGATGCTCTGGATGGCAAAATAATCATTTTGGTCCAGGCGGTTGTCAGTCGGGTAACCTGTACCAACGTTGTTTCGTGGATTGAGTTGGTAGGTGCTTTGGTTTGGCTTCAATGGCACCCCAATCAAAACGGTTTGTGGAGATATAACATAATCTCGAGTTGCTTGATCGGGAGAAATGCTGAATGCCTTGGAAATGGCTTCTACTACGCGTTGATAAAACGCGCGATTGGAATCTGGTGCAATTACGATATTCATCGTTTATAATTCTTTTTGTGAGTGCTTGAAAATGAGTGAATATTGATTTTTTTAGGGTCTTTTGGCCTACATCATTTTGACACTTTCAGGGGTGCCCGCAAGGCGGTACTGAGGAATTCCACCTGGAGGAAGCAGCCCAATACCATCCGTCAAATCGCCCACCACGGAGGAAGCGCCCACGGTGGCCATGCCCAGCCCGGCAGCTTGCAGGTAGGCGTTTTTGGAAATTGCCGCCAAGCCAATGCCCGCTGCGATTTGCGCGTAGTGCGTGTATTGGGAATATTGGGTTGGAAGGATTTTGTCTAAAACCATCTTTCCCAGCACTGCACCTGCACCACCCAAAATGGCTGATGTGGCTACGCCGGTGATGTCCTTGGAATTGAGGCCGCGAATGGAGCGGCGACGGCGCGGAGCTTTACGTTTCTTAGCCATAGAATTTTTGCGTTTGCGGCCAATGCCGTTGATTTTGTTTTGACAACTGCACATGGCAAGTAGTTTTTGTGTGTGAATGAATGCGGTTTTTTATTGGGTTGTGAGGGCTTGGGTTATCCGCGTTTGTAGAGGCAGTAACCCGCCCCGGCCGCGTTTTTCTTGACCGCTGCGCCCTTGCCCTTGCCTTTGGCGCGGTGGGTTTCGGCCTTGGCCGTGGCTTCGGCTTTTGTCAAGCCACAAGCCGATTTTTTGTAAGTGTTACCAAATAATTTGATGGTGGCACCCGAAACTTTTGCTTTGCGCTTTTTGGTTGCGCTCGGCTTCCGTTTGGCGGTGGTGCTGCGTCGTTTTGCGACAGTTGCCATGTTAGAAGTAGTTTTTGTGTGAACTGTGATTGGTGTATCCGAGCGCAAACCCGGATTTTTATTCTTCAGCGCCTTCAACATCATCCTCACGTTCCTGCTCCAACTCTGGAACTGGTGGTGTAGGTGGTGTTTCGGCGTTTTTTTCTTTTTTGCCGTTGACTTTTTGTTTTTTGGCGGGTTTGGTGGCCTTTCCCCGGAGTTTTTCCCGGATTTGTTCTCTTGTCATGGTACTAGTCTTGTGTGAGTAGATAAATGCCCGCTGCGGCTGCGCCAAGTAGCAGGAGGTTATTAGATGAGGTGCCGCCCCCACCGGCCGTATTAAAATCAGATTGAAGGGATTCGAGTGCGGGGGTTCCGTAATTCAATGCAGAACCCATTGCGCCCGCTTTCTTTTCGTTCAATGCCCGCTGCATATCAGCAGCGTGTTTAATCGCACCTCCGATGGCCACAATCAGTGCCGTGACGGCTGCCAAGCTGCCAATCTTGTCCTTTTTGGGGTTGTTGTACACCTTCGTTGCTTTCCACTTCGCGTAGGAATCATTGAAGGCATCCGGGTCGGGTGCCAGGTAGAAAGAGCTTGGCACTGAGCCAACTGGGCCAACCCCGGCGGCTGTGTTCTTTTTTAGGATGGAAGTTTCCGACCAGATGCCCATAAGGCTTTGGTCGGTTTCGGTAGCGTTGGCAAGGCCAGCAACACCGCCAAGCTGCAAGAGGTGTTTGGTGATCACGGCCGTGCCCGTGATGGCCGGGTAGGCTTCATCCAGGCCATGGTAAAGGACGTGGTGAGAAGCTCCCGTAATGCGCTCGTTTACAATCTTCTCGATGTCGATACGAACGGCACACTCCGCTTTTTTGGCTTTATAGTACCGACGGTGGTCGCTGTTATTGAGCAGATTTTGCCACCACTGCCAAGATTTTTCGCCGCCAATAGCGTTGCGGTACTTTGCATTGGCCGCTTTGGTGGCGTACTGCACACAATCATGGTCAAAATTGAACTTAAACTCCACTTCGCCGATGCCAGAAATGCCCTGGGCAAGTGACACGCGCCCCAAAAGCCCGCCTTTGCTTGCAGGAGCCGTTTGGCGGGAGGCTTTGGATACCTCGTTGGCCACTTGTTGTAAAAGTGGATTGTAGAGTGCGCCCACGAATTTCACCCCATTGCTCACACCATCCCGAAGGCTTTTGTACAGCATATTGGTAGCCGTGACATACTCCTTGTTTTCTGGGAAAGCCGCCGCGTAGATTTTGGCTTGCTCCAGGAGCAAAGCCAGTTTCATTTCCCCTTTCGTGAGATTCGTGTAGGGAATGTAACCCATTGGACCGCTTACCTCGCGGCCACGGTCCGGAAATTCGTTGTGGGGTACGTTCCCATGTATTTCGTAAATACCTGTTGGCATGGCGTTCGTTTATCGAGTAATCCCCCAGACAATAAGCCCAAGGGCAAAAAGTGTAGTGAATGATGGTTTCAGGGTCGTTTGGCTTGGGGTGTATACTTTGCCGATGCCCGAAATGCTACGGGTAGCGGAAATGTCCTTTTTGTAGCTGTACCTCACTTCATCGTCAAATTTGGAATGCACCGCGTCCAGTATCACATCTTGCCCGCGCAACTTGCAAACTACATAGACGTGTGTCACATCCCTGGCACCGTCGTAGGCTGTAAATCGGTATCGGATTCCTTTGAACCCCAAGGCGCGCAACAAGGCCGCTTCTGCAATGCTGAAACTCTTGCAATCCCCTTTGCCGATGTTGAACAGGGCGGCAGGGCTTTTCACAACTTCACGGCCCCGGCTGTCTGCCTTGTATTTCACGTTACTTTTCACAAAAGCCCATACATTTTTCAGCGTCTCGTAATCATCTTCCCCAACTAGGCATTGGGCGGCTTCTGCGTCAACATATCGGTCAGCAACCGCATCCATATCCATGATCACCCGAATGATGTCCGAGGTATCGCCGTCACGGTAGCGCACTTTTTCGCGCAACTGGCTCGATTTGAATATTTCGGACGGGCGGCAGCTCATATCACAATCCCATATTTGTATCCGATATTCTTCATGCGCTCCAGGTCGGTGCTTTTTGGAATGCATTTGCCACCGGCGGCCTGTACCAATCGGCAATTGAAAATGAAATTGTACACCGTAGCAATCTCACTTTCCGTCATTTTTTGAAGTGCTGCATTCCAATCTTTCCCGACACTAGCGGCATAGTTTTGTAGGGCTTGCATTTTCTCATAAATGGTTAATTCCCCAGACTGCGGCAACACCGGAGGCGGTGCCGTATCCACTGGGATTTGTGTGGCTGCCTTGTTTTTGAAAAGCAAGTAAGCCACAAAGCCACGGCCCGCAATCAGGAAAAGGTTGTTCTGTTTCTTGGCCATTATCCGAGCAATTTGGTATTGACTGGAACCGGAAATTGCCCCACCTTCAAAGTGCCTCTGATGGTGAAATCTGCCCAGTTCACGTTGTTATAATTGATTGACTGCCAATTGAGCGGGTTGCCATTGGTCAGGATGTTGACTATTTCGTAAGCAGTGCCAAGTACACCGCTCACCAAGCGAAATTCAAGGGTAGTTTGGCCGAATCCAGGGAGTTGCACCGGGTTCACGAGTGTGAGGGTGCCCAGGTTGGAATTTTTGTAGAATATGTTGCCCAGGAAGGCCGAAACGGGCGCGGGCACATCGCTTTGGTTGATGACTGGAAGCGTTACGCGCATCTCTATTTCTGAGAGCGTAACCTTATGAATCCGCATAGATGGCGAGCCGAAAGAAATCAGCGCCGCCGTGCGGGTGGAGAGCCAGTAGGCCGCCCCGATGATGAGCGTGACCAAAAAAATCGTACGGGTTTGCTTTTTTGCCATAACGCCACAAACCAATACAAAAAAAGCCCCGCTTTTTAGGGCGAGGCTAGATAGTAATTATATGAGCGTAGATAGAATGTAGATAATACTACTTTGTTTGATTGGCCATGTATTCATCAATGGCCCTTTTGAATTCGTCCGGAGTTTTCAGCCCGTCCAAATCAATTTCATTAACTGATATTTGTCGGGTTGGTGATTGGGTTGTTGGGTTTGTTGTCATATAGGATACACCATCTATCCAAATCAACAAACTATCATTGTAATCAAGTACCGTAAGGTTTCCTACGGGTGTTTGAGTGAATTTGTGTACCATAGCTCAATTTTCAATTAAAGGTGAAACATCAGGTTTGAGTAAATTCATCAGGCCAAAGTAAATGCCCAATACGGTAGGGTCCGGTGCCGAATCCCATTCTACCCTTTCGTACAGGTAGCCCCGAAACATTTCAGTGAGTGCAAATTCTAGCTCCTCCGGCCCAGCTATTTGCAGCATGGGGTTTAGAGCTGTGGGCGGCATGGAGCCGCTGTCTTGGTTGACCGTCGTTGTTTGCATTGTTGAACGGTTGAAAAGATGAAGAAAAAAGGGGGACGGGCGTGCGAACAACATCTATGGTGTCATAGACCAACCTCCGAGGCGATGCCCCGGGTTTGCCGCCCCCCAGTTCTTTTGATAAGTGTTGATGTGAAAATGTCATGACTAAAAATGTTGTTCGAGATACAAAAGTAAACTTTTGTCCAGAATTTAGACAAATATTTTTTTCCTTTGTGGTGGCGATATTGCCAAAACATTCAAAATCAAGTGAGTATGAAAACCAATTTACTCCTAACGCTTCTGTTTTTACCCCTATTCCTGACTGCTCAAACCGAAACCAAACCGCCAAAACTTCGCGTTGAACCTGGTGTTTTTACTACCAGATATGAACTTGGAGACAAGACAACCCCACACAAAGAAGTGGCCTTACATTTGAAAAAGCATGAACCTGATGCGTACATAAAATGGAAAGCGGCTGATAGGGCAACAAACAATCAATTGCTATGGACTGTGGTCGGATGTGCCGGAATGCTAACAGGTGTTTTTGCAGAGAAGACCGAAACAAAAATATTGGGGTACAGCGTTGGGGCAGGTGGCTTTTTAATTAGTATCATTCCACTGGTAAATGAAAATTTGAGAAGGCAAGCGGCTATTGATATTTATAACAAAAAGTATGGGTATTGACCACTACCCCATCCAGGAAGAAAAACCCCGCCCGGTGTGTACCGAGCGGGGTTTTTTCATTCCCCATCATTTGGATCCCGTGGCGGTTTTGGATAACCTTCCTCCAGGTATTCAATAAGTCGTTTTGGAACGTAGAAAAACAGTAACTGCATTGGTATTGCTGCGGGGTTTGGGTTGCAGTAGTCGGATGGCTCGTAGTGGAGCCAGCGTAGCAGCTTGATTACATCAGCCTGTTTTATTTCTGGCAAATCTCTTTCGATTTTATCCAGTAGAGTGAGGTTTGACATATTTGCGTTTTTGTCTCAATCGCTCTTTGTGCAGCGATTGAATGAGGTGCAAAAAATACAAGTTGCTCACGAACAGCACTACAAACACAATGCCCCACACAGCCCCCCAAATGACGCTGCGGGCGGTGCCGATGGCCAAACCAAAAAAGCCCATTCCGATTAGTGCGGAATAGGCAAGGCAGGTGGCTATGGTGCGGGGGTGGAAATCTGGTTTCATCCAAATAAATCGTTTTCGGTGATCACTGGGTTTCGCTGTATATCAATCCAAATTTCCTCGCCACGCTCCAGTGCCAAGGCCATGAGGTTGTAAAACAGCTTGTAGATGCTCGTGCTATCTTCCCCAAAGTAGTTGCCGTCTTTGTCGATGCCAATTTTCCGATTTAGAAGAAGGCACCCGCTCGTGTCTTTGATGGTGTTGCCGATATGGATAAGAATGTACTCAAAACCCGGCACATCTTGCAAATGTGGCACAAACTTGTGGCCAAAACGGGAACGGTAGTTTTCATAAAAAAAGCCTTCCCGCCGTGGTTTAATCTGGTACCGTCCGGCTGGAATCCTGGTTTCGTGCTTCACCTTTTTGTCCCGGTACCCATCTTCCACGACGAAACAAAACGGCCTATTGTCCACAAAAAGGTGGCTTGCCGTGCTGTTGTTGGTGGTGCCGATTTCGTTTAAAAATAGGGTCATTTTGCTTTTTCGTATTGTTTGAAAATTACAATCCGCTTGGGGTCGATTTGCCCACCAGTGAGGAAGAAAAACCGCTGCCCCAAATCAAACGGGTCCAAACCTCCATCGTTGGCCCTTACCAGGTAGCGGAATTCTTTGATCATGACAGCTTCGACGCACACGGTGGATAGTACGGATTCATACCTGTATGTTCCTGGCACCTTGGTGCTCACCATGCGAACGGTGCTATCGGTTACCATGGCCAGCCCTGGGATTGTGTCACGTAGGATAGTGTCTCGGGCATATTGCATTTTTTGAGGCACCGCCGGTAAGGCTGTAAAATCTGCGGTTTTGGAGGTTTGTGCGTTTGCGGCATTGGCAAGCATGAGCACGGAAATGAGGCAAAAGCCTCGTAGGACTTTGGTAAGCATAAGTGAATCTATTGCGTTGAAAGTTTTAGTGGAAACTGAATAGGCCCGCTCTTGTGGTATCCCGGCTTTTTCGAGCACTTCCGGGGTGAGTACCATGCGGCGAAATTGTTTGTAGCAAACTTTGGTGCCATTCCAGCAGCCAAAGTAGATTGCCAACCATTTTTTGGTGAGCAGCGGGGGCCAGCCCTCCCCTACCCCATTGGGTGGGTTTTGGGTGGTTTTGGGGTTTTGGTGGCCTGTATGGCCTACTTGTGCTGATTTCCTTTGATTGTCAAGTAGTTCCATGTTTTTTAGCCTGTTTTTTCTGTGCTCGTTCGGTGCCTGTTTGGTGCCTGATGCGTGCACATCTTTACATCTTTTCATTAAGTAGTACAAATATCCTACCAAAACAGTTAATGTAGTACGTTTTTCCCGTACTTTTGAATGGAATTGATAGATCCTGTAATCGGGATTTTACGGGTATCAGCCCCGTCCTGGCGAATGAGCTGGGGCGGGGCTTGCTTTTTGTGGCGTACGCCGTCAGGTAGACAATACTACCGGAACTTAAAACAAATCCAAAAATGTGCACGGGGAGCGAATACGCTGGGGGGGAGGGGGGTGTTTTTTGAAAAAAATGGCTTCAATCTGCACTTTAGTACTTTAGTTTTATGATTGTCAACACTTTACGTTCAAATCAATCTGCACTTTACAAGTGCACTGATTTGCACTTTCGGAAATAATCTGCACTGAGCTTTCCATTTTCAAGTGCAAATGAGTGTTGGTAAGTGCAGATAATTCGAGCAAAGTGCAGATAAAGTGCAAATCATTTTTTCAATCTGCACTGTGCTTTCTTCTTTCTTTCTCTTTTCTCTCATATGCATTATATATATAAAAAAAAACAAAGTGCAGATTAAACGCTTTTTTGAGAAAAAAAGGGCCGGGGGGTGTTTGCTTCAAAAAAGAGAAAATGTTTTAAGTTTTTTCCTTTGCACATGGATTGTTTGAAAAATCCCCCTCCCCTCCCCCTCCAGTGCATATTCATGGCCATTTTCTGGCCGCCTCCTGATGGGGGTCTGGGGGAAGGAAAAAAATGTGGCAGTTCGGCGCGTCCTTCAATGCGGTGTGGCTGCGCCACGTCGTTTTTATGGCCGCTTTGGCGGCTTTTGAGGCATTGGGGTAGGAGCGCCGGAATTGTTGCCCAGAAAGGCGCTGAGAATGGCGTGTAGCGTTTTTTATTGAACGGAGATACAAATACAAAAGCCCCACGCATCTTGCGACGTGTGGGGCTCAATAATCCGCCTTGAAAATCTATATCGGCTAACTGGCTCCCATCGTCAACCCGCTAAACGCGGGCTGCGTTGGGGTTTGAGTTAGCCGCTATGATTCAATTTCAGTACTCGCAAGGTCGAAGGCTTGAATATCGCCCTCTACAAATTTCCCTGATTCAGGATTTACAAGTGAGAGCAGCGTTATAATGTCGTTTCTAAGGTCTTCGATTGCAATTTGTAGCCCTTGCGGGTCAACAAGGAGAAACTCCTCGTCGTATCGAAACTTAGATTCGTTTGCGATTGAGCAAAGGTCATTGAAGTTAATGCGTATGCTTTCGCGCAGTTTGTCAAAATCTACTTGCATTACGATGTTGTTTTGAGTGAAAAAATAAGCGGCTAACCCTGCTTGCCCGTACACCTTCGCCTAAACGGCGAGCGGCGTACAAGCCGCAGTTAGCGTTTAGAAGTAAGTGCCGCCAGCTCAACAAGCCAATGAGCCAACTCTATCGGCGTGTGTTCTCTTTCAGCAGCAGTAATTTTAGGTCTAAAACCTGGGCTGCCTTTTCGGTTCACACTAATAACTGTGTGCGTAATCAAATCCAACTTTATAGGATATGCGGGGATCTCAGCGGGTTTGATGCCACACACATACAGCCAAGTCCTTTTTCTTGCACGGTGCCCAAACCAAGATTGGTCTATTGAAAGCGTGAAGCCGCCAAATTCGTCAATTTGTTTGCCTTTTGGCAGGTCCAGCCTCCACCAAAGTAGGCTGGATTCCGGGTGCTCCAGTACCCCCCCCCACTTTCTAACCTGGTCTACAGCCCAAATTGCCAGGTCAAGTTCTCCCGGCTCTGGCTTGGCAAACGCTCGGAGCCGCCCCCATCCACGGCACGGAGGATGGGCCACAACTGGGCAACCTCCTTTGAATGTGAGGGCGTTGCGCTCTTTGTCGTACACCTCCACACCTGGTAGGGTTTTGTAGATGCTGTCTTGGCGGGCAAATAGTATGGCTACCATGGCGATTAAAAAGGTAAATCGTTATCAATAGCCACCACTTTGGAAGACTTATCCGGGAACAATTTAACCACCACACTTTTTGCGTCAGTGGTCAAACTTTCGGCCCTCACGGGCATATCGTGGAAGTATCTGATGTAATCCTTGCCCCCGCTTCTGGATTCGCGGTATCCGGCCATTTCTGGCCGATATTGAGCCCACCAACGGAGCCAGTTGGTAAAGGTCTTTTGCTTAAGCCAGTGGAAGCCCGAACGGGTAACTTTGTTGTGGTCGTCTACTTCCCCAAATTTCTGGAAAAGTTCGCGCCGGTCGTAGTCCTTCTCATGCTCAATTTCTAAATCTTCCATGAAGACAATGAATTCCCGGTCCGTCTCATCGAGCAGCTTGCGGGCTTCCAAATTGATTGTATCCGGCATTTGTATCCCGCTCCGTAGATAATCGGAAACGCAGGAAAGCATGAAGCAATCGAAGCGGTTCCACTCCATTGCATCCCAGTCACGGAAAAACCAACAGCCATGCACTTGCTCGGGGGTTTTTGATACACTATAAAAATCGGCAAATTCAAATTCCACTACCCTATCCTTTGCGGAGCCGCCACGGATTTGGATAGTGTAGTTTAGTGTCAGGATTGGTTTGCACCAAATTTTTACCTTTTCTTTTTCGCCTTTGCGTTCCCTCATAAACCCATCCACAACGGCGTTAAAAAATATTTCAATGGGGAGCCCGCGTTTTACGTCGTCAAGGACAAAAACGCGGGTAGAAACGTGCAAATCTTCGTACTTGAATCGGTTTTCAGGGTCAAAATTCTTTCCATCGGTAATGATGCACTGTTTGCCGTTTTCAGGGTCTGCGTTGAGCATTTGGCGGATAGCCTTGCAGTGTACACTTTTGCCGCTTCGCCCGTCCGGGTCTTCACTCATTCTTGCATCCATGAAAATGGGCATTTTCAGTTTTGCATTGAAATACTTGTGCAAGCAGTATCCGGTAATGGTAACAAATGAGCCAAAACGCTGCGGGTTGTTGTCTGTGCCATCTGGCCGCTTCCAATTGTCTGATACATTGTTTGCAAATGCGTAGTACACACCTTTGGTCCATTCACCAGGATCGAGCGGAACAAAGTCCCGTTTCAAAATTTGGTCCTTCCAAACGTACCCAGGCAAGTCTTTATAGGGGCAAAGTTGGCTCCCGTCTTTTGTGACCACAACAAAGCCGTTTTGGTAGAAAAAGTAGGCTTTATCAATTTCGTCCTGTACCACATTGATTTCCTCCACGCCATCCAGGTCGAACAACAGCGAAAGTTTTTCCTCCGTGGTGAGGGTGCCTAGGGTCCGGTGAAGTTTTTCAATTAGCAAATCCTTTGGGCAGTTCAATTGCTCCAAATCTGATTCGTTCATGTTGTGGAAAAACCGGACAATAAACCCACGTAGTTGGTGCAGTTGGAATTGTTCAATCACATTATCAAGGATGCGTATTGTAATAAAACCCTCCCCCACTTCATATTTCCGAAAGCCGAGCTTTCGGAGCAATGCCACAAAACCGGCTTGTAATATTTGTACATCTGTAACGGCACCATCTTGGCCACTGCGCTTTATTTTGAAAAAACTAAAGTCAAATTCGGGCGCTGCTGCATCCTGAGTGGATTGGTCGGACTTGTTGCCTGGTAAGGCTTTTTCTGCGAGTGTAGTTAGCGATTTCATAGGCGAATTCCGTTTTCTTGGAACACTTTGAAAAATGTCCCGATAAATGCGCGGTTAGCACCGCTTTTGAGCATTGAAGCGTATTTTTTTGATGTTTTTTGATAATCGTAATCGGGATGGAATTGGCTTGCCTTATGGAAATAGGTTTCGCCCTCACTTCCAAACTCTGAAATGAGGGCGAAGCCAACACGTAGCCAATTATTGTAGGGGGTGGTTACATCACGCCGGTGGGATGCTTGCAAATCCAAATAAGCCTCTACCCTGTTTCGGGTTCGCTCTGAACTTGTGGTCACCGCTGGGGCGTTCTTTGCCTTCATTCTTTCGGCCTCTAAAAGCTGGGCCAGGTACTTCACCGCGTCAAAAACTCCAGCGTGTTCATTGTAGTGGGCATCTGGGTCAAAGGAGGCATAGCGTAGACGGCTTATGTCCTTGCAGCTGGGGTCTGATACCAGGTCAGCGCCTAAAAATGCCGTACGCATGAAATCACAAAGCCTTGGATGCTGTTTTGGGTCGGTGTTGTTGGTTTGAATGATTGCAAAAACCCCTTTCCCGCCCACGCTTGTGGCAGCGTAGGCCACTTCATCAAATTGGGCTAGGGTTTCTTTGATAGCCTGGGGCGTTTGTCCCGGATTGTCGGCCTCGTCGAAATCAATGCAAAGGAGGCCGTTGTAATCTACCAGGCCTGCAATTTCACGCTTTGCAAACGTGCCCGAAATAGTGGCACAGGGGAGCCCTTTTTTCAAGTCGGACCGTTTTTCCTTGTTTTGCTCGGCCCTAACAGCTTTCACCAACTCAATGTGATCCGTGTAACGGAGGAAATCACCCAGCGCCATTGTAGTGGGCTGGGTGATAAACGAGTTCGGAAAAAATGAAACTTGGATTTGTAGAATCATTGTATTAAAACCTTTGCAGTTGAAACCGAATTAAGTGCCTCAATTGCCAAATCACGCAGCAATGCGCTTTTGGCTTTTTCGTCTTTTACCCTCCATTAAATCAATGGCCATTTGTTCATTGTCCAGAAAATTGAAGGCATAGAAAATGGTCATTTCTCGCCACACTGCCAGCTCTAAATCTGCTGTTTCCTGTGTTATGCGGGGCTTTTTCCTGTTTTTGTCTAGGTATATCCATCTAGGATAAACCCTTTTTCTCATACGGTATTCCCGTACCAATTCATTCATACAATCAGTAACCGCCCATTCAGGGGGTTGGCTGTATCCTTCTAATTGAAGACCGATAGAAACCAGCAACGTGTGGGCCAACTTCATTTCAGCACTAAGTTTGTCAATCTCGTCAATGTCCTCCCCTCTTTTTTCCATTTTTTCAATGATTTTGGGGTAAGTAGAATGTCGTTTGGCCTGTTCTCGCCTTATGGCTTTTAAATAGTCCTCTATTGTGTATTGGTAAATCATTGCTCAATGGTTTTTATATCGTGATTGATGTCTACATTAAACCAATGTCCCTGCAAACCTTGATAGTATTCAATTTTTGCAGGTGTTTCGCGGCGCATGGTGGTAAACAGCCCGCCACCGTGCGGCTTCATAAAAATCAACATCAGGTATTTGCCTTTTGGGGGTAGTGGATATGCCCCAAAATCGGTATCGTAGTCCCGCATTTCTTGTGTTATTTCTATCAAATCAACTTGCAGGACTTGTAGCAACATTGCCGTTTCAATTAGGCTGTTAGTTGTTCCAATCAGTTTTTTGAATGGATATGAAAAATTTATGGTGTGCTTTGCCATGGACTTGATTTATTTTAAATGAGATAAAAGCCCCCTACCCGACCACAAAAACAAACAGTAGTCTACAATAGAGAGCGATGCGCAAACGGCCACCAGTAGGCCCAAAATAGTTGCGTCTGGTGGCAAAATCTGGCCAGCGGAGAAAGCCGCGAGGCAGATTAGGATTGTTCTGATTAGGGTGTGCATGGGTATTACGATTCAATCTTTTCTTTCAATTCTGATTCCAAAGCCCGGAGTTGCATTAAAACTTCTTTCATTGCATTTGTTAACCCATTATCAAGCTCTTTTTCCAAATCAACGATAGCATCAAAAGCTAAATAAACCTTATTCAATTTTGCTTGTGGTGTACTCATAATCAATCAGTTATACCCTACCCCAAAGGGCAGGATGGTGAATAGAAAAACCGCGCTCACCCAGTGGATGGGCGCGGTTATGTTGAATAGTGTTTGTTTGTGAAATGTCCCCGGCTTGGCTACGCTGCCGGGACTTCGGCTTGCCTTGGGATTACCTCTAGCAATCTTTGGAGGAAGAACATATCTCGCTCGTATGGCCACCCCACCCCGTTAAGGGCTGGAATTGCTTCATCCATTAGATACCCGTATACCTTTATCCCGGTTTCCATGGAGGGCGAAAATTCCGGGTTGCAAATGGCCTCATAGCATTTGTCAAATTCCCGGTTTATTCGAGCAGATACCGTTTCCGGCCTTCCATTTTTGGATAGCAGATTTGGGATGTCTGCCATTAACCGGGTGCGCAGGGTAAGTAGTATTTGGTCCGAACCAATTACTATTGGATTCGGCTGTGACGGCTGTGACACAGGTGGCGGCTTATGTGTCACAGGTTGCACAGGTGTTTGGCCGTATCCGTCCCATCTGAAACCAATTGGGCGGGTAGTGGGGGCTTCGTTGGAAATAGGGGAGCCGTTTGGTTGGTGCTTTGTCCAGTCTTGTAGCGGGTTGTTTTGTGCGTTTGTATCCGTTTTCCCCTGGACTTCAAGCCTTTTTAGGTTATTATTCCTGTTTATGGCCTCTGCAAGTCCCAACAAAAGGCAAAAAATTATTTCCCCCAATTCTCCAAACCCTCCAAACCGCTGGAAAAAATTGCCGCGTTCTTTAGCGTCGTCCTCGGTCTTCAATTTTACCTCTTTATGATTGGCGGTAATTTCGTCCACAATCAATTTTCTTTGGTCTGCAAGGCTTGATAGGGTAGTGGAGTTTTTCATCATAATATCCTGGCCCGACCATGCAATTTTGCCCTTTTTTGTTTTCATCGTACTTGCGTCGGCGTTGCCTGTATTTAGTGCGGCAATTTGCGCATCAATGGAAGCCGTGGCCTTTTCAATGCGTTCATCAAGGTTTTCAGTATTGGAGGCAATAAAATTATCTGATGCGGTATCCTTCACATCAAAAATTGATATTTTAAGGCTCCAGGCAAACATTAGGACCACCAGAACGCCCGAAAAAATCCAAAACCACATTTCTTGCCCGCTGCGGTCGTACCACTTGAAATGGAATGCCCTCAATGTCTTTTTTGCGGCATAGATTTTCAAAATTTGGATGCTTGCGGGAAGCGCCAATGCTAGTAGGGTAGCTTGCCAAGGCTCTACCACACCTGCAAGGGCATTGGTTGTGTAGATGTAGCCCAAATACCACACCCACAACGAGAAAAGGGGTAATAGAAGCCATCGAATCAACGAGGCAAATTCATCAACGTTAGAATCAGGGTTTGACATTTTGGCCAAGAATTCATCCCTTTTAACTTGGTTCTGTTGTAGGCTTTTCAATGCTTTTTGCTCATTGATTTTGCGCCTTTCTTCCAAATAACTCATACTTTTGTACAGTTTTAAGCGGGGAGCGGTGCTTTTTCGAGGAGAACCGCCCCCGCGATGAACGAATTTGATTGAAGTTTGCCCCTACCTTTTCACGAGGGTAGGGGTTTTCTTTTGTCTGGTATTTAGTAACCACTATGTGACGTAGCGGCTTGTTATGTCTAGTAATAAGGGGTGGCGAACGCTCTTTTGTATCCACCTTACCCCCGTATTGACCTTCATTTGTTCTTGAAATCCCCCCGGACCTTTTGCCGAGATCCAGGGGGCACACTTAAAATCATCTATCTATGATTCAGCCACTTCTACTTGGGCTAATTCTTTGCGGTGTTCTTCCATCAGTGCCTTTGCCTCCAACCACATCAGGCTCTCTACTAATCCACAGGCCTCCCCATTCCTAATTTTCTTCAAAGCATTGTAGTAGGTTGGTCTGGAGCCCGCACCATACCAATTTTGCTTTGTACGCTCCTCAACCTGGTTTAAAAGATCGTGGTGGAGTATGTATTGATGGATGTCGTTTGCTGTTTTAATGTCCATTTGTCTAAATTTTATTCTAATTTTCGAACAAATATGCACGTCTAACATTTAATAATCCAAGCGTTTCAGGAAATTTTTTAACTGACTAGTAGTCAATGTCGAAAATCTGACAAATGCAAGAACAAGCGCAACGATTGCAAAACCTCATAAACGCGCTGAAAACCAACCAATTAAGGCTTTCAAAGAAAATCGGCGTACCGTATTCTCAAACCAACAGTATTTTTCACGGGAAGGCAGGATTTTCGAGCGGGTACATCAAAAAGCTATCTTTAAAATTCCCGGAAGTAAATACTCACTGGCTTTTAACGGGCAGTGGGGAAATGTTTATTTCGTCTGAAAGAAACGAAATTGATGGACTGGTAGGGGAGAGAGATGCGCCCTACAAAAAGTCCATAAATCCTTTACAAATTTCACCGTATGACAAGGACGACGAACTGAGAAAAACCCTTGGGAACAACCTTTTGGGCCTTGTAATAACATGGGAAATGAAAAAATACCAGCTCTTTGAAATCATCATGCCGGGTGTGGCCAAACAATCCATATCGAACTATCTGAGCGGTACCAGCCAGGTGCCACTTTATGCGCTGATTCGATTGGAGCGCATTACAGGCATTGCAATTATTGAATGGATTACCAGGGAAATCAAATCGGGAGAGCTGCCACCGGAGCCTACACCTGGCATCACAAAACAGGATTATTTGATAAGGGAGCTACGTGCCCTGCTGGATAGAGTAGGGGCTTAATTGCCAGATTTTGCCAAAGGATTTGGCCTTTTCAAATTTGCAATTAGTTGAAAATCAGTTTTTTGGGTGTGGTTGGTGGGGGTGGGGTATTTTCGAGACCCCTCATCCTCCCAGCGTCATAACGCATTGATTTTTAACTACTTGCGCTATGTTTTGAAGGCAGCTTTTGGTAAAAATGGCTCAAATTGCCAGCAATTGCCAAAAGTTGCCAATTTCAAACCATGGCTAAAAAAATTTTTGCCCGTGCCAGGCTCGTAAAATCTGGCAGGTGGTACATCGACTTTACCACCTTTGATGCCAGCACCGGCACCGAAACCAGGCAGCGCAGGGATTTCGATTTGAACGAAATCAAGGATTTGAAGGTGAGGCAAGCCGTGGCGGATAGGATAGTTCGCAACATCGAACTTTTTGCAGCCGAAAAGCCCGCCAATGTCGCAAAAGGCCCAAGCCTAAGGGAATCCATTGAGCTTGCCGTAAGCATCAAACAAAAGCTACCCCGGCGCAGCTCCCGCCAGCGTTACAACACGATCTCAAAACCTTTCCTTGCATGGGCCAAACGGCTCAACTACCTGGATTTGCCCGTGTCCGATTTCACCAGGAAACACGCCGTGGCGTATTGGGACCACCTGACCACCAAAAAGCAATACAGGGGCAAAACCCTGAACAATTACCTCGATGCGTTCCGAACGGTTTGGAACGTGCTGCAGGATCGCGAAATGGTCAAGGAAAACCCCTGGGAACGGATAAAGCCAGCCCGTGAGGAAGAAAAAACGCGGCGCGTGTCCACGCCCGATGAACGCCGAATAGTGGCCACTGCTGCCATGCAATCGGATTACTGGCTATTTCGGGGCATTCTCCTACAATTTTACTGCTACATCAGGCCCGTAGAGCTTACCCGCTTGCGGTTCAAGGATTTCGACTTTGCAAAAGGTACCGTTACCATCCAGGAGGCCGACGCTAAACAGTACCGACGTGTCGTGAAGACAATCCCTAAATCAATCTTGGGTTATTTTGTTGATGGGCGCTTTGAACGCTACTCGGCAAACTATTTCATGTTTGGTTGGAAGGAATTGGACGGGGTAGAGTACATGGAGCCCAGCACCAGGGCAATCAACGAAATGAGGCCGTACAAACGGCACCAAAAACTATTGCAGCGGCTAAAGGAGGCCGGACAACTGCGAGACATTGCCGGACTGACCTGGTATTCTTGGAAGGATACGGGAATTTCTCTACACGCCCGCAAAACGGGCCCAGTGGCCACGAAAGAGCAAGCGGGCCACCGAAACCTTGCCATCACGAGCATCTACTACCATTCGGCAGAAATAAACCCGGAATACCAAGGACTTGAAAACGATTTGATGAGTTGACAAAACAAAATTTCCGCCGGCGCGGCGATATCGCCCGAAACGATTTTGTGAAACCAAACAAAACCCATATTTTTGGGCTTCATTTGGTTTTTTAGGGTTACCCGGCTGCACTGCTCATAGGACAGCCGGGTTTTTTATTGCTCAAAAAAGCCGCCCCGATTTCCATCAGAGCGGCATGAGCATATAAAAACTATGAAAAGACAACTAAAAAGCCCGCCGCCGAATCTCGGGACGGGCTGGGCGCGATAGGGAAGCCGAGGACGGAGGCTACCCAATCACTTTGTTTGTGAACCAAACCCGAAAAACGCCAATAAGCAAAAAGGCGACGGTGGAAAGGGCACCGATAATGTTTTGACCATCGCGAACATCTTGAATTGCATCGGCAATGGCGGGTTGAGTTTCGGCCACAACCTGGATTTGTTCGGGGGTGACACCGTTGCCGGTAATGAAGCCCGTGAGCAAGTTTGCGCCAATTGTTGCAGCTCCAGCATAGGCGAGCATGGCAATTTTGGATTTGTACCAAGGTTTCTTTTCCATGAGTAGTTTTTGATTTGTGAACTAAATAGAGTGGGGTATAATCCCAATCCTTTTCCTTTTGGTGCCAAAAAGCGTTGCTTCATTCTTCGAATACTCAACGATTTCGGTTTTCTTTTGCAAGAGCCTTTGCAGCTCCACCCGTTTGTTTCTCAAACTGGATTCCAGTGGCTGGATTATCCTGGCGATATCGGAAGTTGATGCCTTGCGCTCTGTTAGCGATTTGATTTTTTGCCTTATCTCCTTTTCGGTTTCAGCCACTTCCCGGGTCTTCTCCTGGATCGCTCGATCATATTCGATTTCCACCGGCGACTTTAATTGGGACTGCATGATGTTCAACGGCTTAGACTGGTCAAACTCACCGAAAAATGTGTTTTTCTGAACCACCATTGCCATTTTTTCCAAAAAGTCCCGCTCGTTGGATACTTGCCCCGGCCCGGTGCCATAGCCCCGGTTTTCAAAGAGCCAGGAAAAAACTTCGCCCTCGTGCTCGTTGGTCAATTGCGGGAATTCCTTGCGGGCGGTGCCAATCCATTTCGCCAAAGTCTTTGCCAGGGTTGCGGATTGGTCTTCACCTTCGGCGAACTGTTTGAGCGTTGCCCAGGCTTTCCCAGCAGGAGAAAGGAAGGTGTAGGCGTAAATATTTGACCAGTTGCGCCCCTCGTTTTTCTTGATGGTTTCGAGCAGTTTGCGCCGCTCCATTCCATCCTGTGCAAGCCGCCTGTAGTATGCAGCCCGTTCAATGTCGGTTTCTTTGGTCGAAAGCGTGTTACTTTCCAAAGCCATTTTCTGTGCCGTGGCGAGGCTTCCGGTCCTGATTTTTGCGGGTATTTTATCAAACCCCTTTCCATCGACCTTGATTCCCTCGTCTGAAAGTATTTCGAAAGCCCGGTGCCGACTGTGCCCCGAAAGCAAATACAGTTTGCCGTCTGGACCGCTCCAAAGCGTGATTGGGTCGAGGTTTTCCCAGGCAAAGCGCCCATTCATCGCATCGTCCACGATGTTGTCAACGGAGCGTTTTGAGTAGGCTTTTTCACGCCCCTGGAAAAGTTCGCGGTTGATGTGGATTTTTGAAAGCGGCACATCTTGGATATTCAGAAGCCCGGAGCCGCCGCCGCCAAAAGTGAGCGGGCTTGTTGACTTCCTACCGCCGTGCCGGTGACACGCCCGGCTCGAGCCTGATGTGGAAAAAGTGCCGTCGTTGCATTCGTACAATTCCGGCACCTGGGGGTAGATTGCCCCAATTCCATTTTTACGTTTGGGCACCAAAAGCAAAATGCCCAAAACCGCCAGAATTGTGTGTTCTGCTTTCATTTTTTCACAATGCTTTTTAATTGCTCCAATCCCCCCCGCTGATACCATTCTAACCAAAGCAGCCCGGCACCGGCCGTCCATGCGGCTTTTCCTACGCCCTTCGAGCTGGATGCCTTCAATGTGGCACCGGCCGCAAGTGCCAACCAAACCCACCCACCAACCGAACAAAGCGGAGGAAGCAATTTGCAAAGCACCGTTTGTTGGTTGTCAGACGGTTGACTGTTCAACAAAAGCGTTTTTATGTAGGGGTAGAGCTTTTGAGCGGTCCAAATGCCGCCCGTGAGCTTGTCCACGAAATCCTTGCCCAACACGTACTGCTTTTTTGAGCCGTCGGGATAATCCGCGGTAATGACAGCGCCAGGAAGGACAAAAAGCCCATGCTCCGCAACAACGGCGTTGTTGGTGCCCCAATCCCAGGGGCACACATTATTTTCGTATTGGAAGGCTCCGTACTGGCCAACGGCCATATTGAAAGCATCTTGCATGGCAATGTAGGCCGATGCTTCGCGCTGGGTCAATTGTGCCGTGTCCACATCGACGGGAACGCCCGCCGTGTTGAAGATGAAAGCCTTTGTGTAGGAGGTATTCACAAAGACGCAAGCATGGATTTTAGACGCTCTTTGTGCCATTATGCGCGTTTTTTAATGACTTGATACCCGATGAACAGCAGCACCGCAAATAAACCGGCACTTATGCCAGTCTCCGAAATTGCCGGGAAATAGCGGTTCATCCGGATAAGCCAGCCCTCTATGAATTCGGGACGGTTTAGGTTTATGAGGTATTGCACCCAATCCGCTCTGATTTGGTTGTAAATCTTTGGCCCAAAGCGTTTCCAGGCATCGTTGAGCGCCCCAATGGTTTGGGGGCCATACGCGCCATCTACGGCCACATTGTAGCCGAACTTGTTCAAAGCACGCTGCACCACTTTGGCCGCGTTGGCGGGGCTGCCCATGGTGTTGTTTGCCACGAGCTCGAAAATTTTTTGATCCTGGATCTGGTAAAGGTTGTATCGGTCAAAATACCAGGAGTAAAAAGCAAATGCGTCTGCCTCGGTCAATGCCTTCATTTCTTCTACCGATGGGCAACGGCCCCACCAGGTGGAAACCGCAACGGCGCTCATGCCATATTTCGTACCAACCAACTGCCCTTGGCAGTAGTTGCCTGAATCACTCGGGTGATCCTGGTAACCTCCCTCTATTTTAAGGATGGTTTGGAAAAATGTGGCGGTGAGCTGAGCCATGGTTTAGATGTAGGTATTGATGTACCGTTGGCGGTTCGGGCGGGTGCCAACTGCCTGGGAAGGTTGTTTGCCAGGTAGTGAGCTGGGGGCGGGTTTGATTGGACCAACAACCGTTTGGCGGTCGCGCATCAAAAGGTAAACCCCAATCGCAACAGCGGCAAGGGGCAGTAAATTGGATTTGGAGCGCCGTGCACGGCGTTTGTTTTTCTTCTTTGCCATGGTGCTTTATTTAATGCCCTCACGAGCTGTGATAGGGGTAGGTTTTTTCTTGTGAATGCTTACACCGATGCCCAAATAGGATTGGATGCCTTGCAGGGTTTCGGTGTTGCGCTCCAGGGCGTACGTGCATTGCTCAATGACCGCATTGGACCGCTCGTTGTTTTCAGTGATTATTTTGAACTTGTCGGCCTCGCAACCGGCCAGCCTGTTTTCAATGTGCTCTAAGCGGCTATGTAGCCACCAGATGGCCAGGCAAAGCAGGGTAAATGGTAGGCCATACTTTTGGGCTATATCCTTAAAGAAATCCATTTAAAGCGTGATTTTTTTGATTAAAAATTTACGATAATACGAACAAATCCATCACCACCCGCACCGCCTGCACCTGAATTTGAAAGCCCATCCGTAGCACCGCCGCCGCCGCCGCCGCCGCTACCTATTAAACCTGCGCCTCCCGTTCCACCAGTTCCGGCACCAGGTTGCCCACGACCACCGCCGCCGCCGCCGCCCGTCAATTGATCTACCGTAAGTGCTGAACCTTGTGCGCCATTGTTTCCAGCGGCTGCACCGGCCGCGCCCCCCGTGGTAAGGGCATAATATCCCGCCGCACCGGCCGCCGCTGCATTGTCATTGTTTGAAGTGTTTACGGCACCGCCACCGCCACCACCACCACCTGTTTTATTTATGGAGGCCGTGGGGGCTGTAGCTCCCGCCGCTGCGGCTCCTGTGCCGCCCGCTTTAGAAGCAAAATCGCCTACATCAACCAAAGTACCCCCACTACCTCCTGATGTTGTTCCACCGCCGCCAGCATTTCCACCATTTGCAACAATAAATTTTGTTCCTGAAATACTGCATGAGGTTTGCCCACCTGCATTACCATTGAAGCCGTTTGTACTTGATGCTGAGATTGAAGCGCCTCCAGTGCCTCCAGTGCCAACAGTTACGGTAATATTTGCAGGATTTCCAAGTGCTGAAATTGAAAAAGTACCTACCGAAACAGCTCCCGCACTACCTCCGCCACCGCCGCCTCTAACGGTCCCCGTAGGTCCTTTACGACCGCTACCACCGCCACCACCAGCACCTACACAAATCACCTGAATGCTTTTTGCGCCGGAAGGCACCGAAAATGTGCCGCTAGATGTGTAGTCTGTGATGCTTGTGGCACTTGCCCCCTCCTTTTTCACAATGGCACCGTTGGGAGAAACTAACAAGTAGGTGTTTTCCCCGGCAAAAGCATCGGGCACCGTTTGAATCAAAATAGAATCTCCGCTGAGGTTGACAATACCCCCTGCTTGCAAACCAACATTTGCATCAGATTGTATAAAAATCCCAACCTTCGAGGTTAGGGCAAACTCTGTATCCGATTTTTGGACAATCAAACTGTCATTGCCCTGTCTGAACGACATAAAAGGGCTTTCGTTCCCTGAATCTACCTTGATACGAACGGGGGGAGGGTCGCCAATGTCCGTTGTGGCCTTATAAAATGTAAATTGGTTTGTGACGGTGCTCGTGGTGCTGCTTGGAATTGTAGCATCCCCACCATTGCCTCCGTTGCCTCCATAATACCCGTTTTTGGTATCGGTAACTGATGAAGTAATGGTTATTGTGTTTCCTAATTCGGAAAGATTAATTCCAGTGCCAGCCTCTAAAACAATTTGAGAACTGGAGGTATTTGAATTGATGATAGAGGTAGTTGGACCGCCTGTTATCAGTGATAAAAGCCCCTCGTTTGTGGTGCTTGGGTCGGTAGCTGTAATGGTCACAATCCCATCAGGCCCGGTGCCAGAAGTGGCCAGTTCAATCCCCGTGCCCTCGGAAAGCTGCAAACTTCCTCCGCTGTTGGAAAGCGTGGCCGTGTGCGTCGTGCTCG
>JALHQW010000090.1 GCA_022841745.1 Saprospiraceae bacterium | reverse complement strand
TCCGTTGTTTTGAGTTGCCATCGGGTATTGCTCGTTTTTTGTTTCGCAACTCAAACATCGCAAGATTCGATGGCTTTCTTTTTTCCGTCACTACAATCCGTTATAGTCAGAAAAATTCATATTTCTTTTTACTCTTTCAGGATTAGGAAGTGTTTTCAGGTAAATTTTTCAATTTCCTCAAATCACAAAACTCTTTCTAAGTAATTACCCAAAATCAATAAGCCAATGGAAGTCCTTACCCCAACAGAGGAAAACTATCTAAAGGCCATCTTCAAACTGACCGAAAACGATGGCGGCACAGCAGCAAGCAGCATAGCCGCAAGCACGAATGCCATTGCAGCCATGCTTGGAACGGCGGCAGCCTCGGTGACGGACATGCTTAAGCGACTTTCGGCCAAAGGCCTTCTGCACTATGAAAAACACCGGGGCGTATCGCTGACCGAACGGGGCAACGAGCTGGCTACCAACCTCGTGCGGAGGCACCGGCTTTGGGAAACCTTTCTGGTGATGAAATTGGGCTTTTCCTGGGATGCTGTCCATGATATTGCGGAGCAACTGGAGCATGTGCAGTCCAACGAACTGGTGGAACGATTGGACGCCTTCCTCGACCGCCCTCAATTCGACCCACATGGCGACCCCATCCCCGACACGATGGGCCGCATGGCGAGCCGCAAACAGATGCAGTTGTCGGCAATGGCCGTGGGAGATAAAGCCGTGGTGGTGGGCGTTCAGGAATCGCAATCGTCGTTCCTGCAATACCTCGACCGGATGAACATATCACTTGGTGTCACTTTGCAAGTAATGGAGCGTTATGACTACGACGGCTCCATGCGGGTGGCAATACAAGGCAAGGATGAATACACTTTCTCACAAAAGGTTTGCGAAAACCTTTGCGTGCAGAAAACCAAATGAGAGGGCAGCTTTCGGCGTATAGGCCAGGCTGCCTTTTTTTATTTTGTGGACGGTGGACGGTGGACGGTGGACGGTGGACGGTGGACGGTGGACGGTGGACGGTGGACGGTGGACGGTGGACGGTGGACGGTGGACGGTTAAATTTAAACGGTCTTTATGAAAACAGCGACTATTTCAACCCTTATTTTTCTTTGTTTTTGTAATCTTTTGCTGGCGCAAAACCCGCAAAAAACCGTGGTGGCCACGGCTTCCATCTTTGCCGATATGGCGGAGAACATTGCCGGGGGGCATGTCACCGTGAAGTCCATTGTGCCCATTGGTGGCGACCCGCACATCTATGAACCGACGCCCGCCGATGCACGGCTCGTGGCCAGCGCCGACCTCATCCTAAGAAATGCCCTCACCTTTGAGGGCTGGCTCGACGACCTCATCGCCAGTGCCAACACCAAAGCAAAGGTCGTGACCATCACCGAGGGCATTGAGGCCATCCATTCGGCCAACAAGAATTCCAGCGACCCACATGCTTGGATGTCGGCAGTGAACGGCCTTGTTTACATCGAAAACATCAAGAATGCCCTCGTGGAACTTGACCCCGCCAACCGGGAGGTTTATGAGTTCAATTATGGCGTTTACCGCAAGCAGTTGGAGGAACTGGACACCTATATTGCGGAGCAAATAAAAAAGATACCAGAACAGCGCCGCATCCTCATCACCTCCCACGACGCCTTCGAGTATTATGGCAAACGCTATGGCCTTCGCTTGGAGTCGGTGCTGGGCATTTCCACCGACGCCGAGGCCCAGACCTCGGACATGGTGCGGCTGGCGAAGGTCATCCAAGAGAGTGGCGTCCCTGCCGTTTTCGTTGAGACCACGGTGAACCCCAAGCTGCTGTCACAAATTGCCAAGGACAACAAAGTGCGCATCGGCGGCAAACTGTACTCGGACTCCATAGGCGATAAAGGCAGCGAGGCCCCTTCCTATTACGAGATGCTAAAATACAACACGGACACCGTGGTGAAAGGGCTGACGGCCAATGGCGAGGGGCCAACATCTGACAAGACCGTTAAAAAAGGCCCTGGGGTGATTACCTGGATTTTATTGGCGCTGGCGCTTGTCGGTGGCTTTGTTTTTGTGGCAAAGAAAATGAACGGATAAGGGAGGAGGGCTCTTGGGAGCATCATTGGTGTGAAGCGGTTAAGTTTTCCTTAAAACGCAATTGTCTTTGTGAAGCTTGGAAAAGGAATCGCCTCTTTATTCCGCTTGCCAAAGGTTTTAACACTTACCGTAAAACAAAACCGGGCATCGGCATCGTTTAAGTTAAAAATCACATCGCATGAAGTCCATTTCCACCCTCGTAAAATTTGCTGTTTTGTTCCTTTTCATCGCAGCCGCTGGCTGCAAAAAGGACGACGATTCCCTGCCCACTGACCTCACCAAGTTCTACCGCATGAAGACTTTCGAGGTGGGCGTGGTGCCCGACGAGCGCATGGTACAGGTGCTCTTCCAAGTTACCGACTACGACGGCAAGGGTGTTTCATCGCTGAAAAAAGAAGATTTTATCGTTACCGAAAACAACGGCAGCATAGACTCCGAGGCCGACCTGCGGGTGGGCATCAGTTCAATCCCATTCGAATTGAAAACCGTGCTGCTGCTCGACATTACCCGCAGCGTGGAGGGCATGGTGCCACAAATAAAGGCCGCCGCCCGCTCGCTCGTGGAAATGAAGCTGCCAGAGCAGCAAATCGCCATTTATACCTTCGACGCCGAAACAAAACTGGCGCAGGGGTTCACCAAGAACAAAACCGAACTGCTTGCTGCCATTGACGGCCTTCCTGAAACGGGCCTCGTGAACTCCACCAACCTTTACGGCGCAGTCATTGACGTTGCCGACCTCTGGGAAGACAATTATTCCATTGATGGCATCGTGGACGGCAGCCTCGTCATCTTCACAGACGGGCGGCATAATGCTTCGCAAACCATCACCCTGCCCGATGCCCTGGATGCACTCGGCAGCCGCCGGGCCTACGTGGCCGCACTCGCCAGCCCCGACCTCGACGAGTCGGCACTGAAGAACCTCGCCAGCGTACCCGACCGCTACTTCAAGGCCGACGACACCGCTGGCTTGGAGCAAATGTTTACCAGTATTCAATCCGAAATACAGAGCCTGTCCAACAGCATTTACTTCCTCTACTACCAAAGCCCGATTTCCGACCCAACACCTTTCCAAAACGAGTTGGTCATCAAAATCAAGGATAACCTCAACAATGGCAGCGACGGCCATCTGGAGGAGTACTTCAACAGCGAGGGGTTTGGGAATTGAGGTGCTGGATACTGGATGCTGGATACTGGATGCTGGATGCTATTAGATGCTGGATACTGGATGGGAGGTGCCGAAATCCAGTATCAAGTATCAACCAGTATCCAGCATCTCAAAAAAACGACGGCCTGCCGGAATTGCTCCGACAGGCCGTTTTGCATTCTTCATTTGGTTGGTGTACCAATAAACTTACTCGCCACCGTCTGCTTTTGCGATGTCAACGGCATAAATGCCACAGGCTTTTCCCTGCGTATTGCCCACCTCAGAATCAAAGCGGAAGTGGATACCAGCATAAACCCTTGAGTCGGCAGCCTCCTGTGCCCATGCCTCGAACTGCGCTTGGCGGTTCGGGAAGAAGTGCGACAAGGTAATTGCGGCAGCAGCTGAAAAAGTAGAGTGGCCGGAAGTGTAGCCAGGGAAATTCGGCACACCGAGGATGGCCTTGAAGCCCGGTATGGACTGCGTCGGACGAGGGTAGTGGTAGTAGTACTTGGCATCCCAGCAGCTGATTCCAGCGTCCATGATGGCCATGTTCATGTAGGCAAATACCCGTGCAGAACGCAGTGGATTGAGCTTGTTGTCAACGATGGCCTCGCTGGCAAAGCGGTTCCAGTGGCCCGGCGGTGTATAGGTGCCAGCGCCGTCCGCCCAGAAGTTGGCGATTTCGCGCTGTTCGTCCGTCAGGTTCTCTGAGTAGTCTTTTAGCTCCGCAACGGCGGCTTCGTATTCCGATGAGCCGGGGGCGGGTGGTGGCACGGGCCTCACCTCCTCAATATTGGGTATGCACCAAGGCTTCACCCTCCCATAAAGTGGAGCAATGCCGACTGGGCGCTGCGGTACCTCTTGGTTGATAAATTGCCAGCCAAACCTTTCCAAGGCTACAGCGGCCAAGGAGTCGGAAATGGCTTTGGGTGCCTGTGCATGCTTCATCCCATCCGTCTTTGCCCTTGCGAGGAAAATGGCCGCCACGCCTTTGCCAAGCGAGTCGCCAGCCACAATATCGCTCTGCACGTTGATGCCAGCCCAGATAAGGCTGTTTTGATGTTCCTCCGCCTTTTCAGCTAGGAAGTCCTTTTCCAACGGGAACATGGCCGTGAGTATGGCCTTGGAAACGGCAGCCACGGCTGCTCCATCGGCGGGATAGCCCGGCAGGTCAGTCTGTGGCAGGTGGGTGACGACCGAAGCATCGGCCTTGTAAGGAGCCGGGCGGTTGTACTGGTATTTATAATGCCATGCGGCAATTAGGGCATCGAATTGCGCAGCACTCCAATACGCATACATGCGGCTGGCATAGGGCGGGTGCGCAAACGGGAAATTCGGATAGGCACTCGGATTTGCTGGGTCGGGTAAGGTGTAAGTACCATCCGCATTGGCAGCGGGCGTCAGGTTGTATTTGGCCACTAATTCCCTGGCGATTTCATTCCAGCGGATGAGGCCGTTGGTGCTCCAGTATTGCACCGCTTCAGATTGGTCGGCAGTCAGTTTTTCAGCGGCGGCCTTCGTTTCGGCCACTTCTGCTTGGAAACTGGCCGAGCCTTCTTCTGCTGGCGCAGGAATGGCTATTTGCGCAGCACTGTCGAGCAGGATGGGCTTCCAAGTGCCGCCGTTTTCATCCAAACTGGCGAAGTCATAAGCCGAATATTCAAGGTTGGTCGGCAGGTCTTTTTCGCAGGACTGTAAGATTGCCAGTGCTGCAAAAGCTACTATTGCTATGGTGAAAATTCTTCTCATTATTTCGGATTGATGTGTTTTAATCAAGGTTTATTAATTGGTTTATACCATTGTAGTTAAACCCTTATAAGTAGATTTACGACTTTAGATTTACGATTTACAATTAAACAACTGCTTGAATTTCAATTGATTGCATTAAATTTTAAATCTAAACTAATTCGTAGACCTACTATGCTGTTTAATCATTTAATCAACAGCGCCACCTTTTGGCGTCCATAGGCCAAACTGGTAGGTGATACCACCCGAAAATGAAGTGGTCTGCCCCATGTTCCTGCCCGAAAGCGTATAGCCGCCAGTCGCCAATACGCTCAAGCCCTTGGCAAAAGGGAAGTAATATTGCAGGCTGCCGCCGATTCGGGTGAACTCCATGTTATTCGATGGGAAAGGCATGTCGTTGCGTCGGATGTCGGATCCACCGAGCGTGTTCATGCCGTCGTAGGTCAGTTCGATTTTCAGTGAATTATCGAGCACAAGGGCACCAAGCGTAGCGGCAAAGGAGCTGGCATTGGGCATGTCCACCGTGCTGCTGTAAACGCCGTGCGTGGTGTAGTAGTAGTCCCGCTCGATTTCGGTATTGCTGCGCAAATGGTAGCCATAACTGCCCCGCAGGTAAAAGCCCTTCTCGTGCTCGTAGATGACGATGCCCCTTCCCATCAGTTCATAAGCCCCGAAACCCAGAGCGAAAGGCAGGTAATCCACCGCATAATTGGAGGCAGGGCCAGTGAGGCCAATAACGGGATAAAGGCCGAGCGAGCTTTTGCCCATTTTAAATTCAAGCGCTTTGGCTTTTACCCATAGGCCCCAATCCTGAAGTCCCTTTGCGCCTTTCATCTGGCCAGCGCTCGGGTCTGTTTTCATCCATGGCAAGCCGCCCAGCAGATTGATATTATCGGTGATGCCCAACGAGAACATGCCCATGACGGACCGGCGGGTGAAAGTGCCGATATTGCCGTTCTTGCGTTTGAGCGTGCCTTCCCAGTACTCGTCCCAACTGTCGTGACCATAGATAGCCGCAATGCAGAGCTGCCCTTTTTCCATCATGATGGCGTCGTTCGGGGTTTGGGCAAGGGCAGTTTTTGGAAAGGCCAGCATTAATAGCAATCCGCTGACAATCAATGTTTTAATCAAAAATGAACTCATTTTAGAATATTGAAAAAGAAAAAAATCAAGGGGCAATGCACCCCTTGATGGGTTTTATGACATGTGTTTTGAAATCATTTGGTGAGTCGTTTACCGTATTCAACCAAACGCTCAGTGCTTAGGCGTTTGCACATCCTTGAACTTACCTTCCACGGCAGTCATGTCATCGTGTTTGCCACCAAAACGGTAAGCCATGCTGACGGAAACAAGGTAGTCCGCAAAAGCGGCATCGCCATGCTGGCCGTTGCCAATGGCCTTGTCGCTCACGCTCTTGGTGCGGTTGCGGTACACGGCCACAGGTACGTTCAGCGATAGGTTAAAGTTTTCGTGCGACCAAGAAAGGCCAGGCTCCACTGAAACCACATAACCTGGGCGACGGTAGCCCTCTTTTCCGCCAATAAGGTCTTCGGAAGCAACACCCTCTACCCTGCCGCCGAGGTTCATGGCCAAGCCATGCATGGGAAGCAAGGCGTAGCCCACGCCCAACCTCGCTGCGAACTGGTCAGGGATGGAGAAATAGTTCACGATACTTTTCGGATACTCGGTGGTGACCGTCTGGCGGGCAACGCCGTTGTGTTCTTGTGGCGTGAACATATAAAAGCCGCTGAAATAGACATTCGCACGCTGCGAAAAAGCGAGGTAGCCCTGGGTTTCCAAGGAAAAGCCCCAGCCGCCATCGCCAAGTTGGATGGACTGGTCTGCGTACTTGTTGATGATGGTGTCTTGCCCAGTGGCAGTCAGCTTGTGAAAATCGTCCTTTACTTCTTCGTTGCCAGTAGGCGCCTTTATGCCCAAGCCAAGGGCGATATTGCCTTTGCTGCCCTTGTTGGGGTCGAGCAGCCAATAGGAACCCGTCACCCGTAAGTCGCCGATGCCCTTAGAACCCGTATGGAAGCGGGAATGCGACCAGCCAAGCGGGTTTTGAGCAGGGTCGGCCTTGGGGTTGCCATAATGCTCATATAGCGAGGAGCGGTCGTTGAAATTGATGGGAAGCGTGGCCAGCAGGGAAAGGCGGTTGGAGACTGCATAAGCGATGCCGAGGTCAACGGAATGTGCCTTGTTGATGACTTCCGTATTGTTCTCGACCCTTGCCGTCTCCTCGTGCGAGCCCCTGAAATGGCGGAACGACTTGAAATAACGGTAGTTGGTGATGAATTGGAAATCGCCTTTTCCGAGGAACGCAGCATTATTGCCGCCTATGGTCGTGCCCGAACAGCCCATGTTTCGGATGGCGACGCAACCCTGTGCCGTTAGGTTTTCATTCAGTAAGAGAATACTTGCGCAAAGCGCTATGGTGGTAAAAAAATTGAACTTCATGTTGATAAACAGGATGGTCGCATTGTGGCGGATGCACCGACACCATGCGAAGTTGAAAAAATGATTGCCTTGGCCAAAGCTTTTGCCAAGGGCGAACCCAGTCACTAGTTTTGAACGATACTTTATCAACAATGAAGGTCAGGAGGAGGCGAGGTAGGCTTGGTGTCCAATCGCCCATGTACTTGGCATAGGCTGAAATTCGAGGCAATTGGGTTGTTTTTTCGGGCGTACAAATGGCCGGTTGGTTCAAAGAAAAAAGCGCCGAAAAGGAATTTCGCCAAGGCCATTAAATCGGCATTGTTTTGTTGTTTTACTGGCAACTCGGTGGCCACCTGCTCCCACGTGACCGACCTTGGGCTATAATCTATCGTGAAGGCGACGGAATTGCCCGAACTGTCCGTTTTTTCAAATGCGAAGTAATTCCCATAATCCACGCCCCATCGGTGGCGCTGGCCTTCTGGCAGGACCCTTACATTTGCTTCGATGCCCGTTGCCTCAAAAATCTCTTCGGAAATGGCCAACTCAGGCTCATTCATCGCTTGTTCCTCCGTCAACAAGTAGCTTGCTTCAAAGCATAGGTGGCCGCCAACCAATTGGGTCGTGGTCACGATAAGCAGCAGCCATGCGAAGCATTTTCTCATGCGATGGAGGGATGAAAATTCAAGATTGCTATTCTAAGGATTGGCCATGCCAAGTGGTTAGGCTCTTCCCGAAACAGCAAGGTGACTTTTGTCATACAAAGTTGAGCCGAATTCCTTCAATAAATCTATTAGGGGTTATTTTTAAGTAATTTCTAATTTTGGCCAAACTAACGCAAAACGAACAACCATTACCATGTTGCAATTCCTTGGCCGCCTTCATATCCTCGTACTGCACCTGCCCATCGGCTTCTTGGCCCTGGCTTTTTTGATGGAACTCGCCGCCCGGCGAAACGCTCCTGGCCTCCGCCCGGCAGTGGGCTTCACGCTTTTCTGGGGCATGGTGAGCGCCTTGGTGGCCGCCGGGTTGGGCTACCTGCTGTCCCAGGATGGCAGCTACGACGAGTCACTGCTCAACTGGCACCGCTGGCTTGGCTTCGCCACAGCGGGGCTTTCCGTGGCAGTTTATTTTTTGTATAAAAAAGCTGCTCCGCAACAAGCCAACCTACCGCTTTTCACCCTCACCATGCTGGCGCTTGTGGGCACGGGCCACTTCGGCGGCTCCCTCACGCATGGCAGCGACTACCTGTTGGGCGGTGAAAAAGCCGCAGCCGCTGCACCACTTGTCTTGGCATTCAACGACGAGACCAATGTGTTCGACGGCCTCGTGCTGCCCGTGCTGAAAGACAAATGCGGCAACTGCCACAACCCCAAAAAGCGCAAGGGCGACCTCGCCATGCTCACCAAGGAAGACCTGCTAAAAGGCGGCGAAAACGGCCCCGCCATCACGCCCGACAAGCCGGACAGCAGCCTGCTGCTCAAGCATATCCACCTGCCCCTCAGCGACGACGACCACATGCCGCCCAAGGGCAAGAAACAGCTCACCGCCCCCGAAATGCAGCTCCTCGACTGGTGGCTCAAGGCGGGCGCTCCGTTCGATAAAACGGTGGCCGCCGCTGCCATGCCCGAAGCCTTGCGCACTGCTTTGCAAGCCTTCGCCCAAGCCCCTGCCAGCCCGCTCGATGGCCTGAAACTCGAACCCGTGGCCGACGACAAACTGAAAAAATTGCGGAGCGAGGGCATACAGGTATTCCCATTGGCCACGGGCAGCCCCTTCCTTCAAGTGATTTTGCAGGGCAAAAAAGACTTGAATGCCGAACAATTGCGCAAGCTGCAGCCCATCGGCAAGAACATCGTGCAACTGAACCTCGCTGCCTCCAGCGTGGACGACGCCATGCTCGCTGCCGCCGTGAAGGACATGCCGCACCTGAACCGCCTTTACTTGGAACAAACGGCCATCACCGACAAAGGCTTGGCCGCCCTCGCCAACCTCCAATACCTCGAATACCTCAACCTTTACCAAACCAAACTGACCGATGCCGGGCTGGTACACCTCCGAAATCTACCCAACCTGCGCTCGCTCTACCTCTGGCAGACCGGCGTGACGCCCGATGGCGTGGCCAAGTTCGCCTCGCAAAAACCGGGCATCAAACTGGACAAGGGCATCGAAAACGACTCCATCTTTGGCGAGGTGGCCCTGAAAGCACCCATGATAAAAGCCAGCAAGGAGCTTTTCATGGACACCCTCCACGTCGCCATTGAATTGGGTTTTGCGAAAGCAACCATCCACTACACCACCGATGGCAAGGAGCCGGACAGCACCAGTGCGGTTTACAAGGAACCGCTGACCCTTTCCGCTTCTGGTGAAATCAAGGCCATCGCCTACCTCGAAGGCTGGACGACCAGCCCTGTTGCTTCCAAGCGATTCATCAAGGTGCGGCACCAGCCTGTGAGCGTTGCGCTGGCCACACCTCCTGACCCCAAGTACAAGGGCGATGGCGACAAGACCCTGATTGATTTCCAGCGGGGCGGCGATACCTTCCGAAACGGGAAATGGTTCGGCTGGCAAGGATTCAACTGCGTCGCCACCCTCGACCTCGGCGAGACAAAAGATGTGTCCAAAGTGACCATCGGGGCCTTCGAGGACACGGGCGGCTGGATTTTCTTCCCCAAGGGCATGCGGGTTTCAACTTCCAGCGACGGCAAGAACTTCAAGAAAGCGAAAGAGGCCAGCTACCCCATTGCCAAAGGCACTACCAAGCCCGGTGCGAAGCTGTTCACGGAAAGCTTTGCCACCACACAGGCCCGCTACGTGAAAGTGGAGGTGCTGAGCGTGCTGAAAAACCCGAGTTGGCATCCCAATAAAGGGGAGAAGTGCTGGGTGTTTGTGGATGAGATTTTGGTGGAGTAGAAGCCAATAAAAAAAGGTCGGGGCAGTGGTTGCAACCACCGCCCCGACCTTTTTACCACTCACTGCCACTCAAACTTCCACCTCGCAAACGCCTCCATCGCCTCGTACTCGGCCAAGCCGAGGCTGCGGTAGAGGGCGGCGGTGGCGGCGTTGCGCTCCTTGGCCCGCTGCCAGAACTCCCGCTCGTCTTCGCCGGGGAAGGGGGCGCTGTCCTTTTGTGATTGGTGCATGAAGATGGCCCTTTGCTTGCGGGCCACCTGGTCGGGCGACATGGGCACGGCCATGTCAATTTCATGGATAGGGAACTCGTGCCAAGCGCCCCGGTAGAGCCATAGCCAACAGTCCTTCATCCATTTCTTGTCCCGCAGTTTTTCAAAGGCGGCAAAAATGGCGTTGAGGCAGACCCGGTGCGTGCCGTGCGGGTCGGCGAGGTCGCCAGCGGCATAGACTTGGTGGGGCTGCACTTTGTCAATCAAGGCTGCCACCACGTCAACATCGGCTTCGGTGATATCGCCCTTGCGCACTTTGCCCGTTTCATAGAAGGGCATGTCGAGGAAGTGGATTTTATCGTCCGTCAGGCCGCTGTAGCGGGCACCTGCCCTAGCCTCGCCCCGGCGGATGAGGCCCTTGATGGCCCGTACTTCCGGGATGTCCGGCTCGCCTTGCTGCTTGGTTTTCAGGAACTTGAGTATTTTTTTGTAGCGCTTTTCGGTGTCGGCATCCGTAATCCCCTGGTGCTCGCTGAACTCCAGCATGAACTCCGCAAAGCGGCGGGCGTCGTGGTCGTGTACGGCAATATTACCGCTGGTCTGGTAGGCCACATGCACCTCGTGGCCTTGGTCAACGAGGCGCATGAAGGTGCCGCCCATCGAAATCACGTCGTCGTCGGGGTGTGGCGAGAAGATGATGCAGCGCTTCTTGGCTGGCGTTGCCCGTTCGGGGCGGGTGCTGTCGTCGGCGGCGGGTTTGCCACCGGGCCAGCCTGTGATGGTGTGCTGCAGGCTGTTGAAAATCTTGATATTGAGGTCGTAGGCGCCGTTGGCTTCGAGCATGAGTTCGCTGAGGCCGTGCTCGTTGTAGTCCTCGTTGGTCAGCTTGAGGATGGGCTTGCCCGTTTGTTGGCTGAGCCAGGTGACGGCCTGGCAGGAAAGTTCGTCCGTCCAGTTGCAGACGCCGCAAAGCCACGGGGCGCTCATGCGGGTGAGGTGCTCGGCGGCGGCCTTGTCAAGGATGATTTTCACGTTGGGGTGCTTCTGCAAGAAAGTGGCGGGCACCGCCGTCGAAATATCCCCTTCCAATGCTTTGCTGATGGTAGGTGCCTTGTGCTGGCCCCAAGCCAAGAGATAGACCGTGCGGGCTTTCATAATGCTGGCGACGCCCATTGTGATGGCCCTTGTGGGAACGCCCTCCTCAGAACCAAAATCCTTGATGGCGTCACGGCGGGTAAGGCCGTCGAGGCGCACCATGCGGGTGAGGGAGTTTTCCCAAGAGCCCGGTTCGTTGAAGCCGACGTGGCCCGTACGTCCAATGCCGAGCAATTGGATATCAATGCCGCCGTGCAGGTTGATTTGCTTTTCGTACCAATCGCAGTAGTCCTGCACTTTTTCCATCGGCACCGTACCGTCGGGGATGTGGATGTTTTCCTTTGGAACATCAATATGGTCGAACAGGTGCTCGTGCATAAAGTGCCAATAGCTCTGCACCGCCTCCCGCTGCATGGGGTAGTACTCGTCGAGGTTGAAGGTGACGACGTTGTAGAAGCTTAGGTTCTCCTCCTGGTGCAGCCGCACAAGTTCCCGATAGACTTGAATGGGCGATGAGCCAGTGGCAAGGCCCAGCACGATTTTCTCCCCGTCCTGCTGCTTCTGGCGGATGGCCAAGGCAATGCTTCGGGCGACGTGCAGGGAGGCGTCCCGGCTGTCTTCCCAAATCTTGACGGGCATTTTCTCGAAGGTCTTGAACTGGAATCGGAGGGTAGGTTGCGCAGCAGCGGATGATAACATTTGGATGGCTGGTTTTAGTTGAATGATGGTAGCCCTTAATGAACGCTCACGGGCTTGGTCACAAGCGGGGCGAAGGTACAAAAATGATTGTTTTACCCGATTGATGGTTGATTTGTTTGCTTCGCAAAAGCATAAACGCAACTATTTAACAGGGGTGTTTTTTGTTAATAATTGAAAATCTTTACAAAAAAAACATCCTGAAACGCTGGAGGCGAGCGGGAAAATTTCATTTTTCCGCTCGTCTCTTAGGCCCTTCTCAGTATTAGCCCACAAATAAAAAATGCCGCAGCAACATCAGTCGCCACGGCATTTCATCATTAACTCATCATTACACTACTTCGGACAGAAGAAGAAGTGGTTGCCGCAGGTCTTCATGAAGTGCATTGTGCAGCCGTTGGCCGCTTCGATGCGGAAGGCCATGCGGTCTTTCTCGGTGCTTGGCAAAGTGGCATACAAGGTCTTGTGCGCCGAGCTATAGCCCAGGTTGCCCGTGGAGCCTACTGGCAGCGTCACCTCGCTGAACATTTCTGGCTTGGCATCGGCAAAGCCTTTGGCATAACCCATCGCCTTGAAGAGGTCGTCGAGAAAACGCTTGTCAACTTGGCTGCGGCCATAGTGGCGTGTCAGCTTGTCGAAGAAGCCCTTGCCGTCCAAGCCGTGCGAGTTCCGGAACTCAGGGTTCGTGCCAAGGCGGCTCAACTGCTTGGGCGTAGCACCTGATGGGATATTGAATATCGGGTTTTCAGAACCAGTGCAGGCGCAGAACGGAGCAGCTGGCTCGGCTGGCGCTGCGGGTTCTTCCTTAACCGTGTCCGCAGGTGGCGTTACTTGTGTGGTAGGCTCTTCTACTGGTGGTACTGGAGGCGGTGCTGTCTTGTTGCAGCCATCGCAGCCTTTCCAGAGCAGGAACAACAAGGCCAACAGCAACAATGGCAACAACCACTTCCACCAATTGGAACCACTGGAAGCTGCAGCAACTACAGGCGCTGCAACAGGTGCTGGTGGCGGAGTTGCAGCCACCGCAGGCGCAGCAGCAGGTGCTGGCGGCGGAGCAGCAGCCATTGCCCTTTCAACCACAGGTGCTGGAGCAGGAGGTGGCGGTGGAGCAGCCACGGCTGCCGCTGCCGCCGCCGCTGCGAATGGTGCTGCGGCCAGGGCAAACAGCCCCCAACCTGCCGCACCCAATGCATCTTTGTAGCAGCTGCGGGCTATTTCCTGCTTATTGCCAGCCTTCAACGACCAATACTGCCTGCCATCGTCAGATTTTTCCTTCACCCAACGCTCTTCTATCGGGGCGTTTTTCTTTACCGATGCGATGCCATTGTCACGAGCACCTGCCGACTTATAGCCCTCAGAGCGCAGCACGACCTCATTATCTTTGTCCATATAGGCGAAAAAATGCTCGCCTTCGTGCATGAAGCGACGGAAGCCATCGTCATCGGCCTTGCCCGCATAGGCTTCGCAAGGCAGGTATTCGTCCACGATGGCTGGCGCTGGTGCAGCCATTGGCGCTGGTGCCCTCGGCGGTGGCGGTGGTGTATAGAGCGGCCCAACTGCCGAGCGAAGGATGCCGAACAGAGCGGCCTCGTCATGGTAACAAGTGCGGGCTATTTCTTGCCGGTTCCCGGCAATGAGTGAGAAGTACCAGCGGCCATCCTCGTGCTGCTTCTTCACCCAGTGGTCTTCGATGGCTGAGTTTTTCTTAACCGACTCGATACCATTGTCACGGGCACCTGCCGACTTGTAGCCCTCTGAACGCAGGATGATGTTGCCATTGGCATCGTTGTAGCTGAAATAATACTCGCCTTCGTGCTCGAACTTATGGTAGCCTTCGCCACCGGCATATGCCTCGCAGGGTAGGTAGTCGTCCACCTTGCCAGCAGGTGCCTCAGCGGCCCTTTCTACTTTGGGCGCAAATGCGGCTTTGGCGGCAGCCAAGCCAGCCATCATATCCGCCTCACTGTCGAAATAGCAACTGCGGGCAATCTCCTGGTTGTTGCCAGCCCGGAGTGCATAATAGTATTGGCTGTTGTCGTTGCCCGTCACCCAGCGCCCATCCAGCGGTGAATTCTTTATGACGGACTCGATGCCGTTGTCCCTTGCCTTATCGGTGGTATAACCCTCGGAGCGCAGGAGCGTCTTGCCATTGGCATCGTTGTAGCCAAAGTACCAGCTTTCGTCATCATCATTGAAAAAGCGGTGAAAGGCCGGTTCGCTTGCCCCTGTGGGGCCATTGTAGCGCTCACAGGCGAGGTAGTCGTCGTGGACGCCTTCCTTGGCAGCTATAGCGGTAGGTGCGACAGCGGCGGCCACCCTTGTACGGCCAATGAGCAGGCCGATGGCATCGTTCATGGCAGCCGTAGTATCGTAGAAGAAGCTCTTGGCCACTGGCTTGCCATCCGTATTGTTCAGGTAGAAATAGTATTTGTTGTTGGCGGTCGTTTTGCCTAAGTAATTGCCTTCATAAGGGCCGAGGTCAATAACCTTCTGCACTTGTGCATCCACTTCGGCCTCAGTTGCGAAGCCTTGCACATTGGAGCTGAGCATGAGCGACTTCCCGGCAGCCGTGCGGAAGGAGAAGTAGTGTTTGCCGTTGGCGCTGCGCATGGTCTCCCAAGTAACGCCATTGAACAGGTATTTGCCCGATTTGAGTATCACCTTGCTGTCGGCCGATTTTGGCTTGGCCTCTTTCGGTTTCCGCTTTTTCTTTTCCTTGGGCGCTTTTTCCTTGGGTGGGGGCGCATCGGCAACTTTCACGGTGGCCCTGTAGAAGGCCATGCCTTCCATATCAGCGTCCGCCCCTGAGCCAGCAGTTTTCAACGCCACTTCCTCCGTGCCACCCGACAAGCCCCGCTGCAGCGCATTCATGGCTGCATCCCTTTCGGCGGCACTGTCAAACCAGACGCTGGTTGCAATCTGCTGGTTGTTGCCAGCCAAGAGGTTGAAATAGTATTTGCCATTGGGGTGCTGCATCGGCTGGTAGCGGGCAGGGTTGGAAAGGTTGCGTCCCACCGACGCTGTGCCGTTGTTGCGGCCATCGGCGGAGGTGTAAGCCTCACTGATGAGCACGATATTGCCGCCTTGGTTCAAGGTGAAATAGAATTGACCGTTGTCCGTAGCAAAGCTGTCGAAGCCGTTTTCAATGCCCTTAATCCTCTCTTGGTAAAAACTGAGTGGGCGGTAGTTGTCATCGCCACCTCTTCCATCGTCGTAGGGATTGTTGTCCGTGGCTGCGGCTGGTGCGGAAGCGGCCTCCCTTGGTTGGCCTTCCGTCTCGTCGGCGGTGATGGATGGAATTTCGGCAACACAGGCAGCAATGGCAGTTTCCATTGCGGCAGAATCGTCAAAATCCACGCTCCGTGCGATTTCCTGGCCATTACCGGCCTTTAGAATGAAGTAGTTTTTCCCCTCTTCGGAAGTCTTTCGCTCGTACCGTGCCGCATTGTCGGCATTGGCCACTACGGAGCGGACGCCATTGTTACGGTCATCCTTGTCGGCATAGCCTTGGCTGTTGAGTACAGCCTGCCCATCGTCACTCAGGAATTGGAAATACGAGAGGTTGTCTTTCGTTTTTTTGTACAGCCGAACCCTCATGGTTGTTTGTTTTTTTGATGAATGTTTAATGAAATAGCCTATTTGCCACCTGTCGCAAGGTTGCATGCTGCTTAGGCATCGCCTCATAGATTTGCTGCCTGCGACAAGGATTAATGCTCAATTTCTTTGGACGGCGCCAATCAAACCTAAATCATACTGGGCGCAAAAAATTGAATGGGTCGGGTGTGCTTTTTGACCGTGATGAGGGATTTTCGGCTGAAATGTAGGGATAAAACATAATTCAGCAAATGATTTTGCCTGAAAACCGAAAATTGTAATGATTTTGTTTAAAAATGCAGCGCCCACCATTCGTCCTTGGCCGTTTTGGAGCCATCTCGCCAAGCGTCAATCGAATTGCTGTTGTTAATTGCGGCAACTTGATTAACACCGAACTCGCCTTATGACGTACCATATCGAAATAGTATCGCTGCGTAGGAAAATTTTATTTGGACAAAGGAAAACCGTTATCGGGTCAGCACGATGTAGTCCCGAATAAGGGTTTTTAAGAACTCCACATGGTTGCCCTTGGGCGATTGGATATTCAGTTGTTGGCAGATGTTCACGGCTGCCTCCCTGATAGCGGCGGCATGGGCATCGTTCTGCAATTGTTGGTAGCGGCCAAGGAGGTTTTTGATGAGCAGCATATCGGCTTCGGTCATCTGTCGCACGGCGGGGTATTGCGGCTCGTAGTTTTCGAGGGTGTTTATTTTCAGGATGTCGTTTAGGCGGAAGGCAAGTTGGCCCGTATTGCGCACCACGGTGGTGTTGGCGGCGAGGTCGCCGAGGCGCTGATGCTTGTAGGTGGAGCCGATGAGGATGCCGCCAAGCGCCCCCGCTGTAAAGCTGAAATCGAGCAGCAGCAGGATGCTACGCAACAGGTACTCGCCCATGCCCGGTTCCAGCCCGTCGAGGCGCACCACCCGGATGCCCAACGCCCGCTTACCCAGGCTTTGGCCATTGCCCAGCATATCGGAACCTAAATGATAAACCAACAGCCCTATCATGTAGGACATGCTGATGACCGCCCCGCCCCACCCCGTGATGGCGTCGCCCACCAGGAAAATGACCACTTGCCAGAACACCATCATGGCCACTGAATAAATAAAAAGGTCGAGCAGGAACGCAAAGAAGCGGTCTCTCAACGACGCCAGTTCGTATTCGATGGTGACGTTTTGCGTGGTGCGGATGTCTATGTTGGGCATGGATTCATGGTTTCACTGATTCACGGTTTCACGGTTTCACGGTTTCATGGTTTCATGGTTTCATGGTTTCATGGTTGTCGTAGCGCGAGTAACAATGTAACAATGTAACAATGTGGCCATGAAGCAATTGAAATTCAAAATTAGCCATACCTTGCCATAAAATCCTAACAAAAATGGAAAACAACACGGAAGCCAAGGTGAGGGATTTGGTCACCGACTTCAAATTGGACGAGGCACTTGACCTGCTTATTGCGCAAGCGCAACACCAAAACCAGCGCAAACAGAACGCTTTATTGGTACTCAAGGGCAAGTTGGCCATGCTGGAGGAGCAGGGCCTCGTTGGCATGTTGGCTGCCGACGAACTGGCCCGCCAAAAAGCGGCCATTGCCCACCAAATCCTCGATATTGCCGACGGTAGCCCGCTCGACCACGAATTACCGCAGCCCAAGCCCGAGCATGTCACGGTGCAAAAAACGGTGAACGTGCCAGCGGCACCAGGCGGGGGCATGGGGAAATACCTTATGATTGGTGGCTTACTATTGGCAGCGGTGATATTGGGGGTTTTCATCGCAAAAAACACGGGCGATGGCAGTACCAAGCAAACCGAGCAAACAAAGCCAGTGGAAGGTGAAAAGCAACCCGGCGAAGCCGAAATACCACAGCCTGCTGACAACGAGGTGCAACCTTCCAGCCCGACCGAAGGCCAACTGCTCGTCCATGATTTTCCCAATTTTCGCAAAAAGTTCAACTTCCTCGACTTCCAGTACGAATTCACGGAAGTAATAGCAGAACGCTATTCCGACACTGAAATCCAACTGGAAATAACCTACGACTTGCTTTGCAGGAATAATTCCGGCATCTGTTATCGGGCCATCCCCCACATCTACGTGAACGACAGCCCCATTGACCCCACCTACCAACTGAACACCGCTGGCTGGATAGAAAAAGGGGCCAAAATCACGGATAAGTTAATTTTCGTGCTGCCCACCGCACAGTCGTATTTACTTGAATTGTCGAGGGATGGGTCGAATTGGAAAAAGGGGTTTCGGGTGCTATCAAAATAAATTAAAGGTTACAAATAGCTTCCCAACACGATAAACAGGGCAATGGCCACCGTCCAGACTGGGTTTTGCCTGATTATCCCTATCCAGAACAATTGGGAGGCGACCACGCTTACCCCGATGATGATCAGCCCAACCCAAGAACGCTCCCTTACTTGAAACTCAATAAGCTCATACATATAGCCCGAATACCAACTCACAGATAGCTCCACTAACCAGCCGACAATATTGGCCATTCCAACAACTGCAATGCCTATATTGACCACCGCTATACTTTCCATCGTAAAATAGTTTTTCAGAAACGGAATTGCCCTGCCAGTTACCATTCCCACGGCAATGATGGCAAGGCTTGAAAGCAAAAAGCCAAGGTATCCCTGATTGGTTGAAATCGTGGTATACCAACCAGGAATGGCAGGGGTGGGCTGGTTGAACTGCCAAGCGGAATGTGAGCCGATTAAATAGCCGCATATTAGTCCAACAAATAGCAGGATATAGGATTTAGGCGGTTTCATGGTTATCGATTAAAAATTAAAACCTGGCATATTTACGCCCTGAACCAGCCATTCGCCATCCTCCCAGCCTAATTGTGCCACGCCCAAACCTTCGTGCCGTTGTTTTTCCTTGCTCGCCATTGGCTCGGCCTCCCAGGCAATGCCAAAGAACAGGTACATGGTGTCGTTGTGGATTTCCGCTTTTTCGGCTTTGAACCCAATGGGCTTTAAGTCCCGGTGCATGGCCCGAAAGGTATTGCAACGCAGCATGACTTCAGCCTTGGAAATGGCATCGTGGTCGTCCCGGCAGTGCTCGCTGAGCCACAGACCCTCGAAATCACGGCCTAGGTTTAGCAGGTCGAGCAGGAACTCGGAGACGTGCTGCTCGATGAATTCCGGGCCGTCGTGGTGAAACTCTTCGTAATTGAAGAAGTGCATCATGCCCGGCGCAGCGTGGTCGGTCATCTGGTGCTGCATGAATTCCTCCGTCAAGAATTGGTAATACCGCTTTGGCGAAAGGTGCTCCGGGCGGTCGGTGAACACGCATTTTTCTTGCAGCAATGCCAGCAGCCGCTCGATTTCTGGCTCGATTTCTTCGGGCTTCAAGCTGTCCAACGGCTTTATTTCCGGCTTGCCGATAAAGTCGTGAATCGGGATTTTCGGCGCATTGGCGTACTGCTCCTCGTAGCGCTTCACGTTGTCGAGCCAGGCAGCGATGATTTCGGGCGGTGCATCGTCGGAGATGTGCATCATCTGAGCGCCGTGGGTGAGTTCGAGGTCGAGTGCCTTGAGTTCGTTTTCGGCCTTAAGGTCCGAGGTGCGGCGGGTGTGGGTTTTCTTTTTCATAGTAGTTTGTTTTTGTGAAAAGATGGGGTGAAGGTAGGGAACGGTTTTACAACCTGCAAATAGAATTTTTTGAACCACGGAGGCGTTTCGTGGTTTTATTTACAGAAAAAATGCAAATTTGCGTTTTAAAACCAGTTTAGATGCTACTTCAATTCAGTGTTTCCAATTTCCGGTCGTTCAAGGATGAGCAGTTCATCACGATGATTCCCGCCAAAATCAAAGGGCACGAGGAGAACATCGCCCACGTGGCCCCCGGCTTGGATGTGCTAAAGTCGGCGGTGATTTATGGGGCGAATGCGAGTGGGAAGAGTAATTTTTTGAGGGCTATCAGTGCCTTTCAAAATTTATTGAGGAGCTCTATAACAAGAAAGCCAAATGATATTATTGGCGAATACGAGCCATATAAATTGACTAAAGATACTACAGAAAAACCAACAACATTTTCCATAGATTTTTTAATGAAAGGAATTCAGTATCACTATGACATTAAATATTCCCGTGAAATCATCATTGAAGAAAATCTAAGTTTCTATCCTCAAAAGAGAGAAGCCAAATTATTCAAAAGGGAGTATCAGGTATTTTCATTTGGAGAATATTTCAAAGGTCCATCCTTCCTGTTAAAGGACTTAACAGCCCCTAATCAGACATTAGTATCAAAAGGTACTGTCAATAATGTTGAGCAATTATTTAACGTATTTGGTTTTATAAACAGTACCTTAGGTTTCGATTTTATAAACAATTATGATGATGATAAATTGTTTAGCACCCAAGTTGTTGCATCGTTCCTACAAGATTCTGAACCATATTTCTTAAATAAGGTAAAAAAAGTCATGGCGTCCTTAGACAGTGGCATTTCTGATATTAGAGTTGTCGACAGATTACCCGATATGCCATTTTTCAAATACAAAAACGGAATTCCTAATGAGATTGTAAGTAAATATAAAATAAGGACTTTTCATAGAGTTTCGCAAGACAAGACTGATGGAAGTGTTGTTGAGTTTGATATAGAAGATGAATCCACTGGCACTCAAAAGTTATTCTCCATAATAACTTACATATTGGGTGTGCTTGAAGATGGTGGAATTTTGTTTATCGACGAACTCGAACGCTCCCTTCACCCACATATCTCCCGCTTCATCATCAGCCTCTTCAACAACCCTAAAATCAACAAGAAAAATGCCCAACTCATCGCTGCCACGCACGACGTGACGCTGCTTTCCGAAGAAAACAAACTCCGCCGTGACCAAATCTGGATAGTCGAAAAGAACGAGCAGGGCGCATCCCAAATGGTTTCCCTCGCCGATATGAAAGGCATTCGGGACAATGTGCCGTTTGAAAAATGGTATCTTTCCGGTCGGTTTGGCGGCGTTCCGAATATCGAAAGCCTCCAATTTGAATTTGACTTCGCCGATGATGAAAAGACGGAAAACAACTCCAACGGGGCGCACTAACCCACGCATCCTCATCCTTTGCGACGGGCTGACCGAGAAAAACTATTTTACGGCGCTCAAGCAAGACCCTGACCACAAGCGGGCGCTGGCTGCATTGAGCGTGGACATCATGGAGGCGAAGAAAAGTGAACCGCTGCAAATCGTCGAAGAGGCCATCAAAAAGCAGCGAAAAGCTCGGCAGGAACGCAACGAATACAACCATATCTGGGTGGTTTTTGACCATGATAATCGACCTTCGTTATTGGAAGCTTATAAATTGGCAGGTACAAATCATATAAGCGTAGCGTTTTCAAGCATCGCCTACGAATACTGGTATTTGCTGCATTTTAAACAGACCACCAAGGTATATCCGACCGCCGAACCACTGATAAAAGAATTGGAAAAGCATATCGCCAATTACCGAAAAGGCTGTCAAAACGATTTCGTGATTTTAAAGGAGAAACTACCCATTGCGCAGCAAAATGCAATATGGTTGAAAATGCAAATGCAGCACCATTTGGAAGCTGGAAAGCATTTAACCGACTTGAATCCCTTCACAGATGTGGATGAATTGGTAGCATTCCTGCTCGCCATCGGCAGCCGCTAACGCAGGCCCCGCATCACCTCCCCCAACCCCGTAAACCGCTTCACCGCCTTGTCGTTCTTCACCGCCATCGCCACTGCCTTTTTTGAGCCGACCAGCACCACCAGCTTTTTTCCCCTCGTGATGCCCGTATAAATCAGGTTGCGGTATAGCATCATATAGTGGCCCATCACCAGCGGCATCACCACGCAGGGACACTCGCTGCCTTGGTATTTATGGATGCTCACGGCGTAGGCCAGCGTCAGTTCGTCCAGTTCGGTGAAGTCATAAAAGACCTCACGGCCATCGAATAAAACCACGACCTCCTGCTCCACTTTGTCAATCTTCTTGATGCGGCCCACGTCACCGTTGTACACGTCCTTGTCGTAGTTGTTCTTGATTTGCATCACCTTGTCGTCCTCGTGGAAACTGCGGCCCATCTTCACCAGTGGGTCATAGCTGGGGTTCAGCTTTTTCTGGAGAATATCGTTCAGGTTGCGGTTGCCGATGGTGCCCCGGTTCATGGGGGCCAGCACCTGAATATCGTCGAAGGAATCGAAGCCATACGCCTTGGGCAGGCGGCTGTCCACGAGGTTCACGATGAGGTCGGTCAGCTTGTCGGGGTCTTCCTCCTCCATGAAAAAAAAGTCGCCGCCCTTGTCATTGCTCAGGTCGGGGTACTCCCCAGCGTTGATGCGGTGGGCGTTGGTGATGATTTTGCTGGCGGCGGCCTGCCGGAAAATCTCGGTGAGGCGGGTCGTCGGTATTTTTTCGCTCAAAATCAAATCCTGCAACACACTGCCCGCCCCCACGCTCGGCAACTGGTCCACGTCGCCGACCAGCACCAACCTCGCCGTGGTCGGCACGGCCTTCAGCAGGTTGAACATCAGCACCGTGTCAATCATGCTCGCCTCGTCCACGATGAGCAGGTCGCAGTCCAGCGGATTCTCCCGGTTGCGTTTGAAGCCGTTGATGTTGAAATCGAATTCCAGCAGCGAGTGGATGGTACTCGCTTTCAGTCCCGTGATTTCGGACATACGCTTGGCAGCCCGGCCCGTTGGCGCAGCCAGCATGATTTTCTGCGTCAGTTGGTGGCTCACCAACAGGATGACCTTGGTGATGGTGCTCTTGCCCGTGCCCGGCCCGCCAGTGATGATATGCACTTTCTCCTCCAAGCTCTTTGCTACCGCAATGCGCTGGTTTTCAGCCAATTGGATGTTCAGCTTCTCCTCCGCCCAGACCAGTGCCTCTTTGGTTTTTACGCTCCGCAACGAGGAACTACCCCCTTGCAGCCTGCGCAGTTCCGCACCGATTCCCTGCTCGCAGACATGGAAAACCTTGAGCCAGACGCAAGCCGTCAGCACCCCGTCAATGGTCAACGGGGCTGTCACGATGCGTTCCTCCTGCTCGATGGCGGCAAGGCGGGAGGCCACTTGGTTGGCCTCTACTTCCAGCAGTTCCTGCGCTTTTTCAAGGAATAGATTAACGGGATAGCAGGTGTGGCCGTCGTTCGAGAGGTCGTTCAGCACGTACTCCACCCCGGCATCAATTCGCATTTCGCTCTCCTTGCCGATGCCGAGTTTTTGCGCCGTCTTGTCGGCGGTCTTGAAGCCGATGCCCCAGATGTCACGGGCGAGGCGGTAGGGGTTTTCTTGGAGAACAGCAATGCTTTCCTCTCCGTAAGTTTTGAAGACCTTTTGGGCATAAGTCGGGCTGATTTCGTACTGCATCAGGAACGACATCACCTCTCGTATGGCCTTTTGCTCTGCCCAGCCCGCCGTGATTTTTGCGTAGCGCTTCGGCCCGATACCGTCAATTTCCATCAGCAAATCGGGCGTTTGGTCAATCACGTCCAGCGTCTTTTCGCCGTAGCGCAGCACGATTTGCTCCGCAAAATGGTCACCGATGCCCTTTATCATGCCGCTGGCCAGGTACTTCTGGATGCCCCGGATGGTGGCGGGCTGCGTCACCTCGTAGGTCTGCACCACGAACTGGAAACCGTACTGCGTATCGTTTTTCCAAGTGCCCTGGCACTTAAGGGACTCGCCCACCTGCACCGACGACAGCGTCCCGACCACGGTGGTCAGGTCGAGCTTGCCCGGCTCCTGCAATCGGGCGACCGTCCAGCCGTTGTCGGCGTTCTGGAAAGTGATGCGTTCGATATGGCCGGTGATGGTGTCCATTGGGGCAAATATCTGGGAAAAACCTGCACCTGCCAAATAACATCATTGGTTGTGGAAGGCGTATGCTGCTAAAATGACCATTTCTCACGGGTGGTGTCTTTCGGAGGAGTTTTCATCTTGTTTGGGAAAGCTATGGCAAAAAGCGAGACAATGGATGCAAAAGCACCGCAACCAGCAACGGCCAGTCCAAACAGTTGTGGTTTCTCGTTTGGCTTGGAGCATTCATCATCTCCCTCGCAACCAATAATAGCGATATAGTGAATTCCTGCTACAAAAAGCCCTCCAAGTAATAATGCCAAGCCAATCACAAGGCCAGCAATACCTGGGCGTCTTCCTTCATTGGAAAGTTGCCGGAATGTTTCTCTTTTAAATTTCCGAAACTCCTTCCGCTCTGCGTTGGACAATTTTCTTCCTAGAACCTCTTCAAATTCAATGCGTGAAACTTGTAAAATAAACGAGATATCTATCGAATCACCAACGATTGAAATGGTGGTAATTTGTGGGATGATGCTGCCTGAATAGGAAGAAGCTCCATCAACACGATTAATCAATATTAAAGTGCTGAAAAAGGTGATAAGTAGAAGTCGAAGCATGGATTGTGGTTTTAATTTGAAGATAAAATTATAACCATATAATAGTTCTTAGTAGAAAAACGATGCACCCGATGCTAGGTAGTTTATAATTAAAAAATGCACCACCTCGAAAACCACCCATCCCTCCCCACTCGTAAATCAAATCGTTCGCAACCAAATTAATTTTCTAATCAAAAAAATGTCTTTTATGAAAATCGTATCAAAAATCTCAGCCTTGGCAATTGCGTTTGGCTGCCTTTCATTCTCTGCTTTTGCACAGAAAAACAGCATAGACAACACCGTGATGGTGGGCGGCGAGGCCATGTACCCCAAGAAAACCATCGTGGACAATGCCGTGAACTCCAAGGCGCACACCACACTCGTAGCTGCTGTTTCGGCTGCTGGCTTGGTAGAGACCTTGCAGTCCGCTGGCCCGTTCACCGTCTTTGCCCCTGTGAATGACGCCTTTGAAAACCTGCCTGCCGGCACCGTGGAAACGCTGCTGAAGCCTGAAAACAAAAAAACACTGACCACCGTGCTGACCTACCACGTGGTGAGCGGCACGTATGATTTCAAGGCCATCTCAGAACTGATTAAGAAAGGCGGTGGCAAGGCAACGCTGAAAACTGTGAGCGGCGGTACGCTCACCGCCATGATGAACGGCATGCGCAACATTGCAGTGAAGGATGAAAACGGCAATGTAGCCAACATCAGCACCTACGATGTGTACCAATCCAATGGCGTGATTCACTCCGTGGATACGGTGCTGTTGCCGAAGATGTAATCCTTTTTTTAGCGAAGTTTGAAAATGAGAATTGGAGGGCCGAATTTCGGCACCTCCTTTTTTTATGAAGCGTCTATTTGAAAAAGTTGGATGGCAGACTACGCCAGCGTGGCGTCCACCTTGATTTCGCAGTTCAGCAATTTTGAAATTGGGCAGTTCTTTTCGGCATCTGCCACGCACTCGGCGAACTTCTCAGCGCTGATGCCCGGCACGGTGGCCGTCAGTTGCAGGTGCGACTCCGTCACGGCCCCGTCACCGAGGGAAATGGTGCACTTAGTCTCCAATTTTTCTGGCGTAAAGCCAGCGCCACCCAGCACGAAGGATAGCTTCATGTTGAAGCAGCCCGCATGTGCTGCAGCTATGAGTTCCTCTGGATTGGTGCCAATGCCATCGGCAAAGCGGGTGTTGTAGGAGTACTGCGTCTGGTTCAGCACGGTGCTTTGGGTGGTGAGGTGGCCAGTGCCTTCCTTGCCGGAGCCGGTCCAAACAGATGTTGCGTTTCTTTTGATTGCCATGTTGCGCTTGTTACTTTTGTGAGTGTTGATGGGTGGAGATTGAGCATCAATCCCCATCGCCCATGTCTATAACTGATTGATAGCCAATTGGTTTGACGGTGTCAAAAATTCGGGACAATAATTAACGAAAGGTGGGATTGGTTGAGTGGGATTTACTGGCTTGAGCAAAGGAGTTAATACAATTCTTTAAAATGGCCTTTAAACTGCTTATTATGGCGTTTTCAACTTTGGAATTGTGCGTTTAAGTGCTCAGGATGGCACCTGTCAATTTTTTTGCTGTTTTGGCTATAGCTAATTAGTGTCTGTCCATTTAGTCAAATCTAATTACAAATAACTGGTTGTCAATTATTTAGCGCCTGTATTTTATGGGCTTTTTATAGATTTGCCTTATGAAGATGACACTATTTCATG
>JALHQW010000089.1 GCA_022841745.1 Saprospiraceae bacterium | reverse complement strand
ACAATTGTCACGGGCACTGCAGGCTCGAACGGGTTGGACAGGATGATTTTGTACCCAATGGCCGAGCAGCCTACAATAGGTGTTCCCGGCACATTGCCGTCCACGACGAAGCTGAATGCGTCTTCCACTATATCTTCGGGGCAAATGCCCTGAGAGAATGCATTGTTTATTGTTGTTGTGGATACCAATGCAATCAATATTAAATCGAGGAAAGCATTGCTAAAGATGGTTGGTATTTTTACTAAAAGTTTTTCCATGACAAAAAGCGTTTTGGGCACAAGTTTGGGATTTTGGTGCTTGGCCAAAAATTGGCATAATCCCACCATTTTTTCACCTTATTGAAACAGTACATGCCAGCCCCGGCGAGCCAGGGCAAGGGATGCACCTTCAAAAAAAAGGTGAAAACCGGACTAAAATTAGCCATTTTTTGGCAAAGCCACCACCTCCCCAAGCAGGTGCAAGTAGTGAGGCCGCCATGCAAGCCCCCTGCCGATTGGTGCAACGACCAATGAGCCAAGGTTCGCCGAAGTGCGGCTTGAGAAATTTGGTGAGTCTTGCCTAAATGTACAGGTCGGAAAGGAATTGGGTTTTCCGAGTAAGCAGTGTCTTCTTGGCGCTTTTGTGCTGCCCCAGTTGGCAGGTAGTCGTTTTCAGGTTTACATCTGATAATATAGGTATGTATCCATTGGTACGGGGGCGGCCTGTGCACCGGTCGCCAGTATTGGTGTTATTTCATGGCAACTGCTTAGGAGGGTAATGGAGAGGAAAAGAAAAAGCATCATTTTTCCCCTTCGGCACTTCTCCGTTTAATTAGTTACAAGGCTTTATAGAATGCCTTTGATGAGTTGGGTGCTATGCAAGAAATTGGGTGTGTTGATTATGACCGACTTATGGCAATGTGCGAAATCTAAATTTGGGCCTTAAAACACGCCTGAAAGTTTTTACGTTGCGTTTTGGCAAAATTAATCCTTCAACAGACAGCCTTCAACTCCATTTTATGCTATTTTAACCGCCAAAACAGGAATCTTATCACAAAATCGAATACCGTGAAAAATAAATACCTTGAATTTGATTTTGGCACCAAACTCCGCAAGCTTCGGGAACTCAAAGGGTGGCAACAGAAGGACATGGCAGAGAAGCTGGATATTCAGCAGAACACCTACAGCAAATTGGAAACTGGTCAGGTCAAGCTTTCAATGGAACGCTTTTTTCAAATTTGTGATGTGTATGAAATGAGCCCGATAGATTTTTTGAAGTTCGACGAGAGCATGGTATTCAACAACCACAACCAAACAGGCGGAAATGCTGCTAACGTGTTGGTTGACAATGCTTCCGAAAAATTGGTGGCTGCCCTTCAGTCGCAGATTGAGCACCTCCTAAATGAAAACGCTTTTTTTCGGAATATGATAACCATCCAGAAATAAGTTTTTACCCATCAGCTTCATTTCTCCCCCTTAAAGCTAATCCTTACCAATTTTAGCCGGTTCCGGCGCTCGCTAGGCACCACGAAGTCATAGGCCGTCAGTTGCACGGCATCCCTGAAGCGGAGCTGTAGCTCCTTGCGCTCGGTGGACATGACGGCATTGCGGTCATAGTTGCCATTGCCCCGCACGACGTACTCGCTGACCGAGTTTTCCTGTTTGATATCATCGTTGTAAACAATGCGCAGCGCCGAGGGCGTCTTGGCGAGGAAGAAGGACGAGTACATGGCGTTGTCGTCCTGAGAGTATTGTTTTTTGTGCAAAATGTTCTTCCAGTGAACCTGGCCATTTGGGTGCATTGATATGAGGAACACATCGTCGTAGTAGTAGTCGGTGACGGGCCGAAAGCCGGAGCGCCCGTAAAAATTGGAATTGGCCGCTCCCCGCATCATTTCTTTGTTCAGCTCGCCAATCAGGATCAAGCCGCCGTCGGTGCGCATGACGATTTTTTGGACGGAGGCTTCGGGCAGCCCTTTGTTTTTGCCACGATCCTTCTCGTTCAAGATGGCCACAAAATCATCTTCAAATGGATGGAATTGCAAGGCAGTGCTATCGGGCTGCCCTTGTTCCATGCTCAGGAAATAAAATCCTTCGGCACGACTGGGGTTGTCGGTGGCATAAAAACCACCCGCCTTGAGGGCGTGGTGGAGGTTGTCGTAGGCAAACTTCACATCGTAGGTGAGGAAGTCCTGCATGGGTACGGTATAGCGGCGCAACACACTGTCGGTACCTGGCCCGAAATCCAGGATTTCAAAAAAATGTGCCCGTTTTCGACCCCCGAAATTGTCCTTGTTCAGGATGAAGTACATATTGCCATCATTGTCCACAACGGCTTGCTGAAAGTCCCGGTAGAGTACCAAGTTCTCAGGAACAAAAGTTTTTTCCCAGAGCAGTTTCATCTGGCGCATGTCGAAGGCCAGGGCGTTGATTTGTGTCTGCTCCCGTACGAACCAAATCAGTGCGATGTTTTTGTCCTCAGAGAATTCGACCTCGAAACTTGGGGAGAAAAAGGATTGGTCAAAGCGCTTGATGGTCACGGAGTCAATCAGGTTGGCGGCTGGGCTATAGCGGTGTATCTTAAGAATGGGCAATAGTTTTTGTCGAAACTGGTAAATTAGGTTGAAGCCACCACCTTGGGCCTGCACCACGGCCTCCATTGCGGGGGTCTTTCGGTCGAGTTCAAGTTCTTTCTCCCAGTTTAGGTTGAGGCTTGCATCAAAGCCTTGCACTTGGAACGTGGTGGTCTTGTTTCTGAACAGGAGCACGTTCCCCCGCTCGTCGCCAAAGATGTCGTAAGATGCTTCGTCCCGAAGTATCAAAGGCTCGGATACCGTGACTGTTTGCGAAGCAGCCCAATATGGCAGTGCTATGGACAAGGCCAGCCAAAGCAGGGAACGTAAAGCATTTTTTTTCATAGCAGAAAAAAGGTGTGTTGGTAAAAGGGCTTATCTCAACAGGTGCGGTTGTTTGGTTTGCCAAATTAACTAAAAAAAATGCAAAAAAATAAGCGTTGCAGTAGGGTAGAAGAAAAAATAAGATTTTTTCTTCTACCCTACTTAGTAGCTATAAAAAATGCAATTGACAGGATTTGGTTTAGAGAACGTTCCGATGATGGCAAAAATTGGGTTTCCTACCTGCCCCTGAAGGCATCCACCGCTTTGCGAACGCTGCCACGAGCGAGAAGCAGTTGCTGGGCGGCTTCGTAATCCAGCCCCGTGTCTTGTACGACCATCATGGTGCCCCGGACTAGTAACTTGTCGTTGGTGAGTTGCATGTCCACCATGCGGTTGTCCACGACCCTGCCAAGTTGAATCATCAGGCTTGTGGACACCATGTTCAGCACTAATTTTTGGGCGGTTCCGGCCTTCATGCGGGTGCTGCCCGTCACGAACTCCGGCCCCACGACCACCTCCACCGGATAGTCGGCGGCAAAGGCGAGCGGGCTGTTGGGGTTGCAGGTGATGCAGCCAGTGGCGATGCCATTGCTGCGGCAGTCCACCAGCCCGCCAATCACGTAGGGCGTGGTGCCAGAGGCGGCAATTCCAATAACGAAATCCTGGCTGTCAATATGGTGTGCCTTCAAGTCCAGCCATGCTTGGCTGGGGTTGTCCTCGGCATTTTCCACGGGGTGGCGTAGGGCATGGTCGCCTCCGGCAATGAGGCCAACCACAAGGTCGGGCGGCACGCCAAAAGTGGGGGGGCATTCCGAGGCGTCCAAGACGCCCAGCCTTCCACTGGTACCTGCGCCGATGTAGAACAACCGGCCACCGTTCCGCAATTTTTCCACCACGGCCACCACTAGCCGTTCGATGGCGGGCAGCGCCTTCTCCACCGCCAGCGGCACGGTCTTGTCCTCGTTGTTGATGCCTTGCAACAACTCGGCCACCGTCATTTTTTCAAGATGGCGGTAATGGGATGGGCTTTCGGTTATCTTATCCATTGGTACATGGTTTCATGGCTTCATGGCTGCATGGCTGCATGGATTCATGGTTTCATGGCTGGATGGCTACATGGTTTCATGGCTACACGGTTTCATGGCTACATGGCTGTTCAGCCCTCAACAATGAAACAATGAACCCATGAAACAATGAAACAATGAAACAATGAAACAATGAAACCATGAAGCCATGAAGCCATGAAGCTGTGCTTTTATTCACGCAGGAATTCAAGTTCTTCGTCTTCGCCGATGCGGGCTACGACGGAGGGTTCGGCCATGTCCTTGTCCATTTGTCGGTACCTCACCACATAGTCAATCCCTTCGATGACGGCGGAGCTGATTTCGCCAAAATGCTTGGGGTAGGGCTGGTTGCCGATGCAAGCTGCCGTTGCGACGATGGGCCGGCCCAGCGATTCAAGGATTTCGAGGCAGAACTTGTCACGGGGAATCCTGAAGGCGACGCTGCCATCGCTGGCAGTGGCCATGGTCGGCAAGCCAATTCCTTGGTTATAGATGATGGTCAGTGGCCTTGTATGGAAGTTCAACAGGGTTTCCACCCGTGGGTGGATGTGTGTCACATGGTTTTTGAGCATGCCGATGGAGTCGGCCAAGAGCACGAGCGGCTGTTCGGGGGGCAATTGGCGCAATGCCCTGATGCGGGTGACCGCCACGGGATTGGTGGCATCGCAGCCGATGCCCCAGATGGTGTCGGTGGGGAAAAGCATTAACCCCCCGTTCTCAAGTGTTTCAAGTATGGGCTCTAGTTGGTAGTTTTGAACCATGCGTGTACGCTGGCTGGTAAAAGTTAGCATGAGTTTTAGGTGATGCAACTATTAGAGTAGTGGGTGTTTTTAGGAAAATTTTCAATTTTCCTAAAAACACCCAGAAATGCGGGAGGAGAGAAAAAATGAAATTTTTTCTCTCCTCCCGCACCCACCTAAATAGTTGATAGGTGTTTTAGATGAAGCAATGCGTTTAAAACTCATTAACAAACGCAGAACTATTGCTGGTAATTTTGAGGGAGTGCAGGTTCATTGACAGAAATCCTTCAAGATTCGCTAAATTGCAGACAAAAATCCAGAAAATTCTTGCCTACCTTGGCAGTTTTTCCGGTCTATTGTTTTGGCACCTGAAATAAATTTGCCAAGCCGCAAGTAATTAGGGAGGTTGCTTGGTCGTTTGGTCAGGTATTTAGCCGCACAAAGCTCAAAACGAAAATAGCCGATAACTGTTCCCAATAAGTACTTCGTTGAAATTAGTTGATATTGAGAAATTAGGAAATATAGCCTCATCGCATTGATTTTCAATATATTATCTCAATCCCCTAATTTCAATTAATTTCCAATTTTTACTTAAGCGGGGGAAGTTTGGGGATTTTGCGAAGCAATGAAGATTCAACTGTTTTGCCGCAATGAAAATGACACGTTGCGCTATCGAACAAAACACGTCTTTTCAAGATGAAAAGCATGGTAAAATTAAGCAATTTCAAAAAAACGGCGCTGACAACGCTGGCGTTGGTAGCATTCCTGTTCCCTTTGCAGGCTGCGCATATTATTGGCGGCACCATCAGCTATGTGTGCAAAGGAAACGGAGAATACACCTTCACCATGAAGATTTACCGGGACTGCTACGGTGCCAATGGTGTGCCGGGCGCCCCTTTCGATGGCGACAACGGCAGTAATGCCCCGTTCCCTGCCACCATTACCATCTACAAGGGCAACTCTTCCAACCCATTTGATGTAATATCCGTTCAAAACCCTACGATTACGAGGATTTTGCCGAACCTCAGCAACCCTTGCCTAGTGGTGCCGCCCAATGTTTGCGTACAGGAAGGCGTTTACGTTTTCGACCTCGACCTGCCCGTTTCCAACGAAAGTTACCACATCGTTTATCAACGCTGCTGCCGCAATGGCTCTATCACGAACCTGAACGACCCCGGCGCCACCGGTGCCACCTATTACATGGAACTGACGGCAAAGGCCCAGGAGCTTTGTAACAACAGCCCGACCTTCGACCTCTTCCCCCCGATAGCCATTTGCACCAATGAGCCGATTGACTTCAACCATGCTGCAACCGACCCCGATGGCGATGTTCTGGTCTATGAACTTTGCACCTCCCTTAATGGCGGTGGCAATGATGAACTCAACTTCAATGCCCCAAATGGGGTGGCTCCAGATCCCGACCTGCCCCCCCCTTTCAACCCAGTGAACTTCGGGACGGCATATAGTTTCAGCAACCCCTTGTTGGCTTCCCCGCCGCTTTTCATTGACTCTAATACGGGTTTTATGACGGGGGTGCCATTTGCGCAGGGGCAGTACGTGGTGGGGGTCTGTGTGAGCGAATACCGCAATGGCGTCTTGCTGAGCCGTACCCTTCGAGATTTCCAGTTCAACGTGGCCTCCTGCGACCCAACTGTGCTGGCTGACATTGAAGAAACCGACACGGTCACGCTCGCTGGCCAGCAATACTATGTGGTGGATGCCTGTGGCGAAAACGCAGTGCTATTCACCAACCAGAGCAGACAGCAGCAGTTCATCAGTGAGTTCCGATGGGAATTTGACATCAACGGCACCACGGAGGTCTTCAACGATTGGAACCCTACGGTCAATTTCCCAGGCATTGGCACCTATTACGGTAGGCTCCTGCTGAACCCCAATGCCGCCCAATGCGCTGACACCGCCTATATCGAGGTGAACGTTTACCCCGGTATTGACCCAGCCTTTGAATTCGAGTATGATACCTGCAATGCTGGCCCGGTCAGCTTTACCGACCTGACGGTGGCGGGGGCAGGCCCGGGCAGCATCGTCTCCTGGGATTGGGATTTCGGCGACAACAAGCAATCGCAGGAGGTCAACCCATTTCATACCTACCTGATCCCCGGCAATTTTAATGTTCAACTTGTAGTAAGGGATACCAACAACTGCACAGGTTTGGCCACGGAGCCCTTGCCTTATTTTCCAATTCCCGAATTATTGGTGGTTGCCCCAAGTGAGTACATCGGCTGCGTCCCAGCTAGTATCACCTTTGACAACCTTTCCGTCCCGATTGACGAGAGTTATACCCTGAACTGGGATTTTGGCGACGGCGGCACCAGTGGCGAAATCAGTCCGACTTATGTTTATGAAAATATTGGGACTTACACCGTTTCGCTCGAAGTCATTTCGCCGCTCGGTTGCCAGACCGATACTATTTGGAACAACCTGATTACCGTGCTGCCCAGCCCGATTGCAGATTTTACTTATACGCCTTTACAACTCAGCAACCTGCAACCTACCGCCCAATTCAACGACCAGTCTATTGATGCCATAAAATGGCGCTGGACGTTCGGCACCTCTGGCATTTCCATCGAACAAAACCCTTCGCACACCTTCCCTGACACGGGCATGCAGGTAATACAGTTGGTAGTGTTCCATGAAAGTGGCTGCACCGATACCATCCAGAAGCTATTGGACGTGATACCGGAGGTGCGCTATTTCCTGCCAAATGCCTTTACGCCCAACGGCGATGGCTCCAATGATGGTTTTCGGGGCAATGGGCTGTTGGAGGGTGCCACTGATTTCAACTTCCGTATCTGGAACCGCTACGGCGAACTGCTCTTCGAGACTGACGACCCCAGCGAGGCATGGAATGGTCGAAAGAACAACACCGGCGAGCTATCGGCACTAGGAGTTTATGTCGTGGTAGTGACCTACACGGGGCCTCGTGGCGAAAAAAAAGAACTTCGAGGGTATGCCACGCTGATTAAATAATGGGGTTGCATACATTTGAGGATAATTGGCCCACTCGCCTATTTTTCGATAAACGAAAACAACCCTTTCAGGATGAAATACCTTTACCCGCTGGCCTTTGCCCTGTTTCTTGTCGAGCCAGTTTTTGCCAGACATATTATAGGTGGAGCCCTTACCTACGAGTGCTTGGGCGGCGGCAATTACCGCTTCACCCTAAAAATGTACCGGGACTGCGCTTCCTCGGGGGCAGATTTTGACCTGAACGCCCCTTTTTCGATTTACAAGGAAAAACCGGATGGCAGCTATGAACTCATCGAAACCGTTTATCGAAATGTTGAAACCCCTATAATTCCCCTCGACCCATCGGAGTCGAATCCCTGCGTGGAGGTGCCCGCCAATGTTTGTGTCGAAGAAGGTCTTTACACCTTTGACTATTTTTTTTCGGATTGGCCATCCACGTCCAGCTACCATATCAGCTACCAGCGTTGCTGCCGCAACAATACCGTTGCCAATATAGAAACGCCGGGCGAGGTAGGAGCCACATTTACCATAGAACTGACGGCTGCCTCGCAAGCATTGTGCAACAATAGCCCGGTCTATAATACCCTCCCTCCCATCATACTTTGTGTAAACGAGCCGTTGGTTTACGACCACAGTGCTTTTGACGCAGAAGGCGACCAGTTGATATACGAATTCTGTTCCCCATTGCTGGGCGGCGGCCTGGGTGGCTTGAATGGCAACGGGGAATCAACCGCCTGCAATGGCATCACCCCCAATCCCGCATGCCCACCACCCTACGAAGAAGCCAGTTTCGTGAACCCGCCGTACAGCCCCTTCAACCCAATGGGTGGTAGCCCACAACTGTCCATCCACCCACAGACGGGCCTGCTCAAGGGCACACCAAATACCCTGGGTCAGTTCTCAGTGGCGGTCTGTGTCAAAGAGTACCGCAACGGCCAGTTGCTTTCGGTGGTGCGCAGGGATGTCCAGTTCAATGTACTGGCCTGCGATGCCTTGGTGAAAGCGGACTTCGTCACCCCCAACATGACCGTGCTGGGCGATGACTATTTCGTGAACAGCTGCAACCGCCTCACACTTCCCTTCGTCAACCTGAGCTTGAACAACACCCCGCTTGATTCGCTGCGCTGGGAGTTTTTCATCAATGGCGATACCACCAGTTTCAACCAAGACAACGTGACGGTCAACTTCCCCGGACCGGGCAGCTATGAAGGCCAGCTCATCGTCAATCCCGGTTTCCAGTGCAACGACACCGCTAAAATTTTCATAGATATATACCCTGAAATATTGGCCGATTTCGGCTACGACTACGACACCTGTGTGGCTGGCCCTGTCAGTTTCTTCGATAAATCGGCGATCTTGGGCGATGGGCAGATAGCTGGTTGGACATGGCAACTGGAACCGGGCGTGGTGGATTCCGTACAGCGCAACCCCGTCCATGTTTTCGAAGAGGCTGGTATTTATTCGGTGACGCTGGAAGTCTGGGACGAGCATGGCTGCAAGGACGACACCACCAGAACCGTTGTTTATCAGCCCGTGCCGGGCGTCATTTTCGTGAAGCCGAACGACACCATCAGTTGTGCACCCGCTACCGTTTTCTTCAACAACAAGTCAAGCCCATTGGACGGCAGTTATGACATAAAATGGAGTTTTGGGGATGGAGGACAGGGCACCGATATCAGCCCCACGCACACTTACCTCGAAACGGGCACCTACGACGTTCGACTTGAAATCACTTCGCCCATCGGTTGCTACACCGATACCTTGTTTAAAGCACTGGTGCAGATTTTGGAACCACCCGTAGCTGGGTTCAGCTATGACCCCAGCATCCCCAGCAACTTGGAGCCTACCGTCAATTTCACGGAGGAAAGCCAAAACGCCGTCTTTTGGGAGTGGCATGTAGATGGCCAATTGGTGGCACAGCAGCCCGATTTTGCTTACACCTTCGCCGATACGGGCTTGCACGAGGTTAGGCTCGTCGTGGTGCATCCGCAAAAATGCCTGGATACGCTCGTGCAAATCATTGACGTGGTACCGAGGGTGACCTACTACCTGCCCAATGCTTTTACGCCCAACGAGGATACCACGAACGATATTTTCGTGGGCACGGGCGTCACGAGGGGCATCACCGACTTCAGCCTGTCCATTTGGGATCGGCACGGCCAAAAGGTTTTTGAGACCAATAAAGTGGACGAGCCTTGGAACGGGAGGGTCAACAACAGCGGCAAACTCGCCCTGAATGGCTTGTACGTTTGCGTTGTGAACTTCACGGAGCCGAGGGGCAAGCCGTTCAGTTACAGGGGGTATGCGACGCTGGTGCGGTGAGAGAGGGGTTCGAGCTACGAGTTGCCAGTTCCGAGTTCCGAGTTCCGAGTTTTGAGCTGATCTTGGCCAATAGGTTGCATTTGCCACCTGTCAACTCGAAGCTCAAACCCATAAGCTGATTCCAAACCTTTCAGATTCAGATATTTTTTTCACTAAATCCTTTTATGTGTGGAAAAAACCCTTACTTTTGCGCCTCTTTTGAAATATAACAACTTTAAATAGCAGAAAAATGGACGCCATTAAATACGTTCACGAGCAACTTGCAAAGAAAATTGACTTCCCTAAGTTTCGTTCCGGCGACGCAGTCGCTGTTAGCTATCGTATCATCGAGGGCAACAAGGAGCGCATCCAGGTATTCAAGGGTAACGTCATTCAGATAAAAGGTACTGGAGCTACGAAAACTTTCACCGTCCGCAAGATTTCCAGCGGCGTTGGCGTAGAGCGTATTTTCCCGTTCACTTCCCCTGCCATTGCGGAGATAGAAGTGCTGAAGCGTGGCAAGGTACGCCGCTCAAGGTTGTACTACCTGCGTGGTGCTATCGGTGCGAAGGCTCGCATCAAGGAGCGCAAGTACCTGCGGGTGGCAGCACCAGTTGCGAATTAATTTTAAAGCGGTCTTTTCAAAAACGCCTTGCAAGCCGTTGGCCTGCAAGGCGTTTTGTATTTGGCCAATTTCAAATGAAACACTGCATTGCCTTTTTGCTCGCTGCAACACCCTGGATGCTCGCTGCCCAAATCGTCAATATAGAAGAGCAGCGCATCACGGGCACCAATGACTCGGTACATTGGTACGGCCACCTGCGGCTTGGCGCCAACCTTGTCAAGGTACAGGACGAAGTGCTCCAGCTCAACGCCAATGGCCAAGTGGAGCATAAACTCGGCAAAAGCCTTTTGCTCTTGCTGATGGATGCCCGCTTCTTGCGAGCTGGCGGCAAGGACTTCAACAACGCTGGCTTTGCGCACCTGCGCTACAACCGCAAGCTGACCGACCCGCTTTCTTTGGAGATGTTCACCCAAGCACAGTTCAACCGGCTGCTTTTCGTCGAACTGCGGGCGCTGGTAGGAGGTGGCTTGCGGTACAGGCTTTACAAAAGCAAAACAGGCAAGAATAGGGTCTATATGGGTGCAGCTTATCTGTACGAACATAACCAGTTCACCGATTCCACCGACGACCGAAATTGGTACCGGCTGAGCGGCTACCTTTCCTTCACCTTTCGGCCCTGGCAAGGCGTGACGCTCGTCAGCACTACCTATTTCCAGCCTAAAATTACCTACTGGGCCAACCACCGCTTTGCCACGGAGTGGCGACTGGACACGCCGCTCGGCAAAAAACTCAGCTTTTTCACCGATTTCTCCCTGCAAACCGACAAGGCACTGCCGCTGGATGCCCCCGTTTCCAACTACGCTTGGCAGAACGGATTGACCTATAAGTTTTAGCAATTATTTAGGTGGGTTTAGGAGGGGAGAGAAAAATGAAATTTTTCTCTCCCCTCCTACATTTTCGGGTGTTTTTGGGGGGAAATTTTCAATTTCCTCCCAAAAAACGCCCCCTGATAGGTAGTTACGAGTTTTAAACTTACTAATACAACGGCGTGGGCAAGCCATAAAACCCAGTTCTTTGCGTTTGATACCCAAACCCGACCACTGCCCGGATGAGCAAAGCCTTTCAAGTCTTATTGCTGGCCCTATTGCCCACATTGGCTGCTGCGCAACTCTCGAACCTGCGCAGCAAGGTCATCCCCATGCTTTCTGTCCCGCAGTTGATTGATACCCTCACCGTCATCCCCAATTCTGTTGAGGTCAGGGATGCTGCAACAGGCCAGCCCATCAGCCTCCAGTTTTTTACCCTAAAAAACAACCAAATTACCTTCGACCCCCAATCCGCAATCCGCAATCCGCAATCCACAATCGCAATCATAAAGTACCGTGTCCTCCCCTTCAACCTCACCACCCCCCTCTCACGCCTTGATACCAGCACCTTGCAAAAGCCCGGCGACCGCCTCATCGGCTACGCCTACGACCCCTACGCCGACGAGCAGCGGCCTTTGCTGCCGCAACGGGGCCTCGACTACAACGGCAACTATACCCGTGGGCTTTCCTTCGGCAACAACCAAAACCTCGTACTGAACTCCCAGTTCAACCTGCAAATGGGTGGCACCCTCGGCGACCTAGAAATCCTGGCCGCCATCACTGACAACAACATCCCACTACAGCCCGAAGGCAATACACAGCAACTGCGGGAGTTCGACAAGATTTTCATACAAGTTGCGAAGCAACAGACCAAACTCATCGCCGGCGACTACGAACTGGCCCGCCCGAACGGGTATTTCATGAATTATTTCAAAAAATTACAAGGCGCTACTTTTAGTTGGCAGTCGCCAGTCCGCAGTCGCAAGTCGGGGGCTGCTAATCCGCAATCCCTTGTCATTCCCGGAGGGAACCTAAATCCGCAATTTTCGACCCGGGCTTCCGCTGCCATTGCCCGTGGCAAGTTCGCCCGAAACACCATCGCCGCACAGGAGGGCAACCAAGGGCCGTACCGACTGGAAGGGGCGGAGGGCGAGCGGTTCATCATCGTGCTAAGCGGCACGGAGAAGGTCTTCGTGGACGGCAAATTGCAAACCCGTGGCCTCGATGCCGACTACGTGATTGATTACAATGCGGGGCATGTCACCTTCACCAACCGCCGCCTCATCACCAAGGACAGCCGCATCGTCGTGGAGTTCGACTACAACACGCAGGACTACCAACGCTCGCTTTACGCCCTCAACAACGACTGGCAGGGCAAAAACTACCGCCTTTACCTCCATACCTACTCCGAGCAGGATGGCCGCCAGCCCATTGACGATGACTTCTCGCAGATGGAATTGGAGGTGCTCCGCAATGCCGGCGACAGCAGCCTGAACGCCGTCGTGAGCGCCATAGATACGGTGGAGGAATTCAGCGCCTTTCGGGTCTTGTACGAGTTGAAAGATACTTTGGTAGATGGTCAAACCTACGCTAATGTGCTGATTTTCAGTACCAACCAACAATTGGCGAAATATTCGGCGGGCTTCTCGCAGGTAGGCCCCGGCAATGGCAACTACGTGCTCGATACGGCGACGCCCGCCAATGGCCGGGTCTATCGCTGGGTAGCCCCCGACCCTACGACCGGGCAGCCGCAGGGCGACTATGAACCCGTTCGGCGACTCGTAGCCCCTAATCGGCAGCAACTTTACACGGCTGGCGGCGAGTGGACGCCCGATGGAAAAACCAAGCTACGGGCGGAGGTGGCCTTGAGCAATTTTGACCAAAATAGGCTGTCTGATTTGAACGATGGGGATAACGTGGGGCTGGCTGGGACAGTGGGGGCGAAGCGTATTTTTGAAGTAAAAAGTAAAAAGGACAAAGTAAAAAGAGAGGGGGCTGCCCAATCCGCAATCCGCAATCCGCAATCCGCAATCGAGTTGGAGGCCAATTACGAGTTCGCCCAGCAGCGCTTCAAGGAACTGAATCCGTATCGCCCCGCCGAGTTCACCCGTGACTGGAACGTGAACCAAGGCGTGAACGACGTGGCCATCGTACGCCGCCCGACCGATGAGCACCTGTTCAACGGTGGGGCAACGCTTCGGACGGTAAAATCTGGCAACTTGCAGTACAATTTCGGCGGCTTTCTGAGGGACACGATTTACACGGGCTTGAAGCACTTCGCCAAGTATGCTTATTTGAAAAATGGCTGGGATGTGTGGGCACAGGGCGATTTTTTGACCACCAACAGCACGGCAGAACGCAGCGAATTCTTCCGGCCCAAGGCCAATCTGACGCTGCCCCTGTTTCGGGACAGCACGGGCACGGTCTTCTGGCGGGCGGGCATCTATGGCGAGCGGGAGCGCAACAGCCGTTTTGCGAAGCAACAACAAACAGGCGCTCCGGACACGCTGAACCGGGCGAGTTTTTACTACGATGTGGTAAAATTTTTCATGGAAACGCCTGAAAACGAGCGGTTTAACTTCAAAACGAGCTACCTCCGCCGAATTGACCATGCACCCAACGGCGAGCAATTCAGCACCAGCACCAAGGCCGATGAACTGAACCTGAACGGCAACTGGCAGCAGAGCCGCAACTCGACGCTCGGCTGGAACTTCACCTGGCGCCGCCTCGCCATCGAGGACACGACGCTGACCAACCTCGACCCCTCCGACACCTACCTTGGCCGCCTCGACTACTCGCTGAACATCCTGAAAGGCGTGGCGCAGAGCAATACCAGCTATGAAATTGGCAGCGGGCAGGAACGGCGGGTGGAGTTTACCTACCTGCAAGTGCAGCCGGGCGAGGGCACCCACCTCTGGACCGACCGCAACGCCGACGGCAAAGTGCAGTACGACGAGGTGGAAATCGCCCCGTTCCAGGATGTGGCCAATGCCGTGCGGGTGACCTCCTTCACCGATGATTTCATCCGCACCAACAATGTGACTTTCAACCAGAGCCTGCGCTTGGAGCCGAAGGCCGTGTGGTTCAATGCAAAAGGGGTGAAGAAGGTTTTGAGCAAATTTTCTACTCAAAGTAGCTTGCAAGTTAACCGCAAGGTTCGGCAATTGGACGGGGTAAATCCCTGGAACCCCTTTGAACTCGACGTGGCGGACACGGCCTTGGTCAGTACCCGCTCCTCGGTTTACAACACCCTGTTTTTCAACCGAGCCGACCCCAAATACGACGTGCAGCTCGGCATGTCCGACAACCAGAACAAGCTGGTGCAAACACAAGGCTTCGAGAGCCGCAGGCAACGGGAGCGGTTCGTGAAAACCCGCTGGAACGTATCAAAATCCATCAGTTTACAAGCAGAACTGAGCCTTGGCGTGGACGAGCAAGGCTCGGAGCAGTTTGCCAGCAAGCAGTATAAAATCGAATCGTGGGAAACGCAGCCGCAGCTGACTTGGCAGCCCTCCAACAACTTCCGAACAGGCATTACCTGGCGCTACAAGCTGGCCGAAAACCGCCTCGACACCCTCGGCGAAACCGCCCGCACCAATGACCTGAAATGGGAGGCGACTTTCAACCAAAGCGCCACCACGAGCCTGCGCTCGGAGTTTTCCTTCGTGAAAATTGACTTCACAGGGCAGGCCAATTCGCCTGTGGGCTTTGCTTTCTTGCAGGGCCTTCAAAACGGCAAGAACTTCATCTGGAGCATCACGCTGGATAGGCAGGTGGGGAAGAACATCCGCATGGGCATCACTTATGAGGGCCGGAAGACGGGGGATGCGAGGCTGGTACATGTGGGGAGGGCGCAGGTGGGGGCGGTGTTTTGACCTCAATTTAAGAGTACCCTCAACCTTTCCAACCCCCTCCTCGTCTCCTCCGCCCCCATCGCCCGTTTTATATCCGCCCGCTCCCTGTTCGTAATGTAAAAACTAATGGGTGATTCCTTCAGCACATCGCTAGGATGGTAGGTCAAGCGCACGATTTCTAGCATGTTTTCTCCCAAAATATCGTGCAGGAAGCCGAGGCTGTTGTCGTGCTCATAGTCTTGGAGGCTCATCACCTTGAAGGCGATTTCGAGCGGGTTAAGCACCGTTTCGAGGATGCCCCGGTTGGCGTCGGACTCGATTTCCCGCTGGCCCTCAAAGGAGCGCACCACGACCACCACCACGCCGCTGGTGTTTTCCCGAATCCAATCCTTGAAGACGTGGATAAAACGGGTGGCCGATTTCAGCCCGAAATTGTCACGGAACCCGGCGTCGAGCACTTGGATGGGTGGGTCGGTGGGCAAGTTCACGTTGGGCAGGATGTAGGGATAAGTGGCGTTCATGCGCAGGGCCGTGGTAAAGCGCAGGCTGTCGGCGTTTTGCGGAGCAAACAAATGACCGAAATCGGCGGCGTCCACCCGCACAGAGCCGGGCTGCAGCACGCCCGACGGCTCCACCATCATGTAGCGCACGGGCTGCGAGGAGATGACCATGCGCCGCCCGTCGTTGACAATGCTCGGCGTGACGAATACCAGCGGAATCTGTGCCTCCCGCTCCGGCTGGGCATAGTCGCCGATGGTCTTGTCCAACCTGAAATGGGTGTTCTCGTTGAAGGTTTTTTCAAAAAGATACCCCCTGTCCTTCTTGTACCGCTGCCCGCCCTGCTCGAAGCTGGCCCAGGGCAGGAACACATCGTTGGTGACGATGGCGAAGGAAATCGGGTTTAGCAAGTCCTTGGAAATATCGGCAACGTGCTGCTCGTTGTAGAGGTCAATCGGCTCGCCCTGCTGTTTGCGCAGCACCAACTCCCGGAAATACGACGTGCCCATCATGCCGCCCGATGCACCGGAAATCAGCACGGTATGCTCCATGAAGCCGCCGTTGGTCAGGCTGTCCGCTTGTTGGAGCACTTCCATCGCCCAAGTGGCCGCCTTCAGGCCGCCACCGCTAACGCAGAAGAAGACCATTTTGGGCTTTTCGCCGTTCGGCCCGGCGGCTTTTTGCTTCCATTTTTCAAGGATGGTGAGGGTGTAGGCCTTGTCCGCTTCCACGCCCTCCAGCGTGCAAGTGGCTTGTAGGCTATCGGGGTGGTAGGGGGTGGCGGCGGCCTCGTAGTTCAGGCCATAAGCCTTGTTTTTATGATGGAAAAAATCGAAACGGGTGATGAAATTGACGATCAAGAGCAACGCCACCAAGCCCGGAATCCGCCAAGTGCCGAGCCAAAACGAAACCGCTCCGGTGACTGCGACGACCGTGCTGCTGAGTAGGAAGATGCTTGCGCCTGTCGGCAGACGGAAGGCAGGGCGGTCCATCAGGGCACCGAGCAGCACGAGCAGAATGAGCGTGAACAGTTGCACCGTCAGGGCGTTGAGGTGGTTTTGGTGGAACACCTTGGCCAGCAGTCCCTTGTCGTAGTGCGCCACGCTGCGCACGATGCGGGGGCGGAGGTTGGAAGCGAGGTAAGTGTCCACCCGCCACTGGTTGCGGTTCAGGCGGATGTCCTTGATGAAGCGGAGGTTTTCTGGGTGCTTGGGTTCTTTTTTGGAGAAGCTGGTGATGTCCTTGTTTGTGAACTGGAAGTACAATGCGACGCAGAACACCAGTGTTGCAAAGCCGGTAAGGAAGCCCACGCTGTCCCATAGCACTGCGCCGAGCGGTCGCAGCTCATGCCAGACCCCGAACCGAATTTGGCACACAAAAAACAGCGCCATGAAGGCGATGGGCAGCACCGAGTTGTTCAGCACGAACTTGGCGAACGGGCTGCCGAGCGAGGCCAAAAATGAGAAACGGTAGGCATTGAGCAGGTAAGTGGTCAGGTTCCAGCTCATCACCAATGCCCCGAAGCCCATGCCCACGTAGAAAAAACTCATGAAGCCCACCTCGCCAAAGTACTCCGGTGATAGGAAGAGGAGGCGCAGCCCAAAGCCATTGCCGAAGGCACCCGTGACCATCATCGCCAGCAACGCCCACACGGCCAGCAGCAGTAGGTTGCTGCGCAAATGCAGCACCACCAACTGGAACGGGAAGGAGTATAGGACGTCGGTCAGTTTCTTGCGCATCGCTGCGGCTTGTTTAAAGGGTTTGAATTGTTCGAGGTGTTCGATTTGTTTGTAAGCAAAAAACGTGCTTGCAAAGTACGGCGTAAAAAGTTCAAAGGCAACATTCTTGAGTTGGCAGTTAGACAGTGGGCAGTTTGCAGTCAGGGCCTGCTTACTTGGAACTGACCGCCATCCCGAAAATCGGGACAATACCTGCCAACCCAATTAATTATCTTTGCTGCCCTTTTGGCAAATGGTTGGAATGACCAAATTTGCACACCCTGACTGCCGACTGCCAACTGTCTAACTGCCAACTTAGAAATGAAATACCTCATCGCCGGCCTCGGGAACATGGGAGCCGACTACGACAATACCCGCCACAACGTCGGTTTCGAAGTGGTGGACGTGCTGGCCAAGGAGTTTGAAGTCAAATTCAAGAACGACTCCTTGGGCGACCTTGCGGAATTCAAGCACAAGGGCCGCACCTTCGTCCTTTTGAAGCCCAGCACTTATATGAACCTGAGCGGAAAGGCTGTGCGTTACTGGCTGCAAAAGCACAATATACCAAAAGAGAACTTGCTCGTCGTTTTGGACGATTTGAACCTTCCCTTCGGTAAAATGCGACTGCGTGGCAATGGCTCCGACGGTGGGCACAACGGGCTAAAAAGCATTGACCAAATGACTGGCGGCAACAACTATGCCCGCCTGCGCATCGGCATCGGCGACGAATTCCACAAGGGCCAGCAAGTGAACTACGTGCTGGGTGAGTGGGACAAAAAAGAGCAGGAGGCACTTCCCGACATCCTGAGGAAAGCCGCCGAAGGGGTAAAGGCGTTCGGGACGATAGGGCTGGCGTTGGCGATGAACCAAGTAAATGGTGGATGAAAAATGGCGAAGCCATTTTTCATCCACCATAATTCTTTTTTGGTTTGCCGCCCTTGGGCGGCAAACCAAAAAACACAAATCGAAATCGTATTATGTACAAAACACCACTTGAAGAATTCATGAACGAAAACCCTGCTGGCCGCAAGAAGCGCATCGCCCTCGACATGGACGAGGTTATTGCCGATGTGACGCCCAAGTTCCTCGACCTCTACGAGCGGGACTTTGGGGAGCGCCCGCCGAGGGAGGTCTGGTGGGGCAAGAAGATTTACCAACTCCCCAACGCCGCCCATATCCGGGGATACCTGCAAGAACCCGGCTTCTTCGCCGACCTGCCCGTGATGGAAGGCAGTCAAGAAGTGGTGAAATGGCTCACCGAGCACTACGATGTGTATGCCGTGACCGCCGCCACCGAATTCCGCAACTCACTGATTGACAAGCTCGACTGGCTCGACACACACTTCCCTTTCATCGGCTGGCAGCGGCTCGTGCTCTGCGGCGACAAGCGCATCATCCAAGCCGATTACATGATTGACGACCATGCCTGGAACCTGGAGCATTTCAAGGGGAAAGGGCTGCTTTTTACTGCTTCGCACAACGTGGACGAGGTGCGGTTTACGAGGGCGGAGAATTGGGGGGAGGTGAGGGCGTTTTTTGAGGGGGAGCTGGGAAAACTTGGTTAAATGGCTATTTTTGTACGGGAAGGCAAGGGTTGTTTTGCTTAGTGCCCTCCAAATGGATTTGGCATCAATGGTAAATCCCAACTAAAACCCCGTATTAATTAGCATGAAAAATGAAACTATGAGAGCTTTTATCACGCATTCTTTTATTCTTTTTTTATTTCTCTTTTATAAAGCAGAAGCCCAAGGTCAATATTTTACCGACCTTGATGTTCCTGGCTTTCCTTATGGGGTGGACATTCCAATTATTGGAATAAACAGTCAAGGAATAATTTATTCTCAGTGGACGAACAACTCCAAAATGGAAATTTACCGCTCCATGAATTTCGGTGAGTCATGGCAACTGGTTCAGTGCCCACAGAATTGCTCAACCGATTTCCGTTTAGTTTTTGGTGCCAATGACATACTTTACTATACTAAGCCTGGAGGAGAGACATACGTTTCTTCTGACAATGGTAATAATTGGACACTATTAAATGCACTCACTCCAGTGTCTATTTATTTCGCTACCAAAAATGGAATTCTCGTTGGGAAAAATGAGGATAAAATCTACGTGTCTTTTGACAATGGTGCAAATTGGGTGCAAAGAACAATCCCACTTTCCATCACCAATTCTAATGTCTTATATAATGATGGGGTTTCTGATGTTATTTATTTTTTCTTCCAAGATGAGTTATACCGTTCTGTAGATTTGGGAAATACTTGGACGCTTATTTTCGACAACTCACAAAACCTTCCATATTTTAATGGAATTTCAAGTGTTTTTGTAAATCCGTACAACGGAGCCATTTATATCGCATCTGGCATCACTAATTTTAACGACTTTTATGTAAGTTTCGATGATGGGCAAGCATGGGAACACCAACCGTTAATATCACAAAGCAATTTTCTCTCTTTTTCAGAAACAGGTAGGATTTACAAATCTAATGGGTATTATTCTGATGATGATGGGCTAACATGGCTTCCATTGGATGCAGGGCCTGGCCCAAACTTCCGAAAGGTTTATGCAATGTCCGGTGCAAAGGCATTTGCAGTTAGGAATGGATTTGTGTATTCCTTAGATAATGGAGATACATGGAATTTTTCGCTGGCAGGAATCCTATATGGTAGCCCGCTTTCATGGGGACATGACTCGGCTGGCAATTTATTTGTAGCAACAAGACAAGCTGTTTACCGTTCTGCTGATGAAGGCAACAATTGGCAACCTGTTTATAAGCATACGTCGGCCCAATTTAGCGGCGGATATGACATCTACACAGGTTCTTCCAACGAAGTATATCTAACACTTTCAAATGGCGTCGCCCGGTCGGTTGACAACGGAAATAATTTTGAAAATATAAGCCAATTCTCAGGAGACCAATTAGTTTGTGTTCGCTTCCACCCAACTGGCGTTACATTCATTTGTCATGCCGACGGACTGTTCAAATCTGAAGATGGGGGTGAAACATGGATGCCAATCTTGCCATATACTTCGGCACGTCAAATGGCCATCCATAAAAATGGAGATATTTTCTGTGACGTGAGTTTAGCTTCTTGGTCAGACCAAGCTTGGGTAAGGTCAAGCGATGCTGGTTTAACCTGGGATATAGTTCCGATACCTAATCCTGAAGATTATGAGTTTATCGAGATAACTCCTGATGGCTGCATTTGGCTTTTTTCCAGTACTCATGCTCCATTCTTAAAATCTTGTGACAATGGGGCTACATGGCAATCACTTCCTTTAAATGGCATACCTTCTGACCCTGACGATTTGCAGCACATTGTTTCTAATGCCGTAGGCCATGTCTTTGTACAATTTGGAGATTTTGATGCTTCGATTTACTTTACCATTGATGGTGGCCTATCTTGGAACCCATTGCCTGGCAATGATGAAATTGGATGGGCATTATCAATGTATATCGCCCCAAATCAAGTTCTTTATGTTGGTAGTCGAACACATGGTGCCCTTCGCTCAATTTCTCCCACTGTTGATTTGGCATACCTATCCGGTAAAGCCAGGTTCGACGAAGACGAAAACTGTTTTATAGACCAAAACGACACCACCCCACTATCTGGCTGGATGGTCAAAGCCGTCGGCGACTACACCACCTATGCCAATACCAATGCCGAAGGCGAATACCTGCTTCCATCGCTATTTGGCGGTAACTTCGAGGTGCAAGTAGTGCGGCCATCTGTTTTATGGGGCTTGTGCGACCCCATTTCCATTTCCATCAATGCCCAAAACTTCCAAGATACCATAACCCTCCCCGACCTCCTCGTACAACCCGAAACCATCTGCCCTCTCCTCGAAGTAAACATCGCCTCCCCCCTACTGCGCCGCTGCTTCGATAGCTATTATTCCGTGCATTATTGCAACAACGGCAATGCCCCCGCCGAAAACGCCTATCTCGAACTCCAAATGGACGACTTCCTCGAACTGACCAGCGCTGAATTGCCCATTGCTTCGCAAAACGGGCAAACCTATACCTTCCAGCTTGGCAATATCGCCATCGGCGAATGTGGCGATTTCAAGGTTTATTTCAACGTATCCTGTGACGCCGCACTCGGCCAGACGCATTGCACTGAGGCGCATATTTTCCCTGACTCGATATGTGGCAATCATCCTGGTTGGTCGGGAGGAATGATAGACGTGGAAGGCAGTTGCGTCGGTGACATCGTGCTTTTTTCCGTCACCAATACAGGTACTGACGCCGTGGACGGCCTCCCATTTACCCTGATAAAAAATGACCAAATCGTGCAGCAAGATTACCTTGGGTTCATGTCGCCCGGCGAAACCCTTGGTGTCAATTGGGCTGCCGATGGCGATTATTTTTCCATACAAGTGGACAATCCACCGGGCTATCCCTACCCCGGCAAAAAGGCCGCTTTTGTTGAAAACTGTGGCGGCCAGAACACAGGTTCATGGTTTGCCGGAAGTCTGCCAATAGGCGATTCCGAGCCGTTCATCGCCATTGATTGCCAAGAAAATATAGGCTCCTACGACCCCAACGACAAGGCGGCTTTCCCCGTTGGATATGGCGATGAGCATTTCATCGAACGGAATACCGACATTGCGTACCGCATCCGTTTTCAAAACACGGGCACCGACACGGCCTTCAATGTGGTCATTGTGGACACGCTTTCCGCTTGGCTCGACCCCACCACCATCCGCCCCGGCGCAGCCAGCCATACTTACACAATGGATTTGAGCGGCAACGACCAAGATGGCGCCGTGCTGAAATTCCGTTTCCCCGACATCATGCTGCCCGACAGCAATATCAATGAGCCTGCCTCGCATGGCTTCATCCAGTTTTCTGTTTCACAAAAAGCGGACAACCCGCTCGGAACGGTCATCAAAAACAATGCGGGCATTTATTTCGACTTCAACGAACCTGTCGTCACCAACACAGTAAGGCATGAGGTCGGTGAGAATTTCATCGTTATCAATGACGTGAAAACACCAGTTAAATCAACTGCCCCCAGCATTTCCATTGTGCCCAACCCCACTGTTGGCGAAGCGGTTTTGAAACTACAATCTCCCCCAGCAGGCGTGTTGGAATTGCGGTTGATGGACGCAAGAGGCTGTCTCTTGCAGACAGAGCAATTCACTGGTTCCGAGCGACGGATATATTTGTCCGAATTTCCAGCAGGATTTTATTTTGTAAAACTAATTTCCGAAAATGGCTGGTCGGCGACTGTAAAGTTTATGAAAGTGGGTAAATAGCCGATAACTTAAAAGCTTGTTATAATAAATGCGAGTAAAGGCCTGTGTACACTAACCCAACTATCAGTCCTCCCCCCTTTTCTTTTTTGCCTCCTGCACCGTATAGCGCAGCAGCACGCTAAAGGCCCAGGTTATTTCGGGGCTTTCGTAGTTGCGCAGGCCGCCCTTGTTTTGTTGCTTTTTAGAGAGGGAAGGGTTCAGTTCCTTCATTGTGCCGAAGTCGGCGGTGAGGAAGTTGGGGATAAGCTTGAAGTCGAGCGATAGTTTTTTGGAGAGCGTGGCCGAGAGGGTCGGTATCAACGCAAGGTCAATGGTGAGGATATTTGCCTCCAGCGGGAATTCCTGACTGGTTCGGGGTGTGCGCTTGTAGCGGTAGTACGACGGTTCCACGCCGCCGCTGATGCCGAATCGGAGTTTGGCGTTTTTGTTGTTGCCAAAGTACTTGCCCAATTCGTAGCGTAGGCCGAAGGAGAACATGTTCTCGTCGTAGCCTTGTGGTGCGAACTGAATTTCCTCGCCCAACGAATCGAAGGCAGTATAGGTGGCGAACCTAGAAGATTTATTGAGGGCCAGCTTTGTCAGCGATATTTCATGGAAAAGGCCGTTGGCCTGTTTCACCTGCACGCTCGCACCAACGCCGATGAGGTGACTCGGCATACTGCTCGACACTTCCCGTACCACCCGTAAAGAATCGTCTTCCTCGATGACGAATGTACCAGAGGTTGCCGTCGAGTAATTCAGGATTAAGTTTTTGTCCTTCGTGAAGTATTGCATGGTGAACTCATAGGGTTTCAACTTCGAATAGTAGTTGAACGTGGTGGATGCGTGTACGCTTGCCCCGGTTTTCTTTTTGCTGCTTTGCGCAAAAAGGGCGAACGGCAACAGGGCTGAGAGAAGGCAGAGAATCAGTGTTTTTTTCATGGAGAAAGTGGTTTAAATTGTGAAGCGTGCAAGGTAGCGAGGGTTTTCAAAATGAGAACGAGAAAATAGCCAAAGGCAGTTGGTGTTATCACTGTCTTTTTATGATTCATTGAAATCTGGTCAGTCGTCCAATCCGCAATCCTTTGTCATTACAATGGGAAACCTAATCCGAAATCGTAAATCTTCCTGCTACCTTTGCCAAAAATCAACGCCATGACCTCATTGAGGCTGACCGCCTTTTTCCTGTTGTTTTTCCTAAAAGTCGAGGCGCAATCCTGGTTTTTCCCTGAGTTGCGCAACCTTGGGGCACCCGCCTTGGCACCCTTCGAGTTCGGCGTGGCCAGCGGCGACCCCCTGCCCGATGCGGTGGTCATCTGGACGAAGCTCTTCATCGAAAGCCAACTGCCGGAGAAGGTCGCTTGGGAATTGGCCGCCGACTCGCTTTTCCAAAACCTCGTACAGACGGGCGAGGAATTCACCTACGGCACCTCGGCCTATACGGTCAAGGTGGACGTGCGCAACCTCGACGCTGGCATGACCTACTTCTACCGTTTCCGGCACGGCGACAAGTATTCGCCCATCGGGCGCACGAAGACCGCTTCGCAAAATGCGAAACTGCTCAGGTTGGCCGTTGTCTCCTGCGCCGATTACCAGAACGGGTTTTTCAATGCCTTTGGCGATATTGCGAAGCGCAACGACCTCGACGCCGTGCTGCACCTCGGCGATTATATCTACGAATACGGCGTGTGGCGGGGCGGCCCCCGCAAGATGCGCCGGAACCGGGTGCGGGAGCACGTCCCAGATAAGCTCTGCACGGAACTGAAGGACTACCGCACCCGCTACGGCCAGTACCGCCTCGACCCACAGCTACGGGAAGCGCACCGCCGCCACCCGTTCATTGTCATTTGGGACGACCACGAGATTGCGAACAACGTGACGGCAAGCGGCTCTTCCGACGGTCGGGCCATCGGCGATTGGGAGGCTCGGAAGGCGGCTGCAAAACAGGCCTATTTCGAGTGGATGCCGATTCGGGAGAACAAGGAGCGCAGCATTGTCCGCAGTTTCAGCTTTGGTGGCTTGGCCGAACTTTGGATGCTCGATGGCCGCCTCGAAGGCCGCAGCCAACAGGCCAAAGGCCCAACCGACCCGGCCCTGAATTCGCCCAACCGCCACATGCTCGGCTCGAAGCAGACGGATTGGCTGCTGAACGGCATGGCCGCCTCCAAAGCCCGTTGGAAAATCATCGGGAACCAAGTGGTTTTCAGCCAATTGAACGATAGCAAGGTGTTCGACCGCAGGCCATCAGTTCGCATGGACCGCTGGGACGGTTACCCGGCGGAGCGGCAGCATATTTTTGATTTTGTTGAAAAAAACGACCTGAAAAACATCGTCGTCGTGACCGGAGACGTACACACCTCCTGGGCCTTCGAGCTGACGAGGAACCCCGCCGACCCCACCGTTTACGACCGGAAAACAGGCAAAGGAGTGGTAGGAGCCGAGTTCGTGACACCAAGCGTCACCTCGTTCAACTTTGACGACGTGGCTCCCAAGTTCATCATCGTGGAGGCCAAGCGCCGCTTCAAAAAAAAGAAGAACAATCCCCAACTGCGCTATGTGGACCTGAACCGACACGGTTACCTTACCCTCACCCTGACCCCAGAGCGGGCGCAGTCGGATTGGTACTACGTGAAGCGGAAGGACAAAGTGGACGACCGGGTGAAGTGCAAGGCGAGTCGGTTTATTTTATTCAATGGAAATCGGGTGGAGAAGTAAATCGTGATTGGTGATTCGTAATTAGGCGGGATACGAATCACCAATCACCAATTACGAGTCACCAATTACCAATCACTAACTAAAATCACATGAAAAAACTAATCGCATTATTGCCCCTCTGCTGCTTGCTGTTTTGGCAAGCCTGCAAGACTGAAAGCAGCAAACCCTTGAATCCCAACGGCGACAGCGAGTTGGCCATCCTCATGCGCCAGATGTTCGAGGATGGGGAGCGGGTTCGGGAACAAATCAAGAACGGGCAACCCGTGGACATCCAAGTTGATTTCGAGAAGATGATGACCGCCAAGGCGACCGACCCGACGAAGATGCAGGGTAAGGACTATCCGCATTTTGCATTATCTTACGTCGAGGCGATGAAGGCGCTGCGTGATGCCCCACCCGCCGAGGCCCAGGATAAATATTCGGCGATGGTGGCTACCTGCATGAACTGTCACGAACAGTCGTGCCCGGGGCCGATGGTGAGGATTAAGAAGTTGACGCTTTGAGGTTTAGAGGGTAAGAGAGTGAGAGGGTGAGAGCGTGAGAGATTTGAGGGAGTGAGAGATGTGGAAATCCTTGTTTTCCTTGAAATATATAATGAGTCAATTTTGCATATTCAATGGCATTGCCTTTTAATTACAACATCATGGAAAAAGCAAAAATCCCTGGCCTGCTGGACGAGAAATTTAATAACTGACCTATTGCAAGCCAGATAGCTTTGAAAAATGAAAGATATAGCAGTGATGAGGTATTTGCTCGGATAAGGGAATAACCCTCCTATCAGAGCCAATTACTGTCTCTGCCTTT
>JALHQW010000088.1 GCA_022841745.1 Saprospiraceae bacterium | reverse complement strand
GCTTTTTCCGTTGTTTTGAGTTGCCATCGGGTATTGCTCGTTTTTTGTTTCGCAACTCAAACATCGCAAGATTCGATGGCTTTCTTTTTTCCGTCACTACAATCCGTTATAGTCAGTAAATTTGATAGTGTCAAGTTCGGTGAAGATTCAGCTATAGCTTCTTTAATTTTCTCTACGGCTTTTTTGTAATATATGTCCATCAGTACTGGTATTTAGTTCAACAATTCCCACAAATCTCTAAAAAAATCCAGCAAACACTAACTATCAAAAACTGGAAAGCTGTCACAGTCGGCACTTGCCTTGGCAGCCCGACCAGCAGTCATATCCAAAGCGTTGCTGAAAAGCCCAGAAAAAGCAATGGGCTAAAGCGGGCAGTGAGTCATTTACAAACCGAACCAAACCGCACACTGCTACTTGAAAACCTGCCGTTGAATGGCCATCAAAAAAATTAAAAGGAAGCTGGAAACATGAATCAAAATTCGAGTCAATTTGCAATTGAATTGAAAATCTACTCAAAATGTTCATCGCCCACCATATTGTTGCTGCCCTTCAAGAACTTGAAAAATACTACCCCATCGTCGGATACCAGCCATTCTTTTTCCTCCTAATACTTCCTGAAATCATCACTGACCTACACCCCTCGCTAAACTGACTTTCCTCACCCCTCCCTTCCTCCCAACCCCCGACTTTTGCCCAAGAAAAGTCAAACTAAAACCAAATTACATGGAACTCAACGTCAATACCCACCGCCACCGCTCGTGGGCGGAACCTTGGAAGGTTAAGATGGTCGAGCACGTAAAAATGACGACCTACGAAGAGCGTAAAAAGGCGCTCGTGGATGCGGGCTACAACACATTTTTGCTGCGCTCACGGGACGTTTACATTGACCTGCTCACCGACAGCGGCACTTCGGCCATGAGCGACCGCCAATGGGCCGGCATCATGCTCGGCGACGAGGCCTATGCAGGCAGCGAAAATTTCTACCACCTCGAAGACGCCATTCATCGCTATTATGGCTACAAATACGTGGTACCGACGCACCAGGGCCGGGGCGCTGAGAACATCATCTCAAAAGTGCTCATCAAGCCGGGCGACATCGTGCCGGGCAATATGTACTTCACCACCACCCGCCTGCACCAGGAACTGGCCGGGGGCGAGTTCCACGACATCGTGATTGACGAGGCGCACGACCCTGACAATGAGCACCCGTTCAAGGGCAATGTTGACTTGAACAAATTGGATGCGCTGGTGAAAAAATACGGGGCAGGGAAAATCCCCTACGTCAGCATTGCCACCTCGGTGAACATGGCGGGCGGGCAGCCCATTTCGATGGCCAACCTGCGGGAACTGCGGGAATACACCCACCAGCACGGCATCCGCATCATCCACGACATGACGAGGGTGGCCGAAAACGCTTGGTTCATCAAGGTGCGGGAGGAGGGCTACCAGGACAAGCGCGTGGCCGAAATCGTCAAGGAAATCTGCTCGCTGACCGACGGGGCCACGATGAGCGCCAAGAAGGATGCCCTCGTGAACATCGGCGGCTTCCTCGCCATGAACGACCCCGATATTTACGAAGAAGCCTGTAACCTCGTGGTGGTCTATGAGGGCCTGCACACCTACGGCGGCCTCGCCGGGCGTGACATGGAGGCCATGGCCATCGGCATCGGGGAGTCGGTGCAGGACGACCATATCCGTGCCCGCATCGGGCAGGTGGAGTACCTCGGCAACCGGCTCATGGCGCACGAAATCCCCATCGTGAAGCCCATCGGCAGCTTTGGCGTTTTCCTGAATGCCAGGAAATTCCTGCCCACCGTACCGCAGACGAGCTTCCCGGCGCAGGCATTGGCGGCAGCCATCTACCTCGACTCCGGCATCCGTTCGATGGAGCGGGGCATCGTGTCGGCGGGCAGGAACAAGGCCACGGGCGACCACTACTACCCGAAACTGGAATTGGTGCGGCTGACCATACCACGCCGGGTTTATACCCAGGCGCACATGGACGTGGTGGTGGAATCCATCCTCGAAGTCTATGACCAGCGCAACCGCATCAAGGGGCTGAAAATGGTGTATGAACCCAAATACCTTCGGTTTTTCCAAGCGAGGTTTGAGTCGCTCGGGTAATCGTCGTTCGGTTACAGGCACGGATAACCGCTCACTTTCTCAAGCTTGTAATCCTTTTTCAACAGTTCAATCAACTCCTCCAGCGCCTGCACGTTGCTGCTGTCCACGAAATGTTGGTCGTGGAGCAGCAGCACGAGGTGGTCGTCGGTGTAGGTTTGGCGCTCTGCGAAGGCTTGGTCAATTTCGGCCAACAACTCCGTTGGCGTTTTCTTGAGTTCCCGCTTGCCATTGGCCTTCCATTCCACGTCCCATCCGACGAGCGTGAAACCATCGGATTGCAACAGGTTGGCAGCTTGGCGGGAGCGGCGGTCAACATCGTCTATGATATGCGCAGTGCGCCAGGTGTTGCAGCCGGGCGTGCGGCCAACGGGGCAGTTCAATCGCAGGCTGTCCCGCATCAGGCGGAAGTCTTCGAGGGCGATATGGGTGTTTTTGTAAAAACGGGCATATTGGTTCTTGGCGTGGTGATAGGTATGGTTGGCCGCCTCGAAATTGGGGTTGGACAGGATGGCTTCGTACTCCGACCACTGTTTGTCGCTGCCGTGGATATGCGAGCCTACGAGGAAAAAAGTCGCAGGCGCTTCGGCCTGTTCCAAAACGTCCATCACCTTGGAAGTGCCCTTGTTCGGGCCATCGTCGAAAGTGAGGTAAATGGTCTTTTGGTTATTTGGAACTGTTGCTATTATACCTGCTTTTATGCTATCCGCCACCAGCAATGTTTCCGCTTTTTTATTGCCCAATAAAATGGAATAATGGATGCCGCAGGAGTTGTAGGATAGGACAATCGAAAACATGATGGCAGTTAAGATGAAATGTTTCCGCTTGCTGATGGGGTTGCGGGTTTTTAGGTTGTTTGTAAATCTTTTTAATGGTATTGAAATGCCTTTGAATACTGGATTTGTTGAAAAATTGTTGCGCTTCATGATGAATTAAATTGGGTGTTTAAAAAAATAATTTCACCCAAAAATATCCATGCAAGAAGGGGGAATCCACGACAGATTATCAAGCGTCCGGTTATAGGTATTATCTGTAATAAACTGTTTTCAATAGGGATTATTAAGCGTCACGTTTTGGCTATTATCCGTAGCAGGGTGCTAAAAAATCCGATGTTTTCCCTCAAGATTAGACATGGATTAAAATCTTGTGTACAGTTGAACATGGTTGGTATGTGGCTGTTTTACGGGAGTTTTTTTGATAAATCAACCAATCATAGCAAAAGCTAAGCGGTTTTATGCATGTCAGCCTTTTACAAACTCGTATCAACTTTTCAACCCTGCTTGACATTGCACAAAACCCAATAGCGCCAAGTTTAAAACATGATGGACGCCATTATACCCTTGATATCGCTCATCGCCCTGGAGGTAATCCTTGGCATTGACAACATCATCTTCATCTCCATTCTTGCCGACAAGCTGCCGGATAGCCAGCGCAACAAGCTCCGTACCTGGGGCATTCTTCTGGCAATGGTCATGCGGCTTTTGCTGCTCGCCGTCATCTCCTGGATTCTGAAACTGGACAAGACGCTGTTCACGCTGTTCGACATCGAGTTTTCGGGAAAAGGGCTGATACTGATACTGGGCGGGCTTTTCCTTATCTACAAAAGCACCAAGGAAATCTACCACAAGACCGAAGAGGCATCCGACGACACGCCCATTGTGCCCAAGCAGGCCAGTTTTGGCAGGCTTTTGTCAGAGGTCATCCTCCTTGATCTTGTGTTCTCCATTGACTCCATCATCACCGCCGTGGGCATGGTGCAGCAACTTTGGGTGATGTACACTGCCGTGGTTGTCACGGTGCTCATCATGCTGGTGGCCTCGAAGCCTATCAGCGAGTTCATACGCCAGCACCCATCGTTTAAGATTCTGGCGCTGTGCTTCCTGATGATGATAGGCGTGTCCTTGATTGCGGAAGGCTTCCATTTCGAGATACCAAAGGGCTATATCTACTTCTCTATGGCCTTTGCTTTCTTGGTGGACGTGATTCAGATGAAGGTGGAGAAAAGGGTGAAGAAGCTGGCGTGAGCGACAGTCCAGCGCTATTTCTTCACCAATTTCCCTTGACAAACCACCCCTCCGTTTTCATCAAAAAGGCTGAAAAAATAAACGCCAGATGCCTGCTGCGAAAGGCCAACACGCTCTGTATGCCTGCCGTTTAACTGCGCAATTTTTTCAAAAATCACCCGCCCGTTTTCATCAAAAATGGCCATTCGGTACCTGCTAGGCACGAGGTTGTTTAGCTCAAGCGCCACTTCATCGCTGGCAGGGTTAGGGGAAAGGGCAACTGTTGGGGCCACGCCTTTTGGCTTATCATCAACGGCATTGATGACGGGTGGAGTGGTGTTCTTGTAAACGATTTGCGTGGCAAAGGCTTGGTTGTTGTCCAGCGTCACGATGGCGATGGGTTCCTTCGCCACGTCGTTGAAAAAATAGTAAGCGACCGTGGTATCCACGCCCAAGCCGAAGAAGCCGGCCTGAATGCAGTTATCTGTGAGGTCCAACCAGCCGAGCGGGGGGATTTTGGCATCAATGCGGGTCTCCGTGTACTGGGTGCGTTTTTCCCGCAGCACGTCGAAGGAGCCACCGGGTATGCTCATGGTGCCGAAGCCGTCCACCGCCTGTATGCCGCTGATTGCTACCCGATAGCGCATGGAGTCTATCTGGGCGTTGTTCGTCTGTAAGGCTAAATTGAGCATCAACACAGGCGAAAAGTCCGAGGGAAGTAACAATTCAAGAAACCCCGAAGAGGCGGCATTAATGTCAAAAAAATTAAGCGGCGCACGGCGCTCAGGCAACGGCGGATAGTACTCGAAGATATTATTAGCGAATAGGTCGTAGGGCACAATGCCGTTATAGGCTTGCAGCTCAAACTTGGTGTCCGTCACGTTGTAGTAGTGCTCTGTCCCAGCCGAGAGGACGGCGTACAGTTCTGCATCGGGCAACATTGGGCCCACGCTGCCCTCGCTTGCTGGGCGATAGACGATGGTCTGCGTCGCATCGGCGGAAAGCCCCGTGAAGTCCCAGTTCTGCGGGCCGGGTGGGGTTAGCGAGCCGATGTTGCCCGGGCTGTTGTCAATGGCGAACCACAGTGTATCCCCCGCTACAGGGAAAGTGGCGCTGGTAACGGTTATTTGGGCGGAAAGGCCAATTGCTGCGAATAACAGGACGAGGATGGCTAAGCATTTTTTCATTCGGTGGAGATTTTTGTTGTGAATATCGGTGAAGATAGGGAAATGGCAAGACTTTGACCCTATCTTGGTGTTTTACGCCTTAAAAATTGCCTTTTATTGTTGAAAGCAATAAGCCATATTTGCTTCGCAAAAGAACATAAACATGAGCGAATATCACAAAAAAGACATTGAGCCATACCGCCAGAACCTTGCCCTGAAGCAAGCCTTCGTTGACATGGGCCTCGACCTCGTGGAGGTCTTCGACGACTTCACCCCGCTCGACCTTGATCGGGAGAACCGCCGCTTGCAGAGCTTACTTGATTTTGTGAAAAAATACAAAGAAGTCGGCAGCCGGGAGGCCATGGAACTCATCGCTGGCGGCTACTGCTTCCCGCCCATCTATCCCGGCATTGACCCCGAAAGCGACTGGTACCGCTTCGAGCTATGGCTGCGGGGCGAGCCTACCCGCCTGACCATTGCGGAGCAACTGACGCCCGATATAGTGCTCAAAAACCCCGACGACATCCCGGAGGAAGCGATGGGGGCGGAACTGGAAAAGCTATTGGAGGCCATTGGTGAAACGGGCAACGGCGTTGGCGTGAACGATGGCATCCCCGCCCGGTTGCTTTATCGGGAACTATTGGAATGGCTCGGCGAAAAGCATGAACTGAGTGGACCTTTCGGCGGCGGCTGGACGTATGACGGTTGTAGTGGCTACTGCCCCGGCTGTTACCAACGGCCCTGGTGCGAATCTGGCCAAGACCTTTGCTGGCAGGAAGACGAGGAGGCTGGTACCATGTACTTGGTAGAGGAGGTGCGGCAGTACGTATCGGCCAGTCCGCAGTCATTGGCCATGCTGCAAGCCTCGCAAGCACAGCACGACGAGTGGCAAGCTAAATGGGAGCAGGAAAACAAGCCCAAACAGACAGGCCCCTTCCTCGACCACGAGGGGCTGCGGCAGTATGGTGGTGATGGGGATGACTTGCCTTTTTGAGCAATGCGCATACATTCCAAAGACAATTTACATTTTGCCTATCAAATTCTGATACCAGTTCCAAACTTGACGGCTATTCGCCAACCTCAATCCCTATTCGGCTACGGGTTAAGTGGATTTGATATTTCACAGGGTTTTTAGACTTTTCTGCCTTTTCTCACTCCATAAAATAGGCTGCCATGATATCCATCAGCATATCGGGTGTTACAGGCTTTCGTTTAAAAGCGGTCACGTCTGGCAGGGAGAGGGCTTTTTCCATATCGTCGGGGTTGGGGGAGGTGGTGAGCATGATAATGAGGATCTTTCCTTTTTGTTCGGCGGGAAGGTTTTGGTATTCATTCAGGAATTCCCATCCATCCATCACAGGCATATTGATGTCAAGGAAAATCAAATCAGGTTTTGGGTATCGTTTCTCGCTATCGTTGTATTTACCTTGGCGAGTGATATAATCCAATCCCAATTTTCCGTTCTCAACGGCAATAACCTCATCGGCTAAACCTAATTTTTGAATGATCCTTTTGTTAAAGAAATTGGTATGGGCATTATCATCAATCAAAAGGATACAGTTAAGCTTCTTCATTGATAATCTGATTTTCGGCAAGGGTGAAATGGAATTTGCTTCCCTGTCCGGGAATAGATTCTACCCATATTTCACCACCATGAACTTCTACGATTTTCTTGCAGTGTGCCAGCCCAATCCCGGTGCCTTCGTATTCTGACGAATGGTGCAGCCTACGGAAAATCACAAAGATCTTGTCTTTGTCTTTGTCTTCTATCCCGATGCCATTGTCCGCTATCACAAAATGCCACTTCGCACCTTCTGGGTTAGCAAAAATCTTCACAATGGGTGGGATGCCTTTTCGGTGGAACTTAATGGCGTTGCCAATCAAGTTCTGAAATAGCATCTTCATGCCTATCTGCGACACAGCAAGCACAGGCAGCGTTCCGTTGATTTCCACCTTGGCGTTGGTTTTGACAATGCGACCTTTTAAGTCTTCCAAAACCTCACGAACAATAGTTTCAAGGGGCATCAATTGAAACGCTCGGTTCTTGGCCACTTTGGAATACTCCAACAATGAAGTAATTAATTCTGTCATGCGCGACGAGGACGCCTTTATGAACGATAGGCATTCTCTTGCGTCATCGCTAAACTGGTCACCATAATCCTCTTCCAATAAATTGGCAAAACTGGTGATCGTATTGAGGGGTTCCTGCAAATCGTGAGAAGCAATATAGACGAAATTTTCCAGCTCCTTGTTCAACAGTTCCTGCTCTTGTTTTTGCTTCTCGATTACCCGTTTTTGTTCGTATAAATATGCTTCACCAATAGTTGACATGACTATATCCATAAACTGATCCATGCCATTCAGGATGGTTATGGTGGAAACGGGGTCGCCCTGCTTTAACAACACGGGGGTTAAATAACGGCGAATCATATTCACCAATTCAAACCAAGCTTGAAAACTCAACCCAATACGGGCATAAAAAATACCGAAGAAATTTAATTGTGTTAAAAGGGGCTCCCAGTTGTCATTAAAAACCGCCTCGTGCTGATTGTAAACCGATATCTTCCTTTGCTCAAGGCGTTCCTCGTCCGTCATGCTGTTGATGATATTGCCCCAGCCAGGGTGCGTTCTCAACTCTTCTTCGGCCCAATCCGAAATTTCGTCCCGATACTGTTCATAAAAGTCAGTATAGATGCGCATACTCTTTTTTTCCTCCTCTGTCAAGGAAGGCAAAAGCAAGGGTATATTGTAGTCTAAGTCGGTCATTTAAACGTTTTGATAAAAGTAAAAGTAGGTTTCCACCGATTTGTTCAATAGGCGGGAGCTATTTTGCCGTTGGTTTTCGGGCGCTTGTTGTTTACAATTATTGCTTGCTGATGCGATGGCCGAAACACCATGTTACTCCTTGCCAAACACCTTTTCCAATTGCCCCATCAAGTTGTTGTGATATAGCACAACCCACACGACATCAAGCCTTACCGCCAGTACCTCACCTTGAAGCAAGCCTTCATTGACATGCGACCTATAATAAGTCTTCGACAATAAGGAAAGGATGCCATTAAAAAACTTCTTACCTATCTTCGCCAAGGAAAAAATAGCAGTATGGCAAGAACACAATACGGCCTCACTTGGTGGGGCCAGCAATGGCTCAACGCACTCACCAACATTGACTTTAGTAACCGCCTGCCACGAGGGAAAAGCTACGCCAACAAGGGCTTGGTACGCTCCACCGGGTTCAGCGGGAACAGCATCCTCGCCAAGGTGCAAGGCTCTGCCCCAAGGCCCTACAAGGTGGAAATCACCGTGCCCCGTTTTGCCGAAGGCGACAAAAAAAGCCTCGTGGACCGGGTGGCCGAAAACCCCGCACTTGTCGCCAAGCTGCTGAACCGGGAATTGCCGCCTGACCTGCTCCAATTCGCTGAAAACCAAGGGATTAAAGTATTTCCCCGCAGCTGGCGGGACTTCGGTATGAACTGCTCCTGCCCTGACTACGCCGTGCCCTGCAAGCACTTAGCCGCCGTCGTTTACACTGTGGCCGAGGAGATTGACCGCAACCCCTTCCTCGTCTTCGAGCTGCACGGCCTCGACCTCGTGAAGGAACTCGAGGGCCGCAACATCCGCATCGCCGATAAGAAGGAGGAGCGGATTGTGAGCGTGGAGGGGCTTTTGAGTTCGACAGTTCGACAGTTGGCAGTTGGCAGTCAGGGTCTGGACAGTTCGACAGTTCGACAGTTGGCAGTGGGCAGCCAGGGAATAGGAACTTCAAAACGGAAGGGCAAAATGGCAGAACCCTTGGAAAGCAACGATGCTCTTCATTCCTCATCCCTCACCCCTCATCCCTCACTCGATTTCACCTCCATCCCCGACGTCGGCGCTCAAATCCTCACGCTGTTCAAGGCGCAGCCGCTTTTTTATGAAAAGGATTTCAAGGAAATAATCCAAAAGCTGTACGCCGGCGCAGCGAAGGCGGCCAAGAAGGCACTCCGTGGCGAAACGATACCCACGAACCAGAAGATGACCGTCGGGCCGACCGATAGCCTGCACCTCGTTTTCGATGAAAACCTGCTGCTGAAAAAAATCGAGGTGCAAAGAAAGAAGGGTGAAGCAGTACCGCAAAAGCACGCCGGGCTAACAGCCATGGTCAACGTGTTGTTCAGCTTCGATGCCGAGCAAATCCAGCGCAGCCACCCCAGCATTGCGGCGCTCATGGAGGTCTTCAACTTCTCCTTGTTTTTGGCAAAAAACGGGGCCATCATGCCGCAGTTGCTCGATTGTGGGAAGGGCGAGTACCGGATTCGCTGGCTGCCCGCCGTCATCGTGGAGGAGGTGGCGGCCTTGTTTGAAAAACTGGCGGCTGCACTGCCACTGGGCATTTTATCGGTGGAAAAAGGGAAGGAAACGCTGGGCCAAAGCCCTGCGGAAACGCTCAATACGCTCTGCTCCCTGTTCATCGGCCACTGCATCAACGAGGCGGCATGGCACGAGGAGCACCCGCTTCCCAAGCTGTTTTTTTGGACGACGGAGGGCAAGCCCACCAATTTTGAAAAGCACAAACAACAGGTGGACGTGACTGTGACGAAGGGCAGCACACGGTACAGCTACTTCGGCGACTACCAGACCTCGAAGGTGCAAACCAAAATCACGGGTCATAAAATCCACCCAGATACCCCGCAACTGCTCCAGCTTTGGCTCAACAATTTTTACCTCACCCACAAGGACTATGTGCCGATGGTGAAGGTGGAGGACATGGACGGCCCCTTCGGCATCGAACTGGCCGTGGAGTACCGCCCCGTGCCGATAGAACCGCCCGTGCCGTTGAGCGATGTCTTTACGAAGAAAAAATATGCCGACGTGAAGTTCGACGTGCTGAAGGACGTGCTGCTGCTGGCCGAATTTTTCCCGCAACTGAACGAAATCGTGGAATCGCAGGGCAAGAAACGACTGGTCTTCGACGAGGAGGAGTTCGTGGAAGTGCTGCTGAAAATGCTGCCAGCCCTCTCGCTGTTCGGCATCCGCATCCTGTTGCCCAAGGGGCTGAAGCACCTCGTGCGGCCCAAGCCCACGCTACTGGCCAAGCGCAAGCCGAGCAAGGACGAAGGCTCGTTCCTCAGCTTCGACGACCTGATGGCCTTTGACTGGCAGGTGGCCCTCGGCGACCAGTTGGTGTCGGTGAGCGAGTTTGAAAAAATGGTGCGCAACCTGAACGGCATCGTGAAAATCCACGACCAGTACGTGCTGGTGGACGAGGACGAACTCATTAAGTTGTTTCAAAAACTCGAAGAACCGCCCGTGCTGAAAGGCTTCGAGGCACTGCAAGTGTTGCTGGCCGAGGAGTACCTGGGTTCCAAAATCGGCCTGACGGACGAGGCGGCGGCACTCATCCGGCAGTACGTGCAGCCGACGGAAGTGCCACTGCCCGCAGGGCTGAACGCCACGCTGCGCCCCTACCAGCGGTCGGGTTACGATTGGATGCTGAAGAACACCCGCCTCGGCCTCGGCAGCCTGCTGGCCGACGACATGGGCCTCGGCAAAACACTCCAGGTCATCGCCGCCCTGCTGCGCTACAAGGAGGAGGGGCTTTTGTCGGAAAAAAAGGCGCTCGTCATCGTGCCCACGTCACTGCTCACCAACTGGCGCAAGGAAATCGAGCGGTTCGCCCCCAGCCTCCGTGCCGCCGTTTATCATGGTCAAAAACGTTCGTTCGATGTGGCTGAGGCCGACGTGGTCATCACCACCTACGGCATTGCTCGCAGCGAGAACGCTTTTTTGAAAAAACAGCCCTGGTACTGCACCGTGGTGGACGAGGCACAGAACATCAAGAACGCCGGGACGGAACAGACCAAGAGTGTGAAGGCCATCCCTGCTTTGGTGCGCATCGCCATGAGCGGCACGCCCGTGGAGAACCGCCTAAGCGAGTTCTGGAGCATCATGGACTTCACGAACAAGGGCTACCTTGGCTCGCCCAAGCAGTTCACGGATGTGTTCGGCAGGCCCATCCAGAAGGACGGCGACCAGCAGGCGGCGGCCTTGTTCAAAAAGGTGACTGCCCCGTTCCTGCTGCGCCGCCTGAAATCGGACAAGAGCATCATCGCTGACCTGCCCGACAAAATCGAGAACAACCAGTTCGCCACGCTGACGGTGGAGCAAGCGGCTGTTTATGAGTCGGTTGTGAAACAGCAGATGAAGGCCATTTTTGACGAAAGCGAAGAAAACAAGCGCCAAGGCAAGGTGCTGAAAATGATTACGGCGCTGAAACAAATCTGCAACCACCCGCACCAGTTCCTGAAAAAAGGGCCAAAATCGCCCGACTTCTCCGGCAAGGCGCAACTGCTGCTCAGCCTGCTCGACACGATTTACGCCAACGGCGAAAAGACGCTGATTTTCACCCAATACCACGAGATGGGCGAGCTGCTGGTAAGCATCATCGAGGATGCCTACGGCAAAACGCCGCTCTTCCTGCACGGCGGCACCAGCCGCCCCAAGCGGGACGAAATGGTGGAAGCCTTCCAGTCGCCCCCCAGTTTCGACGGCGAGAACGACACCTTCATCCTCAGCCTGAAAGCGGGCGGCACGGGCCTCAACCTGACCGCCGCCAGCAACGTCATCCACTACGACCTTTGGTGGAACCCCGCCGTGGAGGCGCAGGCCACCGACCGGGCCTACCGCATCGGGCAGCAAAAGAACGTGATGGTCTGGCGGCTCATCACGCAGGGCACTTTCGAGGAGAAGATTGATGAAATGATTCGGAAGAAAAAAGACCTTGCCAACCTGACCGTGGCCACCGGGGAGAGCTGGATTGGGAACATGAGCAACGAGGATTTGAGGGCGTTGGTGGCGCTGGGGTGAGGGTTATTGCTCCCGCCACTGCCCCGCAAAATGCGCCTATAAGCTGCGGTGCTTAAACCGCCACCCCGAAAGCGCTATCGGAACCTGTCCGTATCGAGGAGGTGGCAGGCGGTCAAATAACCTAAACAATCTATTTTTTTCGTTTCTTCAATTTTTGTTTTTCCAGTTTTTCTACATCTGCCAAATCCTTGAGCCGCCCGGCGATGCGCTTGCTTACCAAGAGGTGGTCTAAATCAATGAAATTTAGTGGAATACCTTCAAACTCGACCTCCTCTCGCAGCCTGTAACATTCCTCGAAGTCAATGCCTTCCATTTGGGTGAGCAAGTCAATTCGGTTCGGCTCGTAGCCAAGCTGTATGACATTTTCCGGGTTGAGGAAATCGGAAGGCTGAAGGCCCAACGAACCAAGTCCGAAGTCTTGGATTGACCGGATGATGCGCTCCGCATTTTCAGGCTCCGCCCAAATCCAGAAATCAATGTCCTTCGTGTAGCGGGGGTGCCCGTGAAAGGCAACGGCAAACCCGCCAACGACAAGGTACTTAACCCCGTGGGCATTTAACAATTGTATAAACTCTTTGAAATTGGAGTCCAGCACCATATTTCCAGTCGTTGTATTGTTTACGGATTTCTTCTAGTGCCCGCAGGCGCTCAGCGGGCGGGCGGGAGAGCCAGTAAAAAATATCGTCAGGCTCCTCGCCTTTTTTGTAAATGCGGACGAATGGCTGCGGCTGTGCTTTGGGCATGGCTACTTTATTTTCAGTAAAGTTAAGGCTTCTTTTTGAAATAACCGGGTTCCTCCTCCCACTGCCCCTCAAAATACGCCTGAAAATGCGGTGCCTAAACCGCTATGTAACTTCGTGTGATACTGCCGTACTGCAACATCGTTAGGCGCATCAACGAGGAAGTGCTGCAAAACAAGCGATCGGAGTATGGCAAACTGATTTTGCCGACGTTGTCTGCAAAATTGGTGGAGGAATACAGGAGCAACTTCGAGGAGAAAAAACTGAGACGGATGATACAGTTTGCAAGTCAATTTCCTGATACTGAGATATTCGTGACGCTGTCACGACAATTGAGTTGGTCGCAGTACATCGAAATCACACCACTCAAAGAGACCCTACAGCGGGAGGCAAACCATGAGTAAATCGAACTGCTGCAATTGGACAAAACCAACGTGAAAGTTGCTGAGTACATCACCGAGTTCTTGTCGTCGGAACTGCTGAAACTCAAGCTCCATCAGTTCGTGGAGGCATCGAGGCGGCAGATTGGGGACGGTAGGCTGAAAACCTGAGCAACGAGGATTTGAGGGAGTTGGTGGCGCTGGGGTGAGGGCTACTCCTCGCTTTCATAAAAAGCGATTTGCCTGGCCAAAGCCTCTCTGACCTCCGACGCCACTTCCGCCTCCGAAAGGCTTCCATCGGCAATGGCCTTGGCCACGTAGCTTGGAAACAGGCTGTCTTGGCTGAAACTGTTGAAAAGCTCCCTCGCAGGTTTTTGGTGGAATTCATGGATTTGCGCAGCAAGGTAAAAGGGCGAAAGGTTGCCCTGCCGCCACTGCTCGAAATGGGCGTCCAGTTTGGCAAGTTCGGCGTTCAGTTCCCTTTCGTAAAGTAGATGGGCCAGTTCCCTGATTTGGCGTTTTATGTTTTTTGCCAGTTCCATGATGATGAATTACCCTTTATCTCCCGTAAAATACCAACCCGCCGGCTGGATTTTGAAATCCAGGACATCCTTGAAAGGAGCTATTTTTTCCAAAGCCTTCGACGGATCAATCGGTGTTAGTTGGTTTTGCTTCCAATCCTGCATTTCCATTGTGCCGAAAACAAGGTAATTTTTGGGATTGAATTTCATCCCCCATGACTCCACCGCCATTTTCAAGTAAGATTCGATTTCTGTTTTTTTCTTGATAATTAGCTCGCACTCCGTACATAATTTACAGTCCATTCTGAGTGAAAGCATCCTGTGAAATCTTAACGGCTTGTCCTCATAATGAATCATCAAGCAAAATTTCCTCAATTTGGTCTTTGCATCGCATTTAGGGCATTTAGTCCATGCGTATTCGTCGTGGGGATTGGGGTAGAAGTAATACTTGGGTTGAATCATGGCATTGGATATTATTGTTAAAAGGTTCTTTTATATAGTCCGTTTTGGTGGTGCGTTTTTTTTATTGATGAAAATGAAAGGGTCTTTAAAATTTCCCGACCCTTTTCGAGAGGCGGGGTTATCAAACCCCGCATTTCCGGAAATGCGGGGTTTGATAACCCCGCCTCTCGAAAGGAACTGTGTCAGTTAGAACATCCCACTAACTCCGTTTTTTCAGGTTTTTTCGGGCTTGCGTTATTCCCTGCCTTCCTCTATTCGGAGTCTTTAGCAATCAATTTTTGAATGAGGCCGTCAATCATTCCCTGCTGCTCGACAGGGGCATTTTTTCTTGCGCATTCGGCCACATCTTGAAGACATTCCAAATCCCAGGCGTAAAAGCCCACAGCCCTTTTGCCGCTCAGGGTGTCGATGCGTCTGTCCAACCCAAACGAATCTGCCATTTGCCAGGTGTTGTCCTGCAAAAAAGCCAATTCTTCGGGGGTGAACCGCAAGTATGCTTTTTTGTCGTTTTTTCCAGGTTTCATAATTTGCGTCATTAATTTAAAACTCCCGGGTTACGGATTTGGCGTTTCACGTTTTTTGTCAGTTCCATGTTGATTCGTATTTGAAACCAAAACCGCAGCGTAAATTTAGCCCGAATTTAGAATGAAACAACTATGAGCGAATTCCAATGCTATAAGTTCAAGACCATTGACCGCCCGCTGACAGAAAGCGAGCGACGGGAAGTCGATGGGCTTTCCAGCCACGGCCAAGTGAGCAGCACTTCTGCCACTTTCACTTACCAATACGGCAATTTTAAGCACAAACCAGAGACGGTGCTCGAAAAATATTTCGACGCCATGCTCTACTTTACCAATTGGGGCACGAGGCGGTTGATGTTCCGCTTGCCTGCCAAGCTGGTGGATGAAAAGGCCATCAAGCCTTACCTATATGGTGATGAGTATTCTTGCCATATTGAGTTGTTGAAACGGGGCGAATACCTTCTTCTCGACATTGAATTCAATGACGAAGAGGGTGGCGGCTGGATGGAAGAGGACGACCATGACCTTGGCGACCTTGCCCCCTTGCGTGACGACATCCTGAACGGCGATTACCGGTCGCTGTACCTTGCCTCGGTCTCGTTTGCGCAGCAAGAAGGCCGGGACGAGGACGATGAGGAGGACGACGACGATGAAGAGGAAGCCCAAAGCAGCAAGACCCCGCCCGTGCCGCCCAACATGAAGCGGATGAGCGCCGCTTTGAAAGCCTTCACTCGTTTTTTCGAGATGGACGACGACCTCGTCTCGGCTGCCCAAGCCCTTAGCCCCGACTTGGCTGCTGCCTCCCTTGATTATGAAAAATTGCTGGCGCAACTGCCTGAAAAAGAGCGGGTTGAGTGGCTTTCCCGCCTCTTGAAGTCTGAGCCGAGGCTGGACGTGCAGTTGCGGAAGCGGCTCGAACAGTTCGCTCCGAAAGGCGCTGCCCCGAAGCCCGTCCAGGTCACTGGCGCTGAACTGAAATCGCTGACGGCCCAAAAGGAAAAGGAACGCAAGGAGCGAGAAGCTGCCGAGGCAAAGGCTGCACACGTACAACGCATGAAGCAGTTGGCGCCCCAAGAGCAGGCACTTTGGAAAAGCCTCCCCTTCAACTTGGAGCGCCAGACCGGGAAATCCTACGACCTTGCCACCGCAGCCTTGAAGGATTTGAAGGAATTGGCGGAATACCAAGGTAAAGCAGCGGCTTTCAGCCAACGGATGCTGGAATTGAAGAAAGATTATGCCCGCAGGACTGCCCTCATTTCGAGGTGGGAGAAGGCGGGGTTGTTCAAATAATAAATCGAAAAATCATGACCTATTCAGGATTTTACGCCCATTTTGAAAAAATAGCCATGAAGCAAGTTCGCTCGTTGAGCTTCAGGAACCACCAGGATATACCTGATGGCGATTATGCCTTCATGCCAATGTATTGTGACGACAAGACCTGCGACTGCCGCCGGGCAATCATCGCCGTGCTGCAAGTGTCGCCGGAGTTTAGAGTGGGGCAAGTGGCCACCATTTCCTACGGTTGGGAAGCTATGTCCTTTTATCGAAAATGGAGCCACGGGATGCCCGAAGACATGCTCAAAATATTCAAAGGCCCAGCGTTGGATTACATGAACATTCAATCGCCCCATGCCGAGGCACTGCTCGAATCATTCATAACTACGGCATTGGATGCCGTTTACATCGAGCGGCTGAAAAAACAGTATGCCATGTTCAAGCACAAGCAGGGCATGAAGATGACGCCGGAGCTATTGAAGTTAGTGGGCATTTACGAGCCTTGCCCTTGCGGCAGCGGCAAAGTTTTCAACCTTTGCTGCGGCAAAAAGAAATTCTCGGAACGGTTTGGGCGTAGGCGATAAGCGGCCCAACTTTGCAAAAAATCCAATACCATGCGACTCAACGAAGGAGATTACAACCAGTTCATCCGGCTGCACCATGCCCTGCTGCTGTATGCGGGGCAAAAAAAGGGGCATGTGAAAGGCAATGTCAGCGTGGAGCAATTCATGGCTGACAAAGATTTTGGCCTAAAGGCGAAAGCCAGGGAGGCCCTGTACAAGGACAACCAGGTGCTGGATGGTTTTCTCCGGGAAAACCCGTTTGGCCTGTCCGCCGAGGAAATTGACATTGCAGCTGGCTTCCGGCACAGGCTCTCTGGGCGGTTCATAATGATGAAGCAACTGAAGGAGCACGCCATTTTCACCGACGACAACTACGCCTACGGGGTGTTGGCATTGAGTACGCCCTTGGAAATGGTCATGCACTACGCCACCTTGCCCTGCATGGTGGAGGCGGTGCTGCTGCCATTTAAGGGCAAAATCATCTACGACGGCTTCCTAATGCCCTACAACGTCCGGTTCGGAGGTGGCTACCGCTCCTCCTTCAACGACCAACTGAAAGAGGCCAAGGCAAAGTACGGCATCGTCACCTCCCTGCCCTTCGACGGAAAGGAGGCTTGGGCGGACAAAAGCCCCTCGGAGCAGTTGGCCTATTTCATGGAGAGCAAGGCCAACCGGGAGGAGTTTGAGGAAAAAATCCAGGCATTGCTCAAAAAACAACCCAAGCTGCTGCCCGAATACCACCAATTGTGGGGAGCGATACATGCCACTGTCTATAAGCGCAATTTCAAGGGGTTGGGCCTGCAAAAAGCTTGGTACGCCGTGCTGGAAGGGCAGCTCATCAGCAGCGCCATGGACAAGGTGGAATTGGCGAAAACCATTAAATCCTTGGTGCCGAAGGATAAGATTGGTTGGGTGCATGTTTTCAGGATGTGAGGGATGGGCTTTTTTAAATCAAACAGTTTAATCATGAAATTCAAAATCAACGACTACGTAAAAGTAATTGAAGGCTTCATGCCAGAAGAAATCGGAGCGCCAGTCAATTGGCACGGCAAAATCACGGAACTGCCAAGCGGGCCTGACGATACTTACCGCATTGCATTTGATTCCCAAACCCTCGACTCGCTTACTGATGATTACTTGCAAACCTGCATCGAAGGGGGGTATGACGAATATTCATATTATCTGGAAGAGGGGGACTTTGAACTTGCCCCTCGAAGGGACACCGATGCGCTATTTCAAGCGGCTGTCCAAAACATAGAACGGCGCATGGACGAGCTGGACGATGACGATGACGAAGACGAGGAATACGAGTACGATGAGCCAAAAATGAACCAAGCACTGCTCGACAAGTGGTTGGATGCCTTCCAGCAAAGCCCGGAATTCCGACAAATTCCCGACAAGGTGAGGGACTTGGCCGCCGATGCTCCCGATACCTTCGCCCGGTTTGCCTTTGACTACGAAATGGTTGACGTTGGCAAATGGACTGAAACCGTTTTGCGGGCGGTTTGCCTTGAGTGGATACCCAAGAAAATGAGCGCCGATGCCGAGTTCTTCGAACATTTTGGCAATGGACTGGCCGCTTTTTTTGCCTTTCTTGACCGTGAGCGGTTAATGAAAGGAGCCGGGGCGCTCGCAGCGACCGCCGCCAAAATCGCCCCGGAAATCCCGAAACTTGCAGCCAATCCCCAAAATTGGGGCATGGCAAAATCCTTTATGATGGGTGCATCGGCTTCCGGTTTTAACCCTTCGAGGCCGGAGGAATTGGATGGTTATATGGCCGCATACGTCGCCCAACAGCTCCTGGGCCTGTCTCATGGAAGCACATCAAAACCCGACCCTTTCCGAAATTACAATGGCAGCAGCTTGGTCAAAGTGAAATACCCCGATGGAAGTGTCGTCAAATGCAAGTTTTCCAAGGTGGAGGCGGATTTGCGGGCGGGGAGGTGTGAGGTTGTGAAGAAAAAGTGAATAGTATTTAGGCTTGCCGCCACTGCCCACCAAAATGCTCCTGCAAGATTCCGTGCCAGAGCCGCCATCCCAATAGCAATCGGGGCTCGTACTTTTCGAGGCGGTGGCACAAGCCGCCGTCATTATTTTTCTTCTAACTTTAAACCTTTTCCACAAAAAACTATCAGACAACCTTTCACACAAAATGCAATACCGTAGCAGCACACCTGTTGCCCTTGCCTAAATCCTTGCCACACCATGCGACCACTCGTTTTTCTGCTGCTCGTTTCCCTTACAGGCTGGCTACCAGCACAAACCAACCCCGCCATCACCTCCTGGATTGTCAACACAACTGGAGAAACTGGCTTTGGCGGTATTTCGACCAACGTGCAGCAGGTGCAATATTCTGCCAACAACGTTTACGTCAGTACCAATGACATCGCTGACTGGATTCCCATCGACTACGATTGGCCGAACAACCCCTGGTTTCCCGAAAGCCAGAATTACGTGTTCAAAATCACGCTCAACCCACAGGAGAAAATGGGAACAAAAACCCTGACACCTTACGGCCATATCGGCATTTGGACCAACGGGGTATCCATCTATAACCCCAAGGACGCCAAAAGCTGGGAGAGTGCAGATACTTGGTTCCAAAACGCTTTTTATTTCGAACACCTCGAAATGGAGACCTTCGACCCCTGCCTCGGCCACCCGAACAATATGCACGAGTACCACTTGCACGTCAACCCAACCTGCTTGTACGACGATGCGGACAGTTCCCAGCATTCTCCGCTTATCGGTTTTGCATTCGACGGCTTCCCGATTTATGGCGCTTATGCTTTTGCCAACACCGACGGCACTGGCCCCATCCAACGGATGCGCACCAGTTACCGTCTGCGCAATATCACCGACCGGACTACCTTGCCCGACGGCACGGTGCTGCCAGCTTCCGACTACGGCCCGTCGCTAGCTACTTATCCCTTGGGCGCTTACGTGGAGGATTTTGAATACGCCAACGGCTTGGGCGACCTCGACCAGTACAATGGGCGTTTTTGCATCACGCCTGAATACCAGGAGGGCATTTATGCTTATTTCGTAACGATTGACGAGGCGCAAGAACCCCTTTACCCCTATGTGCTCGGCCCCCGCTTCTTCGGCATTGTGCAGCCCGGCAATACAGGCCCCAATTCGGGCCACAATGTCATCAACGAGTCGGTGGATGTGTTCACCAGCGCCAACGATATTGACAATCAAATCGTCTTCAGCGTTTATCCAAATCCGGCGAGCGACCAAGTCAGGTTCTTCTTAATCCCGACCTACAACAGCAATTTGACCGCCTCGCTTTTTAGCCCGACAGGCGCATTGATTGGGCAGATAGAAAACGTCCAAACCGCCATCAATTACAGCTTCGACACGAGCCAGTTGCCCGCTGGGACCTATTTTTTGCAAATAAAAAATGGCGCAAAACAAACCACCGCTAAAGTCTTGGTTCAACGATGAAAAAGCGCCTGTTGTCCCCCGTGCTTTTCCTCTTTTTTGCTTCGCAAATGGTTGCCCAGCAAAACGTCCTGCTGGTCATCGCCGACGACCTTGGCACGGACTACTGCGGTTTTTACGAAAATGCGCAAGACACGGCCAATATGCCCCATGTCCGCTCGCTGTTGGGCAGGGGCGTGCGCTTCACCAATGCCTGGTCGAACCCCAATTGCTCGCCCACCCGGGCGGGGCTGCTGACGGGGAGGTATGCCTTCCGCACGGGCGTCGGCACGGCTATTTCAGGCCCGGAATACAATGAGTTGGACACTTCGGAAATCACGATTGGAAAGTTGCTGAAAAATGCTGCCCCGGTCACTTATGCCACGGCGAACATCGGCAAATGGCACCTCAACCAGCAGACGACGCAGTCGCTGATTTACCCGAACCTCATGGGCTACGACCATTATTCGGGCAATTTTCTGGGTGAAATCCCCAATTATTATAAATGGAAAAAAGTGGTGGATGGCGCAAGCCCTGTCACTGTCACCAATTACGCTACTACCGAAACCGTGAACGATGCCATCAATTGGCTCAACGAAGTGAACGGCAGCCAGCCTTTTTTTCTTTGGCTTGCGTTCAACGCTCCCCACACGCCCTTTCACCTGCCGCCCGATTCGCTGCATACCGTGCCGGGGCTGACGGGTACACAGATGCACATCAACCAGAACCCGAAAAGCTATTTCCGGGCTATGACGGAAGCGATGGACTCGGAATTGGGGCGCCTGCTGCAATGGCTCGACCAGCAGGGCCAACTCAACAGCACGAATATCATCTTCATCGGCGACAACGGCAACCTGAAACGGGTTTCCCAAATCCCCGACACCACGCAGGGCAAAGGCACGATTTACGAGTACGGGGTCCACGTCCCGTTCATCATTGCTGGCCCGGCGGTTGCGTCGCCTGGGCGTGCCAGCGAGGCGCTCGTGAGCACGCCAGACCTCTTCGCCACCATCCTTGAAATGGCTGGCTTCGACGGCTGGCCCTCCGAGATTCCCGCCAGCAAGCCCGTTGATTCCAAGAGCTTGTTGCCCATTTTGAAAAACGAGACCAATGCGGTCAGGGACTGGAATTTCACCGAGCAATTCAATCCCCAGCCCGAACCCGTGGACGGCAAGGCCATCCGCAACCTCGCCTACAAGCTCCTACATTTTGACGATGGCCACCAGGAGTTTTACCACCTGCCCACCGACCCCATTGAGCAAACCGATTTGCTCCTCCAACCCCTCAATGCGGAGGCGGGCAGCAACTACGACTACCTCTGCAACGAACTCAGCCAACTCATTGGTGCCAGCACCTGCGACCCAACCATTCTCGATACAAAAACAACAGGCCACGACAGCAGCCTGACGCTTTTCCCCAACCCAACGAGCGGTATCTTTTTTTTGAAAATGGAAGACGCCTACGCCGAACCTGTGGAAGTCACCTTATTCGACCTGTTTGGCAGGCCAGTGGCTAAATATTACGGGAATAGTCCCTTGCTGGAAGTAGATGGTTCGGGCTTGACAGCGGGGCGGTATTTTGTGAAAATACAGCAAGGGGAAGGCGTATGGTGGGGTGGGGTGGTAAAAAAATGACGGCTGGTTCTTGTCTCGACACTGTTATTTTAACCAGCTCCTGATACGCCCTCGAAGGCGTCAGGAAAATGTCGAGCGCAGCCTTATCCCCAAATCCTATCCCACAGCCCTTCCAATATCGCCGGATTAATGATTGAAACATACACGACGGCCCCCATTGCCACAATGAAACCGCACAAGCCTGCCAGATAGGGCTTGTAAACTTGTTTTTTGACAATGGCCAGTACCAATAAAAGCGCCAACAATAAGAACTCCACGGTAATGCTCACTTCTGGGCCAATGAACCGCCCAAGACCGGGATTGATGAACGGGAGCGCCGTCAGCACCATGTAACGGGAATGATAGGTTGGGTTCTTCCGGTTCCAGATTGCGAGAACGTAGAACAAGGCGAACAGCGAAGCGTCGAACATCGTGGCACCGAGCAGGGCCGGTTCCTTGTGGCGGGTCTGCCCATAATCGGCCATCAGCACAAAGCCGGACAGGATAAGCGGGAAAAGCAGGTAAGAGGCTTTCCCGATTTTCCGGTGCAAATCCAGCCGGCCCTTCACTGCCAATGCCGCCTGCCCCACCAGCATGGCAAACCAGCACAGCACGGTCAGCACATGGAAATGTACCACTCCTGCCGTTCCACGGAATTGGGGAAACAGGTGAAAATAGGTTTTGTAAAATCCCAAGAAACTAAAAACGACAAGCCCGGCGACCAGCAGGGAGATGGTTCTGAATTGCTTTTCCATGAATAATTAGTTTTCAATGGAGCAAAGCTATCCCTGCTGCAAGGCTATGGTCTTGGAAAAATCCGACAAAATGAGGCTGGTGGGCGTACTACCGAGGTAGCGCTTGAAGTCGTTGGTGAGGTGGGCGTGGTCGAAGTAGCCGCAGTCCCAGGCCACCTCCGACAGGCTGCGGCCCTGTTCATTGCACTGAACGGTGTGGAGGGCATGACGGAACCTCGTCAAGGTGATGAACTGCTTCGGAGAAATGCCCAAGTGCCGGTCGAAATGCCGCTCCAACTGGCGCTCTGTGATGAAATACCGCTTTGTCAGTTCGCCGATACGAACCTGCCCGTTGCACTGCTCCACGCTGCTAACTATCTCTAAAATGGAGTGCTTGGGAATTTCCAAACGGTCGAGGAAGAACTGGTCGAGGTACGGCACGAAATGCTGGATGATTTTGCGGATATCGGGGAACAGCCCCGGCTCGAACTCCTGTACCTTGTTGGTAAAACCTGCCATCGCCCCATACCTGTAAAAATGCGTGAAAGCCCCCGGCCTGAACTGTATGCAGAGGAGATTGACTGTTCCTTGGAGTACCTGCTCGTCAATCCGCAGCGCAGCGCCGATGAGGTAAATCCCCTCGTGCTTCACCTGTGTACCAAAATTCAGCGAACGGTAATCTTCCCCCAAGTTGAGACAGAGCGCCGTACACCCATCAGGTAGGACAGAAACAACTTCCGCCTCTGGCAAACAACCCCTTAGCAGCCAATATTTGTCAATATATGGCTGAAGCTTAGGTGCCGGAAGGAAGGATTGGTAAGTCAAATTTCAGGTGATTTTATGCTGAAATGATTTCCAAATCTACGCTGTTTTGGAATTATTTTCTTTCCACTGCGCCGCAAAATACGCCTGCAAGATGCGGTGGCAGAAGCGCTGAGCAGCGCCGTCCGTTTCGAGGAGGTGGCGGGCAGTCATTTCGTGGAGGAAATGGACGAGGCGCAGGGGCAGGACTCCGGCATGGTAGAGCTGCCGGCGGAGAAGCCAATGCTGGAGAATGGAGAAGTGGAGGGCCTTGGCGGAGGCGGTGAAGCGTTGGTAGCATCACCTCGATTTACCACAACAATTCTTGTATTTCCTACCACTTCCGCAGATGCAAGGGTCATTTCGGCCTATTTTTTTTGCATTGAAAACCGGGGCCGGGCTTTGCGTTTTGTGCTTGCGCAAATATTTTGCAAAAAGGGAACGCATGTTTCGGTTCCGTTTGGCAAGTTGTTCATCAAAGTCAGGATGTTTTTGATGCAGTTGACTCACAAAACCATCAGCCATGTCAAGGTTTAAAGAAGTTGTTTTCGCACCAATCTTCTTTGTCCTGTAATTGTAGTTTATGCCTTCCGGCTCGTCGCTCACACCAATAACGCTCAAGTAAACATCCGTGCAACCACATTCCGGATTGATGCAGTATTGGTCAACAACAGTGTGTTTTTCCCCATTATCCTCTACGGTAAAAACAGCAGCGGCAGGCAGGTAATTACAATAAGCCTGCATCATCGAAGGGTCATCCACCACTTCGTCAGGAAACCCTATTTCGAGGCTTTCCACGTCAAAGTCCTCAGCGAGTATGTTTTTGTAGAGGTAATAGCCCCTTTCGAGGTTGTGCCAATCCGTGTCTTGCATGCCAGCTTCCAGGGTCTCTTTGATATAAGCCGACAGGGAGGGACATTCATCGGGCAAGGTCAGTGTCCGTTCGTGAACGTTGACTTCCAGTACCCCAACAAGCGCTTCTTCCTCGCTGTCCGAGTGGAATTTCAGAACCGCATAGCCACAATCACAGGTAGGGTCGTCGCAAACCATGTAAAAAATGCCGTAGGTATGTCCGGCAAGTTCCCCGGTTTCAGGACAGAACTGGATGACATTTAATAATGGACGGTTTGGTGTTGCTGATATCATGGAGCAAAAATAGGGTGAGTTGGTGATTATTCCCGCCACTGCCCCGCAAAATACTCCTGCAAAATGCGGTGCCTGAACCGCCATGTCGCCCCGTCCGTTTCGAGGAGGTGGCGGGCGGTCATTTCGTGGAGGAAATCAACGAGGCGTAGGGGCAGCACCCCGGCAAGGTAGAGCTGCCAGCGGAGGAGCCAGTGCTGGAGGATGGAGAAGTGTAGGGCTTTGGCAGAGGCGGTGAAGCGTTGGTAGGGGGTGGTGATTTGGAGCGCGTAAGTTCCTTGACTATAAGAATCATCCAAAAAGGCTTCTAAACTCATCACAATCCACATAACAATAAAAAAAATAATTGCATTCCAAAGGCTTCCATTGGTATTTGGTATATCAAAATGAGATGGGTTAATAAAATATGTAACGACCGCTGTTAAAGTAACAGTTATTGGTATAAAAATAAACTTTGATAATTTCTTAGGTAATTTCAATTTCCAATTTTTATCCTTTGTCTCAATAAAAATTGTGCTTCTTTTTTTTGTGATTAGAGTTTGAAGGACATCCAAAACCCATATTGTGATGTTTAAAAAGCCAAGAACTATCAGCATTCCAAAATAGATAAACACAGCTAATGTAAATGGTGCGATTATCTTTTTTATTAAAGACGAACTACTTGACAGAAAAACAAAAGCAATCATCGCAACTGTCAGCACTAATGCCATTACTAAATTGTTTGAGGTTCCAACAGAAAATCCTTCTACAAATCTTGGGAGCAATAAATTTAAACTTTTCCACCTCCACCAACCATACTGCAAATCCACCAATTCAAGCACCACCTTGTTTCGTTGTGTCATTCTTGAAGCGAGGAAGGCCAACCAATGTCGCACCTTTTCTGATGAGCCGTGCTTGCATGGCTTCGCCAATTCCTGCTCCACAAAACGAACCACGATATTATTTTCCAAATGCAAAGCAGCTTGTCCTATTTGCAGGTCTTTTGGAACTGGTATTTTTTTGTTGATATGATGAGCGTATATTTTACTGATTGTTTCAATTTCAGGCTCTGTATATAGTTTCAATTCCGAAAGCGTACTCCCACCCCGAAACAACAACTGCAAACAATTCAAATAAAACGGCGTCTCCGCCACTTTCAGCAGCAGCGGGTCATGTAGCAGTGCCGCTTTCAGGTCTGGTGCTTCGGGGAAGTCTCGGCGGTCGGCACAGTCGAGTTGGGTGAGCAGTTGCTTTTCAGTCAAGGGCAGCACCTCTATCTGCGCCCAGACCGGGGCGTCTTTTTCAATGGTTTTATACTCCTCTTTTCGGCAGGAAATAACAAAGTCACGGTGTTTATAGCCGCCATACACTTTGATGGCTTCTAAGCATGAGGCTTGATGCGCCTCGTCCACCTCGTCGAGGCCGTCGAGGAGCAGGGTGAGCTGGCCTTTTTGCAAAATCTCAGCGGCATAGCGTTTGGTGACGCCAAGCTCGGCAGGCAGTATTTCACGCAGCCAGTCGTCGAAGCTGGGGAAGTCGCTTCGCCAGGTGGCGAGGTTGAGCAGCACGGCGAGGTTTTCGTGGTCGGTTTCCAGTAGTTCCAGGGCGAGGTTCAGCAGCAGGGAGGTTTTGCCAGCACCGGGCAGGCCCGTCACCAAGAGCCGCCGCCTCGCTTTTTCAAAGATTTGCTGGATTTCAGCGCCTGTTTTCTTGCCTTGCAGGGTGATGAAGGTCTCGGCTTTTTCGGGGGAGGTGCCATCGGTGGTGGGCTTTATGCGCAGGTTGAAGAGTTGGTCGCCCGCCAGTTTTTGGTCTTTGCGCCGCTCATAGCGCTGGCGGAGGTATTGGCAGATGGTGTCGTAGTTCTTTTGGGTTTCTTCGGGGGTGAGGGCGATGGGCTTATCTTCTCGTTTGAAAATGCCTTTGATTTGCTCCGGAGTGAAAAAGAAAAGCACGGCGATTGCCACCACCAAAATCAGCAAAAGCCACCACGCATAATTTTCACCAAAAACAACCAAGAGGAAGCCTTGCCCTTTTTTGCTCGTCAGTTCCGCCCCCAATATTTCAGGAATAAGCGTAATGAGCAGCGTCAATGCTGTGAGGGCAATCAGGAGGAACAGGAAGGTGATTATTCGTTTAATCAAGGGGAGTTGAAGGTATTTGAAAGGGTTATTTAAGGAGGTTTAAAGCCTATGCCACCGCAAACTCCCCATGCGCCCGGTGGAACTCCGTGAAATACCCCAGCACGATTTCTTTTTTGCCAATTCCTTTTTCAACCAGCAGGTTGGCGATGGCATCTTCCGTGTTGTCGGTTTGCACCCATATTTTGCCGTTGATAATGTCCACATGGAAAATCACATGATAAATACGGTGCTTTTCATGCCAGCCCAACAATACCAATTGGTAGCGCAAATTTGTGTCGTCGGCAATCAGTTCGTACTGTGAACCGTTGACGGAGTGCTTGCGGACATCTGCGTATTCCTGCATGACAGAAACGATAGCATCCCGGTATTTTTTTATTCTTCTATCCATGACTCAATTTTTGCTGTTTCAGGGTCGAAAATGAGCAACCTCACTTTGAACATGCTCATTGTCCGACGGAATATTTCTTTTTCGTTCAAAAAATTGTGCGCCTCAACTGGCATAGCAAGAAACATCAACCTATCATCAGCCTTCATCATCAGGGCTGATGTGTAAAAATTGTACTGCCCCAAGGCTCGATGCGCTTCGTGCATCAAGGATGGCTGGATAAAGCTTTTCACTTCGACGCCAATCCGTTTCATCCCTTTTTCAGCAGTGATTAGCTTCTCAGCGCCGAGGTCAGTTTCCAACCCGCCCTCTTCTTTCGACAACAACACCAAAGGGTCATTAGTTATCGTCCAGCCGTCCTTTATCAAGGCCTCCTTTACGACAGCGATTCTCGCTATTAGAATAAATTGTATTCGATTGAAATTTTGGCGTGTTCTACCTTTGGGGGCCAAAAGAGACCACATTATGGTAGACACCCTGATACGAAGCATTAAATCAGCATTTTCGGAGGTTGAAGAGCATCGGTACAAAAATGCCCAAATCCCGTTGGGCGATTTTTTGCAGTCCGGCTTTGCCATGTTCCACCTCAAGGACCCTTCACTGCACCATTT
>JALHQW010000087.1 GCA_022841745.1 Saprospiraceae bacterium | reverse complement strand
GGCACGGTAGCACGGTACTGGCCAACCTTTGCGACGAGGCAGCGAACGAGCCAGACGAACCGAGCGAAAACTTGCAAGTGCCAACAGCGACAGCGAAGCGGGACACGCCGATGAGCCTTGCGCCGAACCCGGCTGGCAGCTTTGTCACCATCAGCCTGGAGCCGCTCGAAGAGGAGCAGGAGGCTGTGCTGGAGATCTACAACCAGTTCGGGCAACTGATGCTCCGCAAGGACTTCGGCGTGGTCGGGCAACTGAGCGACAGGATTGACGTGCGTAAGTTCAATGCCGGGTTCTACATCGTCAGCCTAAAGGTGGGTGGCGAGCGTTTCGAGCAGCGGCTTTTCGTGGACAATAACTGATAAAGCCTGTTTGGGTTACTTTAATAAGGGCAGCCGTCTGTATGGACGGTTGCCCTTTTTTGTTTGTAAAATGAGGCTGCCTCAAAAGACCAATTCTGATTGTGGTCGCCAAATTTATTTGGCTGACCAATGGACTTGAGGGGTTCAAATAAAAAATCAGGCATGAAATCAAGCGAGTCAGCCAAATAAATTTGGCGACTACAGCGTGAGCCAGACTCCTGAAAAGAGGCATGAGGAAGCCTTCAAATTTTTATAGTATAACCCTTATTCACCACAAATTAATTGTTAGATTTGAAGAAGTATTTTTTAGATTTGTGGCTCAAAACACCTAATCACAGCGAATGAACACCCTTTCAAAATATGAACAAACGGGGCAAATCCTATTCTCAAAGCCTTTAGCTCCAACCTTGCAAACAAACTAAGCTGGAAAGTTTCATTCGCCCAACCAGCATCCGTACCTTTCGTACTTTGGGGCAATGGCACTACTACTATTTCTGCTTTTTCCCTGTTTTTTAAGTGCCCAAACCGACACTACCACTACCCTGCCGCCCGCCGTTACCTACCATATACAAGGCGAGTTCGACACCCTGAAACTCCCTGCCCTTCAATGGATTTTGGAGGAGGGCGAGCAGCCGCTTTCCTACGAAAAAATACTGGCCGAGGAACTGGCCGATGCCCAGCTCCTTGACCTGAAAACCAGCCCGCTTTTCCCTATCAAAGCGCACCGTGGCTATTGGTTCAAAATAAGATTGACCGCTTCCGCAAAACCCGATGCCTTTGGACTGACCTTTTACCGAAACGGCGATTGCTGGCCCTTTGAGCCGACGTTTAAAGAAGTGCAAACTTTCAGCATAGGGCAGGACGGGCAAACCATCATCGGCCATTCGGGGAGTGCCTTTCCTGCTTCAAAACGGGATTATCCCAAGCATTTACTCCCATCCATGACCCATGTGAATATCGGGGTAGGCGAAACCCTCGATATATGGTGCAGGGTGACCATGACGGAGCCTTGCAATTTGCAGGTGGACCTAGAATTGGTACGGGAGAAAATTATCTTGTCGCCACCCTTTGCGTCTGCAAAGCAGGTAGCAGAGAATATTTATCTGGGTGCTTCCATCGCATTATTGTTCCTCGCTGCCTTGATTTTAATCTGGATTAAAAAGCCTGTTTATATTTGGTTCTTTGTTTTTCAATTAGCCGTTTCGATAAATGGTGTTTTTACTTTCCATCGGAATGAAGTTTACAATTTATTGTTCCGGAAAAACCCCAGGGGGGTCATCTTTTTCATATTAGTTAGCATCATTTTCCAGACTATTGCTCTCCTGCAATCGGTAGCAATACCGAAAACTTTGGTCAGGCTGTCCTGTTCGGTGGCGTTTACATCAGCGCCGCCCTAAAGGGCGACGAATTGGACAGCCTGAAGGCTGCGCTATCGACAAAACTGGCACCATCCGCATCTTGAGTTTATTATTGAATGAGCTGCTAGGGGACTAACAAGAATACATGGCAGAAATCAAAAAAACCGCCTCCAAAACTGACAATTTTTCAGTTTTTAAAATGTCAAATTGCCAAAAAAAATGTCAATTTTTCACGATTTTGGCCATAAATTCAGTCAAAATTCGCCTAATTTGGATTGGCATTAAACTTGAAAACCGAAAATCGGACGACTGAATTTCAGTTTCATCGCCACTATTCTTATTTGAAGTAAAACTTAATTGTTTAACCAAAAAAAGGAGGTTTGCCATGACACCGATTAAATGGAGTTCATCATTTTTCCCAACCTTGCCTCGTCTGTTCGACGACTTTTTCACTCGGGACCTCAACGATTGGTCCAACAACCATTTCTCAAGCACCAACACCACTTTGCCTTCTGTGAATATCAGGGAAAGCAACGATGGTTTTTTGGTGGAAATGGCCGCACCGGGCATGAAAAAAGGAGATTTCAAGATTGAGCTTGACAATGAGTACTTGAAAATCTCATCTGAAAAACAGACTGAGCAGGAAACGAACGATACCCAGCGCTATACCCGTAGGGAGTTCAGTTATCAATCGTTCGTACGCAGCTTCCATTTGCCAAAAAGCGTGGTTGATACCAATAAAATCAACGCCCGCTATGAAAATGGCATTCTTCAAGTTCTGATTCCAAAACGGGAAGAAGCCAAGGCGTTGCCACCTCGCCAAATCCAAGTTGCGTAATGTTTTAACGCCTTTTCCGGCGGAGGCCACCCCCAGTGTATGGCCTCTAAAAGGCGCTTGATTCCAATCCAATCCATTTTAAGTTAAAAAGGGAAGGTCGTTCCACCGACGCCGGATGGTGGAGCCCTTCCTTTTTATTTTTTAAAAAATTAAAACCATGAAAAAGATAATTCTGCTGACCAGTGCAGCAGCTCTATTTATTTCTGTATTGACACTGAGCATTTACCATTTCTGGTTTAATGACACTAAATCATTTAAAATTGATTATGTGGATGCCACGCCTTCCAGCAAGGCCGTTTATACGATAGGCGAAAACGGCGAGACCATCCCACTCGACTTCACCCGTATAGCAAATGGGGTGATGGACGCCGTGGTTCACGTTAAATCAACCGCTACCACCGTTAGGCGGGGCAATGGTTTTCAGGAACTGCCCGAACCTTTCCGGGATTTTTTCAGGGACCAACCACTCGACAATTTCTTTTTCCGCTCCCCCGGCAATGGCGGACAACCAATGCCTCAGGTGGGAACTGGAAGTGGAGTCATTATTAACTCTGACGGCTATATCGTGACCAATAACCACGTCATTGCTGATGCGGACGATGTGGAGGTGACGCTTCATGACAATCGCTCGTACAAGGCTACCGTGGTAGGCACCGACCCCAGCACCGACCTCGCCCTCCTTCAAATCAAGGAGAAAAACCTGCCGTCCATCCCGCTGGTGAACTCCGATGACGTAAAGGTCGGCGAGTGGGTGATGGCCGTGGGCAATCCTTTTAACCTCACCAGTACGGTGACAGCGGGCATCGTTAGTGCCAAGGGACGCAACATCAACATCTTGCGGGAGCAGTTTGCCGTAGAGAGCTTTATACAGACAGATGCCGCCATCAACCCCGGCAACAGCGGCGGGGCGCTCGTCAACCTGAGCGGCGGGTTGATAGGCATCAATACCGCAATTGCCTCTAATACAGGCACTTATGCGGGATATGGTTTTGCGGTTCCCGCCAATATTGTCAGCAAAGTGGTGGAAGACCTGATAAAATTTGGTGTCGTGCAGCGGGGCGTTCTTGGTGTGCTTATTCGCACGGTGGATAGCCAGTTGGCCAAGGAAAAAGAGCTGGACCTGACCAATGGTGTTTACGTTGATAGCATTTTGGCGAACAGCGCTGCTGGCGCAGCTGGTATTAAGCCGGGTGACGTCATCCTTTCGGTGGATGATGTGCTGGTTCACACCTCGCCCAAATTGCAGGAACTCATCGCCCGCCATCGCCCCGGAGATGTGGTGAGGCTCAAGGTCAACCGTAAAGGTGTAGAAAAGACTTTTGACGTAAAGCTCAACAACCGAAGCGGCAACACCAGCATCGTCAAAAAGGAAGAAAACGAAATCCTGAACATACTCGGCGGAGAGTTTGAGACATTGGATGAAAAATCGGCCAAAAAACTGGACCTGGCCGGTGGTGTTCGGGTGAAGTCAATACATGCAGGCAAACTGCGCCGCAGCACCCAGATGCAGGAGGGTTTTATTATCACCAAAGTGGACGGTAAGGCCATTCGAAAAGTAGAAGACCTGGTGGATGCGCTAAAGGACAAAAAAGGCGGTGTAATGTTGGAAGGTGTTTATGAAAACCTGCCCGGTACGCAGTTTTACGCATTCGGAATGTAAATCAAGGCTTTATTTTTACCAAATTGTTTAATCTTAAAACCATTTAAAACATGGCAATCAAAAGATTTAAACCAGGTGATCGGGTTCGGCATTATGGTGGTGGACCAGTCATGCGGGTCGTGAATTATGCCCCCATAAAACGGCACCTTATTGGTGCCCTGCAGAGCGGATATTGGGTAAACTGTAGTTGGTGCACCAACGGAAAGCAGTATAACCAAGTGTTCAACCAAGATGTGCTCATAAAATTGAATTATGGTCATAATGTTTTGAATAACCGCATTGATTCCAGGACGTGGGCAAAATAATAAGGCACCAGATTGATTAGGGCCATTTAAATAGCTTAATAGGCCAAATTAATTGGAGTTAAAACTGGATTCAACATTTATCAAAAAGACAAACGGGCGGGCTAATGAATAACCAGGCCCGTTTGCTTTTTTATATCTATTTCAACCGCTCCAATACCCCTTTTCGCTTCACAATATGCTTATAATCCCATTGTATGGAACGAGCCTTTTCAAGCCAGCGCTGCAAGTCCTCTAAGTTGATTTGTGCGGCATCCGTGTACCGAATTTCCGCCGCTTTGAAGCTCCCTTCGTTCTTGAGTTTTTCTTCGTCAAATGACTGCCCGCTCCAGAACAGCAGGCGAGTTGCCCCGCTTTTCATCTTGCTATACCCCACCACGGGGTTCTCGTCTAAGAACCAGACGGGGTGGGCATGCCATATCTTATTTTCCGCCTCCGGCAAATGGCGGCATATCTCCTGCAAGAGCAGGTTGCAAATGGCTTGGGAATCAGGTGATTGGGAATCGTTGTAGGCTTGGATGGATTCAGACATTAGGTGAATTTTGGGGGTGAAATTAGTAACCAATGTTTGGAATTCAAATGAGAAAAAAAACCCTTGCCTTACTAAACGCTTGACAATAAACAGGTCCAACTTGAACAGCTTCAACGCTTATCCTTATTAATCTTATTCTTCGCTCCAATGGATTTAATGCAATTGCTGAAGAGATATCCAAAATCTCAAAGATTTCGGATATCTTAGTTCATCAACTAAACTATTGCGGTGCCCCCTGAAAAGAAATTCGGTAAATAGCCCCTGCAAAATCATCGGATACGAGCAAAGAGCCGTCCGGCAAATGTTCCAGGTCAACGGGGCGGCCCCAAACTTCGTCGGTGGCTTCGTTGAGCCATCCCGTAACGAATGGTTTGTAGGAGGTTCCTTTTTCGCCGTCAATATTGACCATCATCACCCGGTAGCCGCTTTTTTTCTTGCGGTTCCATGAGCCATGTTCGGCTATCAGCACTTGATTTTGGTATTTCGCCGGAAATTGTTTCCCCTGATAAAACTCCATACCGAGCGCTGCCACGTGAGGGCCAAGCGTTTGCACAGGTGCCACGAATTCACTGCAGTTGCGGCCTTTCCCATATTCTGGGTCGGGCACATCGCCTTGGTGACAGAACGGGTAGCCGAAATGCAGGCCGTCCTTTGAGGCACAGTTCAGTTCGTCGCCCGGCACATCGTCGCCCATTTGGTCACGACCGTTGTCCGTAAACCACAGCTTGCCCGTCTGCGGGTGCCAAGCAAATCCAACCGTGTTGCGGATGCCGTGCGCCACTACTTCCGGTGCTGTGCCGTCAAGGTTCATGCGGGTGATGCTGGCGTAGATTTCATTGTCTTTTTCCTTGTTGCAAATATTACAGGGTGCCCCAACTGGCACGTAGAATTTGCCGTCCGGGCCGAAGGCGATGTATTTCCAGCCGTGGTGCCCGTCGGTCGGGAATTTGTCATAGACTACCATCGGCTTCGGCGGACTGGCGAGGTTGCTTTCGATGTCTGTGAATTTGATGATTCGGCTGATTTCGGCCACGTAAAGGTCGCCATTGCGGAAGGCGACGCCGTTTGGTGAGTTCAGGCCCTCTGCCAGTACGTATTTCTTTTCCGCCCGCATGTCGCCGTCCTCGTCCCGCAGAGCATACACGCTGCCCTTGTCACGGGTTCCCACGAAGAGCGTGCCGCCGGGCGTGAGGGTCATGGAGCGGGCATTTTCCACTTGGCTGGCATATACTTCAATGGTGAACCCTGGTGGCAGCGTCAACTTGGACAAATAACTGCCTAAAAGGGTGGTGTCTTTTTTCATTTCTTTGGCCATGCCTTTTGAGGGTGGGTTATAGGTGCAGTTGGTACACAAAAAAGCACAACCAAAGATAAAGAACAAGGAAAAAAGGAGATTTTTCATGGTGGGTTTGTAATAAAAAATTAAAAATTGAAATGCCAATATAGGAACCTTTGTTATAATCCTGAATGCAGGTGTTTGTTCAAAAGAAAGCCGCCCCACAAGTTTGCAACTGCTGTCGTTCCTTTGCCCAGTTTGGTGCCATACTGCTCACAGCGGTTCGATTTTATTGTTGCATGTGGCTCACGTGAAATTAATTAGCTTTGCCAAAACGAATGCATTACCATGACTGAAAAAAAATCTAAACTGGCGGAGATAAAGACAAAGCAAACCACTGAAAGCGTGGAAGATTTTATAAAAAGCGTCGATGGGGAACAAAAGCGCAAGGACAGTTTTGCGATTTTGGAGATGATGAAAAAAGCAACTGGGGAGGAGCCAAAAATGTGGGGCAGCTCCATCATTGGTTTTGGATTCGTACGGTACAAAAGCCCCAAAACGGGTCGGGAGGTGGACTGGTTCCGAATAGGATTCGCTCCCCGCAAGGCGAACCTGACGCTTTACCTAATTATGGACATCAGTGCACATGCCGAGAAGCTCGAAAAATTGGGGAAGTACAAGACGGGCGGTGGCTGCCTCTATATTAATCAGTTGGCGGACATTGATACAAAAGGGCTGGAAGAAATGATAGAAACGTCGTTGAATCGAAAATAAAGTGCTTTTTCGGTCATTGTTTGATGTGTTTTTCCCATAAGACCATCACGCATGGGATAGAGAAAGCATTGAGCGATTTGAATTTTAAACCACAAGAATGGCTTGAAATCTGCCTATATTGAAATCAAAAAAAACTAACTTTACGCTCTCGATAAAATCCACAGAACTATAAATAGCCTAACCAATGGTATCAGAAGCCTTAACCATCCAGCCCGCCGCCGTTGCTACGAAAACGGCCCTCATCAATGGCCAAGCCTATGCCATCGTGCCGGGCGAGACCATCCTTTCCTTCGTCCGCCGCTACAAGGGCAAGGACTACGTGCCCACCCTTTGCGATGCGCCCAACCTGGAGCCATTCGGTTCTTGTCGGGTTTGCAGCGTCGAAGTAGGCAAGGTCGGAAATGGCACAAACCTCCGTACTGTGGCCAGTTGTCACACGCCCGTTGACGAAGGCATGATGGTTTTCACCGAAAGCGAAGCCATCATGAAGCTCCGCAAGAACATCATCGAACTGGTGCTCACCGACCACCCGCTCGACTGCCTGACCTGCGAGGTGAACGGCAACTGCGAACTGCAGGACGTGGCCGCCCGAGTCGGTATCCGCAAGGTGCGCTACCCTGCTGGGAAAGTACACACCGACCGGGAAAAAGACCTCAGCCACCCCTATATGACTTCCGACCTCTCGAAGTGCATCATGTGCTACCGCTGCGTGCGGGCCTGCGACGAGGTGCAGGGCCAGCTCGTGCTCAGCGTGGCGGGCCGTGGCTTTGACAGTAAAATCATCAAAGGGCTTGACCAAGACTTTTTCTCCTCCGACTGCGTCTCCTGCGGGGCCTGCTCGCAGGCTTGCCCCACGAGCGCCATCCACGATATTTACCAATCAAAAGCGGTGGTCGGGCAGGACAAGGTGCGCACCGTCTGCACCTACTGCGGCGTGGGCTGCAACCTCGACGTGAGTGTGAAAAACGGCCAAATCCTCAGCATCCAAGCGCCTTTCGACGCTGAGGTGAACGCCGGGCACACTTGCCTGAAAGGCCGCTATGCCTTCAAATTTTACAACCACCCGGAGCGGTTGCAATACCCGATGATTCGCAAGAACGGCGTCCTCGAAAGGGTGACTTGGGACGAGGTGTACGACTACCTCACCACCCGTTTGACCGAAATAAGAAACACCTACGGCGGCGACGCCGTGGCGGGCATCAGCAGCAGCCGCTGCACGAACGAGGAGAATTATTTGATGCAAAAAATGATTCGGGCCTGCTTTGGCACGAACAATATTGACGGCTGCGCAAGGGTCTGCCACTCGCCGACGGCATTGGGGATGCAGCGCACCTTCGGCACGGGCGCTGCCACGAACAGTATCGTTGACCTGAAACTGACGGAGTGCATCCTCGTCATTGGGGCGAACCCGATGGCTGGCCACCCCGTCACGGGGTCCAAGCTGAAACAGAAGGCGATGAAGGGCACGCCGCTCATCGTCATTGACCCACGCCGCACGCCGCTGGCCAAATTGGCCACGCACTTCCTCCAACTGCGCCCCGGCACCAACGTCGCCGTGCTGAACATGATGCTCTACTATATCATCAAGGAGGGCCTTGTGGACGAGGGCTTCGTGGCCACCCGCACAGAGGGTTTCGACGAGTTTTGCGAAGGCATTTTGAACCTGAACATTGACGAACTGGAGGCCGTGAGCGGTGTGCCGAGGGAGCAGGCCCGTGCTGCAGCAATTACTTACGCCAGCGCAAAAACGGCGATGGAATTCCACGGCCTCGGCGTCACGGAGCATTACCAGGGCACTTACGCCATCATGCTCATCGCCGACCTCGCCATGATAACCGGGAACGTGGGCAAGCCTGGCTGCGGCGTGAACCCACTGCGGGGCCAGAACAACGTGCAGGGCATGGCCGACATGGGCACACAGCCTTATCAGGGAGCTGGTTACTTGGACGTGACCGACCCGCTGGTACATTCCCAATATGAAAAATTCTATGGGGCAAAAATGAGCGACAAGGTCGGCCTCACCATCCCCGAAATGTACGACGCCGCCCTCGAAGGCAAGCTGAAGGCCGTGTGGGTGATGGGCGAGGACATGGTGCAGAGCGACCCGAACACGCACCACGTCAAGAACGCTTTGAGCAAGCTTGACCTATTTGTGGTGCAGGAAATCTTTATGACGGAAACGGCCAAGTACGCCCACGTCGTGCTGCCGGGCGCATCGTTTTTGGAAAAAGAAGGCACGTTCACCAACGGCGAGCGCCGCATCCAGCGGGTGCAGCCGGTCGTCCAGCCCATCGGCGAGAGCAAGCCAGATGGCGTTATTTTGGTTGAAATGATGAACCGCCTCGGCTACGCTCAAGCGCCCTACTCGGCCAAGGGGTTGCTGGAGGAAATCAGCCAAATCGTGCCCTTCTTCGCTGGCGTGAAATGGGACGAACTCGGCAAGAACGGCAAGCAATGGCCCGTGAAACCAGATGGCACGGACACGCCGCTGCTGCACGTCGGTGAGTTCAAGCGGGGCAAGGGCAAGTTCGTTTTCAAGGATTTTGTGGAGACAGCGGAAATCCTCGACCACCATGCCGACTACCCGTTCATCCTGACGACGAACCGGGTTTTGGAACAATACAACGTGGGCACGATGACCCGCCGGACGCCCAACGTGAAGATTTTCACGGAGGATGTGCTTTGGATAAACCCCGCCGATGCAAAAAACAAGGGCATCCGCAATGGCGACTTTGTGAAGGTGGAAAGCCCCCGTGGCGAGTGCCGTGTGAAGGCGCTCGTGACGGACGACGTGAAGCCGGGCATCCTCAGCACGACCTTCCACTTCCCGGAGCTGGAGGTGAACAACGTGACGAGCAGCGTGAGTGATGAGATTGCGCACTGCCCGGAGTATAAGGTGGTGAGTGTGCGGGTGAGTAGGGGGTAAATAACCCCTCCAATTGAAAGGGACTACCTTCACTTAAAATACGTGGTTTTAAAATCCTCTAACAAAATGAGAAAATACCTTCTCTTATTGACACTGGCAACCATATTCTATGCTTGTTTTAAATCCCCATTTGAATCCGAATGTGGCGATGATATCAGGCTTGGCTGGTATGAATTAAGCGATACGACCCAAGCATATCTCCCATACGCTGGCACTGAAACCTTGGTTTTTGAAGACAGCTTGGGGAACTCCTATAAATTGACCTCATCTGAAGGCTTGGTGGAAGTGGACATAACTTTGGAAGTTAATGTATTATGTCACGGCCCATTTTTCGAAATCCAACATGAATATTATGATGGGGAATGGAAACATATCTCCTTTCAGGACTCTACAGGGTTTGATGCTTTTGACTTTGGAATCATCACTTCAGCTTCGAACCAAAACGATTACCTCAGAGATTCCATCTTCCATTTGGATTCGATCGCAATTTATGAGCGGTTCAGCTTGTCAGCTAATGAGTTAGGGACTGGAACTTTGTATTTTTCCATCATCACCGTAGAGCATCAAGGCCAGTTGCCAGACTATTACAAAGTAGAAAATCAGTTACGCTACCGAATGGTTGGCGATACGGTTATTAATGGCAAGCTGCTAAAAGAGGTAATAATGTCAAAAAGAAATGGAACTGAGATGTACGTCCTGTATAACGAAGGAGAGGGGCCTTGTCGCTTTCAAGCCTAAGCACCATGGTTAATGGGTGCTAAAAGAATGAAGTTCTATAAAATCCAATTTAAGTAGCGGTTTTGTAACGAACCTTGTGAACGCCCAAGTAATAATTAGCCACCATTCAAATGAAAGCCATGCCGAAAATCATCCTTCTACTGTCGGGCCTTGCCATTTTCCTTGGCTGTTCTCAAGGGCAATCCCCTTCCCTCGCACCTTCCGAAAATGCCAAAGCCACCCCCGCCAAGCACACCTACCCTGCCCTCCCCCTCCCAGACTTCCTCGAAGCTCTGCTCACCAACCATTTACCAACGGTGAAAAGCATTGAAAACCAAGCGTTTACAAAATATTGCGAAGCAAACCAAGTGGCTACCGACGACTCGCTGAACCAATCCCATTACTTCCGAATCCAATTCCTCCACGACCTTTTCACCAGCACGGGCGCTTACGACTGCAACATGGGCGGCATCCTGAAACTCCCCTATTTCTGGCATTGGACCAAGCCCAACCCACGCCACGAAATCGAATACTTGACAGGGAAAAGCCAAAAGAAACTGACCGAAATTAAGCCACCATCCGGCTTCCAACGCTATAAATCCTTGGCCGATATTGACCGAACCCCCAGCCTGTACCTGAGCGATATGGTCACGGAATCGCCCAAATACCGCCACCCCGATTGCGGCGATTTTTACAGTTTCGGCTGGTGCAGCGAGCGGGAAATGGCGTTTTCGGCACTGCTGAATTTAATGGGCTTTGAAAGCAAGGTGGTGGTGAGGGGCAACCATAGCTGGTCGGAGGTCATGGTGGAAATGAACACTGCGGGTGGTTCAAAAAAATGGTTCACCGCCAAGGTGGACAATACTTTTGACGCTGTTGAATTTGCCGAGTTTGATGGGGCACTGGAGGTTTGGAGAAAGGACTTTGGCACCACCAAGACCGACCGTTGGTACAATGAAAAAGCAAGTTCGAAAATGGAGTATGAATTGATTAAGGCCATAATTATAACACCGCAGGTTAGTGGAAGAATTGAGGGAAGTGCCATTGATTTTTATGAAAAATTGATTGAAAATTGAATTTCAACGACAACATAGAAAGCATTGCCCCTTACTCCCCAATCTTCACCAGATTAAACGCCCTATTTTCATTTGGCGTCCGTATGGACAAGAAATAACTTCCGGGAAAAAATCCCGCAACTTCAGGTACATCCAATAGAAAAGACTGCCTTTGGATGGCCATTATTTGGCTGAAGACCAATTTTCCAAGTGCGTCATGAATCTCAATAACGGCTTCTTCATCTTTAGTAAAACCTTCTCCCACAATATGCAATACCTGTTGCATGGGATTGGGATAAGCAGCAACCTGCCCGTCAGTTAAAATATACACCGATTTAGTTTTACTAAAATTATACCTGCCGTCATAATCCACCTGCCTGAGCCGATAGTAGTTGATGCCGATAAAAGGGTGAGGGTCAATGGTGGCATAATACCGGGTATCGCTTGAACTTCCAGCACCGGGCACGATGTCTATTTGCTCAAATTGGACGCCATCCCTTGAGCGTTCCACCGAAAAATATTCATTATTAGACTCACTGGCTGTTGACCAAAATATGTCAACCTCCTTTTTCTCATTGGCTACAGCATTAAAACTTATCAACTCGACGGGCAAGGGGGGGCTCAGGTTTTCAGCCAGTGTGAGGGTATGGAAAAAAGGGATACCAGAGGATTCAACCCAGTTTTCAGCAGTGTTCCGGCTATCTGTGAGGAGTTCGACCCAGGTTGCGCCATTGTATTGCCATAAATCAATATCGTTCTCGGTCAATCCGGCAAGTTCGTTGTCGAAATAATACATCCGCAAGGTTGCATCCAAGGCCGCATTGTTGGTAGGCGATATGTTGAAATGCCTGTAAATACTGCTATTCCCGTTGTTGGTCAATTGGACATGCCGCCGTTGGATGGTGGTAGAACCCATATTCTCAACCGAGGTAATTTCCACCCCGATATTGCCGGGGTTTTCGCCCAAAGGCATGTTCAAGTCCACGGTTTTTATGATTGTACCGCCCGTAGTCCCAGTTATTTGCTTACCCTCCGCTTCCCCCAATATATTCCCGCCTAAAATGATGTCGCTGTTGTTAAGGATTAGGTTACCGTTGCTTATTTGTAAATCCCCTTCCACTTCGATATCATAGTTCAATCGCACATCATTGCTGGATTTATTTATCGTCAAATTATAGAATGCAGTGGTGGCAGTGCCACCAATGGTAGAAAATCCCGTCAGCGAGTTGCCCGTGATATGCACGGTACTGCTCCCGGCAACAAAATCGTCGCCATTGTTCTCGAACCTGCCATTCTGTATGACCCAATGGGGGCTATCTTTGATAAATACTTTAGCGCCGTTTCCAATTATTATACCCCCTTGTGCAATGGATACCAAGGGGAGCATTGTTATGATTGATAATTGAAGGAATTTCATGGCAGGTAATTTATGCTTTTAATTATCGGTGTGAGAATCAGATTTCCGAAATCTTCGAGATTTCCGAAATCTTCATGCTCGACCCATACCTATTATTTACTAACTATGTTTGTGCTTGCTTTAAGCGCTTCAAATTCCAGCCTAAACGCTTCCATCATAGCTTTGAGGCTATCTATTTCCTTTGTTTTTTCTTCGAGTTCAAGTTGCTTTTTGTGCAATTCCTGAATGGCCGCCAAGGCCACCCCAGCGGGGTCAATGGTGGAAATGGTTTTTTCGTCCCTTCCCAAACCAAAGGCGGCGTAAAAATCCTGCGCCATTGGGCCAATATGTTTGATTCTGTCATCCTCGCTGATATAATTCCATTTGGTAATGGGCAATTGGCCTATTTTTTCAAGAATTTCGGCATTGCTCACTGGTTCTATATTCTCTTTGATATCACGGTCGGAGGCATTTACCCAGACGCCACCCGTAGTCAAGTGAGCCGTATTAACGTCGAAGACCAGTGCTTCGCCAACGCCCGCTTCCTTGACAAAACCAACCTGGTCTATATTGTCCCCAATGACCACTGAGTTATTTGCATTCACATATACATTGTAACCAATGCCTACTGAATTTTGAGCATAGGTAACTGCCGCATATCCTATTAATGTATTATATCCAGCATTCAACAGGCCACCAGCGTTTTTTCCAATTACCGTATTGCCATACCCATTTATCAACCCGTCTCCTGCGTCCTGACCAATTATCGTATTGTGATTTCCAAGTTCTAGGTTAGTAGCAGCTCCTACACCAATTATTGTATTATTGTCGCCCCTTGCGGTCATGCCAGCTTCGGCACCAATGATAACATTGTCATCCCCACCGCCGCTTTCGCCTGCCCTCGCACCGATAAAGGTGCAGTTATCTCCAATGCCAAAAAACAGCTCGCCCGCATCTGTGCCAATCATGGTATTATTGGTGCCATTGACAAAAGACATTCCCGCATTTTTCCCGATAAACATATTGTCGCTGCCCAGATTTTCTAGCCCTGCTTGGTACCCGATGCAGGTATTATTGTTACCGGTTAAATTCTCGAAGCCTGCCCCTGCACCGGAGTAATAATTGCTGTTACCAGAAGTATTGGAATAACCTGCCTTATATCCAGAAAAATGATTAAAAAAGCCATTACTTGAAAGTCCGGTTTGGTGTCCGGAAAAATAGTTTGCGGCGCCGGTGGTGTTTGCCAAGCCTGCTTGGAACCCGACAAAGTGGTTGTCGTTGCTGGTGGTATTGGCCTTGCCTGCTTCAAACCCGGAGAAATGGTTGCGCGTGCCGGTGGTATTTTCGCCACCTGCGTTATGGCCGGAAAAATAGTTTCGCTCTCCAGTGGTGTTTCTATCGCCAGCGGCAAACCCGACAAAATGGTTGTAAGATGCTGTGGTGTTTGCGTCCCCGGCCAGCCATCCAGCGAAGTGGTTGGTTTCGCCTGTAGTATTTAACCTGCCAGCACGGTGGCCAGAGAAATAATTCGCAAACCCGGAGGTATTGCTGCTCCCTGCCCAAAAACCCTCAAAATGGTTGTCGTGGCCAACCTGATTTGACTTGCCCGCCTGATAGCCAATGAAGTGGTTTCCCCAGCCAGTAGTGTTCGATTGCCCCGACTGGTAACCGATAAATTGGTTGGTATAACCGGTCGTATTAGTCTGTCCTGCCTCAAAGCCAATAAAGAGGTTTGGGAAAAGACTGGTATTGTTCTTCCCGGTGCGGTGGCCAATAAACAAATGGGAGCCACCCATCGTATTCCCATGCCCGGCTTCATAACCGATAAAAAGATTGGATTTCCCCGTAGTATTGGAATAGCCTGCCTCATAACCTATAAACTGGTTCTCCGTTGCGGTTGTATTGGAAAATCCAGCCCTATATCCTGCAAAATGATTTCCAGAGGCAGTGGAATTATTATAACCAGAAAAATAACCGGAAAAAAAGTTTTTCCCTCCGCTGGTATTATTATACCCTGCATTGCTGCCCATAAAACTATTACCGCTCGATGTGGAATTAAACCCTGCGGCACGCCCCAAAAAAGTATTCCCAGAACCAATTAAATTAAACCCGCCTGCATTGGTGCCCAATATGGTGTTTTGTATCCCTGTTGTATTGGAATAGCCTGCGCCCACACCTATAAATGTATTTTCATTTTCCACCCCGTCGCCGACGCCGTCATCGTTCAACCCGGCATCATTCCCAATAAAAAGGCTATTGCCGGAGGCAATCGCATGGAGCGTTTTCCCGTCGTGGCGCATGACCTCCGTTCCTTTCACATCAAAGCGGATAATGTCTTCATCCGGGCTTTCCTCCACCTGTATCTTGGTGTCCTTGTCCATATCCGCCAGTGCAATATTGGCCATATTGCACCAACCCGACCCGGCATAATACCAAAACGACTTGGTGTCGGTATCATATACCAGCATCCCATTTGCTGGCGTTCCGCCTCCAATCAACACCCTTTGTGCACTTGTCATGCGCGGAATCAACAGGCCCTTGTCGCTCGATTTGAGGTCGAGGATTGCACCCGCATTCGGCAACGAACCATCACTATTGATGCCAACATTCCCTTGGGCATTTAACATGGAGGCGGAACAAGATAAAAACACTACGACGAGTGCCGAAAACCTGATTTTTGTTGTTTTACTAGCTAAATGAATCATGGCTTAATTTTTTTGATTTAATTGGATACAAAATTACTGCTGAGGAAATCCGTGGGTGATTAATGCTTTCGCAATAATTATTAAAAAGTATTAACGGCGATGGAAGGCCAATGAAATTGTCCTAATCACATCATTGCTTGACCTTTTCAACTTTCGCTATAATCGTCTTCCTTTCAGTCGCAGTATGGGTTCTCCTTTTTGCCAAACCAAAAACGACAAGGTTTTTAGTTGAAAAATAAAAACAGGCTGAGATAGAAGCCAACTTTAAAACCGTGAACGAAGAAGTTGCCACGGACAGAAAAAAATATTTCGTTGGGTAGCCCCTTAGCATCCAGACAGTTCCTGCATTTTCCATGCAAATGAACAAGAAGGTTAGCAATGGAAGCCCTGCCATAATCCGCCATTTCAAAGTACGCTGTCCTGAAACAGAACCTGACCAAACCAACAGCGAACATAAAAACAACGAAATGATAATGGCAAAAAACAAGACGGCACTCATCGCTACGGCTATATATAGTTGCCGGCCTTTTCCGCCATAGCTGCTTATTGTTGCGTAAGCTTCGTCAGGCGAAAACAACCGCAATCCATCCATCTTTTTTACCCCATTCGAACATCGCTCAATTTCCCTTGTAGCCTCAGGCATGATGAACAAACCCATTGTCAACAAGATAAGCCCCAAGAACACCGTGTTCTTGAAGGTTGCCATTTTTAGTATTACCTGTTGCTTCTTCGAAATCATATCTTTGGCTACTTATGGCAGCAAAGTTGAGTAGTCAAAAACAAGTCAGCAGTTAATCCGATTTAATAATTATTAAAAATTATTAACGCCGATGGTTGGTGTTTTGGAAATTAGTTTGGCCAAATTCGGTGCAATTTTTTCAAGAGCGGCTGCAATGCGCTACATTTGCGCTAGCATCAGCCAAGCCTAAAACGTGGGAGGAGAGAGAAAAAATAAAATTTTTTCTCTCTCCTCCCATACCCTCCTAAGTAGTTACCTAAAATCAATGAAAGAATCAACAGCTCAGATATTACTCGTGGACGATGAAATGCAGTTCAGTGCAATGGTTGCGGAATACTTGCAGGAAAAGGGGTTTTCTGTTATTTTGAAACACCAGGCATTGGATGCCTTAGCCACATTTCAGACTAGCCATTTCGACTGCTGCATTTTTGATGTGGTAATGCCGTTCAAGGACGGGTTCAGCCTTGCTGAAGATATCAGGAAATTGGATGAATTCGTCCCAATCATCTTTTTGACAGGCCAATCTGGCAAGGATGACCGAATCAAGGGGCTGTCCATTGGAGCGGATGATTATGTTACCAAACCATTCAGCATGGAGGAGTTATACCTCCGTATCAAGGCGATTTTGAAGCGGGTCAATGTTCGGGAAATAAAATCACCCAAACGGTTTTATATTGGCAAATTCGATTTTGACACTATATCCAGGGAGTTGATAATGGACGGAGAAACAATCAAGCTTTCGGCTATTGAATCGAAGCTGCTCCAATTGTTTTGCGAACATAAAAATGAAATGGTGAAACGTGATTTTGTGCTTAATCAAATATGGCAGGACGATGACTTGCTTAAAAGTCGGAGTTTAAATGTATATATCACCAAATTGCGGGGTTATTTAAAGAAAGATAGCAACGTAGAGATATTGAATGTGCATGGAGAGGGGTATTTGATGGCGGTGAAGGAATGAGGGGGTGTTGGCTATTGGCTGTTGGCTGTTTGGTATTGGGTTCAAGCCAATTCCTTCTCAATAACCAATCGAATTTTTTTATCCAATTGTTCAATCAATATTGGCAATTGGCCCGAAAGTTTCCCATCGCTGGAAATTTGCTCAATGGATGATGAAAGTTCCGCTATTTCTTCTAAACCCAAAAATCGGCATTGGCTTTTCAGGGTATGTGCGGCAATACAAACTTGCGCTGTATTGCCATCGGATACGCCGTTTTTTATTTGAGCTATCAGTTCTGGCGATTGCGTTTTGAACATGGTCAAATATTTTTCCACCTTTTTTTCGTCATTGGCCAGCAGCGACTTTAATTTGATTCGGTCAATCAATTGCTCTTTTTTTGTTAGCGCAGCTATTTTTTCGAGCAGTTCGATTTCATTCACAGGCTTGGTGACATAATCGTTCATCCCAGAAGAAATACACTGTTCCAATTGCGCAGGAATGGCATTGGCAGTGACACCGAGGATGGGCATTTTTCTTATTTTACCATCATTGGATTGCCTGATTTTATTGGCGGTTTCATATCCGTCCATGATGGGCATTTTAACGTCCAATATGATTATATCGAAGGGCTGCTTGTTCAGTATTTCCAAAGCAGTCTGCCCATTTTCGGCTACTTCGATTTCAGGGCTGCTGATATGTTTTTCCAATATTTCAACCATGAGCATCTGGTTGAATTCATTGTCCTCTGCCACCAAAATTTTCAACCCCTTCAATTTTATTTGAGGGTGCCCCAATTTTTTGTAAACCTCCCCATTGGTTGAAATGCCAAAATCCAACTCGAACCATAGCCTCGTTCCTTTTCCCAGTTCGCTTTCGATAAAAAGTTGGCCGCCCTGGCGCTCCACCAACTGTCGTGATATGCTCAACCCCAGCCCGGTGCCTTCGGTCATTGGTGCATTGTCCGTATTTGCTTGGCTGAAACCCTCGAAAATGGTTTCGAGTTGGTCTTGGGCGATGCCAATGCCCGAGTCGCCAACCTCAAACTTGAGTTTTACTACATCGTTTTTATTGTTTACTTGCCAGATATTAAGCCAAATATTTCCTTCATTCGTGAACTTAATAGCATTGCCCAAGAGGTTTGTCAATATCTGCATCAGCCGTATAGGGTCGCCTATTAATTGGTCTGGGATATTTTCATCCTTATTGATGAAAAAAACTAATCCCTTCTCCGTTGCTTTAAAATACAGCGTATTATTTATAAGGTCGGTTATATCGCTTATATTAAAAGGTTTATTTACAAAGGTAAATTTACCCGCCTCCAATTTGGAGTGGTCGAGCAGGTCATTGATAATGGATAAGAGGTTTTGGGAAGATTGCTGTATGGCATTGATAAACTTAGTCTGTTTTTCGTCGAGTTGAGTGCCAAGGGCGAGCTTGCTGAGGCCAATAATGGCGTTCATGGGTGTCCTTATTTCATGGCTTACGTCAGCAAGGAAGCGGGTTTTATAGGCTTCCGACTGCTCCGCCAATTCTTTTTGCCGACGAAGCAACAATTGGTGCTGCCTGTTTTTGAACAGCGCATACCCAATGGACACCAGCATCAAAACAATTAGGGACTTAAACCACAATGTCTGCCAAAATGCGGGGGTGATGACCAGCCTGATTTTTAACCCATCATTGTTCCAAACGCCATCGCTGTTGGCTGCAATGACCATGAATGTATATTCACCTGGGGCTAAATTGGTATAGCTAATTTTATGCTCATGGCCGAGGTCACGCCATTGCTGGTCAAGGCTGGACAATTTGCACTTGTATTTATTTGCTTCGGGATTGATAAAATGCAGGCCGACGAATGAAAATGACACATCGTTTTCATCGTGCGAAAGGATAATATCTGTTGTGTTTTCATAAGCTGAATCCAGCAGATAGGATTCGTTTTTTACCTTAAAATCAGTGAGTATTAATTTTGGTTCTTTCTGGTTGATGTTGATTTTTTCTGGGTGGAAAGAATATACCCCATTGATACTCCCGAATAATATGCGGCCCGCTTCGGTCAAGTATTTCGACCTTATATTGAAATGCCTGACCTCTTTTGAAATTGGGTAGTTGATAAAAGTCTTTTTACGATTGTCGAAACGGGCGAAAAACCGGCTGCTGCATACCCAAAGTTGTTGGTTTTTGTCAATCAGGGCTATTGACAGTGCATTTTCCAGCAGCCCTTCTTTTTTGCCATAAAGATCAAATTCCCTCTTATGAACATTGAACCTCGTGAGGCCAAACAGGTTGGCCAGCCATACATTCCCGTCCTCCCCTATCACTATGTCCCTCATGTCGCCTTCCAATGCATTGCGTTTATCTGGTGGGGGCAAAATAAGTTCAAACTTCCCAGTGTTCTTGTCAAACCTGCCGAGGGCATTGGAATAGGTATAATACAACCAAATCTCATCATTGCCATATTGTTCAAATATGACAACCTGGTCAGATGATACCTTTGGCACGTCGTTTTTCGGCCTATACCACCGCTCTTCCATCGTTTTCCAATTCAGGCGGCACAGGCCCTCGATTGACCCTATCCAAACGATTTCGGGGTCTTTATTATCTATCATTATACGATTAATGCCGTTCTTTGACAACATCTCGCTCGTCGGTAGTTTGCTAAAATAGGGATCGTTTGGCCCTCGCCTGAAAATGCCTTCGCCACTGACCGAATGCCAAATACCGCCCTCCCCATCCTCCAAAAACCAACCCCTTGTTACATCCTTTTTCGCCGCTTCAAGCTCTAATATCTTGACAGCTTTTGCTCCTTCTTTTTCAATATAAAATATACCTTCTGGGGACTTTGACCATATCCCGCCCTTGCTGTCCTGAAATACCCGCTGGATATTGTTCGACATTCTGTCATACCCCCATTCGTTTTGCAATAGCTTATAACCAGAATCGTATTGGATAATTTTGCTGACACCGTTCTCAGTCCCTACCCAGATATTCTGGAAGGAATCTTCAAAAAGGCAGTTTACTGCATTATTGTTCAAACTGTTATGCCTTTCTGCATTGTAGCTATAATGATTGAACGTCTGCCTGTTTGTATTGTAAACGCCAACCCCATTTTGTTCAAACGCCATCCATAGATTACCTTGCCTGTCTGGAATTAGGCAATTAATCTCTAAGTGCGAAAATGGCGGCGGCAACAGGTCGGATTTTACCTTATTTGTCCTTGAATCCCAATTAATAAGGCCACCTGCCGTGCCCAACCAAAACGAGCCATCTGACGCTTTATAAATAGTTTTTATTTCGCTATTGTACTTGCTCTCAGGCTCATTTGGTAATGGAAGGATATATTGAAAGGCAGTGTCACCCGGTGCCAGTTTAAGTAACCCTTTGCCTGCGCCCGCCCAAATGGTACCGCTTTTATCCTCATAAATTGTCTTCACGAAATGCTTTGCCGTCGGGTCGCCTTTTTGGTTTACGATGAAAAACTGTCCTTGCTCTCTATCGTAGCGGAGCAAGTTCCACTTGCATATCAGCCATAGGTTTTGGCGGCTATCTTCGAAAATGACCCTGACCAAGTTGCTCGATTTCGACTTGCGGCCTTCTTTGGGGAAAGGCAGTATAGTTTTGAAAGTGCCGGTCCGCCTGTCGAGCAGGTTGAGACCGTAGGTGGTACCTGCCCATATTTCGCCAGCATGGTCTTCTAAGATGGTATAGGCTTTGGGGTGCGAGAGTGCTGTGCTATCTTGTGCATCGTGGCGGTATGCCTTGAACTCATAGCCATCGAACCTGAAAATACCGTCCCCCGTGCCAATCCACAAGAAGCCGTACCTGTCTTCGAGGAATTGATAGATAACCCCGTTTGGTTGGCCATATTTGGAGCTGACCCTTTCAATATCAAATTGGCCATACTGGGCTGCGGATGGGCAGAGATAGCCGCAAAAGCATAGCAGCAGCCATGTTTTGATATGGCATATGCCCCAACCATCCCCATGCTTAGCTGGTTTTATCCTTGCTTTCAAGTTGTCCAAACGGCTTTTTTGATAAAGGTATGGGTTTCTATTGAGACAGGAGGTGGATAATTTTTTTCTTTATTATATCCAAATACAATGGTTCGTGATGTTGTCGGGTTTTGGGGTTCTAAGGTTGCGGCACAGTAGCCGTTTTTGAAAAGATTGGTTGTTTTTCCAACTTTGTCAAAAATGATTTACAGTTAGGTTTTGCCCCAAATCCCGAAAACCATAGAACCTTAAAACCTCACGAACCATTGAAATAGCTGTACTGTTTGAAAATGGTTTACACTCCTCTCATCCACCTTTTTTCAAAAAACCTCAATGACTATTCCCTTCTGTTCTTTGACGGCTTCGGCGACTATTTTGCATGAGATGCCAAAGACCTAAAAATTAGCAATTTCATCCTCCCCAATCTTCCCCTTCCTCCAACGGCACGTTTTCAAAATGGAAGTCCATCGAAAAAATGACCCCCTCGATGAAGGCATCGAACTGAAAGCCCTCCTCTGAAAGCACTTGGAGCATTTCTACCTCCTTCATCTCCACGTCGCCGATGTCGTCCAACACTTTTTCCATGTAGGCTGCCATGGGTGCATGGCCCCGCTCCTTCAAAACCTCAAAACAAGCATGAAACGGAAAGGTGCACTTGATATGGCTTACCGCTTGGGGCACATCCTCCACTTCGACCGAAAAAGTCATTTTGAGCACTTGGTCTTTTTCCTGGTCTTCTAACGAGCCATAATGCAAGGTGATTTCAGACACCTGGTGCGGCTTGTTCTTCAGGTTGAAGCTGAGCGAAGGGATGATGGTCTTGGTTTTCTTATTCTTGGCCATGCCCTGTTGTATGGGAGAAGCGGAAAAAAGTTTCAAGTTAGTGCCGTGCTTTTGCTGCGCTGCGGAATACGCCTAAGCCGAATTATTGGCTGAAAAACCTTATATTACTGTAATATTGCGGTGCGCTGCACCTATTTTCGACTCCGAATCCGCATAAAACAGCCTGGCTATGACTCATTGCCACTACTACCATTCCCCGTTTGGCTGCTTCAAAATCGAGGCGAACGGCCATGCCATCACAGGCGTGCAACTGCTCCAAAACCAGGAGGCACCGCCGGAGGACTGGCACGATGGGCCGGAGCACGTCATCGAGGCAGCCCGGCAACTCAGCGAGTATTTCCATCGCCAACGCACCGAGTTCGACTTACCGCTCGATTTTAGCGAAGGTACCCAGTTCAACCAAAGCGTGTGGCGGGAACTGCTGAAAATCCCCTACGCCCACACCACCAGCTACTCTGCTATAGCGAAGCGGCTCAACAACCCTGATGCCGTGCGGGCCGTGGGGCTGGCCAACCGCTCGAACCCCATCGCCATCATCGTGCCCTGCCACCGGGTCATCGCCAAGGACGGCGACCTGCAAGGCTACTTTTACGGCCTCGACATGAAGCGCAAACTGCTCGAACTGGAGAACCCGATGAGCTATGGAGAGCAGGGGAGGCTGTTTTGATTGCGGATTACGGATTGGAGGAGCAGGAAAAATGGCGTATTTTGCGGCGAATTAAAACAATGGTTCGTGAGGTTTCAAGGTTCTATGGTTTTCGGGATTTGGGGCAAAACCTAACTGTAAATCATTTTTGACAAGGTTGGAAAAGCAACCTATCTTTTCAAAAACGGCTACAGTGCCGCAACCTTAGAACCCGAAAACCCAAAACTTCACGAACCATTATAAAAGGATGTCCATGCAAACAACCATTAAATTCAACATTATCATTGAACCCGCCGAAGCAGGTGGCTATATGGCATTCATTGAAGAAATGCCAAACGTTTGTACCCAAGGAGATTCAATAGAAGAGGTTAAAGAAAACCTCATAGATGCGCTCGAAATGGTACTTGATGCACAGCGTGAACTGTCAAGAAGAAAAGGGTACCATGAAAATGCGATTCGGGAAGAATTAGAACTCGCCTGAAATGAAGCAAAAAGAGTTCCTTCAACACTTGAACAAACATGGTTGCTTACTTTTGCGAGAAGGCAGTCGCCATTCTATTTATATCAATACCAAAGACCAAGATGCGCCCCCTGTTGCCGTGCCAAGGCACCCAACCATCAACAAAATCCTTTGCATCCATATTTGCAAACAACTAAGAATACCCAGCCCATTTTAATGAATTTCCAACCCACCTTCGCCTTCGCCCAAGCCCTCGACAAAGCCGACAAGCTGAGCCGCTACCGCCAGCAGTTTTTCTTTCCGAAACACAATGGGAAAAACGTCCTCTACTTCACGGGCAACTCGCTCGGCCTACAGCCGCATGGCGTCGAAAAGGCGCTGCGCCAAGAACTGAAGCATTGGCGGGAACATGGCGTGGAAGGCCATTTCAAAGGCGAAATGCCTTGGATGCACTACCACAAGTTCCTGCAACCGCAGAGCGCAAGGCTCGTGGGGGCGCTGGAATCGGAGGTGGTGGTGGCCAATACGCTGACCACTAACCTGCACCTGCTCATGGCCTCGTTCTATCGGCCAACCAAGGAGCGTTACAAAATCATCATGGAGGCCGGGGCATTCCCCTCCGACATGTATGCCATGGAGACGCAGGCCCGCTGGCATGGCTTCAACCCGGACGAGGCAGTGGTGGAAGTGGCACCGAGGACAGGTGAGGAGACCTTAAGAACCGAGGACATTCTGGCCACCATTGCGGAGCATGGCCAAGCAGTCGCAACGGTCATGTTCAGCGGCGTGAACTATTACACGGGCCAGTTTTTCGATATAAAAAGCATCAGCGAAGCCGCCCATGCCGTGGGGGCCTATGCAGGCTTCGACCTCGCCCATGCCGCTGGCAACCTACCGCTCCACCTCCACGACTGGGGCGTGGACTTCGCCTGCTGGTGCAGCTACAAATACCTGAACAGCGGCCCCGGCGGCCCAAGCGGCCTTTTTGTCCATGAAAAACACAGCCTGCCCCGAGAACTCGGGGGCAACGACCAACCGCTTATCCGCTTCGCAGGCTGGTGGGGCCACGACGAGGAAAGCCGTTTCCTGATGCGAAAGGGCTTCAAGCCCATGCCCGGCGCTGCGGGCTGGCAACTGAGCAATGCCCAGGTCCTCAGCATGGCCGCCCACAAGGTCAGCCTCGACATGTTCGACGAAGTGGGCATGGAGTTGCTGCGGGAAAAAAGCCTCCGACTGACGGCTTACCTAACCTTCTTAATTGAAAACCTGAACGATGGACGGCAGACGGTGGACGGTGGACGGCGGTTTCGCATCATAACTCCCAATAACCCAGAAGAGCGGGGGGCACAGCTTTCCATCTTGACGGGGAGCGAGGGCAAAAAACTGTTCGATTACCTGACTGAGAACGGCGTCATTGCCGACTGGCGGGAGCCAAACGTGATACGGGTAGCGCCCGCTCCGATGTACAACAGCTTTAAGGATTGCTGGCGGCTGGCCGATTTGCTGGGGCGGTTCGAGTCAAGTAGGTAGGATGTTTTCACAAAAAACCGTCCTTTTTCGTTTCCACTGTTAATTTTACCCAAAAAACGAAAAATTGCATGAAGAGAGCCGCCTACTTCGCCACTTTTTGCTGCGCAATTAGTTTGCTTGCCTGCCAAAAAGAACCCAGCAAAACCAACACATCTTGGTCTGTGTACAAGGGTGGGCCCGAGGCAAATCAGTTCAGTTCGCTGGCGCAAATTGACACCAGCAACATTGCCCAACTGCAAGTGGCGTGGACCTACCACACTGGCGACGCCGACACCATTAACAGTTCCCAAATTCAATGCAACCCCATCGTGGTGGAAGGCGTTCTCTATGGCACTTCACCGCAATTGAAGTTGTTTGCCCTCGACGCCAAAACGGGCAAGCAGCTTTGGGTCTTCAACCCGCTCGATTCCCTTCCAAAGGAAAAACGCCTGTTTTTCATCATCAACAACAGCCGTGGCGTAGCCTATTGGGCGAGTGCCGATAAAACGGATTCCCGCTTGTTTTATACCGCAGGCGTGAACTTGTATTGCATCAATGCAAAGACCGGGGAGCCTGTCAAGGAGTTTGGGAACAATGGCCTAACTGACCTTCGGGAGGGCCTCGACCAGCCCAATATCATTGACCCTTTCATCACGGCCACTTCGCCCGGCATCGTTTACAAAGACCTGCTCATCATGGGCAGCCGGGTGGACGAGGGGCCAGAGGCCGCACCCGGGCATATCCGTGCTTATGACGTGCGCACGGGCCATCGCCGCTGGATTTTCCATACCATCCCGCATCCCGGCGAACCGGGTCACGAGACTTGGGAGGACAGTTCAGCTTATAATTTCATCGGTGGGGCAAATGCCTGGAGCGGTTTCAGTTTGGACGAAAAACGGGGCCTCGTCTTCGCAGCCACGGGTTCGGCCAGCTTTGATTTTTATGGTGGTAAGCGCCTCGGCAATGGCCTCTATGGCAACTGTGTGCTTGCCCTCGAAGCCGCCACGGGCAAGCTGCGATGGCATTACCAGACCATCCACCACGACGTGTGGGACCGTGACCTCAGCTCGCCGCCCGCACTTGTTTCCTTCAAAAAAGACGGCAAAATGGTGGACGCCTGCGCCGTGACGACCAAGACTGGCTATGTCTATGTTTTCGACCGGGAAACGGGTAGGCCCATCTTCCCCATCGAGGAGCGTCCCATGCCGACGGCCAGCGGGTTGGTTGGCGAAAAACTCTCCCCTACGCAGCCGCACCCGACCGTGCCCGTGCCCTTCGTGCGGCAAATCATGACCGAGCAAGACCTCAACCCGTTGCTCTCGCCCGAATCTTTTGCGGAGGTGAAACAACGCTGGAGCGGCTACCTTAACGACCACCCATTCAACCCACCGAGCCTGCAGGGCACCATCGAACTGCCCGGCCTCGATGGCGGCGGTGAGTGGGGCGGCCCTACTTTCGACCCCACGACGGGCATCCTTTACGTGAATGCAAACGAAATGGCTTGGATAATACGCTCGGTGGAATTGGAGAAGGGGAAGCAAGGCCCGCAGACCCTTGCGCAGGCTGGCGAGCATTTCTACAAAACCAACTGCATGACCTGCCACGCCCCCGACCGCAAGGGCAGCGGCAACAACGCGACCTTGGTGGGCATGGGGCAGAAGTACACGCCTGCCAGTTTCGATACACTACTGCAAACAGGGCGGCGTATGATGCCCGCTTTCCGGCATTTGGGGGAGGCCGAACGGAAGGCGGTGGCGGCATATATCCTGGAATTGCCGGAGGCAACAAAACAGCCCTATACCGGCCCGAAACCTGCGCCCGACCCAAGGGAAGTGCCATATGCCATTGCTGGCTACGATAAGTTCCTGAGCAGGGAGGGACTGCCGGCCATCAGCCCGCCATGGGGCACCTTGAACGCCCTTGACCTCGGCACAGGCGAATGGCTTTGGAAGAAAACGCTCGGCAACGACCCCGCTTTTCCAAATGCAAAGGAACCGACTGGAACGGAGAACTACGGCGGCTCGGTGGTGACGGCTGGCGGCCTGCTGTTCATCGCCGCCACGAAAGACGGCATGTTCCGGGCCTTCAATAAGCGGACGGGGGCGCTGCTCTGGGAAACGAAACTGCCGAACCCAGCATTTGCCACCCCTGCTGTTTACGAATTGGACGGAAAGCAGTTCGTGGTGGTGGCCTGTGGCGGCGGCAAGTTGGGCACGAAGAGCGGGGACAGTTATGTGGCGTTTGCATTGCCATGATAATAAACTCCTTTAAATAACCCTATTGTACTGAGTTAGCGATTTAAGCAATGATTAAGGGCTTTCTTATAAAAATATAGGAAGCAGAATTTCACATATAAGCACGTCATTTTTCGAGAGGGCGGGTTATCAAACCCGCCAGTTCCGGAACTGGCGGGTTTGATAACC
>JALHQW010000086.1 GCA_022841745.1 Saprospiraceae bacterium | reverse complement strand
TGCGCATGGTGAAAATTGACGGGCACTGGCACCGGGCGGAAATCATCAAAGCCACCCAGAAGCTGCTCGACAAAATCAGCCTACCTATTGCGTAAAACTGGAGCGGAGTTAGAGTTTAAATCAACCTTAGCTACATTAAAGCTGATTATTCATTTTATAAAAAAAGGAGCCATTTTGTTCCATTATCGCCTGTTTTTCCTCTTTCGAAAACTTGTCAAAATACCGCTTCGCAATATTTAAAACCTCCCCATAACTCCCGCCCAGCAAGCACACCGGCCAATCCGACCCATACATCAGCCTGTTGGTGCCAAAAGCCTCCGTCACAAGGTCAAGGTAAGGCAGGAAATCCTCGTACTGCCAACCGCACTGCCAATCCGCCTCCGTCACCATGCCCGATACCTTGCAGTGTACGTTTTCATGCTGCGCAATGGCCCGCATCATTGCCGCCCAGCCATCGAAAAAGCCGTCTTTTATATAGGGTTTCGCCAAGTGGTCAATCACGAATTGCTGGTTGGGAAAACGCCGAACGAACTCCAGCACGGCCCCCAGTTGGTGCGGGAAAACGAGGATATCATAGGTGAAACCATGCCGCTCCAATAGCGAAATACCCCGACAGAAATCATTGCGCAGCAAAAAATTCACGTCCTGCTCGCCCTGCACGATGTGCCGGAACCCGGCCAATTTTTCGAATTGCGAAAAATAATCCAACCGCTCCGCAATATAGGGCGAGCGCAAGTCCACCCAGCCGACGACCTTCTTCACAAAATCGTATTTATCAGCCAATTGGAGCAAAAAATGCGTCTCCTCCTCCGATTGGTCGGCCTGCACGGCCACGCAGCCCATGATGCCGTTGGCCCGTAGTTCTGGTTCCAAGTCGGCGGGCAGGAAGTCTCGTCGGATGACCTGCATGATGTCGTCAATCCAAGCGTCCCGCACAGGGTCGAATTGCCAGAAGTGTACGTGGGTGTCGAGCATGGTAGTGATTCGTGATTGGTGATTCGTGATTGGTGATTGGTGGCTCAGCCCCCGTGTCATTGCCCGCTCGAATCACGAATCACGAATCACCAGTTATTTTACAACTGGGTATTTAAACGTGGACTTTAACATCACCCGCTTCCCGGTTTTACTAGACTTGCGGGTAGCCTCAATGACTTCTAGTACATGCAAGGCATGCTCTGCGGCGATGAGCGGCTCTTGGCCAGTGACGAGGCTCTCCGAAACGACCGATGCGCCCTGTTCCCAAACATAAGTGCCAGGGTCGGGCACAAAGCGCTCGCCTTCAGGTTTCTTCCAGTCGTTGGAAAGGTGGACGCCGAAGGGTGCCCAGTCGTAGCCGATGAGGGCCATGTTGCCTTGGCTGCCCCAGAGTAGGATAGTTGGTCGGTCTTGCCCATCGCCCTCGTGTCCGAAGGGATCGTAGTAGTTGAAGCCGCACTGCACATGCGAGAGGACGCCGTTGCCGTGGTCCATGATGAGCATGGTGTTGTCTTCGGCCTCCACCTTGATTTTGCCCTTGTTGTCCACGGTGCGTTCAGGGGTCACGATGGTGGTCATGGCGGTCACGGCCTTGGCGGGGCCGAGCAGGCCGGTCAGCGTGGCGATGTTGTAAACGCCAAGGTCGGGGAGGCTGCCGCCGCCTTTTTCATAGAAAAAAGCCGACCAGCCGGGGCCTGTGTGGCCATAATGGGCGTGAGCGGCGGCCATTTTGCCGAGCTTGCCCTCGTTCAGCGCCTTGGCCATAAAGGCGAACTGCGGGCTGTTCACCACGGCAGGAGCGCCCCAGAGCCGCAGTTTTTTGGAAATGGCAAAATCCAGCAGCGCCTTGCCCTCTTTGTAGGTGTTGGCCATGGGTTTTTCGCTCCAGACGTGCTTCCCTGCGTTGAGGGCGATGCGGTTCAGGCGGCCATGCTCCTGCATGTCGGTGGTGTTCACCAGCAGGTCGAAGGGCACCCCGGCCAGCATCTGGTCTATGTGCGGGTAGTGGTTGGCCACCTTGTACTTCTCGGCCTGCGTTTTTGCCCTTTCGGGAATGATGTCGCAGAGGCTGACCACCTCCACGTAGGGCGACTTGGTGAGGTGGGGCAGGTACATATTGCTCACGCTGCCACAGCCGATGAGGCCGACCTTGATTTTGCGGTCGGCAAAGTGAAGCCCCTCGGCCTTGCCAATGATGGGTGCGAGTATTGCGCCAGCGCCCAGTGCGCCGAACGTTTTCAGGAACTGCTTGCGGGAGATTTTGCCGTTTGCCATAGCGGATCGGTGAACGGTGGACGGCTTACGATGGGCGGAGTCCCAAGGTCAGCACGGCCAGCCGAATGGTTTTGATGTTAGATGGAAAAGAAAAACGGCGGAAATTAGGAAGGAAAATGCAGGTTTGAAACCCTGGGCTGGTTATTTTTCAAAACCATAGTCCCGCTCCACTTTGCAGATGCGGGTCTTGTAGGCGGCGTACCAGTCGGTGCGGCCTTTTTGCTGCGCAATTTGGTGTTCCGCCACTTGCTTCCAGTTTCTGATGGCTTCGAGGCTGTCCCAATAAGAGATGGTGATGCCGAGGCCATCACGTGCGCTCTCGTAGCCGAGGTAGCCGGGTTGCTGTTGTGCCAACTCGACCATGCGCTCGGCAGTGTCATGGTAGCCATCCTCCACTTCGGTGCGCAGGCTGGTGAAGATGACGGCATAATAGGGAGGAGGAGGAGTGGGGGCTATCATTTTTTACGGTGGACGGTGGACGATTGACGGTCAACGGCTTAAAGTGGACAGTTGCCCTAACCCACCATTGTCCGTCCACCTTAAGCCGTCCACCGTTTTTAGATTCCCATTTTCGCCTTCACGAGCGGCTCTACGTCGCCAGCGTCGGCGGCGAAAAGCAGTGCATTGAATACGCTGGTGTCGAATATCATGGTGTAGCCGCCTTCCTTTCCTACCTCGTTGATGGCCTTTTCCAATTTTTCGAGGATGGGGCTGAGGAGTTCTTCCCGTTTATTGGCGACGACAGCAGCTATATTGTCTTCCATGGCGATAAGCTCTTTTTCTTTTGCCTCGAATTCAGCCTGTTTTTTTTGGGCTTCCACAGGCGGCACGTTACCTTCTTGGTAGGCTTTGGCGAAGACGATGTACTCTTCTTGTACTTTTTTGGCTATCGCCTGACCATTGGCCACCAGCGAATCCTGCAAGGCTTTTAGCTGGTCGTCAGCAACCTTGGTGGCTGGAATCTGAACGAGGATATTGCCCGTGTTGACGTGGCCGTATTTTTGGGCCATCAGGTTGTTTGCGAAGAACGCAAGAAGGAGCGCAGTTGAAATGATGTTGGAAATGCTTTTCATGTTGTTGATTATGTTTCGGAAACAAGGGCGCAAAATTAACCTTTAGACCGCTGCTTTCCTAAGGTTTGACCAGAAGTTTCGGTACGAACCTTGCTAAGGGTCGGCTACAGTGCTTGGGCTTTGTGCGCCAATGCGAGTTCCGGTCAATAGATGCAATTTCCATAAAGAGTTCATACTTGGTTTTGAAAAAAATCACAAAAACGAATAAATGTTGACGAAAATTTAACAATATTGGTATTTCATTGATTTTATTATCTGATTTTGCACCTTGGTTTGATTATTTTTAAAAATAGGTTTACTTGTTAAATATTTTTTGAAAATATTTCAATGAAATTGCTTAATTTATGAATGAAATAATAAAAATAAAAATTTTCTTTGAAAAATTTGCACCAGAAATTGAAATGCGTTTAAATTTGCATCATCAAACAGCGACAAAAAAGATTGCCGCTTAAAGCCAAAAGCTAATCGCTCAAGGCCATTATAAATTGTGAGGTGATGAAATCAGGCAGCCATGCCCTCTTGTCTCGGGGGTGGGGGTAAACGGGATAAACGCAACATAGAGCCGGACCATCCGACCAGGGTTGACCACTATTCTTTGTGTTGTAGCTAACCGCCTCGTGGAGGTTCGAGTCCTCCCCTTACAGCATTTAGTGCTTCGTTGAAATTGAGAAATTAAGAAATTTTGAGGCAACGACTTGCAACCAAGGCATTCCTCAATTTGCTAATTTCAATCAATTTCCAATTTTCCCATAAGGCGCTACGGACGAGTTCCGCAGCGCCTTTTTTATTTCCCCGCCATACCAGCGGCCAACCTTCCGGCGTTTGCTGCGCACCTTCTTTGGGTTGATGAGGGTTGATTTAGTTTATAAAGGTTGATATATACCATGCTTTTCCCCTTTCTATCAACCTCCTAAACCTTTATCAACCCTTATCAACAAAGAATTCTTATCTTTGCGCCCCTATGAAAAAAAGGCTCGTCCAATTGCTGCTTTTGCCCGTTTTTGCCCTGCTCGCAGTCGGCTGCAAATCGGAATTTGAAAAAATCCGAGGTAGCGGCGATCCCGAACTGATGTATGCAAAAGCGTTGGCTTACTATGAACAGGAAGAGTACCTGCGTGCCCAAACGCTTTACGAGTTGATCATACCAGCTTACAGGGGCAAGCCCGAACTGGAGAAAATCTACTATGCCTACGCCGACACCTATTATAAGCTGGGCAAGTACATCATGGCCAACTACTATTTCAAGAACTTCGCCTCGACCTTTCCCAACAGTGCACAGCGGGAGGATTCGGATTTCATGGCGGCCTACTCCAATTACATGATGTCGCCGGGCTTCCGCTTGGAGCAGACCTATACCGACAAGGCGATCGAGGACTTTCAGCTTTTTGCCAATACTTATCCCAATAGCCCAAGGCTAAAGGAGGTGAACCGCCTGATTGACGAGATGCGCCTAAAATTGGAGCAAAAAGTGTTCGATGAAGGCTTGCTCTACTACAATATGCGGCAGTACCAGGCAGCCACTACGACCTTCGAGAACCTCTTGAAGGACTTCCCAGAAACCAGTAATGCCGAACAGGTGCGCTACCACATGGCCAAGGCCAACTACCTGCTCGCCGAAAACAGCGTCGTCGAAAAAAAGGAGGAGCGCTTCAAGCGAACCGTCCAATATACCAAGGACTATCTTGAGAAGTTCAAGGAATCCGACAACTACAACGAAGTCAAATCATTTTACAATAACGCAGTCAAGCAATTAAAATCTATCACAAATGGCAGATATCAAGACCAAGGCCCAGGGGTTGGACTCTAATGTGAAGGCCCGCAACATCACGGCTATGGTGGAACCAACGCAGAACATCTACGAGACGCTGGCCATCATCACCAAGCGCGCCAAGCAGTTGGCCGTAGACCTCAAGCACGAGTTGCATGGCAAGCTCGAAGAGTTCGCCGTGAACACGGACACCATCGAGGAAATCACCGAGAACAAGGAGCAAATCGAAATCTCCAAGTTTTACGAGCGCCTCCCGAACCCCACCATCATCGCTACGGAGGAGTTCATCAGGGGTGAAATCCACCACCACTACAACGACAAGCGCCGTCGGCAGTAAAGCGAGTTCGACAGTTCGACAGTTGGCAGTTTGCAGTCAGTCTTCAAGTCAACTAGTCCTTTAGTCCAATGCCGTTCACTGACTAAAGGACTAATCATCCCGAAGAATAGGGACAAGACCTGCACGCTGACTGCCCACTGCCAACTGTCGAACTGCCAACTTTAAAAAATGGTTGGTAAAAAAATCATACTCGCCGTCACAGGCAGCATCGCTGCTTATAAAGCTGCCCATTTGGTGCGGCTTTTGGTGAAAAATGGGGCAGCTGTGCAAGTGCTGATGACCCCAGCCGCTACCGAGTTCATCACCCCGCTGACGCTTTCCACCCTGTCGAAGCGGCCCGTCTTTACCCAAGTCATTGCGGAGCACGAATGGAACAGCCACGTTGAGCTTGGCCTCTGGGCCGACGCCCTCGTCATTGCGCCAGCAACCGCCAACAGCCTTGCCAAATTAGCCAACGGCCTTTGCGACAGCATCGTGTCAGCGGTTTACCTGTCTGCTCGTTGTCCTGTTTTCTTCGCCCCGGCCATGGACCTCGACATGTGGAAGCACCCAGCCACGCAAGCCAATGTGCAGCGCCTGAAAGGTTATGGCAACCACTTCCTGCCCGTGGGCTATGGCGAATTGGCCAGTGGCCTCGTGGGCGAGGGGCGCATGGCCGAGCCGGAGGAAATCGTGGCTTTTTTGGCCGATTTTTTTCAAGAGAAACAAGATTTTCAAGGCAAGAACGTGCTCGTGACCGCCGGACCGACCTACGAGGCCATTGACCCGGTGCGCTTTATCGGCAACCGCTCCAGCGGCAAGATGGGCGTGGCCATTGCGGAGCAATTTGCCGAGCGGGGTGCCAATGTGATGCTCCTGCTCGGCCCGTCCAAGCTCTCAGCCAAGCACCCCAACATCCAAACGGTGCGGGTGGAATCGGCGCAGCAACTTTATGAAGCCGCCATGCAGCATTTTGAAAAAGCCGATATTTCCGTGCTATCGGCAGCGGTGGCCGACTATCGCCCGGCAGTCGTTGCGGAGCAAAAAATCAAGAAGAAGGGCGATAATATGACCATCGAACTGGAAAAGACACCCGACATCGCCGCTTCCTTGGGCAAAATGAAACGCCCCGGCCAGTTCATCGTTGGATTTGCCTTGGAAACGAACGACGAGCTTCAGAATGCCAGCGAGAAATTGGCGAAGAAGAACTTCGACTTCATCGTACTGAATTCCTTGCAGGACGCCGGGGCTGGCTTCAATTTTGACACCAACAAGATTACCATCCTGCACAGGGACAATAAGCGCAAGGATTTTGAGTTAAAAACAAAGGCCGAAGTGGCGAGGGATATTGTGGATGAGGTGGCTGGAACAGTTTCGAGTTCCGAGTTCCGAGTTTCGAGTTAGCATGGTGCTGCTCCCACTCGTAACTCGGAACTCGGAACTCGAAACTTATTATCAACATGAAAAACTGGTTTTTACTTTTCATTGCCGTTCTTTTTGCTGCTTCAACACAGGCGCAGGAGCTAAAGGTGAAGGTCACCGTGAACACCCCCAAGCTCCAGACTGCCGACCCTGCCTTGTTCCAGACGCTGCGGCAGGCCATTGAGGAGTTCATGAACAACCAAAAATGGACGAGCGATGTCTATGAAGAGGAGGAGCGTATCCAGATGGATATCGTGATCACCATCTCCAAAGAGCTTTCATCGAATACATTCGAGGCCGAATTGTCCTGCCAAAGCATTCGCCCGGTGTATGGCAGCAACTACGAAACCCCCTTGTTCAAGCACCAGGACAAGGACGTGACGTTCACCTACGAGCAGTTCCAGCCATTGGAGTACAGCCAGACTACCTACCTCAACAACCTGACCTCGATTCTGGGCTTCTATGCCTATATGGCCATCGGCCTCGATTACGACTCGTTTTCGCCATTGGGCGGCGAGCCACATTTTCAGGCTGCTTGGGACTTGCTGAACCGCATCCCGCCCAATGTCGCTGCAAGCGTGTCGGGCTGGCGCTCCACGGAGAACAACCGCAACCGCTACTGGCTCATCGAGAGCATGCTATCGCCCAAGCTGCGGCCCTTCCGCCAAATGATATACGACTACCACCGCCAAGGGCTTGACACCATGCACGAAGACCCCAACGTGGCCCGTGCCATCATGACCCAATCGCTCGAAGCCCTGGAGGGCGTGAACAAAACCTACCCCAATTCCATGACCATGCAGGTGTTCGCTAATACCAAATCGGACGAAATCATCGAGGTTTACAAGGGCGGCGTCGCCACGGAGAAGACCACGATAACCCGTGTTATGGAGCGCATTGATCCAACGAGGGCGTCGGAGTATCGGCAGGGGATTGGGAAGTAGGTTTTAGTGGGCAGTTCGACAGTGGGCAGTGGGCAGTCAGGGGGCAGTTGATTAGTCGGTTTCTACCATAAATGAAGAGAGGTGGTAAACTTGCAAGTTTACCACCTCTCTCTGTTTTAGCAGGTATCTGACTTAATGACTGCAAACTGACTGCCCACTGCCCACTGTCAAACTGCCACCTGGGTTCACCTCCTCCGTTCAAAAAAATTCAACAACGCTGTCACATAATTATCATCCGTGCGGATGCTCACGTAGTCCGTGCCGCTGCGGGCGAAGGTGGTCTTGAAGTACTGGAAATTCTCCTTGAACCAAAGGGCGTACTTGGCCCTAAGCTGTGGCGAGGAGGTGTCGAGCCAGGCAAGCTCGCCCGACTCGGCGTCCTTGGCCCGGAGGAGGCCGACATTGGGCAAATCCTGCTCCTTGGGGTCGTAGAGGTGTACGCCGATGAGGTCGTGGTGGCGACTGGCGATGCGAAGCGGGGCCTCGTAGCCACGGGTCATGAAGTCGGACAGCACGAAGCCGATGCAGCGCTTTTTGATGACATTGTTGAAATAGCGGAGCGCCTCTGCGAGGTCGGTGCCGTGGCTGTTGGGCTGAAAATCTATCAATTCCCGTATAATGCGCAGGATATGCGAGCGGCCTTTTTTCGGAGGGATGAACTTCTCGATATGGTCGCTGAACAGAATGACGCCCACCTTGTCGTTGTTCTGGATGGCACTGAACGACAGCACTGCCGAAATCTCGGTGATGATGCCCTGCTTCAATTGGTTCACCGTGCCGAAATAGGCGCTCTGGCTCACGTCAATCAGCAGCATCACGGTCAGTTCCCGCTCTTCCTCAAAGATTTTGACGTGGGGCGTGTTGGTGCGGGCGGTCACGTTCCAGTCAATGCTGCGCACATCATCGCCGTACTGGTAGCCCCGCACCTCGCTGAACGACATGCCCCGCCCCTTGAAGGCGGAGTGGTACTCACCCGAAAAGAGTTGCTTGCTCAAGCCCTTTGTCTTGATTTCAATCTTGCGTACTTTTTGTAAAAGCTCGTTCGTATCCATTTTAAACGGTGGACGGACTACGGTTGACGGTTGACGGAATTCAGTGGATGGTTTCAATGGGGCGCAAATCTAAGGTTACGGCTCCCTTTTTTATGGTATTTCGCAATAAATCATTGTAAACCAATGAAATACCTGCATCAGTTTTCACTACCTGCGTAATGCTCACCGTCTGTACACGGCCCTCTCGGTTCATGATGAAGCCGTTCCAAGTATCGCCTTGGCCGCCATTTTGATGAAAATCGAGGATGGCTGCTGGGCTAAAGTCTTGCCGCCCATGCCGCCAGTCATGAAACCATTGCTGCCGCATTTTTCCAACCTCGCCGGGGTACAACGTAGCCGACGACCAAAGGTATGAGCCAAGCGGGTCAAGCGGGCGGACGTGCTGCTGCTTTTCGTCCCAACGCAGTTCGTAGGGCTGCCCATCATCCACGATGATGAACGTGAATGGCTCCATCCCTTTGAAATTGTATTTTTCAAAAAACTCAACGGACGTTGCGAAGCGAAAGAAATCGAGCACCATAAGGCCCCGGCTGCGGTGATAGGGTGGGCGGTGATGGTGCTTTTCAAATGCGCCATTCAACAAGCAAACCACCCGGTTCGAGTCCGAGGCGGCAATCCAGGTGCCACCTGCCCCGGTGTCACGGGGGAATACGAGCCTTGCTCCTCCAATCACCTCATAATCAAGCGATTGCGGCGAGCGGGCGGCGTTTTCGTCTCGGTTGCTGGTGAGCACGAAATGGCCGCCTGGCTGTGGTATGTAAGTGACGGTACACATTTTATGGTTGGCAGTTCGACAGTTGGCAGTTTGCAGTCAGTCTCCGAAGTTGGCAGTTCGACAGGTGGCAGTTTGCAGTCAGTTTGCAGTCAAATAGTCTTGAAGTCTCTTGGCGTTCTACTTGGCACTGGCTGAATGGCTGTGAACGGACTACCAACTGCCCACTGTCGAACTTTTCAAGTGAACTTCTCAGGGTTTTCTATCATGGAAAATAGCATTCTGCCGACTTCTTCCGACTCAGCTATCCAATTGTCATATTTTGCTTTTGTGATGTATTTGCAGGTCAAGGCAAAATCGCACCAGACCTGAGTTTCCGTATTTTCACTGTCCGAATCAGTCAATTTACTGGAAAAATGCTTTGGGTATTTCTTCTTTCTGTATGCTTCACCAATGCAACTACAAACTGACCTCGAACTTCTTCTGACTTGATCGGTCAACGAATATTTTTCTTCTGGAGGCCAGTTCTTGCTCTCTTGGAAAATGTCCATTGCGAGCTTAAACGCCTTCCGGTAAACAATAAGGTCTCTAAAAGTTCCCATAGTATTTGCTTCATAGGTTAACAATCAACCAAAAATGTGGGTAATATGGCTCCTATATCCCTAATACGCAATGCTCTGACTAAACAACTCCTGACTGACTGCCCACTGCCCACTGTCGAACTGCCAATTTTTTCAAAGCGGTTCTACCTTAAAATTCTCAAACAGCATCACGCCCCTTTCGTGGAAATACTTGATTTCATCGGGTCGCAAAAGGTGGTTGTCTTGGTAGAAAATCAGGAAGAAGCCCACGCTTTCCAAGCACCATTTTTCAACGGTAAAAAACCGGATGACCTCGTCTTGGTTCATCGTGCGGCGCACATGGGCCTCATCCTCGCCTTGCAGCAGGTAGCTTTTGGAGAAATCAGGGTGTTCCTCGAAGTCAATGTCCTGTTCCAGGCCCAGCCAATTGCCGAGGCGGTGGAAGAAATGCTCCGGCTTCATCAGCATCTCTGGCATGGCAAGGCGCTTGGAGTTGATGAACATCACCGTTTGCCGATAGGTAACTGACGACTTGCCCGTGCTGACGGTGTATTTATAATCAAAAATATGGAAGCGGTCTTCCATGAGCGGGCTGGTATGGGTCATCAGGTTGGTGATTTCCTTGCTGCCGCCCTTGCTCATGAGGTGGAAATCACGAAGCAGCCCTATCATGCCATACTCATCTTTTTCGCAGAACTCCATGCCTAGTTGGCCAGCCGTGTTCCGAAGCTGTTCATTGCGGTCGTTGTCGTTGAAATTGAACATGCCGTTTATTGATTGACAATCAACAACTTGCCGCTGGCGACTGCCCGGTTGTTTTCATCGAAAACCTGGTAGAAATACGTGCCGCTGCTCATGCCCTGCAATTGGATGGCGTTGTCGGTTTGTGTCAGGTTGCTTCGCAATGCCACCTGCCCACGGGCGTCCATCAGGCGAAGGGAATAATCCCCTGAAACCCTATTTTTAAGCGTAAAAACGGCTTGCTCATTGGCTGGGTTCGGCGAAACGAGTACCTCCAAGTCGGTTCCAAAAACTTCCGAATTGTTGCTGACCACGCCATTGTCCTTATACGTGACCGACTGCGGCACAAGGCCATCGCTGCCCGTATTCACTTCTGCGATGATTTCTTTTTCGGTATTGCTGAAGAACAAATAGGTAATGGTTGTATCCGTGCCTAACCCATCCCCAAAACCTCCAGCAGGAATGAGGTCAGTGATGTCTTGCCAGCCCAAAAAGGAATGGATGTCCAAACGGGTGTCACGGTATTCGGTGCGTTTTTCACGGAGCACGTCATAGGTGCCGCCTGGGATGGTGAGCGAGCCGTGGGCATCTACAAAGTCGAGCCGCTCGGCAGTGCCCCGGATGCGGATGGAATCGGCGATGCCAGCAAGAGGCCCAAGGCTATCGGCCAAAGGGCCAAGGTCAGCAATGGCGAAGGCAATGCCAAGGCTGGAAGCCGATTGGGTGATGTCTAAAATATTCATCGGTGCCCGACGCTCGGCCACTGGCGGGTCGAAGCGGAAAGTGGTGGGGATGGGCAGCCCGCCTGTAGGGTCAACCCCAAAAAAGCCAAGGTTTGTAAAGCTGGTGGCCGAGACGCTGTAATAGGTCTCGTTCTGGCCGCCTTCACTAATCGTGACGAGGTTGGCCGTCGGGAATTCGGCTGCTGCACTGCCCTCGGCTGCTGCACGGAACACGGTTTCCGATTTTACCGTGGGCCCTAGCCCTGAAAAGTCCCACACAGTTGAATTGGTGTTGGCAGGCGTGATGACCACCCCGTCCGGGTCGAGGTCGGTGGCATACTTGAGTGTATCGCCCGCTGCCGGAAAGGAGGCATCCGTTACCGTGATTTGGGCGAAAAGGTTGGCTGCAAATGCGACCAAGGCAAAAAACAAATAAAACTTCTTCATTTTCAGCATTTTATGATGGTGGAGGGTGCCTGCATTTGTATGTAAAAACTTGCGCCGCCAGTAAAGGCGAAACCAAAGTTAGAACGATTTTTTTGGATGAAGCCCAAAGTTTGCTGGAAAGCAAATTGTTGGCACTATTTCGTTGTAATTCCTTTGCCATTCCTCGCTGCCATCACCTCTTTGCCCTTGAAGTAAAGGATGACGAACGAGGTGCCGAGCGTGATGGTATTGGCCAGTATGATGGGCAAGTCGTCCTTCAGAATGCCGTACACCAGCCAACTCACCGTGCCGAGGAACACCATGGAGAACATGCTTAGCGAGAGGTCGCCCGTGCGACGAGTGCGCCAGGTCTTGACGGCTTGGGGCACGTAAGCGCCTGTGGTGAGGAAGGCCGCCACAAGGCCAATGATTGTCGTTGAATCCATGGTTTAAACAGTGTTTTCGGCCCGCAATGTTACGGCGTTTTGAATTGACAAAACTTCAGGATTTGTCAAATCTCCTTCCTACCTTTCGCAAAATTTTTCATCAGAATAGCTGGTTTAAATAGAAACTGGAAATTAACCGAAATCAGGAAATTGAGGGAATGCATTTAAAATCAAGGAAACCCCTCAATTCCCAATTTCTTAATATCAACTAATTTCAACGAAGGACTTATGGACTTGCTTTACACCCTTATCATTGGCGCAGCCTCCGGTTGGCTCGCTGGTTTGCTGTTCAAAGGCGGCGGCTTTGGCTTGCTCGGCAACATCGTCATCGGCATCGTTGGCGGCTTTATCGGCTATTGGCTGTTCGGTAAACTGGGCATCTCACTTGGTAGCGGCACCATCAGCACCATACTCACTTCGGCTGCGGGAGCCATCGTGCTGCTTTTCATAGCAGGGCTTTTCAGGGGTAGCAAACGATAAATGCGCCAGCGGAATCAGCTTGGGAAGTGCTTTGTGCAACTTATTGATTGCCAAGCAATTTCCTAATTTTCAATTTCCAATTACTGCGAATGCGCATAGCCGTCAACACCCGCTTTCTGCTAAAAAACAGGCTGGAAGGCATTGGCCTTTACACCCATGAAGTGGTCAGGCGGCTCGTGGAGCAGCACCCTGAACACCAGTTCATTTTCTTGTTCGACCGCCCTTATGACCCCAGTTTTGCTTTTGGCAAAAATGGGTCGCCCATCGTGCTCTTCCCACCGGCCCGGCATCCGCTGCTATTTGTTTGGTGGTTTGAATGGTCGGTGAGGCGGGCATTGCGGCAGCACAAGGCGGATGTCTTTCTCTCTCCCGACAATTTCCTCTGCCTCGGCACCTCCGTGAAAACCGTGCTCGTGACGCACGACATCGCCCATGTGCATTTCCCAGCGCAAGTGCCGCTTGTCCACCGACTGTACTACCGCTTTTTTGCCAAAAAATTCAACCAACGGGCAGACCGAATCGTGGCCGTGAGCGAGTTCACCAAGGCCGACCTTGTGCGGCAGTACGGCATTGCGCCAGCCAAAATCAGCGTATCGGGCAATGGTTGCCGGGCTATTTTCCGCCCATTGCAAAGCACTGAAAAACAAGCGGTTAGGGATGAATTTGCCGAAGGCAAATCTTACTTCTACTTTATCGGTGCCGTGCATCCCCGCAAGAACGTCCACCGCCTCATCGCTGCTTTTGACCAATTTAAAAATGAAACGGGCTTGCCCCACCTGCTGCTCATTGCGGGGCGCTTTGCCTGGCAGGCGGGCGAGGTGAAATCGGCCTACGAAGCTGCCCGCCACCGTGCCGACATTCGCTTTTTAGGCTATGTTCCCGATGGGGTTGCTGCGCAATTGATGGGGGCTGCTGAGGCGCTTGTTTACGTTTCCCTGTTCGAGGGCTTCGGCGTGCCCGTGTTGGAAGCCATGTACGCCGAGGTGCCGATTGTCACCTCCAACGTATCTTCGCTGCCGGAAGTGGCCGGAGACGCCGCCCTGCTCGCCGACCCAACGAGCGTGGACGAAATCGCCGCCGCCATGCGCCGAATCGCCGAAGACGAGCATCTTAGGAATAGGCTCGTCGCCAATGGCCGCTTGCAACGCACGAAGTTCAACTGGCAGCGGGCGGCGGATGTTGTTTATGAGATGCTGGATGCTGTTGATACTAGATCCTATTGATACTGGATACTACTTGATACTGGATACTAACAGCGTCGCTCCAGCATCCAACATCCAGCATCCAGTAACAAATATCAAGAATTATGGGACTATTCAGTTTTTTCAAACCAACCAAGCCCGTGGGCTTTGAGTATAAGCCCAGGTTTTACGACGAAAAAAAAGAGGAAAAAATGGAGCGCCGCAAGGCTGCCGAAGGGCTGGCTGGCGATGACCCTGAGGCGATGAAAGCCCGCATTCAGCGCAATTTAAAGCGGCAAAGCACCAACCTTGGTGCAAAGAACTTCCGCCAACAGCAAGTGTCGAAGTCGAACATGCGCCTATTGCTCGTCATCGCTGCGCTGCTGGCCGTGCTGTTTCTGGCAATTGAAGTATATTTGCCCCGTTTCGCACATTTGTTCGAGTAATTCGGGACATTTAACAAGTGGCAAAGCTGCTGTTGATTCATAGGCAGCGCACAACTTTTTACTTTGCCCTTTTTACTTTTTCCTTCAAAAGAGGCATCACCCATGGCTGACATCATTCAGCTTCTTCCAGAGTCCATTGCCAACCAGATTGCCGCCGGGGAGGTCGTGCAGCGGCCTGCTTCCGTTGTGAAGGAACTGATGGAAAACGCCATTGATGCTGGCGCAAAAAGCATCAAACTCATCGTAAAAGATGCGGGTAAGGCGCTCATTCAAGTGATAGATGACGGCGTTGGCATGTCGGAAACCGATGCCCGCATGTGCTTCGAGCGGCACGCCACCTCCAAGATTCGGGAGGCCAAAGACCTCTTCGCCATCCGCACCATGGGCTTTCGGGGTGAGGCAATGGCTTCCATCGCCGCCGTGGCACAGGTGGAAATGCGCACCCGCCAGCACAACCAGGAACTGGGCACCCGCATTGTCATTGAGGCATCGAAAACCACGGTACAGGAGCCCTGCCAAGGTTCGCCTGGCACGAATATCTCGGTCAAGAACCTGTTCTTCAACGTACCTGCCCGCCGCAATTTCCTCAAGTCGAACCCCATCGAAATGCGGCATATCCTCGACGAGTTCCAGCGTATCGCATTGGCCAACGAGGACGTATTCTTTTCGCTGCACAACAACGGTACGGAGGTCTTTCACTTGCCTACCGGCAATCTGCGGCAGCGGATCGTGGGCATTTTTGGGAATAATTTCAACCCGAAATTAGTGCCCGTGAAGGAAGAAACCGACGTGATGACCGTTGGAGGGTTCATCGGCAAACCAGAATTTGCAAGGAAGACCCGTGGCGAGCAACTGTTTTTCGTCAACGACCGCTTCATCAAGAGCGGCTACCTGCACCATGCCGTGATGACGGCCTACGAAGAGCTTTTACCGAAGGAAACCTTCCCGTTTTACGTGATTTTCCTTGAAATGGACCCCAGTCGCATTGACATCAACGTACACCCGACGAAGCAGGAAATCAAGTTCGACGACGAGCGGTTGGTCTATAATTACCTGCGGGTGGCGGTTCGCCATGCACTTGGCACGCACAGCATCATGCCTGAGCTGGATTTTGAAGCCGAGACGAGTTTTTCTGTCACGAAAAACTTCGGATTGCCATTCACGGTGGCCCCCCAATCTGATTTTGAGGAAGAAATGTCACAGACCCGTGGACAGACCATCAGCAGCCGTTTCTCAGAAGAATCGAAGGCGGCGTTTGCGCCAGGCGTCGGTGCCAAGCGCCCGGCCCCCGACCCACGAGAGGTCTCCAACCTCCAAAACTGGCAACAACTCTACGCTGGCATTGAGGAGATGGGGGAGACGGCAAAAGCGGGCACGGCGGGCAACCCCTCGCTTGAAATGGATTTTGAGGGCGAAGAGGGCGAATCCATCACGGTCTCCAGCAATTGGGCCAACGCCGGGGAACTGGACGACCCAAACACCTCATTTTCCAAAAACCAAAAAGCCCCGTACCAGATACAGTCCACCTATATTGTCAGCCATATTAAGTCGGGTTTCCTGCTCATTGACCAACAGGCGGCGCACGAGCGCATCCTTTATGAGCGCTATTTGGAAGCGTTGAACGACCGCCAAGCGTTCACCCAAAAGCAGTTGTTCCCAAAAACTTTCAGCCTACCCACCGCCGACGCCGCCATTTTTGGCGACATCATGCCTTCCATCAACCAACTGGGCTTTGATATCCAGGAGTTCGGTAAGGACAGCTTCATCATCCACGGCATACCCGCCGATTTGCCCAGCGGGCAAAATGAGGTGAAAATCATCGAAACGCTGCTGGAACAGTACAAGCGCAACATCGAACTCAGCCTCGACCTGACGGAAAACCTCGCCCGCAGCATGGCCCGCAGCGCTGCCACCAAGCGGGGCACCCCACTCAGTGTGCCCGAAATGCAGGCGCTGATTGACCAGCTTTTTGCTTGCGCAATACCCTTCAAAAGCCCATCGGGGCGCAACTGCTTCCTGACGTTCAAGATGGACGAACTGGAGGGAATGTTTGAGGAGGGGTAAGGATAGTAGTCTTATATTTTTTTGATTTCAGATATAAGATAGACGATTTCAGATTTTAGATTTTAGGGCCGAGCAAAGTCCAAAATGTTCGAATTTATTGGAAAATCGCCATTCTGCCTTCACAAATCGCAAATTCAATCTAAAATCATATATCGTCTATCTTACGTCTAAAATCAACTCATGCCAGCTATCAGCATTGCCTACCTTCTGAATTAGGGCGAGCTGCTTACCTGCCAACCACCAACCGCTTCACCACAACCGTATCGTTGACGATGACCCGCACCAAGTAAACGCCACCTGCGGCTTCATACAGGTTCAGTTCAAAGCTTTGCTTCGCAACGACCGTGGCTCGGCGCTCGGCGGTGACCATATTGCCCGCAAGGTCGAATACCTGATAGCTCACCTCGGCTGATTGACCCAAATCAATGGTGATGTAAGTCCGCCCAGATGTCGGGTTCGGAGCCAATGTCACCCGGCGCTCCAAGCCAGTTTCCGTGGTTGCGTCGGCCATGTCAACAAAAACGGTTTGCGTGATTTTGCAACCCATTCCATCCGTTATCACCAAAGTATAATTGCCACTCTGCGTTAATCCAGCTATGTCTTCTTCGTCGGAAGTGAAGCCTGTGTCAGACGTCCATTCATACGTGTAATCGCCAGTGCCACCTGTCACTGTCACGTCCACCGAGCCAGGCTGGTTAGGGCCAGCAACAGGGTCGATATCTTCAATAACAACGACAATAGCAGGTGGCTGTGTCAACTGCACGGTTTGCACGGCCACGCAGCCTGTTGCGTCCGTAACGCTTACCTGATAGGTGCCTGCGGCAAGGTTCGTGGCCGTTTCGGTCTGCTGTTGGGCAGGGTCGTCCCATTGGAAGGAATAGGGCGCAGTGCCACCTTCGGCAGTTGCCGTGGCCGTGCCATCATTGCTTCCATTGCAAGAAGGCATAGTGAAAGAGGTATTGGCCGTGAAGCTGCTGATTACCGTCACGGTGAACGAGCAGGTGGCCGAGTTGCCATTGCCGTCATCGGCAGACCAAACGACCGTCGTGATGCCACTGGGGAAGGCCGTGCCGCTCGCAGGGCCGCTGACCAAGGTCAGGGTTGCGTTGCCGCAATTGTCGGAGGCGTTGGGAGCGGCATAATTCACCGTGGGGGCACAAGAACCATTGTCCACCGTTTGGTTCTGCGGACAGAAAATGGTAGGTACGGTTTCATCCAGCACCGTCACGACGGCTGTTGCGGTGGATGTGTTTCCAGCCGCATCCGTCACCGTTAGCGTCACGGGGTTTTCTCCTACGTTGGCGCAGCCAAAAGCAGTGACATCCAATTGGCGGAGAACAATGCCACAGTTGTCCGTACTGCCATTGTCAACCTGCTGCGGGGTGACGAACACTGGCCCGCTGGACGGAAGGATAAGGGTTATATCCATTGCTTTTGCCACTGGTGCTTCCACGTCTGGCAGTACGTTCAGCGTCACTTCGAGGGTCGTCGTACAGTCATTTTCATCGCTCACCACCACCGAGTAGGTGCCTGCTCCAAGCCCGCTCACCGTCGGGGTAGTCGCCCCATTCGACCAGGCGTAGTCGTAGTTGGGGGTGCCGCCAGCGGCCGCTACCGTAATCGAGCCGTCGTTGCTATTGGCGCATTCAAGGTCGTTTTGCGCTGCAATGGAAGCTGTTAAGGTGTCCGGCTGCGTGATGGTAACAGCTTGGCTACCAGCACAACCATCCGCTCCAGTCACGCTAACGGAGTAGGTGCCTGCGGCAAGGTTGCCAACGGAGCTACCCGTGCTGCCATTTGACCATAAATAATTGATGGGGGCGGTGAAGCCTGTGGCCGTCACCTGTGCCGAGCCGTCGTTGCCACCTGCACAGCTGATGTTTTCGCTTGCGATGCTCACGGCCTGGCCCGTACAGCCAAAAGCGGATACAATGGTGCAGCCCGTGAAGACGCAGTTATTGGCATCCGTTGCGCTCACGCAATAAGTGCCCGGTGCCAAGCCCGTGATGCTGGGTGTGGTAGCACCATTGCTCCACGCATAGCCGTAAGGCGAAACCCCGCCCGACATGGCCACGCCAGCCGTACCATCGTTGGCGTTCAAGGCGGTTTCGTTGGAAGAAGTCAGGTTGCCGGCCAGTGCCGCTGGCTGCGTGATGCTCACCTGAATGGTGGAGGTGCAGCCGTTGTCGTCCGTAGCGGTGGCAGTGTAGCTACCTGCTGTGAGATTGCTTTGCGTAGCGCCCGTGCCGCCATTCGACCAATTATAGGTGAAACCACCCGTGCCGCCCGTAGCCGTAACAGTGGCCGACCCCGTGTTGCCGCCATTGCAAGCAACATTGGTCACTTGCGAGCTTAGGCTGATGGCGGAAGGTGCGGTGAGCGTGACATTGCCCGTCACCACGCAGCCGTTGCCGTCGGTCATGGACACGGTGTAGCTGCCTGCGGCAAGATTGCTCTGGGATGCACCCGTGCCGCCATTCGACCAAGCATAAGTATAGGGTTGGTTACCGCCGTTGGGCGTTGCGGTTGCCGTACCATTGTTACCACCATTGCAGCTTGGATTCGTAGCGGCGACGTTTACCGACACACCACCACAGCTAAAGCTCGCCACGGTCACCGTTTGCGTTGCAACGCAATTGTTGGCATCGGTGATGGAAACCGTGTAGGTGCCGGGAGCAAGGTTCGATATGCTTTGCGTATTGGCCCCGTTGCTCCATGCATAATTGTAACTTGGAACTCCACCACTTGGGTTGGCCGTTGCCGTCCCGTTATTGCCACCCACGGAGGTCTCGCCTGTGGCCGAGGCATTTGGCACGAGGGCGGCTGGCTGTGTAATGGTCGCAGTGGCCGAGGCTGTACAGTTGTCGGCATCCGTGATGATGACGGTGTAGGTGCCTGCGGCAAGGTTCGTGATTTGGGCCGTGGTGGCGTTGTTCGACCAAGCATAGGCGTAGGGTGATTTGCCGCCGCTGCCCGCCGCTGTGGCGCTACCTGTGTTGGCCCCGTTGCAAAGCACATTTTGCGAAGCAGGAATGCTGGCAACGAGTACGGGCGTCTGCGTGACGGCTGCCGTGTCGGTCTTGGTACAACCGTTGCTGGTATTGGTGACGAGAATGATGTAGCCGCCAGCGGCATTCACCGTGGGCGTGGGTGTGTTGCCGCCTGACACGATGCCGGGGCCGCTCCAGAGGTAGTTGAAATTGCCGCCCTGCGATGAACCGGAGCCATCCAGCACAACGGAGGTATTGTTGCAGTTCAGCGCCTTGTCGGGGCCTGCACTGGCCGTGGGCTGGGTAGTATTGCTCGTCACGGTCACACTGGAGGTGGCCGTGCAGCCGTTGGCCGTATTGGTGACGTTAAGGGTATAGGTACCTGGCTGGTTCACCGAGGGCGTCAGCGTTGTTGCGCCGCTGACGATGTTACCGTTAGTGGTTGTCCAGAGGTAACTGAAATTATTGCCCATGGACGAGGCCGTGCCATTGAGCGTCACCTGAGAAGTGGTACACGTGAGCGGTGATGCACTTCCCGCATTGGCTACAGGTGGCGTGATGTTGCTGGTCACGCTGGCGCAATCGGTGGCCGAACAGCCGTTGGCAGTATTGGTGACGGTGAGGCAATAAGTACCCGTTGACCCAACTGTTACCATCTGCATGTTGGCTGGGCCAATGATCGTGCCGTTGGAGGTCGTCCAGAGGTAGGTGAAATTGGCACCAGAAGACGAGTTGCTCCCGTTCAATTGGACTTGTGTGACCGCACAGGTCAGCACCCCATCCGCCCCGGCATCGGAGGTGGGTGGGGCGATATTGCTACCTACAACGGTGAAGTCGCTATTGGTGCAGCCGTTGTTGGTATTGGTGACGGTGAGGGTATAAGTGCCCGAAGAACTTACCACCGGGCTGAGTGTGGTCGCACCACTTTGGATATTGCCATCGGTGGTCGTCCAAAGGTATTGGATGCCGCTGCCCGTCGCAGAGCCAGCGCCGTTCAAGGTGGCCATTGGCGCACTGCAAGTAATGGTGGCCGACGGGCCTGCTTCTGCTGCAGGTGGCGTTGTATTGGCCGTTATGTTGACGCTGGTGGTGGACTGGCAGTTGTTGCCGTCTGTGACGGTCGCTACATAGCTGCCTGCACTGGTGAAAGTGGCCGACTGACCTGACTGACCGTTCGACCAGCTATACGTGTAGGCGCCCGTGCCTCCATTGGCCTGAACCATGGCCGTTCCCACTGGGTTGGAACAAGAAATATTCTGCTGCTCAACCAAGGCCAGCGTCAGTGCTGGCGGCTGGGTGATGATCACGGAACCAGTGCCGTTGCCGCCCGAAGCGTTGGTCACGGTGACGATATAGGTGCCAGCAACGAGGTTGTTGATGGTGGCGCCGGTCATGCCGTTTGACCAAGTATAGGTATAGGGTGCCCCGCCGCCGCCAGAGGCCGAGGCGGTTGCAGAACCTGTATTGCCACCAAAGCAGTTGACATCATCGCCGGTGACGACGACCGTGATGGCACCGCCGCCAGTTAGCGTGGTGGTGGCTGTGGCGGTCACGATGCAGTCGCCAGAAGTACTGCCATTGCCATTGGCAAGCACGGCGCAGGCATAGAAGGTGATGGGGCCGTTGGCGGCACTGGCCGGGGCAGTCCAATCGGCGGTGTAGGTGATGGTGTTGCCACCAAACATGGCGGCTGGCGAATGTTCAAAATAATACTTGCCTCCAGCAAGTGTCACCGTGGAGGAAGGGCCAGGGTTGTCGAGTTCGCCCGCATTGTTGTTGTTTGACTGCTGCGCAACCAACTGAAAGCCGCCCAATACCCTATCTGGGTTGGTGCGCTCGACAATGACGGAGATTGGGTAAGTGGTGTTCGGTGTGACGGTTGAGGGTAGGCCGTCAATGATAACGGTGCCCAAGCCGGTGGGGCCGGAGTGGCAGCCGCCTGCTGAGTTGGAGCAGGTGTTACCGGTAGGCGGGGCACCCGTATGGCCGTTATTGGGGTTGCCCGAGTTGGACAACTGGAAATAGGCAACCAGTAAGATTACAAACAGGAGGTAAACGGTGTTGAGCTTTTTCTTCATACCGGATGTGTTTAGAGCATGTTTGGGATTTGGTCACTTGGTCAAAAACGGCGCTTTTTCAGCTTTTTTCAGTCACGTAGCTCCGCTATGTTCCTTCAAAAACCTAAAAGCTGACGAAAAAATAGCTCGCTTTTGCCTCAAGCACCAAACCCCCAACACGCTCTTGGTGTGACCAATTTTCCCTTGCCATAAAATACCCAAAAGGCATTCGCTGTGCAAAGGCTATTAAGACAATGGTGTAAATGATTCTTTCTTTCTGAAACGATGGAGTTGCGGTCTTTCAGGTAGGGAAATAGGAGCGCATTGGTAATGTTTTCGTTGCGATTAGCAAAAATCGAAAAAAATAGCTGTCGGTACATCATTTGACCCAAAATAGCCAGCAGGCGACATTTACCTTTTGGTAATTCACGATTTCTTAACTTTGCGGCATGTCTCATTTGGGGTGCCTTTTTGAGTCCTCAGTCCTTCAGTCCTCAGTCCACAGTCAGTGCTTTGTCCACCTCGGCACTTACCGTGGACTGCGGACTGAAGGACTGAGGACTCAAAAAGGCTGAGATCATACCCATCGAACCTGCCCGGGTAATGCCAGGTAGGGAAATGAAGCCAGGTTCTGCAATTGCGGCAGCACTTCATTTTGATAGGTAACCCATCGTGTGCCAAGCGGGAACGCTTGGAGATTTTCACTTTCAAAAATTGCACGATGAAAAAGTTACTCATTGCAGGCGTGGCCCTGCTACTTTCCAACCTCGTTTTTTCACAAAAAATCATTGGAACCATCAAAGACCCCACGGGCGAGCCGCTCGCTGGGGCGAGCGTGTGGCTGCTCGAAACCCGTGAGGGTACGGTGGCCGATGAAACCGGGGACTTTGCGCTCTATCTTGACAAATCCGGCAGCTACACCATGCGGGTCAGTTTTGTGGGGTATGAAGAACAAACCCTCGCTGTGGTCACCTCCACGGAACAGCCGCTGCACATCGTATTACAGCCCGCCGAGAACCTGCTGCACGAGCTCACCGTGACCGCTGTGCGGGCGGGTGAAAAAGCGCCGTTCACCTATACCAATATCAAAGCAGAAGACCTCCAGGCCCGCAACCTCGGCCAAGACGTGCCCTACCTCCTCGACGCCACGCCCTCCGTCGTGGTGACCAGCGACGCCGGGGCGGGTATTGGTTACACGGGTATCCGCATACGAGGCACCGACGCAAGCCGCATCAACGTGACCATCAACGGTGTGCCGCTCAACGACGCCGAGTCGCAGGGCGTCTTCTGGGTTGACCTGCCGGACGTGGCCGCCTCCACTGAGAGTATCCAGGTACAGCGGGGCGTGGGCACTTCGACCAATGGCGGTGGTGCCTTCGGGGCGTCCATCAACCTGAGCACCGATGGGCTGGAGCTAAAACCCTACGGTGAATTCACGGGCACGGTCGGCTCGTTCAATACAGGGAAGGCCAGTATCCGGCTCGGCACGGGGCTGTTTGGTAAAAATGCCAAGTCGGAAAAAACGGGCTTCTCCCTTGATGCAAGGGGCAGCCTCATCGGCTCGGATGGGTATATAGACCGGGCAAGCTCGGACCTGAAATCGTTGTATTTCTCACCTTCTTATATCGGTAAAAACTTCACGTTGCGAGGTGTGGTGCTGCATGGGCACGAGGTCACGTATCAGGCGTGGTATGGGGTGCCGGCGCAGTATATTGGGATGGATTCGCTGAGGACATATAATCCGGCGGGAGTGAAACGATACGGCAACCCCCATGATGGCGAGGTGGACAATTACAAGCAAACCCACGCTCAACTAATTTACAACCAAGAACTTAATCCTAATTGGTATTTGAATTTAACGGGGCATTATACCCGGGGAATTGGGTACTATGAGCAATACAGGGAAGAAAAATATACGACCATTACCGAATACGGCTTTCAGTTTCCCAACCCCAACAGTGTTAATGATTTTTATGACCTTGTTCGCCGTCGCTGGCTGGATAACCATTTTTTTGGTGGGGTCAGCAGCTTCAATTTCAACTCCAATAGCAAGCGGCTCAATTTAATAATCGGTGGAGCATTTCATCGCTATCTTGGGAAACATTACGGCACAATAAATGACTGGTTTTCTTGGGATCCAAAGCCCGAAAACGAGCGCTACTACGATGATAAAGGCAACAAAACAGACGCCAACCTTTTTACCAAAATCCAATACGCCCTGACGCCTAAGTTGAGTGGTTTTCTCGACCTCCAAGGCCGTTGGGTGGACTATCTGGCAACAGATGACCTGCCTTATGCTGAGCCTCTGGCTATCTATAAAACCGCCACCGCCGACTACCTTTTCTTCAATCCAAAAGCGGGTCTTTTCCATGAAATGAATAATGCTGCATCACTCTACGCCTCCCTTGCCGTAGGCCAAAAAGAACCGAATCGGGGCGATTTCGTGGATGCGCCTCAGGACAAAACCCGCAAGCCGGAGCGCCTCTACAACTCTGAACTGGGCATAAAGTACAATACTCCAGAACTCGTCTTAGGCCTCAACCTCTACCACATGCTGTACCGTGACCAACTCGTGCTCACGGGCAATATCAACGACACCGGGGCGCCCATCCGCATCAATGTGCCGGACAGCTACCGGACGGGCATGGAGCTAAGCGTGAAAGCACCGATTGGCCAGCATTTCATGGCCGATGGCAACGCCACGTTCAGCCAAAACAAAATCAAAAATTTCACGGAATACATTGACAACTGGGATACAGGCGAGCAGACCGTCATTGAGCGAGGAACTACCGACATCGCCTTTTCACCCAACACCGTGGCCTTCGGCAGGCTCACTTGGGCTGCTTCGCAAAGCTTCGCAATGGACGGGCAGGGCCTCTCCATCGCCTTGGCTACCAAGCACGTCGGCAGGCAGTTCATGGACAATACCTCGAACGAGAACACCATGCTGGATGCCTACACAACCCTCGAAGCGCAGGTTCGCTACACGCTGCGCCCCAGTTTTTGCAAGGAACTCAGTTTCAACCTCTTGGTGCAAAACCTGCTGGATGCCCGCTACTCTTCCAATGCCTGGACATACCGCTACCAGTCCTCGGAAGACTACACTGTCTTCGACCCCTATACCCGTAGCGAAGGCTATGGCTTCTACAATATGACCGGCTACTTCCCCCAAGCTGGCCGAAACTTCCTGTTGGCCATGACGGTGAAGTTTTGATATTTGATACTGGATGCTGGATGCTGTGGATACAGGATACTGGATACTGGATTTCCGCACTCACATCCAGCATCCAGTATCCTGTATCCAGCATCCACTTATGCAACCAAAGTCCGCCCTCCTCGCCCAACTCGAACAGCACCAAACCGCCTTCCCCGAAGAAGCCGCCTTCCGGCGGCAGGTCATTGATTTCGTGCTCCGCAACGACGCCTTCTGGCAGCGCACCACGCTCGAAGGGCACATCACCGGCTCGGCTTGGGTGCTCAGCCCCGATGGCCTCAGCGTCCTGCTCATCCACCACAAAAAGCTCAACCGCTGGCTGCAGCCCGGCGGCCATGTGGACGAAACGGACGACACAGTGGCCGATACTGCGCTTCGGGAATTGGTAGAGGAGACTGGCCTGAAAGAAGTTCGCCTCAGCAAACAGCAGCTTTTCGATGTGGACGTACATGAAATACCCGCCCGTGGCCACGAACCGGCCCACCTGCACCTCGACCTGCGCTATCGCTTCCAAGCTGGCAAGATGGAACTGGCCGCCGATTTTTCCGAAGTGGACAATATCCAATGGGTGCCGCTGACCAGCCTTGTTGCCGAAGGCACCGAGCAGTCTATCCGGCGCATGGCGATGAAGACGGTGGAGGGCAGTTTTTAACACGGAAGCACAGCGCCACATTGGAGTACGGAGTAGGTGCTTTCAAAAACGCTGTGTTCCTTTGTGTTCACGTGCGTCCGTGTTAAAATTCAAAAACATGACTACCTTCCTCAAACTCCTTGCCCTCCTTATTCTCTGCTCCGCAATGGCCTGTAGCTTTATTTATACCCCTCGTGTGCTCACCTACAATATCCGCCTCGACACCACCGCCGACGGGGTGAACCAATGGGGCAAGCGCAAGGAGCGGGTAGCCGGTTTGCTCCGCAAAGAAGCCCCCAGCGTCTTCGGTGTGCAGGAGGCGTTGCACAACCAAATGCTTGATTTGCAGGCGCTTATGCCCGAATACGCATGGTGCGGCGCTGGGCGTGACGACGGCAAGTCGAAGGGAGAATTCTCCGCTATTTTCTACCATAAAAAACACCTGATGGCACAGGACAGCGGCACTTTCTGGCTCTCCGAAACGCCAACAGTGCCCGGCAGCAAAAGCTGGGACGCTGCCATCACGAGGGTCTGTTCTTGGGTGAAATTGAAGGTGAAAGATTCCCATCAAAGGAATTTCTTTGTGTTCAATACCCATTTCGACCATATCGGCGAAACTGCGAGGCTGAACAGCATGAAACTCATCGCCCAAAAAATAAAGGAAATTGCGGGCGCCGATCCCTACGTGCTCATGGGCGATTTCAACTGCGAACCCAAATCGCCGCCCTACGCCGTTACGCAGGACAAATCGCTGTGGAACCTGACCGACGCCTGGGCCGCCGACCCCGCCAACGCCGACGCCAAGCCCTGTACCTTCACGGGTTTCAAGGTGGAAGGGGCCGAGTGCCGGCGCATTGATTATATCTTCCTCAGCCCATTTTTCAAGGTAAAAAGCTGCCGCATCATTGACGACAACGACGGCATCCATTTCCCTAGCGACCACCTGCCCGTCGTGGCGGATTTGATGTTTTAACGGCTGACGGTGGACGGTGGACGATTGACGGCTAACGGTATTCATCCACGGATAGGCGGGGATGGTCGGTAAATCGGCTGGGTTTTAACAAACTACTCAACCAGTCGTGCTAGTTTTGCGTTATCAGCCCCGTAACTTAGTTGGCAGTTGGCAACTCGACCGTTGGCAGTCACCCTTTGGCATCCAGCATCCAGTATCCAGCATCCAGTATCCACCATCATGTTAGAAGTCCATCAACTCACCAAGACCTACAACTCCGGCAACAAATCCCTCACCGTCCTCGAAGACGTGAGTTTTACCATAGAAGCCGGGCAGACCTTCGCCATCGTCGGGCCATCGGGCAGCGGCAAGACGACCTTGCTCGGCCTCTGTGCTGGCCTCGACCGCAGCAGCAGCGGCTCCGTGGTACTCAACGGCATCCGCCTCGACGACCTCGACGAGGACGAGCGGGCACGGGTACGCAACCAGCACGTAGGCTTCGTGTTCCAAAACTTCCAGCTCATACCCACGCTGACGGCGCTGGAAAACGTGATGGTGCCAATGGAACTGCAAGGCCAGAAAGGTGCAGCCAAAAAAGCGATGGAACTCCTTGGCAGGGTGGGCCTCGCCGAGCGCCACGACCACTACCCAGCCCAGCTTTCCGGCGGTGAGCAACAGCGGGTGGCGTTGGCCAGGGCCTTCTCCAATAGCCCGAAAATCCTCTTTGCCGACGAACCCACGGGCAACCTCGACCCCGAAACCCACGATGTGGTGGAAAAACTGCTTTTCGACCTGAACCGAGAGGCCGGCACGACCCTCGTGCTCGTTACCCACGACCTGGAACTGGCGGCGAAGACGCAGCGGGTACTGAAGTTGAAGGGGGGGAAGGCGGTGAATTGAGTTTGCAGTTCGGCAGTTTGCAGTGGGCAGATAGTCTTGAAGCCTTACAGTCAGAAAGTCTCTTGCCGTTCAGCTCGACACTGACTAAACATCCCGAAGAATCGCATGGGCGTCAAGTTAATTTTAACAAATGTGATTGTTCAAGATTTGAAAAAATGCTGTTTAGGTTTGTTCAATTAACAGAACGCCTAAACAGCATGAAAAATAAAAATATTGAGCAAATTAAGGGCAAAATCAGTAAACTGCCAATCGAAGAAACAGCGGTTGAATTTGGCTTCCAAGTGAGGGAGCCAAAAA
>JALHQW010000085.1 GCA_022841745.1 Saprospiraceae bacterium | reverse complement strand
TGATTTGATGCTTCGTATCAGGGTGTCTACCATAATGTGGTCTCTTTTGGCCCCCAAAGGTAGAACACGCCAAAATTTCAATCGAATACAATTTATTCTAATAGCGAGAATCGCTGGATGCTGCATGATAAAATGGTTATTAATTTTAATAACGGTAAGGTTGTGAAGGGTGAAGTTGAAAAAACTCAAAGCTCATTTAATGTAGAAAGTATTAGGGGAAAAAAGGTAGAGGTAAAGGGGTATTATACTCTTTCTGGAATATTTCCATTAAGCCAGGTATTATTGAGTACATTTGATTCGACATTGCTTTCTAAAGACGATTATGAATCAGAGAAAAAACCTGAAATAGAAACAACTCTAGATAAGGTGCTCGAAGACTTAATTGATGCCTATATTGACTATCAATTAAACCAATCCCAAAAAGCCCTCCGCAAAGAAGAAACCATTGACCAAGCCTTTGCCAAACGCACTTATTTCATTGAAACATTAAACCGTTTATTTACCGACTCCGGCAAAATAGTGGATGAAAAACAGAACCGTATATCTTTTCTTATAGGCGACAAACCCATATCTGCCTATCAGCTTTCCTCTGGCGAAAAACAGCTTTTAATCCTATTGTTGACCATATTAATCCAAGACGAAAAACCCAGCGTCCTACTCCTCGACGAACCCGAATCCTCGCTGCACTTGGACTGGCAATATGAGCTGATAAACATCCTCCGCACCTTGAACCCAAATTGCCAACTCATCATCGTCACCCATTCGCCGAGCATTTTCACGGATGGGCATAAGCCCAAGGTTTTCTGGATTGAAGACATATTGCACCCCACCAAACAAGCTTTAGAACTTGCCAAATGAAGGGCTTCCCCATAGAAGACGAAGCGAGAAGGCTCAAAGACGAGGTGTTTTTCCTGCGCCTCGACTCCGCCGTACGGGTGGAGGGCGAAGAGGATAAACCCTTTTGGAAAGCAGCATTCAAGGCAGCAGTGCCGCAACATAAAATCAGGATTTTTGCCGAATCGAACTACCCCACCGAAGGTGCTACGGGAAAGTCCAACGTGCTGAAATTCAAGCGTTTTGCTGACAAGGAACTCCTGCTCTGCGTAGATGCCGACTACGATTACCTGCTTCAATCGAAGGCCATTGTGGGCGTTCCTTTTGTATTCCACACATTCGCTTTTTCGATAGAAAACTTCTTTTGCAATCCTGCTGCACTGCAAGCTATTTACCTCGCTGCTGGCGGGAACGTTGATACAGCGCTTGATTTTGTTGATTTCATCAAGGCTTATTCAAGGATAATACACCCATTGTTCAGCATGTCTGTTGTCTCAGAAAAAGAAAATGACGGCGTTTTTGGCTTGAAAAAATGTGGTTCAGCGGTTTGCCCTCCTTTCGATTGGATGGCGGAAATGCCTGTTGAGGATTGGCTTGAAAAGATGAGGCATCGCATAGAAGCGCAGGTCAGCGAAATCCAGCCGAAGCTGAAAAATCCAATCAGCGAAACTTGGGAAAAACAATTTTCCGAATTAGGGGCAACGCCAGAAAACACTTGCTGGTTCGTGCGTGGCCACAACTGGATGGGGTTCATGGAGCAGTTTGTGGCATTGTCGGTCTTTCGCTCCAACCAAGCAGCCGAGGAAAGGAAAAGCCAGATTTCGGAGGATGAATTGGGGCTTTTTACTGAAACTGTTGAAAAGGTAAAAGCGCTGTTGCGCAGCCATTCGCACTATGCTGATGGGTTTTCCTTTGAGAAAATTCTGGATGGCATTAGTGGCATATTGAATACTCCCTCAACCTGAATGCCATCTGTCATTCCACCAGCACGAAACCCGCCCAGTGGTAGGGGTCTTTGTACTTCGCTTTCATCGCTTTTTGGGCTGTTCGGAATGCTTCTGGGATGGCAAGCCCCTTCTCAAGCCACTGGCTGTAAAATGCCGTCATAAACTCACTGGTGGACTGGTCATTGACTTTCCACAGGCTCATGACGAGATACTTCGCCCCGGCGATTTTGAACGCCCGCTGCAAGCCATAGACCCCTTCGTTGCCCTCAATGTCGCCAAGGCCCGTCTCGCAGGCAGAGAGGACGACGAGTTCCGTATTGGAAAGATTCATCTGACTGATCTCGTAGGCGGTGAGGATGCCATCGTCCATATCCGGGCGGAGGGGCTTGCTGGTTTCCCAGGCATGGTTCGCCCCGGCAAGTACAAGCCCGGAGCGAATCATCGGATGCTCGGAAATCTTAAAAACAGGCACACCTGTGGCACCTAAAGGGGAATCAGGGCCGCCTCCTTGGGGGGCAGGGTCGGGGAAAAAGAAGCCGTGCGTAGAGGCCAGGACGATACGGGGTGAGGTCTGCTTATTTCCCATGCGTTTGAAAGACTCCTCGGTGGCTGCGTAACCAGTGTCAAGTTCAACGGCGAAGTTTGCCGATTTCAGGATTTTACTGATTTCGACTGCTTCGGTGGCTGAACCGGGCAGGTATTTCCAAGGATCCCCCCTGAGGGTAGAATCAACAGTAAAAGGCAGGCCATCAGAAGCCATCATTCCACGAGTGGTATTGCCGTTATTTTCATTAGAAACAGCAATGGCGGTGCTGTCCATTTCATATCGGACACCCCCCACGACGTAGGCACTGTTCCCGACTATTTTTGTGAAATTCGGGACGACCAACTGGCGGGTGCTGCCCATTCGTATCAATTGATATTTATCCGAAAACGATTCTTTTTCACTGGTAGGGATAGCGCCGAGGTTGAGCCTGTGCAACAAGCCAGAAGGGGAGAAATAGACCGTTGACGCCCCCATCAAGGATTCTTCCAATGGTTTCCATATCAAGCCATACAACGATTCTTTTCCTACAGATAAATACAGTGCATTGATGTCCCTGAAGTTTCCGCCCTTTGCAGTTTCCAACAACGCCGCTATTTCCCGCTCCTCGAAAAGCGGGACGAACAACGGTGCCTTGTCTCCAGAACGCAGCACGAGGGCACTGTAAAATATGCTATCGGTTGGCTTTGGATTGGAGAATTGGTATTGAATGAACTCAATGGCGGCTTCGTCAGGCTTGAGTTTTTCCTGCACATCTCGTGAGGTGACTTGTCGAAGGGCTTCACTGAAACCGGAAACTCTGCGAACAAGCTCTTTTTCCAGGGTGTTGGCTTTTTCTTCCAAGCTGGCTACTATGGCACTGTCTCTTTCAGCAATGGGCAAGGCATACTCGGTAGCGAGACGGCGGTGGTAAGAAGTTAGAAGATTGAACTGTTTTTTCGATGTTGTATCTACCAACGCTAAATGCTTTACCTGGTTGATTGCCGTAAGCAAGAACCCTTTGTGAAAAAGGGCATTATCGAATATGACAGTGGATAGCTCAGTTCCACCAGGTGTAGCTTGTGCAAAAGAAGAAGACCAGTTGAGGTTTTGGACAAACAACTTGATATATGCAGCCAACTCCTGCTCAGAAAGGTGTCGGGATGATTGGGTTATCAATTTCCGCTGAATGGAATTGGCTTCCTTCAAAAACGGTCTGGCTGTTTCGTAGCGTTGCATTTCCCAATATAAAACCATCAAATTGGTCAGGCTTTTAGCATAGTCTGGATGCTCTTTTCCCAATGCTTTTTCTTGGTTGGCTTTAGCTTCAAGATGAAATTGCTCGGCAACTTCGTAACGTCCCATGTTTTTATTCAGATTGCCAAGGCTGTTTAGCGTTTCGGCATAATAAGGATGTTCTTTGCCCAATACTAATTCTTCAATAGTTTTGGCTTCAAGTAAATGTAGTTCGGCTGTTTCGTAGCGTCCCATATCCTCATTTAAGATCCCCAAATAGTAAAGGCTTTTGGCATAGTCTGGGTGCTCTTTTCCAAATACTATTCTTTGAATGGCTATTGCTTCAAGGAGGCGCTGCTCGGCAGCATCATAATATTTCATTTTTAGATACAAACTACCTAAGTTACTTAGGTTTGCGGCGTATTCATGGCTTTCTTTGTCCAGTACTTTTTCCTCGATGGCTTTGGCTTCAAGATAAAAACCCTCGGCAACTTCGTATCCTCCCATGTCTTCATACAAAGCCCCTAAATTGTAAAGGATTAAAGTATATTCGGGATGATTATTACCAAATACATTTTCTAGGATAATCTTGGCTTCAAGTAAATACAGTTCGGCTGCTTCGTAACGTCCCATGTCTCTATACAAATTCCCCAAGTTAGACAGACCTCGAGCATAGTTGGAATGTTCCTTACCCAAAGTTTTTTCCCAAATGGTTAGGACTTCAAGGTTAAGTCGTTCGGCATCTTCATAACGTCCTAAGTCTTGATACACAACCGCCAGATTGTTCAAACTTGCCGCATATTCAGGGTGTTCCGTGCCATATACTTTTCTCCGAATACTTTTGACTTCAAGTAAAAGCGTATCGGCAGCCCCGTACTGTCCCATGTTTTTATAGAAAATCGCTATGTTGGTTAGGGTTGCCGCATAATGAGGGTGTTCTTTGCCTATGGACTTTTCCCAAACAACTTTGGTTTCAAGTAAAAGCGGTATGGCCTTTTTATATTGCCCCATTTCCGAATACAAAATTGCCAGGTTGTTCAAGCATTTAGCATAGTCGGGATGCGCTTTACCCAATACTTTTTCCCGAATGGTTTTAGCTTCAAGGTATAATTGCTCGGCTACCTCATAATGACCCAATTGAAAGTTGCAGATTCCAAGAAAGTACAAGCACAAAGCATATTTTTCATGCTCTTCACCCAGGTTTTTATTTGCCAAATCCCTTGCGGATTCGGTAATGGCAATGGCTTCCGTAAATTTTTCTTCTTGGCGTAGGCTGTCTGCAACCAGCACCAAACTATCCACCTCCCACACCACCCTTGCCGAATCCTTCACTTGGGAAAAACCAATTACCGGAAGCATAATCAGCCCGAAAAGAATCAAAGGTTTCATAATAAAAATGGTTTGGTGAGTGATAGCGGGGTTTTCCTACTTGCTTTTCCCAATCGTAAACCTCCCTGCACACGCCATTTCCCCCTGCTGTTCGATGGTAAAATAGTAAAGGCCGGGCTGGAGCCCCAATTTTTGCTGAATATCATAGGTCAGATTTCCGGCAGGGTCTTTTTTTAGTCCCAATGGAAAGGAAACGAGCGGCTTGCCAGTGTCATTATTATTGTAAATAGCAAGAACCAATGCGGTGCGTATATCTTCGGAAACATCCTCAACCGTTCCGGAAAACCGGACGAGTACCGCTCCTTTTTTATCAGGGGAAAAGTCGGCGTCAATCAGCGGGGTGTTGATTTTTATATCCAGGTTCCCGCTCTTCATTCCGCTAACGACGAATGCTTCCATGGAAGGGTTGGGGATGAAATTCGCCGGGTCTGCCTTGGCAATAGGCCCACCCTTTTCAGTATTTTGCTCAACTGGCGGAAGTTTTTGCGGCGTTTCCTTTAGTTCCTCCTTTTGTGGTACAGCAGGTGATTCAGCAGGTAGTTTTTCAGTAGGAGGTGACGGAGCAGGTTCGACGGCAGGTTTGCTCAATTGCCAAACAAAAACGCCCACCACCAACAAGAAAACGAGCAGGCCTAACCATTTCCAGTTTCGGGTTCGAGCGGAGGCGGGGTTGTCATCTGCCAGCAGTGGCGTTTTCTTGGCTTGCTCCAAAGCGGAATAGTGCTTCCAGCGTTCAGGGTCGCCCAAATGCTCCCTCAATTGCCGTTGAAGCCGAACTTCCTGGCGAAAGGCTTTGTCGGCTTCCATGCGCTGCTCCACTTCCCGGTGCTTCTCCTCAGGCAAGGCTCCGTCCAAGTAGGCTTCGATAAGTGCTGTATAATCCTGGTTGTTCATTGCTCTTCCATTGCGAGGTATTTTCTTTGTAACGATGCAGCTGATGTTTTCCGCTTAACCCAATTCCATTTTGGGTATTCAATCGTCAAAAAGGTCTTTGTATCCGGGGAGGCTCATAATCAACGGTTTCAGCTTTTTAAGGCAGTCCATTTTCTTATGGCTGGCATGGGTTTCCGTATATCCCAATTCCGAGGCGATTTTTTTCCTTGGAAGTTCATCGAGGTAATATGCCTCCAATAATTTGCGGCAGGCTTCATCCAACCGCATCATTGCCACGTTGAGCAATGCCTCCTTGCCCACATCGTCAAAGTTCGTTTCCAGCAGCACTTGTTCCTTACTGTATTTGGCAACGTCGTCGGACGTGCGTTCATGGGTCGAAGTTTTTTTGGTTCCACGGTTCCAGATTACCCTTTGGCAGATGCCGTGCAAAAAGGTCGAGAGCTTGCTGCTGAGTTCAAATCCCGGTTTCCTGATTTTTCCATAAAAAACCTCCACTGCCCAATCCAGCACGTCCAACACATCTTCGTGGTGGGCTTTGGCGTCCATGAGCTTTCTTACGATAGGAAGCAATATTTCCCTTAGCTGCCGATAGGCTTCGGGGTCGTTGGCCAGTATGCCCTTTATAATTTCATCGTCGCCCATTCGATTTGTGCTGATTTGGAGATGGGTTGAATCCACTTGAACAAATGTACACAGGATGGTGCGAATCAAAACCTTTTGGGCTTGCTGATTTTTGACATGCTCTTCTTCGCTTCTTCTCCCGTTCCAATCGTCGGAAAAGTTTTTTTTAAAAAACCTGAAAAAGGGTCGCACTTTTTCGAGGGGAGGCAAATTCATATTCAAAGGGAATTCTTAAAATCCTCATAAGCAAGGCAAGACAGTAATTCCCAAATGAAAACCTGTTCGTCAGCCAATCCAAGTTTTTAAATCCTAATAAATCTTCTTCACCTGTCCGCTGCGGCAGGAGGTTAACAACCTGTTGCCCAGAGGCAGGCGAGGATGCTATTTTTCATTTTTCAAAACTATTTGTGCTATGTTTAAAATTATCATTTCCCTGTTGTTCCTGCTGCCGCTGGCGGCGGGCAATCCGTCCTCGAAGGAAGCGGCTACCTGCAATTGTACGGAGGTAGCCAATATTCAAAAGACCGTGCAGACTTCCAATTCCCTTGCTTATGCCTGGGATGCTTCGGCATCTGCTACGGAATACAAAGTCTGGTACACCCGTGAGGAGGACAATTACACCAGCGCTTATTTCTACACGAGCGGCACTTCCTACAACTTTACCAACCTGAGCGCCGGGCAGTACACCTTCTATTTTGTGGCGGTTTGCGGCGAAGGGTCGAGTGGATGGGTCGGCATAGAAGACGTCGTTCAGTATTGACAAATACTGGAGGATTGCCCCGCCTAGGTGGGGCACCTTCCTCCACTCCGGCTGTCACAGTTCCCCGATTTTCTGGGCAAGCCAATTCTTTGAGATTACCGGGTGCATCTTTTCTAATTTAAGGCGCAACGCTTGCTTCTGCTCCTCCGGAACGTCAACCAATCTGAATTTCAGCTTTGCCAGCTTGCGGGTGAACCTTATGCAATTCTGAAAAGCAAGTTTTTTATCCTTCCACAATTGCCTGCTTTGAACGAATTTTTCAAAAGCGGCAAGGTGAGATATCAGGAAATCAAAGTTCTCTTCATGCTGGACATACTGGTCGTAAGCGATTTTCAGCAACAATCCCCTGGCACGTGTGTCATAAGACGGCTCGGTAAAATCCACTTCCAAAAGCTGGGTTTGAGCCTCGTCGAGCCGCCCTTGTGCATAGTGCAGGCAGGAGTTCGAAAGGGCAATAGCATTGAAGCGCTTGCCATCCTCCAAGCGGGGCGAGAATTCGGACATAAAAGTTTCCGCCCACTCGAATTCGCCGCATAGGGCTGCCGTGAAAACGACGTTCGTAAATGCGCTGTCGGTAAGGCGGTTGCCGGAAAGCAAAATGCCGGCATCAATCCCCTTCCTGTAAAGCGCCAGCAAGGCTGCCTCAACCTGATAGTGCTGCTCGCCCAGAAAGATGCCGTAATTGATAAGCTGTGGCAGGAGGATACACTGTTCGGCTTGCGGCAGCAAGTGAAATTTTTCCAAAAACAGCGCTATCATTTCTTGAAAGCCGGGTTCATCCACGCCTTTGCAATAAAGCCGCACCAGCTTGTGGTAAATCGCAATCAGCAGGTGGCTTTCTACCAAAGTAGGGTCGGCGGTTTTTTCCAGCACTTCGTTCATCAGCGGGATTTGGTGGCAGACATCAAAAATCCGTTCCCGGGTTTTCATCTCAGCAATACAGCGGAGCTTGGTCAGGAAATAGTGCAAATCCAGGTTTTCCATCGCCGATTCAAGTTCGGCGGCTCCAATGCTGAACTTGGGCGTGTCGGGGTGAAAATAGAGCCGGTGATAGAGCTGGTGCAGTGTCAAGTAATCGTCCGCATCCTTGAAGGGCTTGGCTTCAAAGTCGGCAATAAGACGGGTGGTTTCGGCTTCAAATGTTTGGAAAATGTTCCTTTTTCCAAGCGCATGGCTTTGCAGGTTTCGCCGCAGCCCCTTCAAAGCCGCTGGGGAAGCTGGCAAGTTTTCGCCGCTTTGTTTTTTACGATTTGTTGCAATAGGCGGCTTATGGGATTTCTCTTGAGTGCCTCCGGGGAAAGCTTCTTTGACGGCAAAGAAATACTCCAGTAGGCGGCCGAGCGAAGGAAGCATGGTGTCGAGCTTGTGTACGTTGAAGTCACGGCCTGGAAATGCTTTTTTAAAGACAGCCTCCCAGTCGAAGTCGTCCCTGTCAAAGCTTTGTGGGTAATGTTGGCATAGCCGTTCAAAAAAAATGGAATGCGATTCATTCTTGTTGAAAAACGGCGAGCGGAGAAACTCGTGAAATTCAGCCCTTTCCGTTGGTTGCAAGGCTTTCAGCAGGTGAGGCAGTGTTCTTTGCTTTGGCATCTGATTTCATTTTAACCGGAGGAAAAAATCAACTTGGGGCTAAGTTAAGGGATTGAAAATCAAGCTGTTCACATTTTTTACAAAAAACCAATCCTGCGCCTGGCATCGGAGGAACGATGGTTTTTTTTCGTTCTTTCCCCAGCCTGCATAAGTGAATATTGCCGCCGCTTCCATGGGTGATTTTGAGCCTGCTTGAGGGAGCTGAAAGTGGAGTCCAGATACCACTTCAAAAACGGGGCGGAGCCGAAAAGCCTGATGAGAGTAGGAACAGTAAAATCAAGGAAAATGAAAGCTTTTAAATTGTTATTCATGCTGGCAGTATTAATTACAGCCATTGCAGCAAGTGCGCAAACAAAAATTGACACACTTACAAATGAAAAGATCATTCAGTTGTCAAAAATTGGGCTGCAACCATCGGTTATCATTACCAAGATACATGCGAGCTTCAACAAGTTCGATGTGAGCACTGATGGCTTGGTTAATCTCAGCAACAGCAGTGTAGCGCCTGAAGTAATCACTGAAATGATGAAAGCCGATACCAAAGTACAAGTGGCCGAGGCTAATCAAAAGGATATGAACGACCCGAATACAATACGGCCCACAGGGATTTATCTCTACAATCCTAAAGACTCCCTCCATCCATTGAGACGGGTTGACCCAACCGTAACCAGTACGAACAAAACTGGCGGCTTTGGAGCAGCGTTAGCACAAGCATATTCGGCTGGATTGGCACAGGGTCAAATCACATCCAGCTTATCAGGGGCACATAGCAGATTGCAAATTGAAGATGCAAATCCCGTGTTCTACTTTTATTTCGAGAACAACTCCAATCCCCGGGCAGAAAGTTGGTTTTTTGCCTCAGCTACTTCTCCCAATGAATTTGCCCTGGTAAAATTCGATGAAAGAAAAGACAGCAGGGATATGGCAGTAGGCACTGGCAATGCTTATGGGAGTTCTTTGGGCATTCCCAACAAAATAAAGGTGGATTATGACTATTCCCAAGAGGCAGAAGGAGTTTACAAAGTCACCTTCAAAGAACCGCTGAGAAAGGGAGAATATTGTTTCATCTATGCTAGCTCCACCCCCACTAGGTATTCCAATGACAAAGTTTTTGATTTTGGCATTTTTGGTGGTGAAGTAGTAGATAAAAAGAAGAAAAAGAAATAATGAAGCGCACAGAAAATTAAATGAAATCAAGATGAATAAAAATTACATCATTCTATTGCTTGCCTTTTTTGGTCTGAGCAACTATTTATTAAATGCGCAAACTCCTAATCTTCTCTGGGCAAAACAAATGGGCGGAGCAACTACGGATAGAGTCTATTCTATTGCTGTTGATGCAACAGGAAATGTTTATACGACAGGTGCTTTTACCGGCACTGCCGACTTTAATCCTAGTACCGACCCCAACACCGGAACTTATAATCTGACTGCCGTTGGCAATTATGATATTTTTATTTCCAAACTTGACGCTTCCGGTAATTTCATCTGGGCAAAACAATTCGGCGGAATATCTGCTGATTATGGGTACAGCATTGCTGTTGATGCTAATGGGTATGTTTATACGACAGGGTACTTTCAGGGTACAGTAGACTTCAACCCCGGAAATGAGGTCAATAATTTGACTTCTGCTGGCAGTGAAGATATTTTTGTTTCAAAACTTGACGCTTCCGGTAATTTTGTTTGGGCAAAATCAATTGGTGGGTCGAATTCTCAAATAGGTTACTCCATAGCTGTTAACTCCATAGGCAATGTTTATACGACGGGTTACTTTCAGAGTACAGTAGATTTTGACCCTAGTGCTGCTGGGGCTTATAACCTGACCTCTGTTGGGTATTATGATATTTTTGTTTCTGCGCTTGATGCTTCTGGCAATTTCTTGTGGGCAAAACGAATGGGTGGAGGGTCTTCTGCTGCAGGATGTGGTGCTGTTTGTCGAGGCAGTATTGGCAAATCAATCGCCTTAGATAGCAATGGCAATGTTTATACGACAGGATATTTCCCCGGGACTGGTGACTTTGACCCAGGAATTGGAGTCTATAATTTGACTGCTGGTGGTAGTACTTTTGTTTCCAAGCTTGACCCATCCGGAAATTTCGTTTGGGCGAAACAAATTGGGGGTGGATCCACTGAAGGAGCTAATTCCATTGCAATTGATGCCAATAGCAATGTTTATACGACGGGTGTTTTTGGCTCTACTGATGATTTTGACCCAAGTAATGGGGTCTATAATTTGACTCCTATTGGCAGCGGTACCAATACTTTTATTTCAAAACTTGACGCTTCTGGAAATTTCGTTTGGGCAAAATCAATTGGCGGAGGCCCTGGCGGTACATGTGGAGGCCCTTGTTATGGCAGTAGTGGCAACGCTATCGCTATAGATGCCAACGGCAATGTTTATACGACGGGGTTCTTTAGAGGTGCCCCAGACTTTGACCCCGGGCCCGGAACTTATAATCTAACTACATATAGCAGCAGTAATTTTGATATTTTTGTCTCCAAACTTAATGCTTCTGGAGATTTTGTATGGGCTATTCAAATGGGCGGACCATCTGGTAACAATGTTAATTTACCTTACGACAATGGTAACGCCATAGCGCTTGATGCCAATGAAAATATATATACATCAGGGTCTTTCTATTTTACAGCCGATTTTGACCCAGGCAACGGAATTTTCAACTTAGTTTCAGGAAACAATTCCAATAATACTTTTGAAGATATTTTTGTTGTAAAACTCTGTCAAATAACAACTCCAATTATTACTGGCCCAACTTCCTTTTGTCAGGGTAGCTCAGTAACACTTACATCAAGTTCGTCAAATTCTTATTTGTGGAGCAATATGGCAACAACGCAAAGTATCACCGTTTCATCTTCTGGAAATTATTCAGTTACTGTAACTAATGCTAGCGGTTGTACGGCATCTTCAACAATCACAACGGTTATTGTTAATCCTTTGCCAACAGGGAGTATCACACCTGCTTCGGCAACAGTTACTTGCACCACTCCTTCGGCGACCCTTACTGCATCGGGCGGCGTGACTTGTAATTGGAGCAATAATTTGGGAACAAATTGTTCTGTTACGGTAACTCCTGCTTCGACAACTACTTACGCCGTTACGGTCACGGCAGCGAATGGCTGCACTGACACTGAAAGTGTAACAGTCACGGTGGACAAGGCGCCGCCGACGGCAAATATTACACCTGCTTCGGCAACTGTTACCTGCGCAAATCCTTCGGCAACCCTCACCGCCTCCGGCGGCGGGGCTTATTTCTGGAGCAATGGGTTGGGAACGAACCCTACTGTTACCGTAAGCCCTTCTTCGACAACAACCTATACCGTTATAGTCACGGCGACAAACGGCTGCACCGATACCGAAAGTATCACCGTCACGGTGGACAAGGCGCCGCCGACGGCAAATATTGCACCTACTTCTGCTACTGTTACCTGTGCCGTTGCTTCGGCGACCCTCACCGCCTCGGGTGGCGGGACTTACTCATGGAGCAATGGGTTGGGAACGAACCCTACTGTTACCGTAAGCCCTTCTTCGACAACAACCTATACCGTTACAGTCACGGCGACAAACGGCTGCACCGATACCGAAAGTGCCACCGTCACAGCGGCCAATGCGCTGCCGACCGCAATCATTGCACCAGCCTCGGCAACTGTTACCTGTGCAAATCCTTCGGCAACCCTCTCCGCCTCCGGCGGCGGGACTTATTTGTGGAGCAATGGCTTGGGAACGAACCCAATTGTTACCGTAAACCCTTCTTCGACAACAACTTATACCGTTACCGTCACGGCTGTGAACGGCTGCACCGACACAGAAAGTGTCACCGTCACAGCGGCCAATGCGCTGCCGACCGCAATCATTGCACCAGCCTCGGCAACTGTTACCTGTGCCAATCCTTCGGCGAACCTCACTGCCTCCGGTGGTGGGGCTTATTTATGGAGCAATGGGTTGGGAACCAACCCTACTGTTACTGTAACTCCTGTTTCCACCACGACCTACACCGTTACTGTCACGGCTGTGAACGGCTCCTGCACCGACACAGAAAGTGTCACCGTCACAGTGGATAATGCGCCACCGACCGCATCCATCTCTCCTATCAATCCTACTGTTACGTGCGCCAGTCCTTCGGCGACTCTCGCCGCCGCTGGCGGCGGGACTTATTTATGGAGCAATGGGTTCACAACGAACTCCATTACTGTAAATCCTCTTTCCACTACGGCCTACACCGTTACTGTCACGGAAACAAACAACGGCTGCACCGATACAGAAAGTGTGACCGTCACAGTGGATAAAGCGCCGCCAACGGCAAGCATCTCTCCTGCCTCGGCAACCATCAACTGCACCACTCTTTCGGCGACCCTAACGGCGTTGGGAGGAGTTGCTTACTCGTGGAGCAACGGGTTAGGAACGACCCCTACTGTTGCCGTTGCACCTGCTTCCACCATGACTTCCACCGTTACCGTCACGGCAGCGAATGGCTGCACCGATACCGAAAGTGTGACGGTCACGGTGGACAATGCGCCGCCGACAGCAAGCATTGCACCTGTTTCGGCAACTGTTACCTGTACTGCTCCTTCGGCAACCCTCACGGCATCGGGCGGCGGGACTTATTCATGGAGCAACGGTCCAACAGGAATGAATCCTATTATTGTAACTCCTACTTCCACCACAACCTACACTGTCACCGTCACGGCAGCGAATAACTGCACTGACACCGAAAGTGTCATCGTCACAGCGGTCAATGTGCCACCAATAGCAACCATATCTTCTTCCAATCCTGTTGTGACCTGTACCAACCCTTCGGCGACCCTTACGGCCTCCGGCGGTGGGATTTATTTATGGAGCAATGGTTCAGGAACAAACTCTATTATCGTAACTCCCGCTTCGACTACGACCTACACCGTTACTGTCACGGCAGCGAACGGCGGCTGTACTGACACTGAAAGTGTCACTGTCACAGTGGACAAAGCGTCGCCAACAGCAAGCATTACACCTGCTTCGGCAACTGTTACCTGCGATGTTGGTTCGGCGACACTTATAGCCTCTGGCGGCGTGACTTATTTGTGGGACAACGGTTTGGGAACAAATGATACTGTCATTGTGAGCCCTTCAGTAACGACCATTTACACGGTGATTGTTACCGCTGCCAATGGCTGCACTGGCATGGAAAGCGTGACGGTCACGGCAGACAACACGCCGCCAACGGCAAGCATCAGCGGATTGAACTCATTCTGTGCAGGCGGCTCTACCGTGCTGACGGCATCCGGTGGCACGTCCTTCGCTTGGAACACGAGTGAGACGACTGCTTCCGTCACTGTGACGAGTGAAGGCACATATACCGTCACCGTGACCAATGCCAATGGCTGTACCGATGAAGCCAGCCAGACAGTCACGATGAATCCAGCACCTCCGACTCCCTCCATTATTGTATATATTACTACTTGCGTATTAGCATGTGACATTTTACTACCAAATGGCACCTATATGTGGCATTGGAACGGGGGAATGGTTGGAGGTAATTTTCAGTTTTTAGATGCTGATACAGTTGGGAACGGATTTTACACTGTACAGATTACCGATGGTAATGGCTGTACTGCAATTTCACAGCTTACTCCAGTTAACTGCGTTATTGACGCCGTAAATGAACTCACTTCTATTAGCGACCTAACCATCTACCCAAACCCCACCACAGGCCGCTTCACCGTTTCCCTGAAATCGGATGAAGTACGGGACGTAGAAATCCTTTGCACCAACCTTCTCGGCCAATCCATTTTTTCAAAGGAATACAACTTATCCAATGGAGAACTGAAAACAGAACTCGACCTTTCAGCAGTAGGAAAAGGCCTATACCTCGTCCAGGTTCGCAGACATGGCAAATCGGTTTTTCGAAAAATGAGCATCGTCGAATGATGGGTTGCAGAAAATAACTAAGGCCAGCCACAGTTGCCACAAGTATTTGAAGTGAGTCGCTTGTGACAATAGGAACAAAAAAAAAGTGGAGCCCAGCGACCACTTCAAAAACGGGGCGTATCCGAAAAGCCATATGAGTAGGGAAAATCAATATTTTATCATGATACATTTTACAAAATCACTTTTCCTGTTTGTCATAGTTGCTATTACGACAACACCTGTTTTTGCTGCAAGCAAAGTTAGTTCAGAGCCAGTTTTGGCAAAAGACCAAGCACCAACAGTTACAGGCTTATTTCTCCAAGATGGCCAGAGCATGACAGCGGACGATTTTCTCAAGCTGACGCCCAAACAAATTGAGGAAAGTACGGGAGAGAAATTGGGAATCAAAGAAAGGCTTGCACTTCGTTATGCGCAATCCAAAATTAAAAAAGAGATAAAAAAAGGACATGTTGCTCGTGATACCGAATTCGACCTTAATAATGTAGCCGCAGAAGGTGGTATGACTGGAATGGCAGTAGCTGGGTTTGTATGCAGCTTGGTGGGTATCTTTATTGCGGGAATATTATTAGGCACTTTAGGTATAATATTCAGCGCTATCGCTTTAGGCAAGATAAAGAAAACTGGTAAAAGAGGAAGAGGGTTAGCTATTGCAGGGCTAATAATTGGCATCGTAGCAGTAGCTGGTGCAGCATTAATTCTTGCTGGCGTTATTTCAGTTTGATTTTTCGCCCATGCGGTCGTGATAAATTTGTGGCCTCAGCTCGTTTGACTAAATCCGCCGATTCGTAACTCCCGAATCGGCGGTTGCTTTTTACCCAACTAAAACACCACCACTGGCAAAAATCCTCCCCCCACCCCTCCAATCCCCCTAATTTCACCATCAAATCAACTCACCAATGAACTGGCACCTCCTTCCGACCCCCAAAACCCTCCAACTCACGAGCATGGTGTAGTTGTATTTTTGCTTCGCTAATTGTATGTCATGCTGTGGGATAAGAAATGGTTAGGGATTTGCAGCGTTCAGCCTACTTCTTCAAAGGCCGCTTCTTAATCATCCCACCCTTCGTATCCTTCACCTCCCCAAAGACGATAAAGGCATCCGGGTCAATTTTTTCCACCTCTTTTTTCAGCTTGGAAAGCTCCAAGCGGGTGATGACCGTGAACACGATGTCCGTCGGGTTCAACTGCTCGCCACGTTTGCCGAACCCACGTTTGCCATCGTAAATGGTGACGCCCCGGCCCATTTTCTCGATGATGGCCAAGCGAACCTCCTCGCTAAAGGAGGAAATGATGGTGACGCCAACATACTCCTCGATGCCCTCGATAACGAAGTCAACAGTTTTGGAGGCAGACAAGTAGGTGAGAATGGCGTACAGCGCCGTTTCCACCGATAGGATATAAGCGCCAAAGGAAAAAATGATGATATTGAAAACCAGTATGACGTCGCCCACGGTCATGCTCGTGTTTCGGCTGATATAAACGGCCATGACCTCCGTGCCGTCAATCACCGCCCCGCCCCGGATGGACAGGCCGATGCCCATGCCGAGGAAGAACCCTCCAAAAACGGCGATGAGCAGTTTATCCTCCGTAACAGTTTGAAATTCAACGAAATGCACCACCATCGCCAATATTACGATGGCTACTGCGCTTTTGATCGCAAAATTCCGGCTGATGGTTTTGGTTGCCATGAATAAAAATGGCAGGTTAATCAGCACCAACAGGATGGAGAACGGCGCACCTGTGACTACTTCCGTCAGTAGGGAAATGCCCGTCACGCCACCATCTATAAAATGATTAGGCAGCAAAAAACCCCTAAGCCCAAAAGAGGCCGAAGCAACGCCAAGGCAGATGAGCAGCACGTCTTTTGCGAAGCTGGAAACATCCACCCGAAGGCTCCTGCTTTCCTGTTCCAAAAGTCGGGGCGGAATGCTGCCGGGGTGTGATTTCTTGAGTTGCCGCTGAACGACATCGGTGATGATTTGCTGGAAGAGTGGCATCATAGGCTGTTGTTTTGGGCTAAAATAGGCATTTGCCCTATCGTTCCAACTGTTTTTCCCGTTTGTTTCCCGCTTTCGTTAGCTTTGTTCAAAAACTGACATGGCACTGACCTCCCTTGGCCGCTTCGTTTGGCCGCTTATTCTTGGAGCAATACCTTTCAATTTCAATGCGCAAGTGCAACCTATCCCTTCAAGTCCTGCTAATGGCTCAGCATGGGAGTACGTAGGCCCGCATGAACCACCAACACCCACGAAGGGCGCTAATTGGGGTAGTACGGGCACGGGCGCAAAGGTGAGGGTCGGTTTTTTCGATAAAAAAGCAGTGAACCCTGCCGTGCTGTATGCCGCTACGCCGACGGGTGGCCTGTTTCGCACCCGCAACGTGCTCGACAGCCTGCCCATCTGGGAGAACATCACCGACAGCACTCGCCTGCCTGTGCTCGGCGTCCGCTCCTTTGCCTTCGATCCCTTCGATTCCAATACCATCTACGTGGGCACGGGCATCCGCTACCCGCTCGACATGCGCCGCAGCTATGGCATCGGCCTGATCAAAACCACGGACGGCGGGCGAACTTGGGAGCAAACGGGCCTCCGCTTTGAGCCACCGGGCAGCATGGCGGAGGTGGTACACGACATCATCGTACACCCCGAAAACCCCGACACCATCCATGTGCTCTGTGGCAAGGACTACTACCGCTCCGACGATGGCGGCGACAATTTTTCATTGAAAAAAACGAATCCCTACCCCTGCCCGGCTGGCTGGGAGCCTGCATTCGGGGCCATTGCGTACAAGCCGGGCAGCCCGCACCAGCTTTACCTCACTGCCGATGCGGGTTATTTTTTTAGGTCAAACGACGGCGGGGAAACCTGGCAAGAAACTGCCATTGACAGCTCGGTGGGCGTCACGGAGGCGGTCATGCGCATTGATATGGCTACTTCGCAGCGCAACCCTAACCTGCTTTACCTCGGCATTTCGGCGCAGCGCAATGTGTTCATCCTGCGCTCCACGGACAGTGGCTCGACTTGGCACTTATTGTTGAAAAAAAACCTCAGCAGCAGTTACGAAAAACACGTCTTCGCCATTTCACCGAACGACGACAACACGCTGTACGTGGGCGGCCTGTATGTTCACGAAGTGAAAATAGACTCACTCGGCAAGGCCACGAACAAACAAATCACCACTAGCAACGTCGTCCACCTCGACCACCGGGAGCTTTGCGTGGTGAGCGATGGGCAGGGCGGCGACATCCTCTATTCCGCCAACGATGGCGGCCTGTACCGGGCTACTTTCGATGGAAAAAAATGGCAGTGGCAGGACGTATCTGGCCGGGGCTTCAATAATATGCAGTTATATGGAATTGCGGTAGCAGAAGACTACTCGGTGATGCCCGGCGGCACGCAAGACCTCGGCACGATGCTCATCCGGCCCGATGGAAACTCCACCAAGCCCAACCTCGGCGGCGATGGTACCGACTGCGCCGTTGACGCCTACAACCCGGCCAATATCTTCAGCATATCATGGGCGCTGGGGCCGCCCGTCATCTATAAAAGCGCCGACGGCGGCGAGACCTGGAAGCAATGGAACAAAGGCATGGTGGCCAACGGCGACAGCTATTACCACCCCATGATTTTCCATGAAAACGGCAGCCTATATGCTGGCACGACCAAGGTGCATCGCCTTCCCTACAGCTCGAAGGATTGGCTGCAAATTGGCGACATCAACCTGCCCAAAAAAGACCCCTGGAAGGTCACTGCCATGACGGTCAGCGGCGATGGCCGCACGATTTATGCCCTTGGCGAGCAGCTCTACCGCTGCAACAATGCCCACCTCGACTCGCTCGCCACTTGGGAGCCGCTCGGCGAGAAAATGGGCGATGCAGTCATTTACAGGCGAGGAGGTGCCCCCGTACAGGAGGTGGAATGCGACCCAGAAGACGCCCGTCGGGTATGGGTCAGCTTCCTCAGCTACAACAACCGCCACAAGGTGCTTTTTTCCCCTGACGGCGGCGAGACTTGGAGCAACCTGAGCCGGGGACTTCCCGCATACCCCATTAATTCGCTCTTGGCGCAAGCTGGCACCGATGCCGTGCTGTACGCCGGCACCGACGTGGGCGTTTGGGTCAATTTCGATGCTGCCAACCCCGACTCGGAGTGGCAACCCTACAACGCTGGCTTGCCTGTCAGCCTTGTGAAGGATTTGGAAGTGAACTATTGCCGGGGCAGGCTGGTGGCCGGTACGCATGGCCGGGGCATCTGGGCGACGCCATTGGCGGTTCCGTCTGCCTTTGAAGCAATAGAAGTGAAGCGTGACGAAGTTTGGGATTTTCGTTTGCTCCGCAACGAGGTAACCGTGCGCAGCGGTGCAACCTTGACCCTACGGGGTGAGGTGCGCATTGCCGAAGGCAAAAAAATAAGGGTGGAAAAAGAAGCCAAACTGGTATTGGATGGGGCGCATTTGTCAGACCTTTGCGGCCAACCTTGGGCTGGCATCGAAACAGAGGCTGGCACGAGAGGCTTTCTCGGCCTGTTTTTTGGAAAAGAAGCGGGCGAGGTGGTCAACCTGAACGACCCAACGATTGACGGATTACGGCCAACGATTGACGGCCAACGGTAAACAGTTCATCGTCCACCGTTGACCATTTTCCGTCCACCGTCTATCGTCCACCGTCCATCGTATTCCGTCCACCGTTTTTTTTATGAAGAAGAACTTTATACTCATTTTTTCGCTGCTGGCAACTTGGGCACTGGCGCAACACAGCTACATCTCCGACCGCCGCTTCTATGCGCCGGACGAAATGATTGGCTATGACTTCAAGCCTGCCGTGAAGGAGGTGCCGAACGAGGGCCAAGAAGACCTCGACCCCGGTGAGTACAGCTTCGGCATTACGCAGAACCACCTCTATGTGAAGGGCGAGGGAATCGAAGGCGTTTACAACGTGAACAACATGCAGCCTGAAGAATATGGCTTCAAGCTCACTTTGATGAACGCCCGTGACGCCCGCTTGCAGGGCCACCTGAAGGTCATCGTGAACAAATACGGCATGGTGGAAACGCTGATTTTCAAAAGGGCACCTACAGACAAGGAGACGATTTTCTACTTGGCCGCCATTCCTGGCCAAGTGAAGGAGCAGGAGAAAGCCTACTTCACCGACCGGGGCGAACTGGCCATCATGCATCCCGATTCCATCTGGGGCAAGTCGTTTCACCCCTTCCTGCGCAAGCATACCGCCGACCGGGTGCAGGAGCGCCTCCGCATGAAGGACAGCACGACCATCAGCTTTGTGGTGGAGACCACCATCGTGGAGAAGGAAGTGAAGAAAAAGAAAAAAGATGAGGCTACTGCCCCTGCGAGCGACTCATTGGCCGTTGCTATCGAATCAACACCCGCTGCTGATAGCACGGCTGCAGCGGCTGGCCCGGAGAAGAAGGTGAAAATCATCAAAGAGTATTTCGTCGTGGAGCGTTCCATCGTCCAAATGGAAGATGGTCAGCGAGAGGACAAGACGTGGAAATATCCCGTAAAGCGTATTTCCGACAAGGAAGATACCCAGGCTGGCGAACAAGAGGAGCGCTTCCAATGGGAGTTCATCAACGACAAGAAGGAGAAAATCGTGCTGTACCTCAACGGCGACCACACCGTCAGTTCCATGGTCATCAACGACAGAACTTACTTGATGAGAGGGTTTTAGGATTGCGGATTACGGATTACGAGATTGCGGATTAAGGCTGTAGCTTTGCGGCCCCTTACTTTTTAAAGCCGTTTTTCAAATAGATTCAACACAAACGGGTGGCAGATAGCAAGATGTCTGGTTCACCGTCCACCGTCCACCGTTCATTATGAAAGTCACCGAATATTTTGAGAACGCCAAGGGCCAGACCCTTATCTCGTTTGAAGTATTGCCCCCGCTCAAGGGCGGCAGCATGAAGGCCATTTTCGATACGCTCGACCCCTTGATGGAGTTCAAGCCACCCTTCATTGACGTGACCTACCATCGGGAGGATTTTGTTTATAAAAAAATGCCGAGCGGCTACTACGAGAAAATAGCTATCCGCAAAAGACCCGGCACGGTGGGCATCTGTGCCGCCATCATGCACCGCTACGGGGTGGACGCTGTGCCGCACCTCATCTGCGGCGGCTTCACGAAGGAGGAAACGGAGAATGCCCTCATTGACCTTAACTTCTTGAACATCAACAATGTACTGGCCCTACGGGGCGACGCCGCCAGCTTCGATGGCAGGTTCGTGGCAGACCCCAATGGGCACGAGTACGCCCTTGACCTTGTAAAGCAAATCGAGGCCATGAACAATGGCAAATACCTCGACGACAATATCAAGGACGGCCTCAAAACGGACTTCTGCATCGGCGTGGCGGGCTATCCTGAAAAACATTTCGAGGCGCCGAACCTCGCCAGCGACCTGGCCTTTGCCAAGGCCAAGGTGGATGCCGGGGCCGACTACATCGTCACGCAGATGTTTTTCGAGAACAAATACTATTTCAGTTTCGTGGAGGAGTGCCGCAAGGCGGGCATCAACGTGCCCATCGTGCCGGGCCTGAAACCACTGACAAAGCTGCACCAGCTCAGTTCTATTCCCCGCCATTTCTACATTGACCTGCCCGACGTACTGGTGGCCGAACTTCAAAAAGCGACCACTCCGAAGGCAAGGCAGGAACTTGGCGTGGAATGGCTCATTGCCCAATCCAAAGAACTGAAAGCGGCAGGCATACCATGCTTGCATTACTATACAATGGGCGATGCCGACACGATTCGGCAAGTGGCAGAAGCAGTTTTTTAGACCAAAGATTCAATCGTCAAACTGCTCGGCACTAAAAGAACAAACATGAAAATCCTTGGCATTTCGGCTTTTTACCACGATTCCGCTGCCGCCATCCTGCATGACGGCGAGGTGATTGCCGCTGCGCAAGAGGAGCGTTTTACCCGGAAAAAGCACGACCCTGGCTTCCCTGTTCATGCCGCCCGTTTCTGCCTCGAACAAGCTGGTTTTTCGATTGACGAATTAGACGCCGTAGTGTTCTACGACAAGCCGCTGCTCAAATTCGAGCGCCTACTCGATACTTATTATAGTTTTGCTCCGCAAGGATTGGCGTCGTTTATAAAAGCCATCCCCGTCTGGTTGAAGGAGAAAATGTTCCTGAAAAAAATCATCCGGGAGGAACTGGCCAAGGTCGGCGACTACGACAGCCGCAAGTTGAAACTGCTCTTCCCTGAGCACCACCTGAGCCATGCTGCGAGTGCGTTCTACCCCAGTAATTTCGAGGAGGCGGCTATCCTGACCATTGACGGGGTGGGCGAATGGGCCACGGCCAGCATCTGCCACGGCAAAGGGGCGAGCATGGAAATCAAGCGAGAACTGCATTTCCCGCACTCGTTGGGGCTGCTGTACTCGGCCTTCACCTACTTCCTCGGCTTTCGGGTGAACTCCGGCGAGTACAAGCTGATGGGCCTTGCACCCTACGGCAGGCCAAACGCCCCAGAGACTGCCCGTTTCAAAAAAATCATTGAAACCGAGTTGGTGGATATCCGGCCCGATGGTTCACTCTGGCTCAACCAGCAATATTTCAGCTACGCAACGGGCCTGCGCATGGTGCGTGACGATGCGTGGCATAAGCTATTTGGCTTTGCAACCCGCAAGTCGGAGCAGCCATTGGAGCAGCATCATTGCGACCTTGCATTGGCCATTCAGCAGGTGACGGAGGATGTCGTGATTTTGATGGCAAAAGAAGCCCAGCGCCTGACCGGGTCGAAGTACCTCTGCATGGCGGGCGGCGTGGCGCTCAATTGCGTAGCGAACGGGAAGCTGTTGCGCAGCAATATTTTTGAAAAAATCTTCATCCAGCCCGCTGCAGGTGATGCGGGCGGTGCGCTGGGTGCAGCATTGGCAGCGCACCACTTGTATTTCAAAAAAGAAAGGAAACCGGCTCGTGGCCTCGATGCCATGCACGGTTCGTACCTCGGCCCGGAGTTCTCATGGCTCGACGTGGAGCAGGTGGCCCGCAAGTACAAGGCTGTTTTTACGAAGTACGACGATTTTGGAAAAATGGCCGAGCGGGTTGCGGCGCTCCTAGCCGAAGGCAACGTCATCGGTTGGGTGCAGGGTCGCATGGAGTTCGGCCCACGGGCGCTGGGTGCCCGCAGCATCATCGGCGATGCCCGCAACGAGGAGATGCAGCGCAAGCTGAACCTGAAAATAAAATACCGGGAGAGCTTCCGGCCTTTTGCCCCATCGGTATTGGCCGAGGATGCTGCGCAATATTTCGAACTTGATGCCCCATCGCCGTATATGTTGCTGGTGGCGGATATTGCGGAGCAACGAAAAGCCCAAGTCCCCACCAATTACCTCGACCTGCCGATGATGGAGCGGCTTTACGTGAAACGCTCTGACTTACAGGCGATTACGCACGTGGACTTCTCGGCACGGGTGCAGAGCGTGCATCGGGAGACGAACCCACGGTATTATCAGTTGATTGAAAAATTCAAGGAGCGGACGGGCTGCCCGGTCATCGTGAACACGAGCTTCAATGTGCGGGGTGAGCCTATCGTCTGCACGCCCGACGATGCCTACCGCTGCTTCATGCGCACCGAGATGGACTATCTCGTGGTGGGCGATTACCTCTTTGCCAAGACCGACCAGCCCGAATGGACGAAGACGGACAACTGGCAGGAGGAGTTTGTGTTGGATTGAAAATAGCTGCGAGCGGTGAGTTTCCAGTTTCGAGCAGGGGCTGCTTCAACTCGTCACTCGCAACTCGTCACTCGAAACTTCTATAAAATGGATTTCTTCAAAGACCTTTGGAACTTCATGCGGGAGCGAAAAAAATTCTGGCTCCTGCCCGTCATTATTGTGCTGCTGCTGCTCGGTATCTTGCTGGTTTTCGGTGGGGGTAGTGCGGTAGCGCCTTTCATCTATACCCTATTTTAGAGAAGTGAGAGGGTGAGAGAGGTGAGAGGGTGAGCGCTATGTCTCTCTCCTCTCACCTCTCTCACCCTCTCACTTCTCTCACCTCTATTCATGAAAAACAGACAAACTGAGACCTGCCTCGTCATCGCTACGGGTTTGTTGGTCATCTACCTGCTGCATCCGGCGAAGGCGCTGATTTATGCAGCGATTGCCTTGGGTGTGGTCGGGGCATTCCTTCCTTCCATTGCAAAATGGGTGGACTGGGCTTGGTACAAACTGGCCGAGGTCATGGGTTGGGTCATGTCGAAGGTGATGCTGTCGGTGGTTTTCTTCGTGTTTTTGTTCCCGATTGCCATACTTTCGAGGGTTTTTGGAAAAAAAGACAGCCTACAATTGAAGAAAAAGACGGGAAGTTACTGGACGGAGCGCAACCACAGCTACGAGGCAAAGGATTTGGAAAATGTTTGGTAGTTGTTTCATAGTTTGATGGGTTTGAATTGTTTGGATGGTTCGATTTGTCGCTCTGCACATCAAACTAATCAAACCCACCAAACAAATCAAACCAAGATGATAATCTACAACGTAACCGTAAAAATAGACCGCAGCATCCACGGCGATTGGGTTGACTGGATGCGCAACGTACACATCCCTGAAGTGATGGCCACGGGCTTTTTCACCAAAAGCACCATGCTGCGCTTGCTTGAACCGCCCGCCGACGAGGAGGGCATCACCTACGCCATTCAGTACAATTGCAATAATATCGAAGCGTTGCGCCGCTACCAAGAGGAGGAATCCCCTGCGCTGCAAGCCAAGGTAGCTGAGCGGTACGAGGGGAAGTATTACGCCTTTCGCACCATTTTGAAAATAGTGGAGTAACGCCTTGTACGAAAACTTTCGTCGCCCAAAACTCCCTTCCCACCGATGCAGGCGGCTGCCCGTCTGCCTTGCCTACATTTTCATCGAATAAAATCCCGTGACTCAAATAATCGGCATTGCTTTGAAGTTATTCCGCTTCGCATGGAACTTGGAATTGGGAGTTTGTTCTTGTCCCTCCTAATCACCAGTTACCAATCACTAATCACCCGACAATTTTTGAGTCATGGACAAAATGAAAAAATTCTTCCTGTTCTGTTCCGGCGTTGATACCACGATGCTGGAGCGCTGCCCCTCTGACGTGAACAAGTACATGGGCATCGGTGCCACAGTGTTCTTCACGGGCGTGTTGGCGTTTTTCTCGTCCGGTTATGCGCTTTTCACCGTTTTCGACAGCTATCTGATGGCCGCAGTGTTCGGCCTCGTTTGGGGTTTGATGATTTTCAACCTCGACCGCTACATTGTGATGAGCATGAAGAGCAACGGCAAATGGTGGCGTGATGCCCTCGTGGCAGCGCCCCGGCTGGTATTGGCCGTGCTGCTGGCATTGGTCATTTCCAAGCCTTTGGAATTGAGGATTTTTGAGAAAGAAATCAAGGCCGAACTCGTGACGATGGAGCAAGAGGTTTTCAAAAAACAGGAAGACCAACTGAAGGCCCGATACCAAGTCCAGTTGGACGAGCAGCGCCAGCAAATTGCGCAGCTAAAAACCGAAATCGCCGAAAAGACCGCAGCACGGGACACCTTCACCCGCATGGCCGTCCAAGAAGCTGACGGCACGGGCGGCTCCGGCAAACGGAACCTCGGCCCCATTTACCGGGCCAAGAAAGCCGAGGCTGACAAGGCGCAAACTGAGTTGGACAGCCTCGTGGCCGTTGCTATACCTATTATAAAGGATAAGGAAAAGTCCATCGCCGAATTGGACTCGACCGTTGCCGCCGAGATTGCGGGGCTTGCCCGCACCAGCTACGATGGCATGGCTTCCCGCATGGAAGCACTTTCGAGGCTGTCGGCGGGGAGCAAGGCCATTCATTTCGCCAGCATCTTCATCATGCTGTTGTTCATCGCCATCGAAACGGCGCCCATCATGGTCAAGCTCATCTCGCACCGCAGCCCCTACGACTACCTACTGCACGAGCACGAGCATGTGTTTGAAATGGCCAACAAGGAAAGAACCGTGCTGCTCGCCAACGAGGTGAACAACAAAATGCAGTACGAGACCGAGACGAGCCGCCATTTGACGCAGTCCCGTATCGTGCTCCAAAAAGAACTGATTGACCACAAGTTCAAGGAGAAATTAGCCGATTTGAAGAACAGGCCGTTCGACTGGAAACTGGGGGCGGTTTAATGCCCCAACGCTCAACGCTGGCAGGGGTGTGAACGCTGGCAGGGTTCGAAACCCTGCCAGCGTTCACACCCCTGCCAGCGTTATGTTTAACGCCGCCTCGCCGACCTTTTGCAGCCTTCCTCTATTGCGCTTCACAATTTCTCCCTATGTTTCGTCCCATTTCATCAAAACAATTTTATGAAAAAACTCAACCTACCGCTAAGTGCCCTCTTTTTGTTTTACCATATATATAGTGTGCAAGGCCAATCGCTCCAAGTCTCCACCACCGCCCCGTCTGGGCAAACAGTGAGCGCAGGTTCGGCCATTACGGTGACATTCGACCAGGCCATCAACCCGCTGACCGTAAGTTCGGCCAGTTTCCGGGTCTTTGGCCGTTGGTCGGGACCGGCCAAGGGACAGTTTGCTTTTTTGGAAAACAATGCGACCGTCAGTTTCCAGCCAGATGAGCCTTTTATTGCTGGTGAAATGGTATGGGTGCAGCTTTCAAAAAGCATCACTTCCGCAAATGGCGGGGCATTGGAAAATCCCTATGCATGGCCTTTTGCGATAAAAGCGGCTCCCGGCATCCTTGACCAGCCGCTCGAATCCACCATCGAATTGCGGTTGCCGGGTGAGGACTACCTTCAAACCTACGGCGCTTATGCAGGCGACATGAACAACGACGGCTATTCCGACCTCGTGGCCGTCAATGAAAGCTCCGATGACCTCCGTATTTTGCTGAACGACGGCACGGGGCATTACCCCGATTTCACCGTTTACGACACGGGCGACGACAGCACCCCCAGCCCCAGCGAAGGTGCCGATTTCAACAACGACGGTGAGATAGACCTCGTGGTGACCACCGCTTGGGACTCCGAGGTGCGCGTGCTCATGGGCGATGGGCAAGGCAATTTCACGAGCATGGACACCTATTTTACTTCTAATGGTGTGCGGGGCGTCGTGGTTGGGGACTTCAACGGCGACGGCTGGGACGATATGCTGACCACCAACCGTTTGGCTGGTAATATTTCCATTTTCCTAAACGACGGGGACGGTACTTTCACAGCAAGTACCGTGAACCTGCCAAACCAGGACGAAACGGCCTGTGCCTTGGTGGACGCCAACCACGATGGCATAATGGACATTTACTATGCTGCCTTCAATAGCCAGCTTTGCGGGGTGCTACTCGGCGATGGCAATGGCGCCTTTGCCCTTTCGAGCCAAATGGCCGTGCAGGGTCGCCCGTGGATGATTGGTGCAGCCGACTTGAATGGTGATGGCCACCCCGATCTCGTTTCTGCCAATTCCAATAGCAATAAGACAGCCGTGCTGTTCGGCGATGGACAGGGCGGGCTTAGTCAACCCACGCATTATGCCCCGCCGAACTGCCAGTTCCCATTGGCAGTTGATATAGGCGACCTTGACGGAGATGGCGACATGGACTTCATTACCAGCAACTACAGCTCGGATAATTATACCGTTTTTGAAAACGATGGCACAGGGCAGTTTACCACGCCAGTCACCTTGTTGGCTCCGAAGGCATCGTCCTGCGCCATCTTGCACGACCGGGACAACGACGGCGATATTGACATCACTGGCACGGATGAGGAAGCAGATGTGATTCTATTGTTTAAGAACGTTGGCGGGCCGAGCGGAGCGATTGAGGAAGAGACCCATACTGATTGGTCGGTAGTGGTCAGCCCCAACCCTGCTTCGGATATTGTCCGATTTGACTTGGAACTGCCGAAGCCGGGCAAGGTATCAGTTGTGGTTTATAGCCCAAAAGGAATTGCAATCAGCCAAACCGAGCAGTGGCTACCATCAGGGGAGAATGAGATTTTTTTGGACGGGTTTGGGAGGTTGCCCAGTGGGATTTACCATTTGGAAATAAAGCGGGAAGGGCTTCGCTCGAAACACAGATTAATAAGTATTGATTAGAAAAACGGTGCAAAAAAATATCCGTTGGCAAGGAGCCGGAGGCTTCGTGTCAGTGCATATTTTTTCCATTTTAATACGGAACAAAATTTTGTTTTTCATGGTAATAAATGTTTTCCACCGTTCTCCACATAGAACTGTTTAAAAAAAAGATTAGTTTTTATTTGGAAAAGTCTCGTTAACCGTCATACATTTGCGCCCGCTTTCCGAATGAGGGAATGCAGAATAAACAAGCCCTAAGCAGTTAGGACTTGAAATGAAAGCCCAAAGCAACCTAAAAAAAATGCACTGAACGTCTTCTGGTAGCCTAATCATAGTTGAGGTAGGAAAGCTGGAAAGTGCGAAAGAGTTCATTGACACCGATGGAGGATAGAAATGGTAAGTAATTAAGGAAAATCGAATAGCGAGACGAACCGTCAACGAGAGTTGAGAAGGCAAGCCTTCTGTTGGTAAAATACCGCTTCGTTATTTATAATGAGGCAAAAGAATTTTACTACGGAGAGTTTGATCCTGGCTCAGGATGAACGCTAGCGGGAGGCCTAATACATGCAAGTCGAACGGCA
>JALHQW010000084.1 GCA_022841745.1 Saprospiraceae bacterium | reverse complement strand
AAATGACCCCGCTGAAGCCGACTCAACTCAAATTGCTATTGTTGTTAGGGCTTTCGGAAGTGACTTACAACAGTATAAGTCAATTCTGGAAACCCGATTCAAAATAGTCGAAATGTCAGAAATAAACCAATGAAATGCATTACCTTGATGTTTTGAATAAAATTTCATTAAAAAATGCACATCATGGAAATTGCTAAAATCAAATCATGGAGCACTGTCGTTGTGAATGGCTTTTTTTTGGTCATTCTAAACTTGTCCCTCATCACGGTCATTGGCTATTTAATGTTCGACTCTGAAGCAAACCTTAACAGTCGGGTAGGCGGTATTTTGGCCAGTTTTTTTATCCCCTATTTCATTGTCACAAAGACAAAACAGATGAGTGGCCTTGAGCGGATGTTGAAGTATGGTACTGGTTTCATGTTTTATATAGTTTTAGCAATGGTAATGGTTAATATTCCAATGGCATTACAACTAGGCCTCTTACCTTGCCTTGTATCCGCATTGGCGACCCTTTATTATGGTGATCGTTTGGTTTAAAAAGGGCGATTCCAATTACACTTTAAAATATGAAATCACTTCGGTTAATACTCGGCGACCAACTCAACGCCGCCCACTCCTGGTTTGCAAAAACCGACGACTCTATCCTCTATTGCTTCTTCGAAATGAGGCAGGAGACCGACTATGCCACGCACCATGTGCAGAAGGTCATCGGCTTTTTTCTCGCCATGCGGGCCTTCGCTGAGGAATTGCGGAGCAATGGCCATCAGGTAGCCTACCTCACCCTTGACCACCCAGACAATCGCCAGACGCTGCCGGACAACTTGCATTTTTTAATCGAAAAACATGGCATAGAACACTTCGAGTACCTGCTGCCCGACGAGTGGCGGCTCAATGAACAATTGCGCCAGTTTTGCGGAGCATTGCCCATCCCAAGCCAAGCCTTCGACACGGAACATTTCATGGCCAGCCGCCATGAAATGCGGGATTTTTTCGGAAAGAAGAACTACCTCATGGAGTCGTTTTACCGGTCCATGCGCCGCCGTTACGGCATCCTCATGGATGGCGACGAGCCAGCAACGGGCCAATGGAACTATGACCATGATAACCGCCAGAAAATGCCCAAACAGCACGTACCGCCCCTACCGTTATTGTTTAGGAGGGATGTGTCCAACCTTGTGCAATTGCTTGAAGAACAAGGCGTTAAGACCCTAGGTCGGGTGGATGCCCACGACTACAGTTGGCCCGTGACGAGGGCGGAAGGACTACAATTGCTCAATTATTTTTGCGAGAATCTACTGCCCCATTTCGGCGATTTCCAGGATGCCATGACACCGCAGCATTGGTCGCTGTATCATTCCCGGCTCTCCTTCTCGATGAACATTAAATTGCTCTCCCCGCTCGAAGTGGTGCGTCGTGCAGTGGCCGAATGGAAGCGGCGGCCCGATGCTATTTCCTTTTCGCAAATAGAGGGTTTTGTGCGCCAAATCATAGGCTGGCGGGAATATATGCGGGGCATTTATTGGGCGAAGATGCCCGAATTTGCGAAGCTAAATTATTTTGAAAACGACCGCCCACTGCCCGATTGGTTCTGGACGGGTGATACCAAAATGGCCTGCCTCCGCCACTCAATCCAGCAAAGCCTCGATCATGCCTACGCCCACCATATCCAGCGACTGATGGTCACGGGCAATTTTGCGCTGCTGGCCGGCATCCACCCCAACGAGGTGGACGCTTGGTACCTTGGCATCTATATTGACGCCATCGAATGGGTGGAAATCACCAACACCCGTGGAATGAGCCAATTCGCCGATGGCGGCATCGTGGGCACCAAACCCTATTGCTCATCGGCGGCCTATATCCATAAGATGGGCCATTATTGCGATGGCTGTTTTTACAAAAAAGACCAACGCACAGGCGAACGGGCATGTCCCTTCAACAGCCTCTATTGGCATTTCCATGACCGCCATCGGGAAAAATTGGAGCGCAACCCACGCATTGGCATGGTGTATAGGACTTGGGATAAAATGAGCGGTGAGGCGAGGGCGGCGACCCTGGAACAAGCAGCGAAATATTTGGATGGAATAGACGGCTTGTAGAAGCTTGATTTAGGTTGGGTAAAAGTTGGAAAATGTAAGCAGCATGTAAAGCTCAACCGCTTGAAAAGACGCACACTTATTCCCAATTTTCTAATATCCTACTACCTTCGCCCCCATGAAAATCCTTCACACCTCCGACTGGCACCTCGGCCAAAAGTTCATCTCCCGTGACCGGGAGGAGGAGCACCGCCTCGCCTTGGATTGGCTGGTTCAGACCATCGAACAGGAGCAAGTTGACCTACTGCTGGTGGCTGGGGATGTGTTCGATATCGGTAGCCCGCCGAACTACGCACGGGCGCTGTATTTTAATTTTTTAAAAAAGGTCGTAAAAACCAAATGCCGTCATATCGTCATCACGGGCGGCAACCACGACTCGCCACAGATGCTCGAAGCACCGAAGGAATTACTGCAATTATTGGATGTCCACGTCGTTGGCGCAGCCTCAGAGCAGTTTCAGGATGAAATCATTGTTTTGAAAAACGAAAAAGGCGAGCCAGAAGCCGTGGTGGCTGCCGTTCCTTTCCTGCGTGACCAAGACCTGCGCCGAGCAGCTACGAGCGATGGGGGCCAGGAGCGCATCGAACGAATTAAAGAGGGCATTTTAGCACATTACGTAGCCGTGGGTGAGGTGGTAGCGACCCATTTTGCGAAGCTAAAAATACCGAAAATCGTCATGGCGCACCTCTGTGTGACCGGGGCCGAGGCCAGCGACAAACAGGACAATATCTACCTCGGCAATGTGGAGAACATACGGGCTGACCAGTTTCCCGGCGTCTTTGATTATGTGGCCCTTGGGCATATTCATCGGCCCCAAGCCATTGGCGGTAGGAAGCAGGTACGATACAGTGGCTCGTTGATTCCGCTGAGTTTCAGCGAGACAAAGGACGAAAAATCGGTAACGCTGGTGGAGTTCAACAAAGACAAACTCCAGTCCATCCAATTGTTAACCGTGCCCATTGGCCGTAGGTTAAAGTCCATCGAGGGCAGCCTGACCGAGGTACAGGAGCGCCTCGAAGCCCTCAACGAAAAATACAAGGAGGAACTAGCACCGTGGGTGGAAGTGACCGTGGAGACGGACGCCATCATCCCGAACCTGAGCGGCTTGCTATTCGATTTCACCCGGGAGATGCACCTCGACCTGCTCAAAATCCGAAGCAAGCACCAGTACAACCCCCTCGATGCGCAAGTGACCGACGAGCAGTTGGAAGACCTGCGCCCCGTGGATGTTTTCCGCAAGAAATGCGAAAGCGCCGGACGGGCACCAGAGGATGTGGAAGAGTTGGTAAGGACGTTTCGGGAGTTGGAGGCTTGGATGAGTGAGAGGGAGTGAGAGGGTGAGAGAAGTGAGAGGGTGAGAGCGGTGAGCGGGGGTTTTGTCATGGCCGTAGGCCAACTGCGACGTCTAGTGTGGAGTCACTCATGACGCAGAGGTGGCCTTCGGCCATGACAAAGCGGTGCACAGCGGGGCGCAAACCATGACGTCGCAGGTGGCCTTCGGCCATGGCAAAAGCTGCGCCCAGCGAGGCTTACTAAGAATTTTAAAAAATATGCAACAGCAATTCAACAATAAAAACAACGACATCCAAATCTGGGTAAAAGACCGGCTCTGGCCACGGGCCGAGGCGAAGGTTTCCGTGTTCGATAGCGCCGTGCAGGGTGGTGATGCCGTTTGGGAAGGCATCCGGGTCTATGATGGCCGCATCTTCTGCCTCGATCGTCATTTGGAACGGATGCAGAACTCAGCCCATGCGCTTGGCTTCGCCAATGTTCCAAGCAACGAGTACATCACAGATGCAATCCGTCAAACGCTGCGGGCAAACGGCATGAACGATGGAGCGCACATCCGCCTCACCTTGACGAGGGGCGAGAAAACCACCTCCGGCATGGACCCTCGGCTGAACCAATTCGGCTGCACCCTTATCGTATTGGCAGAATGGAAACCCCCTGTTTATCCGCCGAGCATCAAGCTCATTACGTCGAGCATACGGCGGAACAACCCAATGTTTTTGGATTCCAAAATCCACCACAACAACTTGTTGAACAATATTTTGGCAAAAATCGAAGCCAACTACGCAGGGGCCGACGAGGCCATCATGCTCGACTCCAACGGCTTCGTGGCGGAGACCAACAGCGTGAATATTTTCTGCATCCGCAAAGGGCAGGTGCTCTCCCCCACCCCTGATGCTTGCTTGCCCGGCATCACCCGTGGTTTGGTCATCGAAATCTGCAAGGAAAACGGGATTCCTGTGCTGGAAAGAAATCTATCGCTCACCGAGTTCTACACCGCCGATGAGGTATTCTGCACGGGCACAATGGGCGAATTGACGAGGGTCAGGGAGATTGACGGTCGTCAAATCATCAACAAGAGCAGGTTGGAAGTGTTGGAAGAGATTCAGGGGCAATTTCGGAGGCTGACGCAGGAATGGGGGACGCCGATTGCCCCCTGACCCCTAAAGGGGAACCCACGGACGCTCAATTATAGGAACATCAAAAAGTGCAAAATAACTTTAGGTTGGATGAATTTAGGTTCCCCTTTAGGGGTCAGGGGTGTTCACGCCCCTTTAAATACAGGCTTCCTTTTCTCCAAAAACGCTGTCACACCTTCCTTGTAATCCGCCGTTCCACCAGCCAGGGTCTGGTACTTGTCCTCTGCTTCCAATTGTTCTGAAAGGATGTTCTCGAATGTCATATTGAGCAGGCGTTTGGTGTAGCCAAGCCCTTTGGTGGGCATCTGGGCAAGTTGCTGCGCAATGGCAAGGGCAGCTTCATCGAAACCTTCTGTGGGTAGAACCTTATAAATCATGCCCATTGCCTCAGCGTCATTGGCAGACAGTTTTTCACCTAGCATCATCAAGGCAGAGGCTTTTGCGAAGCCAATAATACGCGGAAGGAAGTAGGTTCCGCCGCTGTCCGGCACGAGGCCGATTTTGCTGAATGCCTGAATGAAACTGGCCGATTCGGCAGCGACCACCACGTCACAGGCGAGGGCGATGTTGGCTCCTGCGCCCGCCGCTACGCCGTTCGCTCCGCAAACGATGGGCTTTTCGATGCTCCGCAACCGCTCGATAATGGGGTTATAGTGCTCACCCAAGATAGTCTTGAAGCTGGGCGAGTTGTCGGGGTCGCTTACTTCCTGAAGGTCTTGCCCGGCGCAGAATGCCTTGCCCTCGCCTGTTAGGTAGATAGCACGGACGCTGTGGTCGTGGTTGCATTTGTCGAGTGCGGCCTGCAGTTCGAGCGCCATTGCCCGGTTGAAAGAGTTAAAGACGGTGGGGCGGTTGAGACGGATGATGGCGACACCGTCGGCGATGGTGAAAAGAATATTTTCCATTGAATTTTATTTGGTAGAAAAAATGGTGGCCAATGTGCCAAGTTTGTAAAAATCAAACCATTTCAAATTGGGGCTATCTGATTTTAAATTATTGACAACCAGCTTTTTAGTTTTTGAAAAAACAAAACCAATAAGTCCAGTCAGTCCCCATTTTTTGCAAAGGTCATAAGTTGTGAGCAACTTTGTCTCAATCATTTTGCCTTCCCTTTTCAATCTCGCCAAGTTCTCAATCGCATGCTCCGTCTTCCTTAAAAACACCTCCACTGGCTCCAGCCCGATATGCTCCAATGGGTTGTCAATGTGCAAAATAGGCACCTGCTTTTGTGCCAGTTCCATCCCAAAGAGCGTGTCCTCGTGGCCATATTGCCGTAGCGTTTCATCGAAAAGGATGTCGAGGAAGATGGCCTTGGGGATGAGGAAATTATTGGTCATGAAGCTATGATAGGGTGAGCGGCTGCGCTCTTCGGGGGTGGTTTGCTCCCGGTTTTTGCCATAGTGCCAATGGAAGAAAAGGGATTTATCGGCAGGTGGGGCTTCCGAATAGCAACGGCCTCCGTAAACGAGGGTTCCTGCCGCAGCGTTAGGCGGTAACTTGAAGTTACCACCTAACTGGATGGCCTCCAGGTATTTTTTGATAAAATCCTGCGAAACCACCTTGCTGTCGCAATCCATGAACAGCAAAAACTCAAACCGGGCAGCCTTTCCCAGCGCATTACGGATGGCAGAGCGCCCAAGGTTCTGCGTCATTTCCCGGTAAATGACGTTTGTAAGCTTCCATACCTCCTTGTTCAGCGCCTTGAACTCCGTCGTCGAGCCATCATCGAAGCAAACAATCTCGTAGCCAATACCTAAAGCCTCGCACTGCCCATGCAAGTCAGCGACCAAAGGGCGGATATCGAAATTGAGGATGGGGATGAGGATGGAAAGCATTGCTGGATGCTGGTTTCTGGATGCCGGTTTCTGGATGCCGGTTTCTGGATGCCGGTTTGCGTGCAAGCATCAAGTATCCAGTATCAAGTATCCAGTATCAAGATTTCTTCTTTCAACAAAAACTGAAAGTTGTTTAATCTGTTACCTTTACGCCCGCAAAAATGCAGAAATCCATGACGCAGACCATAAAAATTCAATTCTTGCTCGACGACCCCAATTTGAAGCCCGCATTGCGGAGCATCGCCAACAAGGTTTTCAACGGCGAGCGCATCACGCTCGACGAGGGGTTATTGCTTTACCAAGAAGGCAGCCTTGGCTTCGTGGGGGCTTTGGCGAACTTCGTACGGGAGCGGAAGCACGGGGACAATACCTATTTCAACCGCAACTTCCACATCGAGCCGACCAACCTCTGCGTCTATGACTGCAAGTTCTGCTCTTACTCACGTCTCATCAAGCAACGGGAAGAAGGCTGGGCCTACACCATGGACGAAATGATGGGCATCGTGCGGAAGTACGACGGACAGCCCGTGACAGAGGTGCATATCGTGGGCGGGGTGCTGCCGCAATACGACATGAAGTTCTACATGGAGTTCTTTACAGCTATAAAGAACCACCGCCCTGACCTCCACGTGAAGGCGCTGACGCCCGTGGAGTACCATTATATTTTCAAAAAAGCGAAAGTCGGCTATGCCGAGGGAATGAAGGCCATGAAAGCGGCTGGCCTCGACTCTTTGCCCGGCGGCGGTGCGGAGATTTTCCACCCCGACATCCGGGAGCAAATCGCAGCGGACAAATGCACGGGGCAGCAATGGCTCGACATTCACGAAGAGTGGCACAAGCTCGGAATGAGGTCGAATGCCACGATGCTTTATGGCCATATCGAGGGCTATGAACACCGCATCCACCACATGGAGGAGCTTCGCAAATTACAGGACCGGACGGGCGGTTTCCAGACCTTCATCCCGCTCAAATTCCGCAACCAAGACAACCAGATGTCGCATATGCCCGAAGTGAACGTAGCCGAAGACCTTCGCAACTACGCCATCAGCCGCATCTACCTCGACAATTTCGACCATGTGAAAGCTTATTGGCCAATGATTTCCCGCAGCATCGCCCAGCTGGCACTGTCCTATGGCGTGGACGATGTGGACGGCACGATTGACGACACCACCAAAATCTATACAATGGCTGGCTCTGAGGAGCAGACCCCGGCCATGAGCACGAAGGAGTTGGTGCAGCTTATCAAAGCCGTTGGCCGAAGGCCGATTGAACGTGACACGCTTTACAACGTTGTAAAAGATTATATGGATGAAGTGTTTGAGGAGGAGGTGTTCAAGGGGTATGTTGCATTGCCAGTGTTGAATTGAATGTAGTCGCCAAATTTATTTGGCTGACTTTGCATCGAAAAATTATAAACCAGCCTGCCAAATAAATTTGGTGGCTATAATCCATGACCAAACTAAAAGTCACCGCCGTCAGCTACCTAAATACCAAGCCGCTACTTTATGGCTTGGTAAAAAGCGGGTTGAGCGAGGAACTCGACCTCCAGCTCGACATCCCAAGCGTTTGCGCCAGCAAATTGACCAGCGGCGAGGCGGATTTTGGACTGATACCCGTGGCTGCTATCCCAGAATTGGCCACGCCCCATATCATATCCGACTACTGCATTGGTGCGGAGGGTGAAGTAAAAACGGTCTGCATTTTCAGTGAAGTACCGCTCGAAGAAGTCACGGAACTCTACCTCGATTTTCATTCCCGTACCTCGGTGGAATTGGCGAAAATACTTTTGGAAAAACACTGGCTTTGCTCTCCCGCCCTACTGCCTGCTTCACAAGGTTTTGAGGAAAAAATTGACGCCACAACCGCCGCCCTCATCATTGGCGACCGAGCGATGGACCACTTGGGAAAGCACCGGTTCACCTACGACCTTGGCGAGGCTTGGCTGGCGCATACGGGGCTGCCGTTTGTATTTGCGGCTTGGGTGAGCAATCGGCCCATGCCACCAGATTTCATCGAAAAATTCAATGCGGCGATGCAATTGGGCATCGAGTCCATCCCACAGTTGATGTTGATTTTGCCGCAGCAGCACCCCGGTTTTGATTTGGAAAAATACTTCACGGAGAATATCAGCTACCAGTTGGATGCCGACAAGCGCCAAGCACTCAGGTTGTTCTTGCAGCAATTGCCCAATGCGGTAATGCCCATATTTGAGACAGAAAATTTGGTAGAAAGCTAATTTCAACATCCAATCTTCCCATATCCATAAAAAAAACACCCTCAAAACTACTTGGTGTTTTTTTTACACTACATTTGCCGACTGTTTCTAAACAGCGGCGAATGTGCCCGCCTAATTTGCACATTTTCAAGACTTTTGGTAATTACGTAAACTGTACAAGGAATGTTAATTATCTCAGACGGAGGTGCTACCAAGGCAGATTGGGTCATCGTCAAGGACGACGGTGAGCAGCTTCCTATCACCACCACAGGCTTCAACCCGAATTATGTCTCGGCTGAGCGCATCTCGGAAATCATCCAAACGGAACTGGTGGAAAAACTGCCGTTTGAAATGACCGGCGAGGTATTTTACTACGGGACAGGTTGTTGGGACAAGGGGCGCAATGCCATTGTCCGGGAAGCCCTTGCCGCCAAATTGCCGAAGGCAAAAGTTACGGTTCACCATGACCTATTGGGAGCTGCAAGGGCCACCTGCGGCCACGAGCCGGGCATCTGCTGCATCCTCGGAACTGGCTCGAACTCAGTGCTTTACGATGGCGAGCATGAAGTGGATAACGTGACAAACCTTGGCTTTCTGCTCGGCGACGAGGGCAGCGGGGCGCAAATCGGGAAAGCATTCGTTCAGGCCTATTTCTACCGGGAAATGCCGACGGAACTGCACCCCCTCATGGAAAAAGCCTGCCCAAATGGCCGTAAGGACATACTCGATAAAGTCTATAGTGGCGGCATCCCGGCAGCTTATTTGGCATCATTTACCCAGCTTTTTACCGAACATCAGGAGCATCCTTTCGTTAGGGCTTTGGTAAAAAAAAGTTTTCATGAATTTTTGACCCGGCATGTCTGCAAATACAAAAATCACGAAACTTTGCCCGTCAGTTTCGTGGGGTCGGTGGGCTACCATTTTCAAGGGATTTTAAAAGAAGCCTTATCAGCACTAGGTCTCCACGCTGGCGTTTTTATCAAAAAGCCGATTGGGAACTTGGTAAAGTACCATTTGGATGTGAAGGTTTAATGGGCTTAACATCAAACCCATACTAAACCTCCTAAACCTCAGTTATGAGCAAAAATATTAAGCGAATAGCAGTTTATACTTCAGGCGGCGACGCCCCCGGCATGAATGCCGCAGTGCGGGCAGTGGTGCGCACCTGCGCCTACCGTGAAATTGAAGTTTACGGTATCGTTGGCGGCTATGAGGGCATGATGGACGGTAACATGACCAAGCTCGAAACTCGTGACGTGGGCAATATCATCCAACGGGGCGGCACCTTCCTAAAGACCGCCCGCAGCATGAGGTTCATGACCGAGGAGGGCCGAAAACTGGCTGCAGCTGCCTTGAAAAAGCATAAAATCGAAGGCTTGGTAGCACTTGGCGGTAACGGTACCTTCACAGGTGCCGATATCTTCAACAAAGAGCACGGCTTCCCGGTAGTGGGTGTACCCTGTACGATTGACAATGACCTCTACGGCACGGATTATACTATTGGCTTTGACACGGCCCTCAACACGGCAGTGGAGGCAGTGGACAAAATCCGGGACACGGCAGAGTCGCACGACCGACTGTTTTTCATCGAAGTAATGGGCCGAAACTCTGGCTATTTGGCGCTGCACACGGCCATAGCATCCGGCGCGACACTTGTGCTTTTGCCAGAAAAAGAAACAACCTACGACGAGCTTGCCACGGTGCTGAAAACCTCGGCCAAGCGGAAAAAGCTGTTTAGCCTCATTATCGTGGCAGAAGGCAATACTTTGGGGAAAACAGAGCAAATAGCCGAGGAGTTGAAGAATCGTGTAGGTGCTTTCGATACCCGTGTAGCCGTTATCGGTCACTTACAGCGGGGTGGCTCGCCTTCTGGTGCCGACCGTTTATTGGCAAGCCGACTTGGTTCCAATGCGGTAGTCGCATTGCTCGATGGCCACAAGAACGTGATGGTCGGCATTGACAATAATATGATTAAATATACGCCACTGAATATTGCCATCAAAAACCAAAAGGAAATCAATTTGGATGAGCTGCGGTTGGCGGAGATATTGGCGTTGTAGGGATGAGGAAATAGGGATGAGGGATGAAGGAAGCGCCCCGGAAGTTTCGACTTCCGGGGCGCTTTCATTTTAGTTAACCCCGATACTTTATCCACAATACCAACGGCACCAACCCATGCGGAAACCGATACACCATCTGGTAAGCCCACTCATGGATGCTCTGCAATGGAAAATCAGCGTAAAAATTCCCCCAAAGCCGGGCAATGGAGGTAGCAGAACCCCAAAACACAGCATACAGCAGAAACCATTTAGCCCATTGTTTTGGTAAGAAAATGCCAATGGCAACGGCAAAATCCAGCCACCCCGCAATGGTCAGGAATTTGAGGGCGAATGCCTCGGAACAATGCAGAATCTGCATGGTCATACCAGTAAACTGACCGGGCCTCGGATAGAAATTGACGGCATAGAGGCCATGGCAGGCGAAGGTGAGCGCCGTCGCCAATTTCATGGTAAAAACGAGTTTATCGGATAAAACGTCAGCAGGGTTTTGAACCCTGCCGACGTTCCTATAAGCCAAAATCAAAAACACCGGGGCACCAAATTGCAGCGCATACTCGAAAAACTGCCCAGCGTGCATGAATATCTCCTTCATGTAGAGCAAGGCCAATAAAACTTGTCCGGCCACGCCTAACCAAATCGGCCATTGAATCCACCTTGGCATTTTATCATAAAAAAGGCAAGCCACGGCACAGAGCAGGTAAAAAATACCGCCTACCACCATCCATCGCTGGATGGAATCGTCCACGGCAAGGTTGGTCACGTACTCTTGCCAAGTCCAAGGGGTGAGTGCCTCGATGATGGGAGCCATGATTTTGTCGTCCCATAGCAATTCCCGGTAAGGCGCATCCCAGAACAAGTGCTGGTAAGCTCGACCGGCAAAGACGCTTGCGGCAGCTATTTTCAACAAAACAAGAACCCAATCAATGCTTCGATTTTCCATGCGACAAAATTAGCGGCTGGGATGGACTTTGAACGCCCCCATTTGGCGTACGGTCGTTCTCGGCTTATTTCCATAAGTTTGCCGCCCCGTAAAATTGACTCGAACCAATGCGACTGAATTAGAAATGGACAAGAAGCAATTAAAACAAGAAGCACTCCACTACCATGCTAAGGGCCGTCCCGGCAAAATAGAAGTGGTACCCACCAAGGAAACCGCCAACCAGCGTGACCTCTCATTGGCCTACTCGCCCGGCGTAGCCGAGCCTTGCCTCGAAATCGCTGCCGACGTAAACAATGTTTATAAATACACCGCCAAGGGCAACCTCGTGGCCGTCATTAGCAATGGAACGGCCGTGCTCGGCCTCGGCGATATTGGCCCCGAGGCGGGTAAACCCGTAATGGAGGGCAAAGGGCTGCTTTTCAAGATTTACGCCGATATTGACTGCTTCGACCTGGAACTGAACACGAAGGACGTGGACGAATTCGTGCGGACGGTGAAGATTCTGGAGCCGACTTTCGGCGGGGTGAACTTGGAAGACATCTCTGCTCCTGAATGCTTTGAAATCGAAGAACGGCTGAAAAAAGAACTGAACATCCCGGTCATGCACGACGACCAGCATGGCACCGCAATCATTAGTGCAGCTGCCCTGCTCAATGCACTGGAAATCGTAGGCAAGGATATTTCAAAAGTAAAAATCGTGGTAAACGGCGCTGGTGCATCAGCCATCTCCTGCACCCGGCTTTATGTATCGTTGGGCGCCGACAAGGCCAATATTTTCATGTTTGACAGCAAGGGCCTTATTCACCCTGATCGGGACAATTTGGATGGTAAAAAATCGGAGTTCGTGAACGGAGGGCTTCAAGCCGATACCACTTTGGCAGAGGCCCTACATGGCGCCGACGTCTTTATCGGCCTTTCAAAAGGCAACGTGCTCGACCAAGCGATGGTGAAACGGATGGCCCCCGACTGTATCATCTTCGCAATGGCCAACCCCACGCCCGAAATCAGCTACGAGGATGCCACCGCCGCCCGCCCCGACTGCATCATGGCCACGGGCCGCTCCGACTACCCCAACCAGGTAAACAACGTGCTCGGCTTCCCCTTCATCTTCCGGGGGGCGCTCGACGTACGTGCCACCGAAATCAACGAGGCCATGAAACTCGGCGCCGTCAAAGCCCTCGCAGAATTGGCCAAAAAACCCGTGCCAGACATCGTGAACCTTGCCTATGGCAACACCAACCTCAGGTTCGGCAGGGATTATATCATTCCAAAACCGGTTGACCCAAGGCTCATCACGACTGTAGCGCCAGCCGTGGCAAGGGCGGCAATGGACTCCGGCCTTGCGCAGCAGCCTATCTTGGATTGGGAAAAATACGAGACCGAACTGGCCATGCGCCTTGGCAACGACAACCCAATTGCCCGCATCGTAGAAACAAAGGCCAGGCAGGAGGTGAAGCGGGTCGTGTTCGTGGACGCTGAGCACCCCGATGTATTGAAAGCGGCAAGGGTGGTTTTGGAGGAAAAAATCGCCCACCCAATCCTGCTCGGCGACCACAAGCGGATAAAGGTGATTTTGGACGACCTTGGCATCACGCTACCCGGAGTAAAGGTCATTGACCCCCAAAACCCGGCTGGGGAAGAGGAGGTAAAGACTATGCATGCCTATATCGAGCGTTTTTATGAAAAACGGCAGCGAAAGGGCATGAACCGCCTCGAAGCTGCAGACATGCTGCACAGCCGCAGCTACTACGGCGTCATGATGGTAGAAATGGGCGACGCCGACGCCATGATTGGCGGATTGACCAAAAAATACAACTACACCATCCGCCCCGCACTGCAAATCATCGGGCCAAGGGAGGGCGTGCGCAAGGTGGCTGCCATGCACATCGTCATGACCAAGCAGGGACCGCTGTTCCTTGCCGACACCACCATCAACCACCACCTGTCCCCAGAAGACATCGCCGACATCACCGAACTGGTGCACGAGGAACTGGAATCCCTCAACATACCGCCACACATCGCCCTAGTTACCTATTCCAACTTCGGCTCCGTGCCGGACGGCGAGTCGGCGGTGCTGATGCGGACGGCCACGGCCATACTCCACCAACGCCACCCAGATTGGATGTTGGACGGGGAAATGCAGGCACACTTGGCGCTCAACCCCGAAATTCGGAACAACTTTTACCCCTTCTCGAAGCTGGGCGACCACAGGGCCAACGTGCTGATTTTCCCGGCACTCTCCGCCGCCAATATCGCCTACAACCTGTTGCGCCATGCTTCCAACATGGACATTATCGGGCCGATATTATTGGGGCTGAAAAAGCCGGTGCATGTACTGCAAATTGGCGCTACGGTGCGGCAAATCGTGAATATGGTGGGGGTGGCGGCGGTGCATGCGCAGAAGGTCGGGAGGAAGTAGGGAACAGGGAAGATTTTCAACAGTCTGTGTAGCTGGCGTGCTGTCGTATAGGCAGCACGAGCAGCTACACTTTGTTGTTGGTAGCCACCTTTTATCAATAAAGTTTCAATCTTTTCACCTCATTGATATATCCATCTTTCTGGAGAAATTCTGTCAATATTTCCTTGATTTCGTCGTCATATCCTTCAGACAATATGTAGGCAAAATACGAATTCCTATAAACCATTAATCTACTATTTTTATTCGCTTGGGCAAGAAATGATTTCAGCGTGTCTGGATTTTTTGAATAGTCGAATTCCATGATTGGTTCATCATCAATTTTTCTTATTCCCAATCCATCCATTGATTCTTCATCAATCAAACTATTTCTATTTTTCCTCATCTCATTAATATGTCCAATTACATTATCAATTTGATTTAATGAAAACTTATTTTTCATCAAGATTGCTAAATTCCTTCCTTCATTCGCTACTTGAGGTTCAGAATGGAAGCTTTCATACCATTCATGTTTCCTTATTTTATAATCATTTTCTGATTCATATCTATCAGCTAAGAGCGTTGAATTTTCGATAGTCGTTACGAGGCTTAAAAATTCCTTCAAATCATTTGCTACAAGATTTATTGGTGGGTCATATGAAGGGGCGATACATATTACTGGGGCATTATTTAAATCTTCATTTTTTCCGAAATCGGTTAAGAAAGCGAAATGAATTCCATTATTTCCTGTTGAGGCAAAAGGAATTGCGTCTATCGGGCAAATCGAGTAACGTGATTCACTTTGAAAATCAATCCAAAATTCAAATTCTTCTCCATTTAGAATATTCGAGTCCTACATTAATTTAATCTCATGAATTAAATCAGGAATTTCATAGGAGTTCTCCATATTTATTTTATTTCCACATGATCAAATTAGAAATAGAGTTATTGTTGTAATTGGTTTCATTTTTTCCTTGTTACTGACAACATCGGATTCACGCATTGCATGTTTTATATAGCCAACTATCCAAAACACGCAATCCATCTATCCCCATCCTGTTGCAAACCTACCCATTCTCTTCAAAACAATCAAGCCCACTCCCAACAAAATCCTCTCCCGTGAACCAAATCCTCCCCAACCCTGTTCAATCAAAAATTCAACCTAAAAAGCATGAATTTCGAACAGCTAAAACAAGAAATCACCTTCAAGACCGCCCGCAGCTCCGGCCCCGGCGGCCAGAACGTGAACAAGGTCGAAACCAAGGTCGAGCTGCGCTTCGACGTGCAGGCCAGCCGTGGCCTTGATGAAGCGGAAAAGCAAATGGTGATGACGAACCTCGCCAAGCGCATCAACGACGAGGGCATCCTGCTCATCACCAACCAGACCACCCGCTCGCAGTTGGACAACAAGGAGGCCGCCATCGCCGATTTTGAGAAACTGATGATACAGGCCACCACCCCGCCCAAAAAGCGAAAGAAAGTGAAGCCCCTCACAGCCGACCGAGAGAAACGGTTAACGGCGAAAAAACGGGATTCCGAAAAAAAATCTCTCCGTTCAAAGGTCTCTTTTCAAAAGGAAAGAGACCTTTGCTTTTTTAATGGAAACCATGCGACTAGCTTGGTGTTTTGATTTCAGATTTCAGATAGACGATTTCAGATTTTAGATTGGGGAGACCATACCCTGAAATCTGAAATCGTCTATCTTATATCTTATATCAAGAAAATCAAAAATTGGAAGATGTACCTGACCGAACCAGCCACAAATAACCTATCAACCACTGAAAATAACCAAAAAATCAGCCTAAACACCATCGCCGAGGCCGTGGAGGACCTACGCAATGGCAAGGTCATCATCGTAGTGGACGACGAAGACCGGGAGAACGAAGGCGACTTCATCTGCGCCGCCGAGTGCATCACCCCCGAAATCATCAACTTTATGGCCACGCACGGGCGGGGCCTTATCTGTACCCCCATCGAGGAAGACCGGGCGGAGCAACTTGGCCTTCGCATGATGGTGCCAGAGAATACGGCCCTCCACGAAACGGCCTTCACCGTCAGTATTGACCTTATTGGGCAGGGTTGCACGACGGGCATTAGCGCCTACGACCGGGCCACGGGCATCCGGGCACTCGTTGACCCCGCCACCAAGCCGGAGGATTTCGCACGCCCCGGCCATATCTTCCCACTTCGTGCAAAAAAAGGGGGCGTGCTCCGCCGCACAGGACATACCGAGGCGGCCATTGACCTCGCCCGCTTGGCTGGATTAAGCCCGGTTGGTGTATTAGTGGAAATCCTCAACGAGGACGGTACGATGGCCCGCCTGCCCGAATTGGTAAAAATTGCGGAGCGATTCCAACTCAAAATCATCAGCATCAAAGACCTCGTGGCCTACCGAATGGAGACCGAACGGCTCATCAAACGAGAGTTTTCGATGCCGTTCAAAAACCGTTTTGGTGAATTCCAACTCATCGCCTACTCCAGTGGCAACGATACACATTTGGCCATTATTAAGGGCATCTGGCAGCCAAACGAACCCGTAACCGTACGGGTGCACTCCAGCATGGAAGGCAATGACCTGCTCGGCATCTTGCTCGACGACACGGGGTACCGTATTGACAAATCATTGGAAGCCATTGCGAAGCAAGGTAAAGGTGCCCTCGTGGTCATGCGCCACGGCGACAAGGATGCCAGTATCATGAGCTGCCTGCGGCAAATGGCCAACAATCCCGACAAATCGCAGAAGCCGTACCGGGGCCGTCGAAACCAGGAAATGGAGCAACGGGACTATGGCATCGGTGCACAAATCCTACGTGACCTCGGCATCTCGAAAATCCGGCTGCTGACCAATAACCCGACCCGACGGATTGGAATGATAGGCTTTGGGCTGGAGATTGTAGAGGTGGTGGGGGTGTGATGCTGGATACTGGATACTGGATGCTGGAGAAAAGTAAGTCCTGGTAATTTGCATTGATTTTGAATTAACTGTGATATGAGTGAAACGAAAACCAACCAACAATGGCTTGAAAACCAATCGGCTTGGATTAATGATTATTGCGAGGGCTGCAGGTCATATATTTATGGTTTGGTGCCGCAAACAGCCGTTAACCTGCCAATTACTCAGACCATTTCCATCTTAAAAAACCGCCTAGGCAACGCCCAATTTGCAGTAACCATTGACCCTTCGTCCAGTATCCAGCATTCAGCATTCAGCATCCAGCATCCAATATCCAGTACCCAGCATCCAGCATCCGCCAACACAGTCGGCATCAACGTCCGCACCATCCAGTCCTTTTGGAACGTGGTGAAATACACACTGACCATCCCCGCCAGCCAGAGCGCCATCCACTTGTTGCCAATATGGGAGCCGGGCGTCGTGTCGAGCCTGTATGGCATGGCCAGTTGGAATATCAACCCGGAGTTTTTCAGCCAAGAAATGTATGATGCGTTCCCGCATTTGGACACGGTGGAGCGGCAACTGAAAGCCTGCGTGAACTTGCTCCATGCCATGGGCAAAACCGTTGGCATGGACGTGATTCCGCACACCGACCGTTACTCGGAAATCGTGCTGGCCAACCCGCATTATTTTGAGTGGTTGTTGCGCAATGGGCTGGAAATCGTTGACCATTCGGCCAATTTGCATGAAAAAGTGCAGGCGGAAATCATGGCTTTTTTAAAAATATACGGGGCAAATGGCTTTCAATACCCCATGGAGCCAAGCGAATTTTTCAGTGACAATTTTGGCGAAGCCAAACGAATCCTCGTCCTATTCGGCACCCAGCGTGACTACCAAGGCCGTGGCGAACGTCGGGCAGCCCTCATGGATTTTCTCTTCCGAAAAGGCTACGAGCCAGCCCCAGCCACCATGGCCCCGCCCTACCGTGGCCTCATGGTGGACATCCGGCCAGAAGCCTGCACGGTGGACGAAGCAGGCCGGGAATGGCGGGACTACACCATCATGCAGCCTACGCCAGAGTCAAGGGTATTTGGGCCGCTGACTCGCTACAAATTCTACGAATGCTTGGACGACAACGAATATTGGGAGCTGGACTTTGACTGCCCGAAAAAGGAAGTCTGGCAATATTTTACCGAAAAATACGCCGAAGTGGCCCGTGAATACGGCTTCGATTTCATGCGGGGCGATATGAGCCACGTGCAGCCACGGGCCGAGGGTACGCCCGCCCAACCAGGCGAGTTTTACGACCCGCTGGGAGCCGTGAAGCGCCGCATCCAGCAGGATAATTCCCATTTTTACTACTTCGCAGAGAGCTTCCTCGCCCCGGCCAACGTGCTGGCCTACGGCGACGAGGTTGACCATTTGGAGGCCGCCAGGGCAGAGACGACGCTTGGCGATTTGCAGAGCATGGTCGTTGGTTCGCCAGAGTTCTTACAGAATTTCAGGTTGTATTTGGACATCAAGGACTGCCGCAGGGTGACGCCCTGCTTTACGATGATGACAGGTGACAAGGACGACCCTCGCTTTGATAAGTTTTACTTGGGCGGTAATGAGGCCCGTTTTTTCATCGGCCTGTTTTTGCCAGATATGCCCAGTTATATGGGCCTCGGATTTGAGTGCCGTGATGTGCACGTTGCGCCAGCGCCAAATGAGCATTATACGAAGCTCTACGTCTTCAAAATCGGGACGGGAGCGAAAGCGACGCATGGGCCGTACCTGTGGGGCAAGAACGAGGCGCTTTTTGGCAACTTGTTGAAAATCAGGGAGTTTGCAGAGGAGTTTTTACCGAAAATCGAAAGCTGCAAGGTGCGATGGCTATTGCCGCCCGATGCAACGGGGCATAAAAAACTGATTGCCTGGACGTTGGAAGAAAAGCCAGAGTTTGTTTTTGTGGCCAATTTGGACGTGGATAAGGAAGTGAAAAACGTGAAAATTCCTGCGAGCCAACGCTGGCAGGGTTTTGAACCCTGCCAGCGTTATGCGCCGCTTTTTTCAACGAAAGGAAAAACGGAAGGTGGGCTGGTTTTCAATGGGGTGAATTTGAATTTGGAGGGGTTGGAGGCTGGGGAGTGTAGGGTTTACAGGCTTTAAAAGGCTTTTGTTTTCTACTAATTTCAGTTATTTTTGGAAAAAATTTGATGTATGACGAACGCAGTGCTTGATATTCCATCGAAAAAGGAACCTGTCAAATCGGAGGTTCCCGAACATCTCATTTACGAAATGTACAAGGGGCAGCCTATTTATTACAAGGGCTATCGAGATGTTTTGAATGGGACAAAAACATTTGAACAAATTATAGGAGACAGCTCACTACAATCATGGCTCAAGATAAAACTTGGTGCATACTTGCTTAATTTGCTTGAGCCCTTAGGCTACGAAGTTTATGGGGGCGAAGTTGGAATACTCTATGAGAAAGACAATAAGCGTTCTGCTGACCTTGCGGTTTACCCAGCGGGCTACAAGCTTGATTCCCATTACATCAAAATCTCCCCAGAAGTCGCCATAGAAATTGACGTTCAATCCGACACCCAAGACCTTGGTGGCGATATGAAATACATCAAGACCAAAACCAACCAATATCTCTCCCACGGCACCAAAAAGGTGATTTGGATTTTCACCAATGCCAGCGCTGTCATGGAATCCACGAAACAGAAAAAATTCCAAATTGATAGCTGGGACAAGGATGTGGAGGTGTTGGAAGGAATAAGTTTTAATATTGCAAAAATGCTCGAAGCCCGTCTGCAGAAGCAGTAACCCCCGTCAACCGTCCATCGTCAACCGTCCACCGTTAAATGCACCTATCCGAAATCCTCACCCACCTTGGCGAAGACCGTGAAAAATACTTCAACGCCGTTTCACCGCCCATCATACAGAGCAGCAATTTTGCCTTTCCGAGTTTGGAGCAGTTCCGAAAGGACGTGACCGACGAACTCGAAAACCATATCTACACCCGTGGGAACAACCCGACGGTGGAGATTCTGCGGAAAAAGCTGGCGGCGCTGGAAGGAGCCGAGGACGCCCTCGTAGTATCCAGTGGGGCAGGCGCAACGGCGATGGCCATGTTGGCCAATGTGAAGCAGGGCGACCACGTGATTTGCGTGAAAAACCCGTACTCGTGGACGAAGAACCTGTTGCTTAACTTCCTTCCCCGATTTGGTGTCAGCCACACTTTCGTGGATGGGACGGACGTGGCCAATATCGAAGCGGCGATACAGCCTAAGACCACCTTCCTCTACCTCGAAAGCCCTAATACGATGACCTTCGAGTTGCAGGATTTGGCGGCTTGTGCCACGCTTGCGAAGCGCCACGGCATCGTCACGATGATTGATAACAGCAACTGTACCCCACTTTACCAGCGGCCAATCGAATTTGGAATTGACATCGTGATGCACACTGGCACGAAGTATCTGAACGGCCACAGCGACGTGGTGAACGGCGTGATTTGCGGTAGCAAGGAAATGATTCGAAAGATATTCCAGACGGAGATAATGACCCTTGGCAACATCATTAGCCCACACGATGCATGGCTGATTATCAGGGGTTTGCGCACTTTGGAACTCAGGGTGAAGCGCAGTTACGAGAGCGCAACGAAGGTTGCGCATTGGCTAGAAAGCCACCCCAAAGTGGAGCGTGTGCTGTTCCCGTTTTTGCCCTCGTTCCCGCAGTTTGAGCTGGCGCAAAAGCAGATGACGGGCTGTGGCGGCCTCATCACCATTTTCCTGAAGACGGATTCGATGGAGCGGGTGGAGGCATTCTTCAACCGATTGAAGCGCTTCCTTTTCGCCGTATCTTGGGGCGGCCATGAATCGCTACTGGTACCGATGGCTGCGTTCTATAATGTGGCAGGAAGGGAGAATCCACCCTACCCTTTCACGCTTGTCAGGCTCTATATCGGTTTGGAAGACCCTGACTGGCTGATGGAGGATTTGGTGCAGGCGTTGGAGGCGGTGTAACACGGTCTGCCAGACCGTGCTTTTGCATTAGCAGGTGTGCTGATATTTTGGAAGTGGAGAAGCACGGACTGGCAGTCCGTGTTACTGGAAGCGGGAAAGCACGGACTGGCAGTCCGTGTTACAAAAAAGGAAAATGAACGAACTCAAACCTGAAAATTGGGTAGATACCTATACAGACTACCTTTATTCACTGGCTTTTCTGAAGACCAGCAGCCGGGAAGATGCCGAGGACCTCGTGCAAGAGACCTTTCTTTCGGCATTTCGGGCAAGGGAGGGTTTTAGGGGCGACAGTTCGGAAAAGACTTGGCTGACGAGCATTTTGAAGAACAAATTGGTTGATTATTACCGCAAGAAAAACAGTGAAAAGCCTTTGGAAGCCTATATCCAAGAGACGGAAAATTCATTCAATACAGCTGTTTTTGATGAGGGAAATTTCGGGCGGTTCAAAACTTTGATTCGGCCCAATTACTTCTCGAAAAGCGGGGAAGACTATTTGCTTGGCAACGAATTTCAAAAAATCCTGGAGGAGTGCATCCTTAAAATGCCAGCCAAACTCCGCTCGGTTTTCGTGGCCAAATACATTCAGGACGAAGAAAGCGACCATATTTGTAAGGAACATGGCATCACTTCGTCCAATTATTGGGTAGTGATTCACCGTTCAAAAATCCTGCTACGTGCCTGCCTTGAAAAGCAGGGAATCATGTGACTGCTATGAAATATTTGCATAAAATATTGAACAATTGCGACGAGGTTTCGCTGCTGGCGCTTAGGTCAAAAGAGGAGCCGTTGTCTTATATTAAACGATTGGAGGTAGCTATCCATCTCTACTACTGCCGCTGTTGTTCCAATTTTGTGAAACAGTCGAAATTGATGGACAAAAGCTTGGGGAATTACTTCAACAAAATGGGCGACAAGCCACCTTTCAAAGTGAGTGATGATTTCAAGAAAATGCTGAAACAAAATCTGAAATAAAAAAAAGCTGAAGTGATTTGTAAGGTTTAAAAAATGGCACCGTCTATTTCCCCAAAAACTAAAAATGAAATCATTAATCAGCATTATTTTTTTATTGTTTTTGACAAATACAGCCATCGTTTCTCAAAACACCAATGCCTCAACCTTAAAACATTTCAACCATTCCAAAAACTTGGCATTGGAGGGATATGATGCTGTTTCTTATTTTAACGGCAGTAAACCCACCAAAGGAAAATCCACGATTAAAACGACTTCTGATGGGTTAACCTATTATTTTTCTTCTGAAAAAAATAAGGCAGAATTCACCCAAAACACTAGCAAATACAAGCCTCAATATGGAGGTTGGTGCGCTTACGCAATGGGAGAAAAGGGCGAAAAAGTGGAAGTAAATCCAGAGACATTTAAAATCGTGGATGGTAAATTATATCTTTTTTATAATGCCTTTTTTAATAACACGCTAACTGATTGGAATAAAAACGAAGCTGCTTTAAAAACCAAGGCAGATAAAAACTGGAAATCATTTCTTAATTAACCCAAGTTACGAATAACCTATTAAATCTCTTTTTCGGCGGCTGCGCAGCCGAAAAAGAGATTTAAAGCGTGTTTTTGCTGGCCTCCGGCCCGCAAAAACACGCTTTTTAAGAGGAGCTTTGGTGCTCCGCAACTTTGTTTAATTAATAAACCAACTTAAAAATGAACAACAATATCTTGAAATGGGCGCTGAAAATCATCGCTGCTATCATTCTTTTGCAGACGCTTTTCTTCAAGTTCACGGGGGCGCCTGAATCGGTTTATATCTTCACCACTTTGGGCATTGAACCTTGGGGGCGCATCGGGTCTGGCGCCGTGGAACTTATTGCCAGTATCCTGCTTTTTGTGACAAGGTTCACTTGGGTGGGTGCTGGCTTGGCCTTGGGCACGATGCTGGGAGCCATCGGCTCTCACCTAACCAAGCTCGGCATTGAAGTGCAGGATGACGGTGGCCAATTATTCATATTGGCGGTGGTGGTGACGGTTTGTGCGACTGGGCTGCTTTGGCTGGAACGGGAGGCTGTGGCCAATTTTATCAAGACCCGAAAGTTCTGAAATCAAACGGCCTGTCGCTGTAACACGGTTTGCCAGACCGTGCTTTTGCATTTGCGAGGGTGCTGATATTTGGGAAGTGAAGAAGCACGGACTGGCAGTCCGTGTTACAATAGCCAAACGACGATGGCCAAAATTGCAGGCAATGCCTGCACATAAAGTATTCGTTTTGAGGCAGTTGCAGCGCCATAAAGCCCTGCGACTGCCACGCACCCAAGGAAGAACAGTGCCACGTTCTTCGACCAGTTTTCATCGGAAATGAGGAACGACCAAATGAGACCAGCGGCCAGGAAACCATTGTACAGCCCTTGGTTGGCTGCCAAAATCTTGGTGGGGGTGAACAATTCCGGCTTCAAGCTGCCCTTGAATACCTTTCGTCCAGCAGTTTCCCATGCGAACATTTCCAGCCAAAGAATATAAATATGCTCGATGGCTACAAAGCCGGTTAGAATCAATGCAATTATTTTCATTATTTATTTTATTTTGAAAAGTTTTATCAATTGTTCTTTGCCATCGGCATTCATTTTCAGGAGCAAAGAGTCCTCGCTGACTTGCATGATCTGGACGGCTTTTTGGGTGGACGCCTCATTGATGGTATCCAAGGTGTGAAGAAAACTGCCGCTTACATCAAAGGTGCCCGCCTCCTTGTACTCCAACGTACTACGAAAATTGTAATACCCATTGGGGAAAAACTCGAAGCCAACAACGTTGACTGGAATAGGCATGGGCATTCCGTCCTCTAAAATGGAGGTGGCTTGCCACTTGCCCACGAGTTTTTGCTTCTCAACATTTTTGCAAGCAAAAAGAAAAAGCAAACTGCTTAGGATAATCATTGCATATTTCATGGATGCAGTTTTTCAATGCATTAATGGATAAAGGCCCAAAAATGCAAAAGAACCAGCCAAAAAGCCAATCAAAGCTAACCAAGCAATATTTTTCAGGTACCAAATAAAGTCTATTCGCTCCATGCCCATGGCTGCAACCCCCGCAGCCGAGCCAATAATCAACATGCTACCCCCAGTGCCAGCAGTGAAGGCAATCAACTGCCAAAGCTTGTCGTCAATGGGGAACTGGTCCATTGGGTACATACCCATCACGGCAGCCACGAGCGGCACGTTATCAATGATGGCAGACAATACGCCAAGTAAAATGACGACGATATCCGTATTCGGAACTGCATGCTGCAAGTTTTCTGCGGCGGCCATGAGGAACCCTACGGGATGACCATCTGCATGGTGCGTGGCAACAGCCGATTCAAGTGCTCCAATGGCCAGCAAGATGCCAAGGAAAAACAAAATGCTCGACATTTCAACCCTGGATAAAGCATGTCGGGCAGAGTAAAGATGCCGCCGCTCCTCATCGAAATTTACTTCTGGATGAATGAATTCTGAAACCAACCAGACTATGGCCAATGAAACCATCATTCCCATGTATGGAGGCAAATGCGTGATTTGCTTGAAAATAGGTACGAAAATCAGCCCACATATTCCCAGCATCAACATGACCCTACTGCTTAGCAGTTCTTGGCGCTCTGTTGTGCTCACCACATCACCCACTCCTTGCTTCATGTTTCCTTTAAAATGTGGCATTAAGGAGGCAATGAAAACTGGCAGATAGATGCAAATAATTGACGGTATGAAAACGTCAGTCATCAGCCCAATGGTCGAGATTTTCTTGCCAATCCAGAGCATGGTCGTGGTAACATCACCAATGGGCGACCAAGCACCGCCTGCATTGGCTGCGATGATTACAAAACTGACGAACCAGATTCTTTCCAGGCGGTCTGGTGCCAATTTGCGCAGCAAAGAAATCATGATAATAGTGGTCGTGAGGTTGTCCAACACAGAGGAAAGGAAAAAGGTAATAGTGCTTATCAGCCAAAGCAACTTTACTTTATTTGTCGTGCGAATGCGGTTGGTGATGATGGAAAAGCCTTGGTGCAAGTCAACAAGTTCTACGATGACCATGGCACCCAAGAGGAAGAACAGTATCTCCGCAATTTTGCCAAGGTGATAAAGCAGGACGCTCTCGACGGTGCCCAAATCATGCCCCTCGCCGACCACCTCCAGCCCACTCATTGAAATGATGGACCAAAGGATGGCTCCCGTCAAAATGGCAGGGACGGTTTTGTCCAATTTCAAGGGGTGTTCAAAAACAATGGCAGCATAGCCAAATATGAAAACAATGGCAAGAATCGCAATCATGTGATAATGTTTTGAAGATGAAATTTTCTTCTTTCAGCAAGTGACCAATTCATTATTGAGGCGAATTTAATCGAATCTTTCATGGCACTAATTTTCTTTTGAAATTATTAGGAAAGAGGTATCGCTCAAAGGTCAAAATAGTAGGGTAACCTTATTTGTAGGGCAAAAGAACTGACTTTTCAAGAAAATGTTAGCTGCGAGGCAAAATGGGAAGTTTTAGCTTGGAACCTGCGGCGTACATTTGCGCTATCGAAAGAAACTTCAATAATTCATCAAACACTATGATTTTCAAAATCACCCGTCCTGCCATTGCCTTAGCATTGCTCCTAAGCTTGGTTTTTGCCTGCAAAAAAACGGCTTCCGTGAACGAAAGTAGCGAGGAAAACATGGTTTCCGGCGCTTACGAGGCGCTCGTTGAAATGAGCATGGCGAGGGTTTATCCTTTTGAACAATTGCCACCAACGGGCTTCAACCAAGCCTGGCGTTTTGTGGGGGAAATGGAGACAGCAGAGGCGGCAGTGCGCAGTACCGACCCGTGGCAGACCCTCGGCCCGCACAACCGTGCTGGCCGCACCCTACGCATCGTTTTCAACCCTTTGAACCCGAACACGATGTATGCCGGCTCGGCGAGTGGCGGGCTATGGCGGAGCCACACTGGCGGCCAAGGCAACAATGCATGGCATAAAATCACGACCGGGTTTCCCGTTTCAGCGGTGAGCACCATTGCATTTCCCCCGAATGACTCCATGACCATTTTCATTGGCACAGGCGAAGTTTACAATCACCTGACGGCAGGAACTGGGAGTGTTTATCGCCCCAACCGTGGCACTTACGGCATAGGTATTTTGCGGAGCAAAGACGGGGGTGCCACTTGGAGCAAGAGCCTTGATTTCACCCAAGACCAAAACAAGGGCATCTGGGATGTGGAGGTTGCGCCAAGCGAGCCAAATACTGTTTATGCCGCAACGACCGATGGTGTTTACAAAAGCCTTGATGCTGGCGATACATGGAACTTGGTTCATAATGTGGTGTTGGCCAATGACCTTGCCGTGCATCCTACCGACCCAAATAAGGTCGTGGTTGGCTGTGGCAATCAAAGTTCACCTGGCCATGGTATTTACAGGACCACCGATGGAGGGGTGACCTGGACCCAAATCTTTGTTGGCGCAGCCGATAATGCCAACGGGAAAATACAATTGGACTATGCCAAAAGCAATCCGGAAGTGCTTTATGCCAGCATAGGTAATAGTTTAAGCTCTGCTGAGGGAGCAAGTTGGCTTTACCGTTCCAGCGATTTTGGGGCCACTTGGCAACTTCGTACCGACGAAGACTATTCCAAGTGGCAGGGTTGGTTTGCACACGATGTGGCAGTTCATCCAACCAACCCAGATAGGTTGGTCATTGTTGGCATAGACGTTTGGCGGTCAGATAATGGCGGGCAAAACATCCAGCAGGTGAGCCAAAGCTCCAACGGTGGCATAGGGTTCACCTTTCCGCCCATAGAAGGCCCAGATGGCGGCCCTGAATTTGTACACTCCGACGTCCACGACGCCATCTGGCATCCTACGCTTCCCAATGTGTTCTATGTGGCGGACGATGGAGGCATACACCGTTCGACAGATGGTGGACAAAGCTTTCAAAGCGCCAGCGGCCGCATGCAGACTGCCCAGTTTTACAATGGCTTCAGCAATTCTGCCACTGATGAGTTTTACTGCGTCGGTGGCTTGCAGGATAACGGCACCATCCGCCTAACCAATGAACCTGACCAAGTTACGGGTAGCACCGTGCGCTGGCAGCGGGTCGGTGGTGGCGATGGTAGCTGGACAGGCATCAACCAACAGGACGACAACCTGGCCTATTTTTCCTCCCAAAACCTAAACCTTTATGGTTCCCTAAGCAGCTCCCCGCCTAAACAAAACCCTACCGCTTTTATAGCGCCCTTTGCGCTCGCACCTTCCAATGGATTTGTAATCTATGCTGGCTCGGCGGTCGTGGCAAAGTCAACCGATGGGGGCGATAGCTGGAGCATCACCAACAACAGCCAAGTATTGGACGGAGGGCCAGCTATTAGCATGACGGTCAGTTATACCAACCCAGATGTGGCATACGTGGCTACTGCCCCCTACAATGGCAACCGGGGAAATGTTTTTGTAACACAAAACGGCGGAAACACATGGGAGAAAATCACGGGCGACCTACCAGACCGCTTTTTTATGGATTTGGAAGTGGACCCCACCAACGATGCCATTGCCTATGTAGCGGTGGGAGGCTACGGTTCAAGCCATTTGTACCGCACAATGGATTACGGCCTTACTTGGGATGATATCGGGATTGGATTGCCCGACCTTCCCACCAATGCCATTGCTGTTGACCCGCTTTTTCCAAACAATATCTATATCGGCAACGACCTCGGCGTTTTCTCATCGGTTGACAATGGTATTACTTGGCAGTCCTATCTGGAGGGCCTGCCCGAAGCAATTATCGTTTTCGATTTAAAGATTTCACCTTCCAATCGCAAACTGCGGGTGGCTTCGCATGGCAACGGTGTCTATCAACGTGACCTATTGGAAGCACCTTTTGTTAGCAAAACCGCTGATGTCGCTGGGCAGGTAGTGAACCTTAAAATTTTCCCCAATCCTGCCTCCAATCATGCGAACCTTAGCTATCAGTTGGAAGGAAAACAGTTGGTCACCATTGAGCTATTGGACAACCATGGAAGATTGTTCAAGACCTTGCTTTGGCAAGCAACCCAGCAAGCTGGTAATCATAACTTACAATTGTCGGCAGCAGATCTGCCTTCTGGTTTATATTACGGTCGGTTAAAAGTCGGCGTAAACACGGTAGTACAAAAACTGCTAATCGCCCATTAAGGTCAATGGTTTTGGGGTTTTGGGGTTTTGGGGTTTTGGGGTTTTGGGGTTTTGGGGTTTTCGGGTTTTCGGGTTTTCGGGTTTTGGGGTTTTCGGGTTTTGGGGTTTTCGGGTTTTGGGGTTTTCGGGTTTTGGGGTTTTCGGGTTTTGGGGTTTTGGGGGTTTTGGGGTTTTGGGGGTTTGGGGGTTTGGGGGTTTAGGGGTTAGCCCCATGGCTGTTTTTGAATTGGTTGGCTATTTTTTAAACCCTTTCAAAAATGATTTGTGATTAGGTTTTGCCTCAGAAGCATAGAACTTCATGCACCGTTATCAGCGGAGTTTGGCTCGGATTTGGAGTTTTCGGTTACAAGTGGATAATTTTGGCGCTTGTTCCAAAAACTTCTAATTCAAAACGCCATGACCCGAATGATTTCCCTGTTCATTTTAGTGCTGCTGTTTGGCGCAAATCGCCTTCCCGTTGACACTGAATATTTTAAGACCAAGGCGCTCCCCGGCGATGGCATTTATTCATTGTTGCGTCGGTACAGTCTTGACAGGAACTCTTGCAATATTTCCAAGTTTTATGCACTGAACGACCTCAAAAATGGTGCAAGCCTGAAGGTTGGCACGACCTATTCCTTGCCGATTCTTATCTATGCTTTTGATGGAAAGACCATTCGCTCCTCGGTTGGCGTCAAAGAATGGGAAACTGCCAAGGCCATCGAGTCTTATAACGAGGCCATGTTAAAAGATGGCTACAAGAATGCTTCTTTCAAGAAAGACAAAAAACTTTGGGTGCCTCATCACCTGCTCCATTGTCCCGACAAAGACGTAAGCAAACCGAAGTTAGAGGACACCGCCTCGAATGGGGAGGTCAATCTCGCTATTGAGCCTTCTGGTAATCGACGATTCCCCATTTTTGGCAAGAAATACGAGCATGTACCGCTCAAAAGCAGCAGCCTCGCTGGCAAGGTTTATTATATCGAAAGCGGCCACGGCGGCCCTGACCCCGGAGCAGTAGCCAAGGTTGGCAAGCACACAGTTTGCGAAGACGAATATGCATACGACGTAGCTTTGCGGGTGGTTAGGCTGCTTACGCAACATGGCGCTACGGCATATATGATTACCCGTGACCGCAACGATGGCATTCGGGATGAACAGTATCTTAAATGTGACAAGGACGAAGTGGTTTGGGGTAATGAGTCTATCCACAGAGGCCAAAGGCCCAGGCTTTTTCAGCGGTCTGACGTAATCAACGAGCTATACGAAAAACATAAAAAGCAGGGCGTAAAGGACGAGCACCAGAAGTTGATTGTAATTCACGTTGATTCGAGGGCGAAGGGGCAGCAGACCGACTTGTTCTTTTACTACCACCCCGATGATAAGCAGGGCAAGGCACTGGCTGAAAATATGCACGAAAAAATGGAGGAGGGCTACAAAAAAATCAACAAGAACAGAGGCTATGATGGCACAGTAACTGCTCGTGACCTTCACATGCTACGTGAGACGAAAGTGCCTTCTGCCTATATCGAACTCGGCAATATTAAGCACCCTACCGACCAAAAGCGGCTCTTCTTACCCGCCAACCGTCAGATCATCTCCGAATGGCTATTTGATGGAATGAAGTAAAGGCAGGTATGAGGTATGGAGGTATGGAGGTATGGAGGTATGCGAAGTGTTTATCTATTCAGCTTATGTCGCCACCTTGCCGTTAGTTGGACTCCATTAGGGTCGGCAAATTGATTTTTGCTGAGGCAAAAAATCAATTTGCCGACCCTGAAAAAAACCTCCTCGGC
>JALHQW010000083.1 GCA_022841745.1 Saprospiraceae bacterium | reverse complement strand
TGTAATCTGATTCTGTCAAGTGTAAACAATCATTTTAAAAGGCAAAAAATACGGACTCTTTGGAAATTGCAGCCTTTTTTTGACACTTTTACAAATTTACCCCGGCTGTATAGTTACGATAAATCAAAGAACTTCGATTTGGTGAAATGGTTGTACGAAACAAAAAAGGCCAGCAAATGCTGGCCTTTTTTGTTTAATAACCTATCGTTGGTTACCCTAACTTCGCCAATCCCTCCTCCAATATCCGCATCTTCTCCTGCCCGTCCGCCAGCTTCTTCCGTTCGGCGTCAATCACGGCAGCAGGCGCTCCGCCCACGAATTTTTCATTGGAAAGCTTCTTCTCCACGCTGGCCACAAAGCCCCGGTAGTAGTCAAGTTCCTTCGTGATGCGCTCCCGTTCTGCCGCCACGTCAATCGTGATGTTCATTTCGAGGAAGTATTTCTCCGTGCCGGAAAGCAGCGAAACCGTGCCCGCTGGCTCCTCGTCGGTGAAGCTCAATTCACTGAGGTTGCCCATTTTTTGTACCAGCCCAGCGAGGCCGTTCAGCTCGAACATGGCCTTGGTGCTGGGCAGGTTTTGGGCAAACAAGCGCAGGCTCTCCTTCGGTGAAATGCCTTTGCTGCTGCGGCTTTCCCGGATTTTGGTAATCAAATCCTTCGCCTTGTCCACCTTCTGTATCATCTCCTTGTCCACCCGGCCAGCAGTCGGGTAGGCGGCCACCACGCAGTCGTTTCCGGCTTTCCGGTCACGTAACTGGTGCCAGATTTCCTCCGTCACAAAGGGCATGAACGGGTGAAGGGCAGCCATCATTTTTTCAAAAATATTGATGGTGGCCTCATAAGTTTTATGGTCAATCGGCTCGCTCGTACCATCCTCGTTGAAGGCCGGTTTTATGATTTCAAGGTAAAACGAGCAGAAGTCGTCCCAGATGGTTTGGTACAGCCCCATCAGCACATCGCCGAGGCGGTAGGTGGCGAAATTTGCCTCCACATCCGCCATCGTTTGGTCGAATTTGTCTTTCATCCAAGCCACTGCGAGGGCGTTCACCTCCGGCTGTTCGGCGTCCGACCGCTCCCAACCCTTGATTAGGCGCAGGGCGTTCCACATTTTGTTGCAAAAATTGCGGCCCTGCTCGCAGAGCTTGCTTTCGTTTAGCACCGCTTTGGTTGCTGCATCAATCGGTGCATCAAAAATGATGTCGTTGCCAGCAGAACCAGAGAGCAACATCCCGAAGCGTACACCATCTGCCCCGTAGTTCTCGATGAGCTCCAGCGCATCCGGCGAGTTGCCGAGCGACTTGGACATCTTGCGGCGCTTGCTGTCCCGCACCATGCCCGTGAAATACACGTCGTGGAATGGCATTTTACCCTTCAAATCATCGCCTAACAACTCCTCCGACCACTCATAACCCGACATAATCATCCGGGCCACCCAGAAGAACATGATGTCCCAACCTGTCACCAGCACATTGGTCGGGTAGTAATATTTCAGTTCATCCTGGCGCTCAAAACCATCGAACACGGCAATCGGCCAAAGCCACGAGCTGAACCAGGTGTCCACCACGTCGTCGTCTTGCTGTAAATCATTGATTGTTAAAGTATTGATGCCAGTTTTTTGCTTCGCCAAAACCAATGCTTCCTCCGCATTTTCAGCCACAAAAACCGCTTCCTCATCCCCTTCCATCAGTCGTCCGCCTTCTGAGAATCGTGGTTCGGAGCCGTCTGCCAACTGCCAACTGCCAACTGCCAACTTCAAAATGTACCACGCCGGAATCCGCTGCCCCCACCACAATTGGCGGCTGATGCACCAGTCCCGCACGTTGTCCTCCTGCAGCCACTGGTAGTACATGTTCCACATGCTTTCGGGGTAAAACTTCACCTCACCGCTTTTTACTGCTTCGAGGGCCGTTGCGGCGAAGCCGCCCATTTTCAGGAACCATTGGTTGGTGAGCCTCGGCTCAACGACAGCGTCCGTGCGCTCGGAGTGGCCAATGCTCGTTCGGTAGTCTTCTACTTTCACGAGGTTGCCAGCGTCTTCGAGCAGTTTGCGGATTTTCTTGCGGGCCACGAATCGGTCTTCGCCAACGAGGACTTGCGCCTCGGCGTTCAGCTTGCCGTCCTCAGTCAAGATGTCCACCACAGGCAGGCCGTGGCGCTCCCCAACCTGGAGGTCGTTTTGGTCGTGGGCAGGCGTGATTTTCAGCGCTCCGGAGCCGAACTCCCGGTCCACGTAGCTGTCGGCGATGATGGGTATTGGCTTGTTAATCAAGGGGATAAGCACCATTTTGCCCACGAGGTGCTTGTATTTCTCCTCCTCTGGGTGTACGGCAATGGCCACGTCCGCCATAATGGTTTCGGGGCGTTGCGTTGCGATGACGATGCCGTCGGTGGGGTCGCCGACGAGGTTGTATTTGATATGAAACAACTGCGAATTCTCCTCCCGGTGGATGACTTCCTCGTTGCTCAAAACCGTCTTTGCCTCGGGGTCCCAGTTGGTCATGCGCAGGCCACGGTAGAGCTTGCCTTTTTTATACAGGTCAACAAAAACATGAATGACGGCCCGGCTCAGGCTGTCCTCCATCGTGAAACGGGTGCGCTGCCAGTCGCAACTTGCGCCCAGTTTTTTCAACTGGTCGAGGATGATGCCGCCGTATTTTTCTTTCCAATCAAAGGCATACTTCAGGAACTCTTCCCGTGGAATATCGCCTTTTTTGATGCCTTGTTTGCGCAGCAACTGCACCACTTTTGCCTCTGTGGCGATGCTGGCGTGGTCGGTGCCGGGCACCCAACAGGCGTTCTTGCCCTGCATCCTCGCCCGTCGGATGAGCACGTCCTGGATGGTGTTGTTGAGCATATGGCCCATGTGCAGCACGCCCGTCACGTTGGGCGGCGGAATGACGATGGTGAACGGCTCCCGCTCGTCCGGCTCGGAGTGGAAATAGTTTTTCGCCTCCCAATGGGCGTACCAGCGTTCTTCGGTTTCTTTGGGACTGTATCTGGTTGACAACGACATATTTATGATTGTTGAATTGCTTGATTGTTAGATTGTTATGGGCTTCTGCAAGCCTAACAGTTGTTTGGTAAACGACCATTTTTTGGCCTTTGTTCCAAATTAAGCCGCAAAGAAAAGCGGTTAAAAGCGAATTAGGTAGCGACCTAATCCTAAATCCGCAATCCGTATTCCGCAATCGAATTACTTTTGCCCCGCAATGAAAATCTCCGCCTCCATTTACAGCAACAAACACCAGCCATTGGCCGACGTCGTGCGGGAATTGGATGAGCATTTCATTGATTTTTTCCATGTGGACTGCAACGACGACCCCAGTGTTTTCAAGGACATCGAAGCCATCCACCAAAGCAGTTTGACACCCGTTGACCTTCACATCATCTCGCCCACACCGGAGCAGTATTTTTCTTTGCTTCGCAAAACGCCAGTGGGTCGGGTGTCCTTTCAGTTGGAGCAATTTGGGGAAAAAGTGCAGTTTCCAGCCGACCTCCCCGGCCAAATCGGCCTTGCACTGATGAACGACACACCCGTGGAAGCCTTTGCCCCTTACGCCGAACGGTGCAGTTACGTGCTATTGATGACCACCACGCCTGGGCAGAGTGGGGGAGTGTTCAACAAGGAGACATTTCGGCGCATCCGGCAGTTTCGGCGACTGTTCCCCACCCACCAAATCCAGGTGGACGGCGGGGTGAACGCTGAGGTGAGTTTTATCCTTCGGAATTTGGGCGTGGAGAGTGCCGTGGTGGGGTCTTTTTTGTTCCAAAACAAGTCAGTTGGCCCAGCACTGCTGCACCTAAAACGGGAGGTGGTCAGTTCCCATTATTTAATCAAGGATTTTATGATTGAAACGGCGGAACTGCCCATTTTAGATGTGCGGGATTTGGATTTTAAAAGCGCATTATTGGCCATTGAAAAATATGAATTGGCTTTTGTTTTAATTACAGATAACGGCCAATTAAAAGGCATCATCAGCAATGCCGATGTGCGCAAAGGATTAATCCGTAATTTTGAAAACCTCCATGAAATCAATGCTTTTGACCTTGTTAATTCAAAACCAATCGTGATTCTGGAAGATAAAACCATTGATGAATTGTTGCAGTTGATTCGAGGGGTGAAGTTCCCGTTGCAATATATTCCGGTGGTTAATGCTGGTGGGGATTTAACGGGGGCGCTGACGTTTACGCAGTTGATAAAAGCGGAGACGTGAAGCGCGAGGAGGATGGTTACACGGATTGGGCGGATTGGACTGATTTTTACGGATTTTTTTACGTTGTACGAGCAAAATCCGTTTTTATCCGCCTAATCCGCCCAATCCGTGTAACCATCCTCCTCGCGTACTAAATCTAAAATCAAAATGGTTATCCATCTCAACTCTTCAGTATCGGCACCTATCGCCAACGAAATTGCACAGCAACTGCAGGCCAGCGTTTTCCAAGAGCATGACTACTTCGTCTTGGTCACGCCATCCGCTTTGAAGGCCGTGCCAGCGGCCATTCAACCGCACGTCCAAGCCGCTTGGCCGATGGACTCCGACATCCAATTGGCGAGCAAAAACTACCGTTCTGAGCTGCGCCGCATCCGCTGGGGCAGCACCGAAATTGGTGGCGACACAAACCACACCGTCATCATTGCAGGGCCGTGCAGCATCGAGTCCTGGGAGCAAATCGAGTCGGTGGCAAAACTGCTCAAATCGCTGAATATCAGCACCTTGCGGGCGGGCTGCTACAAGCCTCGCACCTCGCCCTATACGTTTCAGGGCCTTGGCTTGGAGGGCTTGAAAATGCTGGCCGAGGTGCGCCAACAGTACGGACTGAACATTATCACAGAAGTAAAAGACTCGTCACATATCGAAGAAGTCATTGAATACACCGACATCATCCAAATAGGGGCGAAGGCCATGTACGACCACAGCATCCTGCGGCGCTGCGGGGAAATACGGAAGCCAGTGCTGCTGAAACGGGGCTTCGGGACGACCTTGCAGGAGTTCGTGCAGGCGGCAGAGTTCATTCTAAGCGGCGGAAATTCGGAGGTGATTTTATGTGAAAGGGGCATCCGCACCTTTGAGACAAAGACCCGCTTCACCTTCGATTTATGCGGGGCGGCTTGGTTGAAACAATACACGAATTGCCCCGTCATCCTCGACCCCAGCCATGCGATGGGTTATGCCTATGGTGTGCCCGATTTGGCGAAGGCAAGCGTGGCATTTGGCTGCGATGGCCTGTTGATTGAAGTACATCCTAACCCCAAAGTCGCTAAGAGCGATGCAGCGCAACAACTTGATTTTGAGGTGTTTGAGAAGCTGGTGGATGATATGCGTAGCATCGGGGAAGCGGTTGGTAAAAAAATGGTGTAGCACCACTCAATAGCGGTGCTACACATACCAACACCTAAATTATATCATAATCGTAAAAAACGCTTTGCTTGTATGGCCTCACCGGATTGCACTTCCAGTAAATAAATACCATTCTTAGGGAGAATAGCCAACAAGTCAAGCTGGATATGGTGTTTGCCGGGTGGTAGCAGCGTCTCGTATAGTTTATTGCTGATTACCGTGCCGTTTATGTCCAACAACCTCATTTTCAAGTGATTAGCTTGGGCTAAGTTTAAATAAACATTCAAGTTTCCAAACGAGGGATTAGGGCCAACAGTGACATTAAAGCTAAAATTATTAGCGTTGGAAGTGCCCGAAAGCAAAATCGCTGCATCCAATTCTTCAAAATAACTCAAGGGTTTTACGACATATTGGAAACTGCTGTTATCGTATTTAATATTCCGGATGCCGGGATGGTCAAAAGCCATTGTTTGCTCATCGGGCAACCACATATCGGTGCCAAGGGTGATGCTGGCCATGGCGCTGTCCAAATGCTCCACGATAGCAAAAGTGCCGGGCGGCGTGCTGGCACGTATGACCATTTCTACCTCGTCGTTGGTGCTAAGTCCTTGATTTACAACCGCTGAGATGTAGCCGGACCAGTTCGGATAGTTGGGGAATTCCGTGTTCCATGCCTCGTCAGCACCATTGGTATTGTCCCACGCCGCAAAATTGGGATAGGGGTTATTCGTGCCCTTATAGACAAAGGCTATATACGTCGGGGTAGTAAATGCATCGTACCATGACGAAAGGGCACAACTGCAAAAGGTGTTCGGCGTCTCCGTATGCAGCTTCAGGTTGCCGAGCCTGATTTCCACTTGCGTAAAATCAGGGGAATAATTGCAAACGACCGTAATGACCGTGTCAGGGTCAATACAGGCTTGGCTTTTTTGAATAAATGCCATGCAGGTAAAAAACAACATTAAAGCTGTTATTCTTAAAAAGGTAAAAATGGTTTTCATAATTAAATGATTTAAGTTAAAAAATATGGAGAATTAGCAAAAAAAAGGGCTTGTGATAAATTGACATTTAATCACAAAACGCTGATTTTTATAATTCCGTGAGGCTTAGGTTTTAATAATGCCTAGCCCATAACAGTATGCTGTGCATTGCTGCTGATTGTTTTCAAAAAAATGGTTTTATTCCCTTGATTTATTAATTCAAAATCGTTTCTAATAAGCCACTGCAATTACTGCCTCCCCATCCTCAATATCAATAAATTCACCCACCACATTCCATACCCGGCAATTAAAGTTCAGTCTCAGTTTTTTTGTCTTGTCACCCTTTTCATTTAGGTCATATTCTTCCACATCAAGTATGCGTATTTGGGAAGCAGCGGGCTGCGATTGCCTGTCCGAGCGGTACTCAATGCCGTCGGAGTCATAGACGACTGTGAACTTGGAAAACATCAAGCTATCCGTCGGGATAATATGGCTGATATAGGTTGAGTCCACTAGCACTGGGCTAAGCGTATGGGTGAACCTCGCCAAACAAACTGGGGTAGGTGTGCCAGGGATATAAGTAGTGGAAATGCCCCCCTGCACCACGCAGCCATTGGCGTCCGTTACCGTCACCGATACAGATACATTGGAGCTGTTGATGGAGTCGAGCGGAATATTCAATTGACTGCTGGTGCTAAAGTTGCTCCATAAATAGCTAAACGGCTGAACACCAATAACTTGTGCGGTGATGGTTATGCCGCTTGTATCGGCAACCCAGTTAAAATCCAAGTTGCAGTCTTGGCTGGGGCTGTTGGAAAAAAGTGGCCGTTGCAAGAAAGAAGAACAGGCACTGCCCGCTACAACATCAAGCCTGACGGTCGTACTGTCATTCAGGCTATCGTAAGTATGGGATATCCCCGGGTTGCTGCTGTTGCCAGATACGCCATCACCAAAGCTCCACAGGTAGGCCGGTGCAAGCCCCTGCGGCAAGATGCTCTGCGAGGCATCGAAATTGGCCAGCCAAACCGTGTCGGTCACCGTCACCCAAATCGTGTCGCTGCCAGTCATATCGGCGTAGGTGAAGTCTCTGTCAAGGCTCTCGGTGATGTCAACAGGTTTGGAGTTGCGCTGCACCAAATCCCGGAAATGAAAGGCAATGCTCGGCCCACAGCAGGAGTCCGTTTTTGCCAGTTCGCCGATGAAGGTGTAAACGTCAAGAGCGTCCTTTTCAAACGAGGAAAACATATAATAATCATCCACGCCAGCCTGCCACAACTTTGGTTCGCCATCTAACATGGCCTCGGCGCTGAACACCGGGTTGCCGTCCGCGGGGTCGAGTTCGACCTTGTGGCAACCAAAGGCTAAGACAATGATTATAAAGGTGTTATAAAAAATATTTCTGTTCATTTTTAAAGGAATGTTTACACCAACCATCCAATGCCGAACTATTTCTTTCGACCCATTTTCAGTGCATACTCGGCCCCACAGTTAATTCCAAATGAATTAACTCGAAGGTCAAAATGTTCGACAACTTGACCTTCTTTGGCCATGTATTTTTTATAAAAAGGTTCAATTTTAAATAGTATCCGGTCGGTGATGCGATAGCCAACACCGAGCTTTGCCGACAACGCAAAATTGGCCTTATGGTCCAATTCTAACGCCTTGTCATTGGAGCTATGCGTCGCTGTTTTGCCATTGTCCATATATACTTCAATGGCTTGTCTGCTGCGTTGGTTCATGCCGATGGCAAAACCTATGGATGGAATAAATTGAAATGATTTCCGTTGAAACCGATACCTTATATGAACGGGCATTTCGATATTGGTGAAGGTGAACATCCGCTTTGAACCAATAGCTTCTTTTGCGCCGTAATATACTGGTTCGCAAGCCCAGTAACTAAATCCCGCTGTTTGGCTGACAGCCATCTTGTTGGTGCCAAGACCCGTTGTCAATTCAAGGTTATTCCAGATGTTGAAGCCAAAAAATACATTGAATTGCTGCCCTAAATTGTGCTTGAATGGCGGTGCTGCCTCAGCGATTTCACCGAATACATCGTTTGGAGTGGCACTCAACCCTGAAAATTGTCTTCCATAATCAAAGCCAACAACCAATTTTGGAATTTTGGCGATTTTACGTTTTTTATTGCTTTGGCTAATCACCAATAATGGCGACAATAGGGCGATTAATAACAAGATTTTTTTCATAAACCTTAGTTTTTTATTTAAATAACGAGTAATTAATTAAACAAGTAAACTGCCTGAAGCCCCAAGTGAAATTTGCCTCTTTCTTGCAGCAAATAATTTCTAGTTGGTCTGTCAAACTTACGGTCAAAAATGCCTCCCAATTGATAGTTCAGGTTTAAGCCAAGCGACCACTGCCCCACCAAATTGTACCGATAGGCCAGCTGCGCCGTGGGTACGAATTTTCGGTAGCCTGTGCGCTCCATCCAGCCCGTTTCGGTGGCTGTGAAGACCTTTACAGGTGGCTCACCCTGCTTCCTATAACTGCCCACTTGGCCACGTACCCCAGCAAGGTAGTCGAGCAAAAGGCCAGCCTCCAATTGGTGGCGATTGCGCTCAAAGCCTATCACAATGGGCAAGCCAAGATAATGTAATCCATTTGGCCGCAGTTGCAGCGTGTCCAGTTCGAGGCCGAAGCGGTAGTTGCGGCCAAAAGCCTCCGCTGATGGGCCGAAAGTCCCCACCCGGCGGTGGTATTGCATCCCCGTGCTCAGGTAGAGGCCGCTGCGGAAGTCACACCTGACTACAAGGCCCATGCGCTGGCCGAGCAGCCGTTGCTCGCCGCTATCCACCTGAGGGAAGGCCAACTGGCTGGCCATGAGGCCAAAATGCCACTGACGGGGCTGTTGAGGGATGATTTTCTGGGTGGTCGTCGCCAAGACTTTTTCTTCGAAATTGCCGACCACATAAGCAAACAAAATGGGCAGCTTTTCAAGGTTGGCAATACGTTCAAAACCTAGTGCTGATTCGGACTTTTGAGGCTTCGCATTTTCCGTTGATGAAGTGTATTGGTCATTGTTTGATGCCGCTTCACTGATGGTTTTCGATTTGGTTTCAATAGCCATTTCCCCATGTTTTTCTCCATCTTCAGTGCTGTTCTTCGACTGTTGAGCACCAATTTGACTTTGGCTTTTCTGCTTCGCAACACGTTGTTTATCAGTGCTTTCTGATTTCTTAAAAACAGCGGAAGCATTGCCAACTTCAACCTTTTTCTTGTTTTTTTCACCATCGGCAAACGAGGCCCCTGCCCTGGCTGCACTTACTGAATCAGGCTGTTCTACAACCATCGCCGAGTTTCCCTTTTCAGGCTGCACAGCTTGCCCATTTTGGGCCACCGGCCCGCCCTCACTTGCCACCTGCTGTGTCGGATTGGTCGAAGCCCTGTCCGTGCCGTTTTCGCCCAATAACAGCCAGCCCATGAGACCGACCAACAGCAGCCCCAGCCCGCCGCTGAACCACCAGAACAGCACCCGTCGCTTGCGCTTGCGCTCATCGGCTTCGAGCAGCTTCTGGGCGCCCAGCCAATATTCCTCCTTCATCTCGAACTTGCGCTCGTGAAGCTTGTCCTGAAAGTATTTGTCGAGGTTATTTTCCATGTTATTGGAAACTTTAAAATCTGTGGTTTTTGATTTAAGATTTAAGATAGACGATATAAGATTTTAGATTAATTGGAGCGGAAATACATGCAAACATTGAATTTTTGCAATTAAGCTGTACGCCCAAAATCTTAAATTTAAAATCGTATATCCTATATTTAAAATCAAATCATTAATCCTCAATTCACACCTATTTCAGCTCCCTAACAGCAGCTCCTTCTCCCGTCTTCACCAGCATCTCCCTAAGCCGTTGCCGGGCAAATGAAAGGTGCCATTTCGAAGTGCCTTCGCTGATGCCCAGCAGTTCACCGATTTCGAGGTGGCCGTAGCCATCAATAGCAAATAGGTTGAACACTTTTTGGCTCATGGGCGGCAGTGACCGAATCATTGCCTCCAATTGCCCAGCGTCGTAATTCAAGTCTGCCGTGTTGAAATCCACCAGCCCATCGTGGTTTTGGTGGTTCGTAAAGTCCTGACTTTCAATGAGTTCGTTTACTTTTCGGTTTTTTCGGAAGTCGTCTATGAGCGTGTTAATCATGATGCGCCGAATCCATGCCTCGAAGGGGGTTTCGGGACTGTATTTCGCCAGGCTGTTCACGATTTTCAGGAATCCTTCGTTTACCATCGCCACTGCATCCTCCTCCGAGCGCCGGTACCGCAAGCACACGCCCATCAGGACACTGAAACAGCTCTTGTAAAGCTGGAACTGTGCCCTCCGGTCGCCCTTGGCAGCGTCGTGAAGGAGTGGTTGGTTTACCATTTTGGATGCAGGGTACTGGATGCTGGATGCTGGATACTGGATACTGGATACTGGATGGGTGGCAAGCCTTAGCCACATCCAGCATCCAGTATCCAGCATCTAGTATCAAGTATTTACTTTATTCTTTCACAAATTTGGCGACCGCTACGCCGTTGCTGGCCTTCATTTGCACCAAATAAAGCCCAGGTGAAAGTGACGAAACATCAAGCCGAGCTGTATGAAGGCCGCTCACAACTGATTGATTTTCAGTCAGTACGGTCACGCCATCCACCCTCGTGATGCTGATTTCAGCGTCAAAATTAGCCAATGCCTCGAAGCTGAGGCCAAGTGTTTTACGCACGGGGTTCGGGAACACTTGGACGTGCGCCGAATTGAGCACCGGGCTGTTGGCTTCGAGCACGATGCCGCTCTCTGTCACCTCGAAATCGTTGCCGATGGAGACGGGGTTGGCGGCATTGAGCGTCACCCATTTCTCGGCCTGCTCCACACCCACGATTTCGACCATGACCTTGTAGGTGCCGAAGGGCAGGTTGCTGAAGCTGTACTTGCCCTCGGCGTTAGTGAGCGTGTGGCTAATGGGCTGCTCATTGGCATCGAAAAGCAAGACGCTAGTGTTGGGCCGTGGGGTGCCGCCCCGGTCGTCCTCGTCGTTGGCGGTGAAGCCGTCGCCTTCGGTCACGGTGCCACTGATTTGGCCGGAGCCGCCCGTGAGGTTTTGGCCATCGCTCAATAGGACATTGTAAAGGCCCCAGCCGCTGGATGGTAGCGTGATAATATTGGCCTCATCCCAGAGAATGGTTGAATAATGGTAGGTTGGCAAGAAGTCCGCTGAATAAGGCGAGGCAGGGTCCAAGGTTACTTTGATGATGTACTGACCTGGGTTGGTTTGGTTGCCAAACTCGTAGCTGTTCCACCAGCCATTAGGGTCACTCAGGATAGTTGTTGATGCCACCATGTCCCAACTGTTGGTAGTTGGATCGTTGTAAAACAATTCCACTAGGCCTTCAAGTGCCAAGGCATTCAAGGAGTCTGGGTGATAAATCGCTCCATTGATTTGCATATTGCTGGGAACAGTGTAGTTGTAGCAAGTGGAAGTAACACAACCTCCGCCAGTCACCGTCACGCAATAGTTGCCACTTGAACTGGGGTAGATCACATTTTCCGTTGACCCATTGCTCCATAGATAAGTTGCGGGCCAAATATTTGAAAGAACGAATAACTCGGTCACCCCTGAGCTGTCTTCCTGTTCGATAATCAAGGCGCTGCATGGGTTTTGGTTCCAGAAACAGTCGTATGCCACACATCCTGTAGCGTCCGTTATTGTTACGCAATAGTCGCCAAAATAAGCTGGGTCGAGCGGGATGCTCTGCCCATTGCCGCTGGGCTGCCAAGTGTAGGAAAATGGAGGCGTGCCGTTGGCAATAGCCGAGAAATAGCCCCCGGCGGCCGTTGAATCTTCGACGATATAAACACTGCATGAATCCAATATGCCATAGTCGTAGCAGGCTTGCGAGCTACAATTGATTGCATCCACTACCGTCACACAGTAGGTGCCTGGGGCATTTACCGGGATGGAGGGGGTAGTGCTTCCATTGCTCCATGAATAGGTAAATGGCGAGATTCCTGTTGATACTGATGAAAGGTATCCAAGGGGCACGTTTATGATACTTGTCGTGCAGGTATTCTGGTTAAACAAGCAATCACTGGCTATACAGCCATCGGCATCCGTCACGGTCACGCAGTAGTTGATGCCCCAAGTGGTTACGATGATGCTGTTGGTTGTAGCGCCCGTGCTCCATTGGTAAGCAAATGGTGCATTACCTGTTGGATAGGCTACCAATAGCACATCGCCCGTGTTGGATGAGTCAAGCCCGATACTGACAAAGCACGTGCTGTCAACATCAAGAATTTCAAGTGGTGGGTTATCGTTGCCCCGGGCAAAAATGCTTGCAAGGCAGAAAAGCAGAAAAGGAAATTTTTTTTTCATCGGAATTATTTATTTTGATAGTGTGCGAATAAGAATTCGTTTTCAATTCCAATCACGGTGCAATAGAGGCGAAGGTTGGGTAATCATGAAAAAAAATCCCGTTCCACTCCTCCCATTGTTCCAATGTTTCATTGTTTTGTTCCTTAATTGCACGTAATTCCTAATTTCTCAATTTCTTAAATTCGATTCATGCCCCCACTCGCAGAACGCCTTCGTCCAACTTCCCTTGATGACTACATCGGGCAAGCCCATTTGGTAGGGCCGGGTGCTGTGCTGCGCAATTCCATCGAAAGCGGCAAACTGCCCAGCATGATCCTTTGGGGGCCGCCAGGCGTGGGCAAGACAACCCTCGCCAGCATCATCTCACACCAACTGAAAAGGCCGTTCTATACTTTGAGTGCCATTAGCTCCGGGGTGAAAGACGTGCGGGAAACCATCGAGAAGGCGCAAGGGCAAAAATTCTTCAGTGCTGCCAACCCCATCCTTTTCATTGACGAGATACACCGCTTCAACAAATCGCAGCAGGATTCGCTTTTGGGGGCGGTTGAGAAAGGCATTGTGACCCTTATCGGTGCCACGACGGAAAACCCAAGTTTTGAGGTGATTTCAGCCTTGCTTTCCCGCTGCCAGGTCTATGTTTTGAAGCATCTTGAAAAACAGGAACTCATCCACATCGTCAACAACGCGCTGCAAAAAGATGAGTACCTGCATGAACTCGACATCGAGGTGGCCGAGTACGAGGCGCTGCTGCTCTTCTCCGGCGGCGATGCCCGCAAGCTGCTCAACGTGCTGGAACTCGTGACGAACCCTGCAAAAAAGGGTGAACGATTTACCATCACGAATGCAATGGTCGAAGATGCCATCCAGACCAACCTCGCTATTTATGATAAAACAGGCGAGATGCACTACGACATCGCCTCGGCCTTCATCAAGAGTATGAGGGGCAGCGACCCTAATGCTGCAGTCTATTGGCTGGCCCGCATGATAGAGGGAGGGGAGGACGTGGAGTTTATCGCCCGGCGCATGATCATTCTTGCCTCCGAGGACATTGGCCTTGCCAACCCGAATGCCCTGCTCATGACCATGACCTGTTGGGATGCCTGCCGAGCGGTAGGCTTTCCGGAGGCCCGTATCATCCTCTCGCAATGCGCCGTTTACTTGGCCACCTCACCCAAGAGCAATTCAACCTATCTGGCAATAGGGCAGGCACAAGAACTTGTGCGCCAAACGGGCAACCTCTCCGTGCCGCTCCATATCCGTAATGCGCCTACAAAACTTATGAAGGACCTCGACTACGGCAAGGGCTACCAGTACGCCCACGATTTTTCCCTAAATTTTGTTGAGCAGGAGTTTTTGCCGAAGGAAGTGCAAGGAAAGCGGTTGTTTGAGCCAGGCCAAAACCCCAGTGAAGAGCGGCTGCGCCAGTGGCTGCGTGAACGTTGGAAAGAAAAGTATGGCTATTAAACTTGAGTTTGGCACAGAGATTGCCAAAGTATAGCCGTCCCTCCCATCAGGATTCCCTTCAAGATTGACTTTCCCCCGTTGTTTTCAACTATGCTGCGTGCATTGCTATGCCGCAAAGTAAGAACATGAACACCACTAACATGGTACACTTCACCATTTACAAAGTGCATTCAAGGCTGGGCAATCGTGCTTGGCTTCTTACCTAAATACGTTGAAAAGGAACTGTTTTTGAAATGTTTGCCAAAGGCAACCAAGTTAAAAATCCGGCAAAGCCGGGCGGATTTGGTCTCATTTAGAAATGAATTGGTCTCACTTTTTTGACATCATTCAACACCGAGCAACCGCTAAAAAAATTAAGCAAACAGGTCTTGCTTTCAATGCAAAACTGCTAAAGATAAATTTTGGGTTTATAGTGTTTTTTCGGGCAGCCTTCTCGTCCCGGTTTTCATGCCGGGACGAAAATGCCCTTTTTTTTGACCCAACTACAGTTTCCTTTTCCCCCTTCCCCGATAGTGCAATTTTCACTTATTAGTCCACATACAAAATTCATTAAACTCACGAAAATTATGTACAGATCCAACATTTACCCTAAGATGATACTCCTTTTGGTATCGTTTTTTGTGTTGGGGCTTAACTCGGTCTTTACTCAAGTGGTACTCCCACCTACGGGGATTGAATTCAAGCTACAACTCATTGAAGCGAACAAATGGGGTGTCTTTGCGCGCCCTAATGGCGTTTATCCAAGCACCAACAACACGATTATTGGTTCGGGGCAGGTGACCGTGGTGTTGCCGGCAGGTTACACTACCAGCCCGCTGACAAACGTCAATGGCAACTGGAATGCCACTACGCCTGTAAATGGGCCAGTGGAAAATCCAACCCGGCGTTACCAATCCTACGGCTTCCAAAGCGAGGTACCTATGGTGCCTTGGCAAGCAGGGACTGAAACCCTGCTTTTCACGTTTAATGGCAATGGTACCTGCCCTGATAGCTTGTACCTGATTGATAATGAAACGGATCCATTCAATAACCTGCCAAACTCCATTGGCAACAACCCTGGTAACGAAATTACGGTGTTCGACATGATCACAGGGGATGTCTATGAATACATGGGCAACTACTCTCAGTCAGCATGGAGCTGTAACGATTGCGACGGTGACGGTATCCTCAATGCATTTGAGGACACAGACGGTGATGGCCAATGGGATGCGTTCATCGAAGACTTGAATGCAAACGACTCCATAGACTATGATGAGGATACCAACAATAACGGCTTCCTCGACCTTGGGGAAGATATTGACGGTGACGGCTTGCTCGACCTCGTTGATGAAGACGTGGACGGCGACGGCTACCTCGACCCAGACGTATCGCAGGTTTGTAATCCTTGCGACCCGTACCACACAGAATCGGCATACTTGGAATTGGTGACCGGCTTTGACGCCATTTGTGCCAATGACCTCGGTGATACCGCATGTTTCAAAGTCCATATTGATGGCCACTGGCCGCCCTACGATGTAGAATGGACGGACGGTGTGGATACTTTCACAACCGTTAACTTGGACAGTGCAGATATTGTCTGCTATGTTCCAGATAGCTCTGTATCCATTCAAATCTTGAGTATTGTTGACTCTTTTGGCTGTGTACTCGACACTGCCCTTGGAGCACCGATTGACATAGAAGTACATGGTCCGATTTCCATTTCCGACCATCCTGACCCAGTTGTTGAATGTTTCGGCAACGGCACCTCTTTCTGTATAGATACCCTAAACGCTGGGGACGGACAAATCTTCACCCAATGGCAGGTGAACACCGGCTCAGGCTGGGTGGACATCAACGATGGTTCCGTTTATGACGATACAGATTCGCTATGCCTTGAGGTAGTGAACGTGGCGGGCAAGCACAACTGGCAGTATCGTGCGAAGATTTACACTGCAGTCTGTGATACGGTTTACTCCAACCCTGCTTTGCTGCAGGTGGAAGGCCCGCTTACCTATTCAGCACATCCAGCTGACTTCACCAACTGTGCCACTGAAACGGCTTCTTTCAGCGCAACACCTGTGAACAGTGGTGCTGTTGGTACGATGGTTTACCAGTGGGAATATTCTACGGATGGCACAACTTGGTTGCCAGTTACTGCGACTATCCTTGGAACTAATTTCGCAGGCTTAACAGCTACCACGCTTAATTTGTCGAGCCTTAACGTCGCTTTGGACGGTTACTACTTCCGTTTAAGGACGAGCACTGGGGAGTGTAACTTTGTTTACTCAAACGCAGCAAGGCTCAACGTGGAAGGTGCCATCACCGTCATTGACGACCCAGATAACATCTCCAATTGCGCTGGCAACGAGGTTTATTTCATTGCTGATTACAACAATGCAGGCTCAACCTATCCTGCCAACCAAAACCTAACACTGACGAACCATTACTGGCAGATCAATACTGGCACTGGTTGGAATACTTTGACAGCGGGTTCAGGCTCCTATACAGGCATAACAGGAACCAACGTTGGCTCGACAGGTGACAACGACACCTTGACTATCTCCAACGTAGTCGGCTTGGATGGCTACCAGTACCGCATTTGCTATACATCTCCAACTTGTTCGACACCCGTTTGCTCGAACCCAGCTACCTTGGAAGTAAGCGGCAACGTCTCTTTCTCCGTTGACCCTGCCGACGCAACGCTTTGCTCAGGCGGAGATACGACCTTCTTTGCTACGGCTGCGATTCCACAAGGTGATTTCACTTTTGGATGGCAGTATTCTGATGCACCTTATACAATGTGGAATGACATCACTTTCCCTGATGCGAACTTCTCACACTCTATCACAGGTGCGGTTGGATCGGGAACTGACATACTAACGATTACCAACGTAGCGGGCATGTACGGCCGTCGCTTCCGTGCGGTCGCCAATGCAACAGATTGCGGTTTAGTTTACTCTGACTATGCCATATTGAGCGTGCAAGGCCCGCTTTCTGTGGCCGACCAGCCAGACCCAGTGACGGAATGCTACGGCAACGCCACTTCGTTCACTGCAACGATTACGAACCCAGGCGTGGTCGGAAGTACCCTCGTACACTGGCAAATCAGCTTAGACAACGGTATCACATGGCAGAACCTGCCAACCAACCAACCGACGCTTTACAGCGGCGTAACCTCTGTTAGCAACTCGACTGGTGTAGCAACCTTGGCAATACCCAACGTAGCGGTGCCTGGCCATGATGCCTTGTTCAGGATTTCTTACCGCACCAGCACATGTACTATTCAGTACTCGAATTCCGCTCGCTTGACAGTGGAAGGCCCAATCACGGTGACCGATGAACCAGACGATGTTGACCTCTGTGCAGGCGATGCAGCTGTGTTCATATCAACAGCTGATGTTGGAACGGCAGGTACCTTCACCTACCGTTGGCAGGTTTCCTCTGACAATGGTACCAACTGGGGAGATATTACCGCTCTGACGGACGGCGGCGTTTACACTGGCTTTACAACGACCACCTTGAACGTTTCCAACTCAACTGGCCTGTACTCCCGCTGCTACCGCCTTGCATACAGCACTGGCGAATGTAACAGGGTTTACAGCGACCGTGCTTGCTTGAACATTGATGGCCCATTGTCATTTGCTGCCCATCCGCAGGACATCATTCAGTGCTCTGGTGAGGCCGTATTGTTCGGCGCAGTGGCGGTGACAGGCTCACAGGAAGCGGATTCGCTGACGCAAATCCAGTACAACTGGCAGTGCTCAACCAACGGTGGTACAACGTGGACCTGGCTCGGCAACGATACGCTCTATAACGGTGTCAATACCGACACCATGAGCATCTCATATACGACGAACCTTGACAGCAACATGTACCGTTTGGCAATCTGGACGGACAATTGCGATACCATCTTCTCCAACGCTGCGGTGATTGACGTAGAAGGCCCTATCACGGTAACGGATGAGCCAGACAATATCACGGAGTGTGCTGGTTCAGGTGTATCCTTTAGTGCAACGGTTGCAATTCAGAATGGCAATCCTGCTACCTTGCAGTACCAGTGGGAATATTCTGCATACAATTTAGGTACAGGCACTTATGCGCCATACGTCAATGTACCGACTGCGATCGGAGATGTATATAGTGGAGAAACAACCACAACATTGAGCATCAGCGACGTGGCCAATATGTACAGGTGGCGATTCAGAATGCGCTACCGCACGCCAAATTGCGACGCTGCTTGGACTAACTATGCACAAGTGACCGTGGAAGGCCCGATTTCCGTGACCAACCACCCTGACGACAGGACGATTTGCTCAGGTAGTGCCACCAACTTCTGTATCCAGACGGCGAACACCGGACAAGGTGCTATTACCTACCAATGGCAGGTGAATGTTTCTGGTGACAGTTTGGACGCAAGCGCTTGGGTGAACTTGCCAACCAACAGCATCTATAATGGTGCTACGACTGCCTGCCTCAGCGTCTCCAACGTTGTGAACAAAGACGGTTTCTACTTCCGTTGCTTGATTCAGACTTCCGAATGTTCGCCTGTTGCTTCTTATGCGGCAATCTTGAGGGTTGAAGGCCCGATCGGCTTCGGCGACCACCCCGATGATATTACCCAGTGCTCTGGTGAGGGGGTTTGCTTTACTGCAATAGACACGATTGCAGCTGGCAATTCAGGAACATTGGTGCAACAATGGCAGGTTTCTTCTGATGGCATCAACTGGTCGAATATCACGACTGGTGGTGCGCCTAACTTCTACACTGGCTACAACACCCAGACCTTGTGCATTGGTAACGTCGTTGGCTTACACAACAGGCGCTTCCGCATGTCTTCCAATACTGGGGTGTGCAACCAAGTGTTCTCCTTCCCAGCTATTCTGTCGGTGGAAGGCCCACTTACCATTTCCGCACAGCCAGCTGACTTCACCAACTGCTCGGACAAAGAAGCCTACTTCTTCTCCCAAATTACCAACCCTGCCTTGGGCGGTCCTGAGGCAGTGTCAAAGCAGTGGCAGTACAGCCCCGACAATGGGGCTACTTGGGTTAACATTACTCAATTAGTGGATACCATTGGTGGCAATACCATCAACTTCGGTGGCTACGACTCCGACTCGTTGTTGATTTCGCCAATCATTGGTTTGAACAACTACCTGTTCCGCAATATCTTCTGGACGGAAACTTGTAACCGTGACACGACGAATGAAGCAAGGTTGACGGTTGAAGGCCCAATTTCCTTCACTGACCAGCCTGACGACGTAACTACCTGCTCTGGTGAGCCTACTTGCTTTACCATTGCCATTGCCAACTCTACTGGCCAAGGTGTAATCTCCTATCAATGGCAGCGTTGGACGGTTGGTGGCTGGGTAGACTTGACCAACGGTTTGATATACACAGGCGTGTTCACCAACCAGCTTTGCATCAGTGATGTTGCAGGCCTATACAACGCCAAGTACCGCTGCGGGGTTAGGACGGCAAATTGTGACTGGGACTACTCAGATCAAGCCAACCTATTCGTGGAAGGCCCGATTACCTTCAACTTGCAGCCGGTTAATGCCAGCATCTGTTCGAACAAGCCGCACTTGTTCAATACGACCATCACGAACCCAGGCTATGGCCAGATGACGTTCCGCTGGCAGTATAGGGCACCGAGCGGTGCTTGGGCGCAGTTTGCAACCGGTATTGGTGCTTTGTCCTCGATTGGTGTAACCAACCCGACTGATCCGGCAGCACAATGGCAAGGTGCCTTTGGCCAAGACCTGAACCTGACGAACACCGATGGCCTGAACGGTTACCAGTTCCGCCTCGTGGTCATCATGCCAAACTGCGGTGACACAACCAACACGGTTACGCTGACGGTTCGTGACAAGTGCCTTGCAGCCGACTGCGACCTTGATAATGACGGCCTCAACAACGGTGTGGACACTGACGACGACAACGATCAACTTGCTGACTTCTGGGAGGCTTGGATGACAACGAACAACTTGATTACAGCAGTGGACACTTTCGTTGGCACTGGTCCTTGGTACTACACTGTGCTGGGCACCACAAACCCTGCGCTTGACACTACAGTGACTGTTGACAGGTACATCAGGTACAACCGCTGCTTGGTAGATACAGACGGCGACGGCCTCTTCGACAACCAGGAAGACCCTGACCAGGACAATATCCAGAACGGTGAGGAAACCGATGCTGACGCCATTTTCGATGGTAACCCGCTCGACCCATGTAGCCCGGTTCTCGGCCCGACTTGTATCGGTATCAACTTGGCTATTAAGGTTCGCCTGCAAGGTGCCAAGATAACGCCTTCGCTTTCAAGCGATCCGTACCAGCGTGCAACCTTGAGGGCTTATAACCCGTCAAGTGGAAATCCAAGCGGTACCAGGTTGATCCCAACGAGAGAGCCTTACGAGGACATGACTGCCTTTGAACACGAAAATACTGGCATCAATGGTGACGGTGGTGGTGATGAGATAATCACTGATTCTACTACGGTCTTTGCAGTTTCTGACTCAAATGCAATCGTTGACTGGGTGTTCGTTGAACTACGCAGCTCGACCGCTCTCGACAGTGTTGCTACGACTCGTGCAGCCCTTTTACAGCGTGACGGCGACGTAGTGGAAACAGATGGCATCAGCCATTTGAGGTTCCCATCCGCCAATGCAGGTACTTACTATGTGGCTGTCCGCCACAGGAACCACCTTGGCGTGATGACGGGCGAAGCACTCGACCTAAGCCCAGCATTGCAGGAGATTGACTTTACCGACCCAAGTTTCATCACCAATGGTAACAGTGCACAGGTACAGCTTGGTACTAAGATGTACATGTGGGCTGGTGACCTCAACTCGGACGGTAGGACGATTTACCAAGGCCCCGGCAACGACATCCTAAGGCTATTCACAACGGTGCTTTATGACCAGGCTAACACTGACTTGATTGCGAACTTCATCAGCCAAGGTTACTTGGTGGCAGACGTAAACCTCGACGGTAGGGCCATCTATCAAGGCCCAGCCAACGACAGGTCGCTCCTGCTGCTGAACAGCATCTTGAAGCACCCGCAAAACGTCAACTTGATTTCTAACTACGTGATTTTGGAACAACTTCCATAATGTGGACTACATGTGGGCATGGTAATCCAAGCAATTGCAAGGTAGCTGTGCCCACATCCGATTAAGCTGAAAATTTTAGAACCTTTCGAAATGCTAAGGCCGTCCTTGAAAAAGGGCGGCCTTTTTTCGTAACACGGACTGTCAGTCCGTGCTTTCCACTCTTTGAATGAATGTAAAACTTCTACTTGTTGAGGCACGGACTAGCAGTCCGTGTTGCTAATAAGCCCCGAAATACCTTCGCATAAACCATTCACCCGAAAGCAGGGCGAGAATAAGGAAGAACAGCCATTTGAGGTTAATGACGGAGCGGGTGCGGGTCGTGTTGTAGATGACAGGCTTGATGTCCCTTGCCAACAAGGAATCAGATAGGGCTTTGAGTTGGTTTTGGTAAAAAACAGCACCTCCAAACTCGTTGCTCAACCGCCGCAGCATGGCGTGGTCGGCAGTGGTTTCGTAAAGCTCCAACTGGATGGGTTGAACGCTGAATTGGCCATCGAAGCTGAGGTTTTGGCCATTAAAACTTGTCGTGCCACGAAAACGATAATTGCCCACAGGGAAAACCCCGGCATTCAGGGAATAACCTTTTGCCGTTTTGTTGAAGGTGTAATTGAATTCCTTGCGGTCAGCATTGGTAATAGTCAGGCGGACATCAGGTTCGTTGATGAGTTCGAAGCTTTCGTTGTAAAGCTCTGCATCAAAAATAATGGGTTCGTTCTCGTTGAAAATATTTTTGCTGGTCGAAATGCGGAACCGGCGCTTGTCTGCCTTTACGGCTACATACTGGAAATTCTTTCCTATCAACTCACTGAAAATATCGTGGTTTTGGTGCTGCAAATAATCGAACAACCGCCAGCGCCACAGTCCTTCCGCAGCAAGCACGGCCATTTTAACGCCGTTGTCTTCGCCAAAAAGCAGGAGTGGGTATTTGGTGTCCACCTTTCCTATGCGCTGGTAGAGCAGAACTTGTGCGTCGCCCCTTGCCTGAAAATCGCCAAACGGGGCAGTCAGTGGGTTGAAATTCGGGAGGTTGCGGCGCAGGTTTTCATCAATGGTGAACAAACTGAAGTTCGGCTCAAAAATCCCCTGCACTGGATTGGCATTTTGCACATCGCCTTGTATGGTGAGCAAAGGCTGCACTTGATTGAACCTGGCTAAGTTAGTTTGCGAGCCAACGATGAACATGCGTGGCGTCTTCTTGGTGTTTAAGGCATTGAGCACAGCGGAGGCATCGTTTCGGTTGCTTGGCAGGTTGTGCAGCACTACAAAGTCGAAATCGGCGACATTCACTTTTAGGTCGTTGATATAAGCGACCGTCACCTGGTAGTTCTTGTTGACTTCCAACGTCTGTTTCAAAGCGGAAATATCGGGGTGGGGGGCATTGGCCAGCAGCAGCAATTTTTGCCTTGCATCCAATACATCCACAAAGAACTCCCGGCTGTTGTTGGCTACCGATTTTTCACCATTCACTTGTGAAAGTGAAATCCGGTACCGTTGTACGCCCGCTTCATTGGCGTCGAGCACCAATTCACGGGTCGTGAAAAAATCGTTGCCGCTGATGGTTAAAGGGATGGTTTGTAAGCTGCGCACCTCGTTGCCACTGAGTTTCGAAATGGTCACGGTGGTGTTGGCGCCAGCGCAATTGCGGGCTGCCACGTCAAACTGGACGCTGAACTTATCGCCGAGGTAGGCAATTTTGTTGTGGAACACCCTTTTCAGCACCAAGTCTTTTCGTTGCGTGGTATCGCCCAATGCCACGGCAAACACGGGGGCGTTCAGCTTGTTGCCAGCATAAAGGGGGTTGCTGCCTTCGTTGTAAATGCCATCCGTCGCCAACACTACGGCACCAAGATTTTGCCCCGCATATAGGTCAGTTGTCTCGGTCATCAGTTTTGAAATGTTCGAGATTTTGTCTTTCATTTCAAAACTGGTGCCTTCCCTTACTTCGCTGCCGAACCCGTATTCTTTTACTTCGTATTTGGCGCTGAGGTCGTCCCTCATTTTAGCCCAATTTGCCTTGTATGCTTCCAAATCTTGGGCACTCATCACAGCGCCAACCGATTCGGACTCATCTTGAGCCAGTACCACCACTGGTTTTTTGGTTTCCGTCAGCAGCGATTTGAGCAAGGGTTCTAGCAGAAGAATGGCCAGTAGTGTGACCGCCAAGAAGCGCAGGACGCCAAGGATTTTGTGCAGTTGCGGGTGTTGCTCCGCAAAGGTTTTGTCCTTAAAATAGAGCGTGAGCGCATAGCCAAGCCCTAGGGCAATGCAGAGGAGCAAGTACCAAGCGGGATATTGAAAGGTCAGGTTTTGCATATATAACCGGTGAACGGAAGGCGGCCTTCGGTTGACGACGGAACTACCGACTGCCAACTGCTGACTACCTAGTTTTAAAGCGGACGGCAAATGTCGGAAATCTGATGGTTATCCGAAATTTGGAAACCTACCGCAATAGGGTAGCGCCACTTCAAACAGGTAAAAACGTCAGAAGGTTACCCTCGTTGCTTTTTTTGCAAAGTTTTTGTGGTTATTATTTTCGCCATCGCAACCTTCGGCAAGCAATTCGCATTTAATTGTATCGTTTTAAAAACTTAGAAATCACTTTTTTACCGCCAAATTGTTTCGGCGACCAAAATGACATGAAGAAAATATTTTTTTCCATCGCTTTCGTTTGGCTCTTTGCTTCGCAAATGAGCGCCTCATTCATACTCCTTCCCATGGATGCCGAGCAACAGAACCACCTAAAGGCTTATGGCATCACCTATTGGGTCATAAACAGCAACGTAGAGGCTTGGTGGTTGCTTAATTACCGTGGTGGCAGTTTCGCCTTCCCTTATACCACGGTCTTTGAGAAAGAGTGCAAGGTGCGGGGGGTCAGCTTCGAGGTGATTCCCGATGGTGCCTTCAACCGTATTTTGGATGAAATCAACCAGCCAGAAATCAACCAAGAGGCCGTAAAACTGGAGAAAGCTCCCAAAATCGCCGTCTATACTCCCACCGATGCCTTCAAAAGCCAGCGTGGCGACAATATCCAGCCTTGGGACGATGCGGTGACACTCGTGCTCACCTATGCTGAAATTCCTTTCGATAAAGTCTATGATGACGAGGTGTTGGCTGATAAACTGACCGAGTACGACTGGCTGCACCTCCACCACGAGGATTTTACGGGGCAATACGGCAAGTTTTATGCAGGCTATCATACCCAGGAATGGTACCGTGAAAATCAGCGCATTTCAGAAGAAATTGCCAACAAACACGGTTTCCAGAAAGTGTCGCAGCTGAAATTGGCCGTTGCGAAGCGAATAAAAGAATATGTGGCAGGTGGCGGCTTTATGTTTGCCATGTGCTCAGCGACAGACACTTATGACATCGCCCTTGCTGCCGAAGGCACCGATATTTGCGATAAATACTACGACGGCGATGGCCCTGACCCAAACCCAGAAGCGAAGTTGGATTTTTCCAAAACCTTTGCCTTCAAAGATTTCCAATTGGTGAAAAACCCCATGGAGTATGAGCACTCGACCATTGACAGCCATTATGGCCGGAATATTGACCCCGAGCAGGACTATTTCACCCTTTTTGATTTTTCGGCAAAATGGGACCCAGTGCCAACCATGCTCACACAATGCCATACCCGCACTGTAAAGGGCTTCATGGGGCAGTCCACGGCATTTCAAAAGCAATACCTCAAATCAAGCGTACTTACCCTTGGTGAAACGAAGCCCATGAAAGAGGCTCGTTACATCCACAGTCCTTATGGTCAGGGCTTTTTCACCTTCTATGGTGGCCACGACCCCGAAGACTACCGCCACTACGTGCAAGATCCTGACACTGACCTAAACCTCCATCCGAGTTCGCCCGGCTACCGGCTAATTTTGAACAATGTGCTGTTTCCAGCGGCCAGGAAGAAGGAGCGGAAGACGTAGTTGGCAGTCCGGCAGTTCTCAGGGGGCAGTCAGCGGCTGCTTACTCATCTGTATCTGGCATTTATCAAAAAAGCCTTGGAAATCTTTCCAGGGCTTTTTTGCATTATGCTAAAATAAATTTTCTCAACCTACGCTTATCTTTGAGGAGATTTTACTCCTATAAAAACAACACAATCATGAAAAACGCACCTTCCCTATTGTTCTTTTTTCTTTTCATTTTTACAAAACTATCTGCCCAAACCGACTACCATAAAGTGGATTTCTTTGCCACCAATTTCAAAGGAAAGTACCAAGACATAGCTGACCTGGCCCGCCAATTGACTCAGCCTTTTTCTACAGAACCTGAAAAAGCCCGTGCGTTGTTCACTTGGTTGGCAGTCAATGTTCGCTACGATGTGGAGAAGTTCAGGAACCCGCCACCACGGCCCCGGTTCTCTGGAAAAACAAAAGCAGACATGGAGGCCGAGGCACGGGAGTACTATGAAAAGGAAATTGCCAAGTCGTTCAAGGCCAAAAAAGGCGTCTGCGCCGATTATAGCAGGATGTACAAGACCATGTGCGATGCAGTGGGGCTTGAATGCGAAATCATCGTTGGCGATGCAAGGGATTTCCATCGCCCTTACCGAAACGTCCACAACAACCCCCATGCTTGGAACGCCGTAAAATGGGACGGCACTTGGCACCTCTTGGATGCTACTTGGGGCGCCGGCTACGTGCATGATGGCAAGTTCAAACGGGACGACAATCCTGGCTTTTTCGATACATCCCCCGCTGTTTTTTCCCAAAACCACCTTCCTGATGATGAAAAATGGCAATTATTGGAAAAACCTTTGACCAAAAAGGAGTTCGCAGACCAGCCGCTCATCCAGTACGGGCAAAACGAGTACCCCATCCTTGACTTTTCCCAAACCGTGACTACAGAAGGAAAGGATAGGGTATTGCGGTTCAAGTTCGTCCGAAACCCCAAGCATTTCAGGATACTCATGAACCAAAGCAAACGGCTCGAAGTTCGGCATGAAATGAAGGACGGTTGGGTAGAGCTTCGTTTCAAGGATCCTGGCGCTGGCAAGGAAATTGCCGTTTTTTGCGGCGAGCAGGAGCAAGGGTATATGCGTGGGTTTGCCAAGTACGAGATAAGGTGAAGCGGGCAATTATCTCTTTCTTTGCAATTGATTGAAAGTGAAATATCGCACCATTGACCAATGGCAAAATTGACCATGGATTGTTTTCAAAATAATGACGTTATGAAAAACTTGCTTCGTTTTTTTTTCCTACTTGCCATTTCGGCGCCCTTATTTTCCCAAGTTTCCACAGAGGTAAATGCCGATGGAACAATCACAACCATCTATAACAACGGTAATACTACAACACAGGTAAACCCTGATGGTACACTCACCAATACGTTCCATAACGGGAACACCACGACACAAGTCAATCCTGACGGCACTTTTACCAATATTTACCATAACGGGAACACCACGACACAAGTCAATCCGGATGGCACTTTTACCAATATTTACCACAATGGAAACACCTCCACGCAGGTTAACCCAGATGGTACCTTCACCAATACTTTTCACAATGGGAATACCTCGACCCGAGTCAATCCAGATGGTTCGATTTCCACGATTTATAGGTACGGGAACAACCAAAGTCAGGTAGGAGGTGCCAATGATTCAGGTAATAGTGCAAATCAACAATTTGGGATTTCTAATGGCCATCAAATCTTAGCATATGATGGTACGTATTCTTCAGATATTACTACTACTTTAAAAGGTACTAAGAATCCTAACCCAGGGTATTATTTTCTAAGTGAAGAGTCGGAAATCCTATCGCTTCCTCGTAGCACCCCAGAAGCGGAAGGCGTCAGCAGCGAGGCCATCCAGGGCTTTTTGAATGCCGTCGAAAAAAGCAACCACGAGTTCCATAGTTTCATGATTTTGCGGCATGGCAAAGTGCTGGCCGAGGCTTGGTGGTCACCCTACCGCCCCGACCTTAGGCACTCGATGTACTCTTGTAGCAAGAGCTTCACGGCCACTGCGGTAGGCTTGGCCGTTGGTGAAGGGAAACTCACCTTGACGGACAAAGTCGTTTCTTTCTTCCCTGACTATACGAATGGGATGGAGATAAGCCCCAACCTCGCCGCCATGACCATCCGTGACCTGCTCACCATGGCTGCCGGGCAGGCCCCAGACCCCAGTTTTACCATCGCCTCCACCAAGGACGATTGGATTCATGGCTTTCTCAATACCCCGGTGGTTGACCCTCCGGGCACGAAGTTCCTTTACAATTCCCTGGCAACTTATATGGCAGGGGTCATCGTTCAGCGTGTAACAGGCCAATCCTTGGTAGAGTACCTGAAACCCCGGCTTTTTGAGCCACTTGGAATTGAAGGCGCTGACTGGGAAGAAGACCTCCAAGGCTACCAAGTAGGTGGTTGGGGGCTACGCATCAAGACCGAGGACATGGCCAAGTTTGCCCAGCTTTTCCTCCAAAAAGGCAAATGGAACGGCCAGCAAGTGCTGCCAGCGGAGTGGGTAGAGGAGGCTACTACCATGAAAATCCTCCAAGATCCCGGCATGAAACCCGAAGACCGGGCCAAGACCGATTGGGCACAGGGTTATGGTTACCAAATGTGGCGCAGCCGCCACAACAGCTATCGGGGCGATGGTGCTTATGGGCAGTACATGCTCGTATTGCCTGAGCAGGATGCCATCATTGTTATTACGGAGGAATCGGGCGATTTGCAAGGCGCACTCAATTTGGTTTGGGACCATCTGTTGCCGGGGTTTCATGAAAAATCGTTGCCTCCTAGCTCCGCCCATGGGGTGGTGAAAAACAGAATAAGCAGTTTAGTGTTGCCTATGGCAAAAGGCGAGGCCAAACAACCCGAAAAATCAGCGCTCCCCAAAAAGAAACAGTATTTCTTCCCAGCCAACGAGCTTGGGATACAGAATATTTATGTGACCTTCCAAGATGAGCTTTTCAGGATGATATTGAAGACCAATGATGGCACTTATCCGCTGTTTTTCAAGAAACAGGATTGGCATTTTGGCACCACGCACAAAAAAGGGCCGTACCTCGTTGAAGGCATCAAAGGGAATATGGAAGGCTTGCCGCCCTCGCAAGTAGCAGGCAGCTATGCCTGGGTGGACGAGAAGACGATTCAGCTAAAATTGCGGTACATAGAAAGCCCACATTCTGAAACCTATACCCTGCGTTTTGAAGGTGGGCAGTTGACCGTGGATGTTGAGAAAAGCCTTGATTTTGGTGGGAAGAAATTTACGATGTCCGGTCAATGAAAGCTCGAAATGGTAGTTTTGGAAGGTGATACTTTGGTGGGAAAAGACCGTATCAAATAAAAATCCCATCTTTGCTTCAACAATCCTTCATATAAAATGGTACAGTTCGATTGGAGCCAGAAGATTCAAGCTGCCGTTTTAAAAAAATGGCAGACCACAGGTGGAAAAGGCATCAAAATCGCCGTACTCGATACTGGGGTGGAATTGGTACACTCCGCATTGGCCCATTTGAACCAAGCAGGCCATAAATTCAATGTGGCAGTTGTTGGCTTCAATCCCTCCAATCCCGCTTCCTTTGGAAACAGCGACGTGACCGATGGCCACCGCAAAAAAGGGCATGGAACCCAATGCATCAGTGTGGTATCCTCAAAGACTACCCCAACCGATTCACTGGTGGGCATAGCTCCTCAGGCCGAAGTTTTTATATTTAAAGTCAATACAGTTGACAATAAGTTCTTCCGGGTGAAGGACTTCCTAAAAGGATTGGAGGCTGCCACCAAACTTGGCGTGGACATAATCGTGGTGAGCATAGCTTATCCGCCCGGTGATATAGCATTAGAAGGCATCACACAGGCAGAAGTTGAAAGAGTTTTTGTACTCGTGAAAAACGCTGGGGCCTTGTTATTTTCTGCCTTGCCAAACATGGACGATGACGAGTCGTGGGTAGGCATTGCAGCCAATAGTTTTCCAAGCCAACGGCCAGAATCCATCAATGTCGGCGTTGTTTCCCAACAGATGCTGAACACAAGAAAGGCAGAAATAGAAGCCGAGCCAGGAGTCCATCTGCTGGTTTCAAATGCCAATGGAACGTATTGCAAAATCGGAGGCCAGTACGTTCAAGAACCTATTTCGAGCAGCTACGCCACTTACCTTGTCGCTGGCATTGCTGCACTTTATTTGGCCTCGCAAAAAAAGGAAGCAGTGAGGCTTGCAAACCAATCAGTGGTAACAGGCTCAGATACCGTCAAAGCCTTTTCACAAAAATTCGTGAAGCTGGCCAGTGCGCCTTTATTGGACGCAGGTACGCCCGTTTTGTTCAAAAAAACCAATTGAAAGCGCCTGAACTATTTTTTTTCATCACAAACCTCATCCCTTATCATGATTAAAAGTGCATTGAAATTATTGGCCATCCTGGTTATTGGCATACTGATTTACAACCTTTTCCTGGGAACAGAAGAAGAAAAGACAGGCGCAAAAAAAATCGTCGGTGAGATGAAGGACGTCGGCATAGCGGTAAAAGACTTGCTCAAGGCGGAAAAAGAAAAATTCGACAAAGGGAAATACGACCGTGCAATAGACAAAATCGGCAGTGTGCTCTCCAACTTGAAGCGTGATGCCAAGGAATTTGACGAGCTCTACGTCCAACGCATCGAAGAACTGGAGCGTAAGCGGAAGGCACTGAAAGAGGAGCTTGAGATGGTAAGCGATACGGCAGGGACGGCTGGCGAGACCAAGGAGACCAAGGCTATTAAAGAAGACTCCAAGGAGTTGATGAAAGAATTGGAGTCCTTGATGAAGGATATTGAATCGGAGCAGTAGTTGGCAGTTAGACAGTGGGCAGGTCTTGTCCCGACATGTCGCATGGGCGTCAAGTTAATTTTAACAAATATAACTGTTCCAAGAAATTGGTTCGCTTTCGTCGCTTCTCGTAGGTGTGGTAGTAAGCGACTGTTTCGGTGAACTGTTCCAGGGAATC
>JALHQW010000082.1 GCA_022841745.1 Saprospiraceae bacterium | reverse complement strand
TGCCCATCGGCAAGGCTCAACGGCAAAATTTATCACGAAAACTGGCTTCACAACCTCCTCATATCGGCTTCGATTGGGGGGGAAGGTGGCCATCACTACAATCCGTTATAGTCAGCAATCTCAAATTAATTTTCATGATTATAGTTCTTCTCCCAATTGTTGATGCGAAGATGCGGTTGCCAAATGTCAGAAATCAAGGACAGTCTGCCCGTTTCCTAACACCCCAAATTTGAGTGGGTAGTTCGATATTCTTCAGTTTGCAGTCAAGGAAGTGCAACGACCTGCTATTCGCTGCTTGTTATTAATGCCGAAAGCAGCGCTTAGCTTATCCAGTACTGGTCATCAACTGTCAATATGGTAAACATGCCAAGGTTATTGCCCATTAATGGGCGGGTGTTCAGCACCCTTGACTTTTCCAAGGCGCTGAACCCCGCTGGGGAATCCCCAAAGGGGTGGTCGGCCCCTTATTATTTAGCTTGCGGTTCTGGGGTTTGGTTTTCAAAAGTCAAGCGTTCAGCACCCCAATCTTTTTCAAGGCGCTGAACCTTGCCATTTTTTCAAACTCGGGTTTTCATAGCTTTATGTTCTTCTCTCAGGTGTTGGTGCAAAGATGCAGCTACCAAGTGCCTAAGACCAAAGACAGTTTGCCGTTTCTTAATACCCCAAAATTGGGGTGGTAATTAAAAAGTTGGCAGGTCTTGTCCCGATTCTTCGGGATGGTAGTCAATGTGGAACAAATTTGGACAGGCCATTGCTTTGGCTTTAGCCAATTTTTACTGGATGCAAAACTATTTGTGGCAGCAAAGGCAAAAACTGGGCAATTCGGCAGTGGGCAGCTTGCCCGCCGAGGAGGGTATGCAGTCAAGTCTGTGCTTAATTTCTGGGATATGCGATTTTATTAAAGAATTTTGAAAACTAGCTGGCAAAAAAAAATCCGGCGACCATGATTGCTCACTATGCGCCGGATTTGATTTAAGTAATCTACTCTCCTTGTTAAATATCAATATCTGCTATCACTATCTCCGTCAATGTGTCCTTTTCTTGTTGGGTCTTTGTATTCCAATCGGCAGGGCTTGTGAGCAGACCGATAGCAATAAGAGCGGCGATAATGGCATTAATTAATGTGGTTGACATAGCTTTATAATTTTTAATGATGAATGAATGGTACAAAGCTATGGGCGCTCCTAGCCCAAGTCACGGACAGTCAGCGCCGTTCCTAATACCCCAAACTGGTGGAAGAATTGTTGAAAAAATACGTTTTCTAAAAATAAACCAGTTTTTTTGTCTTGCTGTTTCAGTACATAAAACTACCTTTAGGCCACTCAACCATTTTTAAATCAAAAACAATATGCACCATGTTCGCTCTACAAGAACTCATAAACCTTGTCACCAAATACAAGCGCAAAGAAGTAAAGGTGCTTGGCTACAACCCGGATGCACACGACCGTTACGAAATCTTTTACAACCTACTGGCCGATGGTAAGCTAAGTACAGATGATGAAGCCGCCCGCCATTTTTTCGGCACCGACAAGGACGGCTCCCACACCGAGTACCGAAACCTGCGGAACTCTTTCTTCAAGAGACTGGTGAACACATTTTTTTTCATTGATGTGAAAAAGGCGGAATTCAACGACGCCCAAGCTGCGCTACATACTTGCTACCGGAACATGGCGGCAGTAAGGATGTTGGTGGCAAGGGAAGCGAGGCATGCCGCTCATGAAATTGCAGAAAAAACCATTGAGCAAGCAATCAAATACGAATTGACAGAAGTGGTATTGGAACTTGCAAGGAACTTGCTTGGGTACTATACCTATATTGAACAGGAAGTCAAAAAGAAAAACTACTATGAAAAATTGGTGGAGGAAACCTTGGAGGCGATGTCGGCCACCGTCAAGGCTGAAATCATGTACTTGGAATTGATAAGCCCTTACGTCAAATCAAAGGCAAGCAAGCCTTGGGTCAGTGAAAAAGCAGTAACGTATTTAGTGATTTTAGAACCAATTGTTCAAAAACACCATGTTCATAGGTTACACTTCTTATTTCATTTAATCGCAAAATTAGAACGAGCTAGCGTACACGACCATGCTGGCACGACAGATGTATGCAAAAGGGCTATTCGGTATTTTGAAGGCAGGTTTGCTACACCAAAGTCGGTGCCTGGTATGTTCGCTCACACCCTCGTTGCCTCCCTCACCATGCTCCGCAAATATGAAGAAGCAGAAGAATGGGCCAAATACGCCGAGAACCTCGTTGAACCAGGTATCCACAACTGGTTCAAGGGCCTGGAACAGCAAATCGTGCTACAGTTCCATAAGCAGGATTATAAAGCCGCATACGCGGTTTATGCAAAGGTCCACCAGCCACAAGCATTTTGGCCACCTCGCCACCATCGAACAGCAGACCTGGAAGCTGCACGAAGCCTGTATCCAGCTGTTCATTCTCGCAGATAAAACCAATTTGACAGAAGCGGAACGAAAAAAATCGGGCTTTAGGCCCACCAAGTTCCTAAACGAGGTGCCGGACTTCTCCAAGGATAAGCGGGGCATGAATATTCCCGTGCTCATCATCCACGCCATTTTCCTTCTGTACCTTAAACGGTATGACGAAGCCTACGACCGGATGCTGGCACTCGACAAATATGCCGACCGTAACCTAAAGGAGGGCGACGATGCCTTCCGCAGCTTTTGCTTCATCAAGGCATTGCTGCAGATACAAAAAGCTGATTTCCAACGAAAAGAATCAGAGGAAAAGGCGGCAGACTGGATACGCCGCATGTCCACCCAGCCCGTCATGCTTGCCGATGCCCCTCATGAAGTGGAGAACATACCATACGAGCACCTCTGGGGCATGGCGATGGAGGCACTGGAACGGGGTGAGAAAATGGGGGGGGGGTAGAATATTAGCTGCTTTTATATTTATGGGAGTGGCTATTGGTTCTGCTAGTTGGTGACATCTTGATTTAAGATTTAATTGGCGATTTTTGATTTTAAAATTGCGATTCGTCACCAAATTCAATTATTTTAGACTTGGCTTGGTGCTCCAAAATCATACATCTTAAATCGCATATCATACATCATAAATCATATATAGAACCAATTGCTGCTTCTTATAAGTGGATGTCCCTACAAATATCCATTTAACTTGCCACTGCCGAAGCTGCATATAGCTTCTCCAACTCTACCTTCAGCCTATCATACGTGCTTTCCCTTACCGGCACGAGCGGCGAGCGCACTTCGCCACTGCATATCCCCATGATTTTCAGCACGGCCTTGACGCCCGCTGGGTTGCCGTCCACATAGAGCAGCGGGTGGATGTCGTGCAGGTCGAGGTGTAGGCGGCGTGCCGTGGCGTAGTCGCCGCTGAGGGCGGCCCGTACCATGCCGCTGAACTGCTCAGGCAGGGCGTTGGCGATGACGGAGATGACGCCGTTGCCACCACAGGCGAGGATGGGCAGCGTGAGCGCATCGTCGCCCGAAAGCACGAGAAAGCCTTCTGGGCGGTGTTTGATGATGGAACAGGCTTGGTCAATTTGACCACTGGCTTCCTTCACGGCGATGAACTTCTTGCTGGCCCTTGCTAGCCGCAGCGTCGTGTCGGCTGTCACGTTGGAGGCGGTACGGCCAGGTACGTTGTAGATGATGATGGGCAGCGGGGAGACAGCTTCCAGGGCCATATAATGCTGGTAAATGCCTTCCTGCGTGGGCTTCACGTAACTGGGGCTGCTCGACATGATGGCCGAAAAGCCGCCGAGCACGTCGTCATAAACCCTCAGCCGCTCCAGCAGGTGCGCCGTGCTGTTGGAACCGAATAGGCCAGCCACGACGGGGAGCCGTCCATTCACTTTTTGTAGGGTGAACCTGAACACCTCCTTGCATTCAGCCGTTGTCAGCATCACCGACTCGCCCGTGGAGCCTAGCGACACGATGAAGTCCACCCCGCCCTTGATGACGTGCTCGATGACACGCTCAAGGGCCTCGAAATCCACTTTCCCCTTCCTGTACGGCGTGACGAGCGCCACGCCCGTGCCGCTAAACTGCTGCTGGTTCATAAGCTGTTCGCAACTTTTTCATATAAAATACCACCTGCTGGAGGAACGCCTTCAGGTCCGTTTGGCCGGAGGTGTCAATCATCAGGTCGTAGCAATAAGTCTTCTCAGTGAATGGCCCCACCCGGAACTTAGCCTTGGAAAGGGCGGCCAAGTAGTCCAATGGGAGCACGGTATTTTTTGTGAGGTTGAGCAACAGGTCGAAGGCCTGCTCCTTGAATTCGAGCGCCTCTCTGCTGTTGGGGCGCAGTGCCCAGTCCATTTGCAGGCGGTTGAAGGCTGGGTAAGCGAATTGTTCGCCCTTCAGCTTGTTGTTGAAAAAAGCGAGCACCTTCACTTTTTTGCCCTGCTTGCGCAATTGCTCGGCGTAATTGAGCACGACTTCCCGCTCCTCATGCTCCGTACCGTCGAACAGGATGCCGACCGTCGCCGCATTGTCGAGGTACATGGAAGCCCTTTTCGGCTGCTGCTTCGGCAGTTCGTTTTCCAAGTTCTTTTGATGGAAACGGGTTTGTATTTGATCTATTAGCTGCATGGCACTGGCGTTTGTTTTTTTGCGGAGCAGAAAAAATTAAATGATGAATGATAGGTAGCTCCCTCATACCTCATACCTCATACCTCATACCTCATACCTCTTTCCCAGCTTCCACTTCCACATCAGTTGAAATTGTTTCGTAAACGCCCATGGAACTATACTTGTTGATGCGAGCCTCTACCAGCTCTTCGGGTGTAAGTTTTCTCAATTCTGCAAGGGCTTTCAAGATCTCGTTTTTCAGGATGACGGCCATTTCCTCCGGCTGCGAGTGTGCCCCGCCGAGCGGCTCTTGTATGATGCCGTCAATCAGGCCGAAGGAAAGCATATCGTTGGCGGTAAGCTTGAGCGCCTCGGCTGCCTGTTCTTTGTAGTCCCAACTCCGCCACAAGATGGAGGAGCAGCTTTCGGGCGAGATGACGGAGTACCAGGTGTTTTCCAACATAAATACCTTGTCGCCCAGCCCGATGCCGATGGCCCCGCCCGATGCCCCCTCCCCGATGATGACGCAGACGATGGGCACTTCCAGCTTGGCCATTTCGAACAGGTTGCGGGCGATGGCCTCGGCCTGCCCCCGTTCCTCCGCCTCGATGCCGGGGAATGCGCCAGGCGTGTCAATCAGCGTGACAACGGGGAAACCGAATCGCTCGGCCAGTTTCATCAGGCGCAGCGCCTTGCGGTATCCTTCGGGGTTGGCCATGCCGAAGTTGCGGTACTGGCGCATCTTGGTGTTGGTGCCCTTCTGCTGGCCCATGATCATCACTGTTTGGCCGTCAATATCGGCGAGGCCGCTCACGATGGCCTTGTCGTCGCCAAAGCAGCGGTCGCCGTGCAGTTCCACGAAGTTCTTGCAAATCTGCTCTATGTAGAAGAGGGTATAAGGGCGCTCTGGGTGGCGGGATAGCTGCACCCGCTGCCAGGCGGTGAGGTTGTCGTAGATTTCCTTTCGCTTGGCGCTGATCTTGGCCTCCAGCTCTTCTATCATCGGAGAGACGTCAAGGTCGCCCTCTTCGCCCACCTGCCTGATTTTGTCCAACTGCTCGAACAGGCTTTCCAGCGGCTTCTCAAAATCCAAAAAGACCATGAATCAAGTGTTTGCGTTTGCTTTTTGTTGTCGGTAGCGGAACCGGAACAACAGCACCCTCGTTTTGAAAAGGGTGACAAAGTTAGCAAACCCCTTGGCAGTGCCGTGCAATGGGAATATTTTTTTTGATTTTTTTCCACAAGGGTTGCATGGTGAAAAAACAAGTTATACCTTTGCGACCGCTTTTGAAGAAAAGCAGAAAGGATCGGTAGTTCAGTTGGTTAGAATACCTGTCCCGATTACTCGGGAGGGTCGCTTGCCAAAAGGCTCTAGGTTCAAAACATTAGGATCGGTAGTTCAGTTGGTTAGAATACCTGCCTGTCACGCAGGGGGTCGCGGGTTCGAGTCCCGTCCGGTCCGCAACAAGAAATCAAGAAAGCCTCGCAAGTTCACGCTTGTGGGGCTTTTTTGTTCCGATAGCATGGACGCATATCACACCTACATCTTGCAGAGCGAAAAGGACGGCAGCTACTACACCGGCTACACCCATGACATTGGGGAGCGGTTGCGCAAGCACAACAGTGCGAACACGGGCTACACCTCCCGTAAAAAGCCGTGGAAACTGGTCTATGTTGAGACGTTCGGGACAAAATCAGCGGCGATGGAAAGGGAGGTTTTTTTGAAAAAGCAAAAAAACAGGGCCTTTTACGAATCCCTCATCAACGGCGGCTCAGTTGGTTAGAATACCTGTCCCGAGCACTCGGGAGGGTCGTGCCGATGGTTCGGCATCCGGTCCGCAACAAGAAATCAAGAAAGCCTCGCAAGTTTGTGCTTGTGGGGCTTTTTTGTTTGGCGTGGTTCAACATATGTACAACATTTTCCAATCAACTGCTCCTTCCCAGCCTTTCCATCCAAATGCCCTTTCCGAATGCCTTTTGCCTCTTCCTGAGACATTATGGATATGACAGGCCAGCCTTTTCAGCGGCAATAAAGTATGCCTTAAACTGAGGCCAAGAAGGGGGTATGTAATTCAAACTAGGCCCTTTCCCTTGGGGTGTTCTTTTTTGTTGAGGACAATCTACGATGTCTATGCTTATTTCACCTGAACCCAACTGATGTTTTAAGGCATGAAAATGCAAGAAAGGGCTATTTTCGTCTTTGTGAATTTCTTTGAATAAGGCCAAAACCCTTTTCCACCATGAAAAAACTGTTTCTCTTACTGCTATGCAGCCTCCCGTTTTTTTGTAGCTCCCAAACACTCGATAGCGCCACTGTTAGACAAGTGGACAGCCTCGTCGCCGCCAGCAATTCGCTTTGGCGGGCCAAAAAACATACGGAATCCGAACCCGTCGCCTTGCAAGCTAAGGATTTAGCCTTGGCAAAACTTGGCGGCGAGAATGCCACCTATGCCGCTTGCCTGCACAACCTTGGCAGTTTATACTCATCATGGGGCGGGGAGAACTATACCAAGTGTATTGTTTATTGGGAGGAGGCACTTGCGCTCCGGGAGCGTGTTTTGGGCAAACTGCACCCCGAATATGCCAAGACTTTGAACAATATGGGCGCATATTACCGTGGTATTGACAATGCCAAGTCGGAAAAAATACTTTTGGATGCATTGGAAATAAAAGGCCAAACGACAGGGAAGCAAAGCATAGAATACTCGAAGGCGCTGTACAATCTTGCCCAATTGTACCAGTTGATGGGAAGGATGGACGAGGCGCTTGTTCTTGCAAAAGCGTGCTTTGAAATTCGTGAACAGTTATTTGAGCCGGGGTCAGGTGAGTATGTTTCGGCGCTTAATGTTTTAGCAAATACCTATTATTACCTGAGCAGGTACGACGAAGCCATGCCATTGTACCAAAAAATATTGGCAACAAGCCAAAAAAAGGATGGCAATTATTATGGTGCCGCAAATAACCTGATGGCGCTTTACAATGCAACAGGAAATTATGAAGAAGCAGAAGCATTGTCCTTGCAGGTGTTAAAGGAAGTTGACAGCCAAGCACCCGGTTTATTGGACGTTTTACAGAACCTCAATATCAGCTACATGTACCTTGGCCGATATGATGAGGCGGAAGCCGGGTTTATCAAGTTAAATTCCATGAACAATATCCCTAATGACGCCAAGGCAAGGATTCTAAATGACATGGGTGCCATTGCGACCCATCGTAAGCGGTATAATGAGGCAGAAGATTATTTTAAACAAGCGGAAAAGCAAGCAATTAAACTATTTGGTGAGGCTAACCAGGAAGTTGCCAATGTATTTAGCAATCTCGGTGAACTTTATACCCGGTTGGGGCGGTATGATGAGGCAGAAATCAACTTGAACAAGGCATTGGGAATTTCGGAAAAAATTGCTCCCAACAGTGAAGCAAGCAGTGCAACCCGTTATAATCTCGGCAAACTGTACTTCTATCAGGGAGACTTCCAATTAGCCGAGGACAACTTGAAAAAAGCATTGACGATTCGAAGAAAGGCATTGGGAGAGAAAAGCCCAAAAGTAGAGGACGTGGTTTCCTTCCTTCAATTTGTGCATTTATTGGCCGGCAATATTGCACAAGCTGAGCAATATGCCTTATGGGCCGATAGTCTTCGCCAGCAGCAACTTAAGCGTTTTGCGGGTTATTTTTCCGACCGGGAAATGGGCGCAACCTTGGATATACAGACTCCTAAAAACGACGTTGAGCTTTCTGTGGCATATTTATCCCACAATGCCCAGATGAGCAGGGCGGCATACGACAACGCCCTTTTTTACAAGGGCTTTTTATTGGAAAGCCAGCAGTTGCTCCAGCGAGCCTTCCACAAGACTGAAGACGATAACACCGTAAACTACCTTGAATGGCGAGGCATCCAACGGCGGCTTGCCAAGGAATATGCCCAGCCTTCGCTGGAAAATGAAATGATGGGCAAACTTGAGGCAAGGAGCAACGAGCTTGAAAAACAACTTGCCCGCACCATGACCGATTTTGGCTTTGCCCGCAGACAGCCCAATTGGAAAGCGGTGCAAGCAGTCCTAAAACCCGGTGAGGCTGCCATCGAGTTTTATCATTTCTACCGGTATCGGCCCGGCGGCGGTTTGGAGACCGATACGTTGCAGTACATCGCTTTGGTGCTCCGACCGGGCGCTGAGCAACCAAGCCTTGTGCCGCTTTTTGAGGAAAAACAGCTTGCTTCGTTAATGAACAAACAAGGTGAGACAGTAGAACAAGCCAGCAACAGGCTCTATCAGTCAGCTGACCTGTACCAGTTGGTTTGGCAACCGCTCGAAGTGGCGTTGCAGCACAGTTCCAAAATCTATTATTCCCCAGATGGGCTGTTGCACCGCATTGCCTTTTCGGCCATGCCGACGCCAGATGGCAAGCGGCTCGGCCAAAAGCTCGAACTGGCCTGCGTGGGCAGTACCCGCCAATTAGCTTATCCGCAAAGCCCCGCTGAGGGTGGAGCCTTATCAGCGGCAGTCTTTGGCGGCGTACAATATGATATGGACACGGTACGCATGGAAAAAATGGTCGAAGGCAATTTTGTCCATTCAACTGACCATAGCAGAGGCGGCCCTGCCAATGCCGTAGCCGCCTGGGACTACCTGCCTGGAACGCTGGCGGAGGTCGAGGACGTAGCGAGGTATTTGCGCTTGGGCGGTTATAATTCGACCCTGTTCACCGGAGAAAAAGCATCAGAGGCAGCGTTAAAAAAAGCTGGAACTGCCCCTCCTTCTCCCAGTATTTTACATGTGGCCACACATGGCTATTTTTTTCAAAAACCATCAAATGCGGGTACAGCTGCCGGGTCAGGCCCGTTGGGCAATCTGCCATCTTATGCCTCCAGCCACCACCCCTTGGTGCGCTCAGGGCTTATTTTTGCTGGCGCAAACTACGCATGGAAGGGCAACCCACCATTGCACGGCAAAGAGGATGGCATACTCACCGCCTACGAAATCGGCCAGCTTGACCTCAGTGGCACTAAGCTCGCCGTGCTTTCTACCTGCGATTCTGGTTTGGGTGACATCGAGGGCAGCGAGGGCGTTTATGGCCTGCAACGGGCCTTCAAAATGGCAGGGGTGCGGCACGTCGTGATGAGCCTTTGGCAAGCGCATGATAATTCTACAAAGGAATTAATGGGCTTGTTTTATACCTATCTGTTGCGGGACGAGCTGCCAGTGCCTGAGGCATTGCAAAAGGCCCAGTCCGAAATAGCGAAGAAATACCCTGACCCTTTTTACTGGGCTGGGTTCGTGGTGATGGGGTGAGCCTAATTTATCATTAATGCCTTTTTATGAAACGGGTGCCATTTGTCGCCCTTGATTTTGTCCAAAAGCGACTTGAACCTGGCTGTCTGGGATTTTCCTGCTGCCAGCCACGACAAAAGCAGGTAGCCTTCCTCTGCTTTCCCGGCGTCACCTGCCTGGGCAGCCAGTTCCTCAAAAATGGGGGCAGCCATTTGGTAATCGCCAAGTTGGAAGGAAGCATGGGCTGTCACCCCTCGGGCTTGTGCGTAACCATTTCCCCCTTTTTTCACAGCCGATGCCAGCTTGATGGCAAGCCGATACTTCCCACTGTCAAAAGCGACGGATGCAGAGTCCAGATATAGGGCATTGTTGCCCCGCATATCTGAAAATCGGATGGGTTCGTATAATGATTTTGCAAGGGCAATCTGGCGTTGATTCGCTTTTTGGACATCAAGCTTAGTATCTTTTGCTGGCGCAATGAGCGGTGCAGCATCAGAGTCCTGAACCGGGTCAAGCGGCACAGGCACTTGCCGAAGGCTGTCCTGCGGGGTGGGGTTGGTTGGCAGGGCGGGGTTTTCTTTTGGGCGGGCCAAAAACCACCAAGCCAAGATTGCTGCCAGTAGTATGAGGGCAAGTGTACCCCATTTAAGCCTATTATTTGGGGTCGGTTTTTCTGTTGAATCTTCCTGTTTGATGCGCTCTACCATACCCCGAAACGCCATTAGTTCAGTGGCTTCCTCTGCCGCAAGGCAGGCATCGTACTCCGTCCTCAGTTCGGCATCGGACAGCAAATCAGCCTCGAAACGTTGGCGTTCGCCTTCGCTCATGCTGCCCTCCATGTAGGCGTCAATCCGTTCCAAATGCTTGAATCCGCTCATTTTTTCTTGAAATATTTTGCCGCTTCGGGGTGGCGCAGCATCCATTCCCGGAGGTTTTTGAGGCAGTTTTTCTTTTTGTTCTTAAGGGAGTCCAAGTCATTGAAACCCAATGCTGCTTGAATTTCTGTGAGCGGGTGGCCCAGCTTCCACAATTCCAGAATCTGTTGGCATTTGGGTTCAAGGGTGTTGAAGGCAGTATCGAGCAAGTGAGTGATTTCCGCCCAAGCCAAGTCGTCCAGAAGCTGCCCTTCCGACGCTGCCAACGTTTGGAGGTGCAGCGATTGTCGGGCACGTTTTGCCTGCTCATTGCGGGCGATGTTCTTGACGATGCCCCCGAAAAAGGTCTTGATGCTGCTCAACTCCTCGAAGCTGCCCGCCCTTATTTTTTGATAAACCCGCCAAAGCCCTTCCTGCACCAAGTCCTCCACATCGTCGGCATTGCCGCCAAACGAGCGAGCTGCCTCGTCGGCCAAACGACGGTAGCCAGCATCCCGATAGAGCTGCCCAAGGGCAGCCTCGGCAGCCTTGCCTCCTGCTTTGAAGGCTTGGATAATGTCTTCGTCTTTGAAGGGTTTCATGCGTTAGTTTCGTGAAGCAGGCAATGGAGTAGCAATTATCCGAAAAAAAAAATCTCGTCCCGCTTACCCGTTTTTGGTTTTGGCAAAACTAAGGAGAAAAACAAGGATAGTTCATGATAACACCAGCAACAATAGCTCATACATTTCCTTCTACGCCGTCAAAAAGCAGCTGTTCGGCGAGACGCCACGGCAGCACTGAACGCCTGCCAATCATGCATTTTGCACGCTCGGAAAAGCCCGTTTGCCGCAAGGCAGCGTCCATTGCATGGTAGCTATCTGTATTATTTGGATTTGATGCGCTACCGGTACTAATCAACCAGCCTGCAACAACGAAAAACCTGCACGGCCACATGGTAACATGGGGTGCGTCAGGTCATGCTTTTTTATTTTTTAACCATCCCGGCCATACTGGGAACAAACTATTTGTGCTATGCTAAAAACACTCGTTTTCACCATCATCTTGGCCACTTTTGGCTTCGCAAACCAGCCCGCCCACGTAGCCGACTGCAGCTGCCCGGAAGTCACCAATGTCCAAAAAGCATGGGGCAGTTCCAATTCGCTTGCCTATACTTGGACGGGCAGCGGGCAGGCCACGCAGTACAAGCTCTGGTACTACCACCAAGAGAGCGGGCAGACCAGCACCCCCGTTTTTACCACGGCCACGAGCCACACATTCAGCAACCTGGCGGCGGGGCACTACACGCTCTATTTCAAGGCTATCTGCGGCGGCGAGTCGAGCGGGTTCATCGGCATCGAGGACATCGTAAGCATCTGATGGCTTGTGCGGCGGCGGGGTTTCACAACTCCGCCGCCATTTCCACCAGCCAATGCTTGAGCCGCACGGGTCCGGCCTGCCCAAGTTTTTGCTTGAACCGCTGCACTTGGCTGGCCTTTGTGGTGACCAAGCCCGCCTTCAGGTTGACCAAATCCTTGAACAGCGCCAGGAAATTGAGGAAGCTCCGTTTCACATCGTCCGAGAGGTGCAGCTCCCGCAGCAGGTACTCCTTGAAGTAGTTGGCGAGGGCAAGCATAGCGGGTGCTTCATCTGGGAAATCAGCAGGAGCGCAAGCCTCATAATTGACCCTGATCTGTAGCGACCTCGCCTGCAACTCGATGACCTCGTCGGCCCGTTTGATTTGGATGAGGCAAGCGAGCGCCTTGGCGAAATCTTCGGGACGTCGCCCATTCCGCACCGCTGTGTAGTAGTGAAGGTAGGCTTCGCAAAGCAGAGCAGCCTTTTCACGGTCTTTGCGGCTTAAAAACGGCTTGTACTTTTCGATGAACCAAGCCGTCCACTCGAAGTCGCCAGCCCCTGCCGCAGTGATGGCGATGTTCGTGAAACGCAAGGTGTCCATTGCATCTTGTTGATGCAATATGCCCCGTTCCAGCCCAACTTTGTAAAGTCCAAGCAGGGCATATACCTCCGATTGGGCACCTTGGTTGGCATTGGGTATGGTGAGGTTTATCAGCAGCTTGAAGGCCAGGCTTTTCTCAAATTCGTTGAGCAAGTGCTGGCAGTCGAACAATGCTTTTTTGAGCGCCTCCAAATCGGGCGGTTGTGCTGGTTCTACCAACTGCAGGAACAATTCTATGACAGGGTGCGCTGACGCAAAGCCAGTGCGGGCGGCAGCCAGGGCGGTTTCCATGTAATGGGACTTAGGCAACTCGTTCAGCATCCGCTTCCTCGAAATGCTCTCGGCATGCCAGCACAGCACCGACAGCGTGAACGACAGTTCCAGCGACTCGATGGCTGCGGAAAAGCCATCGTGATTAGCCTTGAACCTAGCCGTGTCGGGATGGAAGTAGAGCGCACTGTGCAGCCAGGCAAGCCCGGCGAGGTAGTCTGCTCCACGTTGCCCACTCTCCGACAGCAAGGACTTAAATGTCTCAGCTTCTTTAAAAAAAAGTGCTGAAGCGTTGCGCTTTTGGTAGGCCGTGGCCAGCAGCCGCTGGCGCAGGCTGGGGTCGGCCTCCATTTCCAGGTGGCAGAGGAACTCCTCCAGCAGCTTCGACAATTTGGACATGAGGTTGCGCATCCGTTTGTCCTTGCGTTCGTCGAAGCCTTTTTCGTCTGGGAACAGCCGCTTGAACAGTGCCTTTTTGTCCGGTTTTTTGTGGTCATCCAGCGAGGAATCTTGGAGCAAGAGGCCGAAAAGGCGCAGCTCCGGCGCCTGCCTGTCGTGCAACGAGGTTTCCAGAAAGCGGCGCACCACTTTCAGGTCGGCTTCTGTCAGCGCCTGAAGTTGGAGCAATAGTTTTGAATGGCCAGCATCCATCTTTTAGTTTGTTTTGATGGCCAAATTTACCATTTCCAGCACATGGGCAGCTTTTTTTTAAGGCAGAAGGCCGTGACAAAACAGCAGTTAATTCTTGAAATTAAAAAATTGACTGCCAGTGTTTTACAAAAATAAGTTTTGTTAAAACGGGCAAGTTGGACGAGGACAAATGGCAAGCGATAATGCTTTGCCAAACGAATTTGTAGCCGGACATTCGGTTTTGTTAAGCACCTAAGCCCATTTTAACCAGGCCCCAATTCGCAACGCTCCTACCTTCCAAATCGATAGGCACAGACTGCCGGATTCTTGACTACCTGCTCTTGTAAACCCGTTCGCCCATTGCACCGATGAAGGCTTTTGCGTTGCGCAGCCGAGGCTGTGCATTTGCATAAAAAAGGGGAAAGCCGATGCCCCTTAATTCCAAGTAGGCAACAAAACAACCTTTTTAAAATGAAAACATTCAAATTCTTCGCAATGTCCGCCATCATGGCCTCCATACTGGCATTGGCCGCTTGTCAAAAAGACAAGGAAGCCGGCCCTGCTGCACTGGAGACCGAATCCATTACCGCCGACCTCCAAATCTCCGACGCCGAAGGGGCCGTCAGCGATCGGGCCAACTGCGAGCAAAGCATCACCATCCCCGCCAACTCGGTGGATGCCCTCGCCGCTGCGCTCGACAACATCTGCACAGGGGGCACCATTTGGCTTGCGCCCGGCCTGCACACGGAAAATGCGGGAGTGGTTATCGGCAAAAAGGTGAACATCAAAGGCCAAGAGGGCGCCGTGCTGCGGATTCAGGCAGCGCCTACCACCGATTTCAACGTGCCGCTTGACGTGGCGCTGCACTTCAAGTTTGCTACAAACTCCCGGCTGGAAAATATTGACATCGAGCCGACCTCGGCCATCGGAGGCACCGCCATCCTTTTGGAAAAATCTGGCGGCACTTGGGTAAACAACTGCCATTTGAACGGTTTCCAGTTCTCCATCCTGGTGGAAAAATCGGGTGGGGTGAAGTTGACCAACAACGTGGTAGTGGCAAGCAGCGGCTGGCTGACGGGGGATGTCCCAGAAGCGGACGGCATCATCATCATCAACGGCCACGGCGCATTTTTGAAGGACAATGAGGTATCCGGCGCACTTTTCGGCATTTTCGCCTGTGACAATGATGGCACCAGCCAAGGCAATTACACCCACCACAATTATATCGGGACGATATTGTGCAAGGTGCCGGTAAATACGTTCAGGCTCCCAAGCGGGGAGGCCACTGGCGCCAATTTCCCCTGCACACACTGGACGTTCACCAACAACACCTCCAGCGACAATTTCAATGTCGGCTACCTCGTCATTGACGGGGCGAACAAGAACAAGCTTATCAACAACGACGCTTCCGGCAACGGCACCTACGACATCGAACTCACGGGCGACAGCTACCGCTTCGGATTCCTGACGCCCCTCAGCCACGACAATGCCGTACATGCGGGCAGCTTCCAGGGCATCAGCATCAAGGACTGCGGCGTGGATAATACCGTGCATGGCGGAGTGTGGGTGGATACGGCGGTGGATGGGTGCTATTGATGTTTTTTGGGTGAAAGCGGTAGGGTTGCTTCGGGTAATCCTACCGCTTTTGCTGCAATTTAACGATTTATCAAAATTCAAAAAAGCATTTATGAAACAATCATTTACCTTCATTCTTTCCTTCCTTTTTATGCTGGGCTTTCAAACGGGGTTTGGGCAGTGGGAACTCACCAGTAACATCGTTCCATCATTTTATAACAGTGCCGTGGCTTGGGATGGTAAAGTTTATTTCGCTGGGGGACTGTTCGACTTTTCTACAGGCAACAATAAAGTGCAAATCCTTGATTTGGAGTCGGGCAACTTGCTACCCTTCAAAACACTCTCGGCTGGAAGGGGTAATATAATGGCGGTCGCCCATAATGGCAAAATATATTTTGCCGGAGGGCTTAAATGGGTAGGAGGCAATCCCAACATTAATCAGGCATTTACAAGTGTTGACATCTACGACGTGGCTGCCGATACATTCGCTTTGACACATTTGAGCGTGGCAAGGGGGGACGGGGCAGTTACTGTTGTTGACGACAAGATACTTTTTGCGGGAGGCTACACATGGAATGGCTCTATTTTGATTCCTTCAGATGTGGTAGATATTTACAATACCACAACCCAACAATGGGAGCCAGTAGAACATCTTTCGCAGGCAAGAGGTGTGCTTGGGGCAGCAGCAATCAATGGCAAGGCGTATTTCTGTGGCGGCATGAAGGGGGACTTATATACCGTGGCGTCCAATGTTGTTGACATTTATGTCCCAAGCAACGTGGGCTCTGAGTGGAGTGTTGACACGTTATCCGTCGCCAGAGGCTCCCTTTCTGTGGTAGCAGTAGGGGAATATCTTTTAGTAGCAGGTGGAAGCTCGGACGATGTTTACAAATTCGATGTGGTTGATAAGCTCGATACCGAAACCGGGCAATGGGATTTGGACACGCTATCACACCCACGTTGTTTAATGGCGGCGGCAGTCGTCGGCAAAACAGCCTATTTCACGGGCGGCGGCAATTGCAACGCAGCCACTTTTTTCTTAGATGAATCCACTAAATATGTGGACGTTTTTGAAGCAGAAAATAATGAATGGTCAGTCACATCCAATTTGGTCCGAAACCGCATCGCCCATGCCGCCGCTGCATGGGGTGACAAAATTGCAGTCGGGGGCGGTTGGCAGCCAGAACAAAATGGTTTTACGGGCAGTGTAGAGGTATTTATTGACGTGACAGGTATTGACAGAGATGTGTTTGCGTCTGGCATCAACATCTTCCCCAACCCTACCTCTGACCATATCACCATCCAATTTCCCGAAAATTTCAACCCAACCGACGCCTCGAAAATGACCATTTTCGACCTGACGGGCCGTGCCTGTTTCGAGGCCGAAATCCGTGGCAAAGTGGAGCAGTATGATATTGGGACGCTGCCGCCGGGGATGTATTTGGTGGAGGTTCGGAGTGGACAAGGCAGGTATTTAGAGAAATTAGTGGTGGGGCGTTGAACCCCCATTTAACCATTGAACAACACCTAAAAGAATTCCATGAAAATGACCCTCGCAACCTATCCGATACCTCTGCCGCAGCATGGCGGCCATGCCAAAAAGAAGGCAACGGCGCAGCACTACTGGAAGGGCGGCACCCTCGGCGCACCGCACGACTGGCTGCTGCCTGATAATTGGTTAAATGGCCATGTGCCCGGCTGGAAGGAAATTGTGGTAATACCCTATGCTCCCTTTGGCGAGGGCCATTTTCCCGTTATTGACCATTTCGTGAGCGATATTGCGAAGCTGGTCATCGGGCCGAAGGCAAGGCTGGTGATTGGCAAGCAGGGTCGGCTTACGGTTGACGGACTTGGGAAACATGGCACCGGTATCCTGAACGAAGGGGAACTCATCGTGCTGGGCGAGTTGACCATCTGCCGCACCAAATCCAGCAATATTCGGAACGACGGATTTATCCAAAATTCTGGCTCTATCGCCTTCGACCAGCCCTTGGAAAAAGGGCAATGGGAAGGGGCTGGGGAGGAATTGTTTTTGGGTAAATCCAATATTTGGCTTTAACCAACCGGGCATTTTAATGAGCATTGGGGCTTCACCTTAGAAACCGACAGGCTGATTAATGGTGTCCACCTTAATAATCACTTTTTAAAATCGCAAGAAATGAAGAACAATCAATTAATCATCGCAGGTGTATTCGGAATCCTGTTTTTTGGATGCTCCAAAACCGAGCAGCCAAGCCCAGAAAAGGCCGCCCGCCCACAGCAGATTAAGCTCCACACCATGGCAGGGATGGATTTTGCCCGGCCCGAAGTGCCTGTTTACCTCGGCGACGAAGCCGTCGAATCGCGGGGCGTCACCACGGTATCCCCCGGCACCAACCAACTGCAGGCCATCATCAACAATGCGGCGAACAACGAAACCATCCGGCTGCTGCCGGGCACCCACACGGAGGACGCCACCTTGGTCATCAACCACAAGGTGAAACTGACGGGCGACGCTGGTGCCGTGCTGTCGCTTGGTGGTTTCATCGGGGTGCTGGTGAGCGGCGCCAATGGGGCGCAGGTAACCGACTTGGATATTGTCAACAGTGGCGGTAGCTTCTTGGCCATCGGTGTTGAAAATTCCAACCAGTTCCAAATCAAGGGCAATGCTATTTCAGGCTTTGCTTATTCCATTGTTTTGGAACAGGCTAACCATGCCAAAGTATTGAACAATACGATTGCTGGCACTGGCGTAGGGGATGGTGTCGTCGTCATCAACGGTGATTATGTCAATGTTTCTGGCAATAATGTCTCTAACGCCTTTTTTGGAATATGGGCCTGTGACCGCAATGGGACATGCATCAACAACAACGTCCAAAACAGCGTAATTGGAATCATAGCTTGCAACGTTCCCCCTGGCAGTTTCCCATTGGGCACTGGCACTGGTGGTGCTGAAATGCCCGCAAACAACTGGAACATCAGCAACAATTACGCAAGCGGCAATGTCTGGGGCTACATGGTCATTGATGGCTCCTTCGAGAACACCCTGTCCAACAACGCAACGGGCGGCAACGTGATTGACATGGAACTGGTAGGTCCAACGACCGTTCTGTTTTTCCCCCTAGTCACACCGACTTCCCATGACAACACCGTAAACGTCGGGGGCAGTGGCATGGATGTGATTGACTGCGGGGTGGACAATGTGGTTCACGGCACGACTTCGCTGGCTGGGCCGTGTTCGATTTGATTTTACGCTTTTCATTGATTGGCGGTGGTGCGATTGTTTATAGGAATTGCACTGCCGCCTACCATACTTGGACATTGCTTGGATTAAGCCATTGCAAGCAGTTTCAAGTGTCTTTCGTTCACATAATTTCACCAACAAAATTTAAATTCTATGAACAGACTACTGTACATCTTCACAATGATAGCCTTTTGTACTTCTCAAGAGGCTTTGAGCCAGAGCAACCTTTGGACTTTACTTCCTCAGAAAAGCATTGCTGAGAAAGCATTTCAAGAGCCTATCAACGCCAATAAGTTTTTATTGTATCGTCTAAATGACGAGGAATTAGAGCCAATTTTGGAGGAGGCTCCGTTGTGGCATACAGAAGCGGCAGAGAAAAGTGAGGTGAGGGTTTCCATTCCTTTGCCCGATGGCCAGTTTGAGCAATTCCGTATCGTAGAAGCGCCAGTGATGCACCCAAATTTAGCAAAAAAGTATCCGGGGATAAAGTCCTATGCTGGATTTGGAATTGATGAACCAACAGCCTACCTGCGGTTTAGCATCAGCCCTTCTGGGCTCAATGCCATTATATTATCCGCCAAACGTGGGGCAATATTCATTTCGTCAATTTCGCCGGATAGTGAAGCTGGTTATGTGGTCTTTGAAATGAAAGACTATCAGTCACCTCTCAGTCTCAATTGCTATGTTGATGAAACAGGTGACACTAAAGAGCCATCAACTTTTGGAAGTGAAAAGGCAGGCGATTGTCGGTTGCGGGAATACCCCATTGCAATAGCTGCCACGGGGGAATACAGCCAGGCAAGGGGCGGCACCGTTGGCAGTGTTTTAGCTGCCATCAATGCGGTGATGACAACCGTCAATGCCGTGTACGAAAGGGACGCTTCCATCCACTTTGATTTGGTGGACGACAACGACCAAATCATTTTCCTTAACCCCAATACGGATGGATATGACAACGGCAACCTTTCCCAGATGATTGAAGTCAATGAGACAATTATTACTGGCGAAATAGGCACTCAGGCTTATGCAGTAGGGCATGTTTTTGGCATTGGTGGTGGTGGCTTGGCTCGAGTTGGTGGTATTTGTTTTGAAACCATCAAGGCAAGAGGAGCTTCGGGCCACGTAGCATCACCTGCCGATCCATACAATGCCTATGTTACCTGTCATGAGTTGGGGCATCAATTCGGCGCAAGGCATACCATGAACAGCCCGTGCCCCGGCGCTGATGGCAATCCAAACCGCCATGACCCATCTGCGTTTGAGCCTGGTAGCGGCTCCACTATTATGAGCTATGCAGGTGTGTGCACCCCATCTGTTCAAAATACGGCAGACCTTTATTTTCATGCAATTAGTTTACAGCAAATTGGCAATACTGTGACCAGTGGAATTGGTTGTAGTACTCCAAGTACAATCACTAATAGACCTGATGTAAATGCTGGTGCAGATTTTACAATACCACGCTCAACGCCTTTCTTACTAACCGCTACTGCCACAGACCAAAATGGCGATTTGATAGCATATGCTTGGGAGCAAATGGACAACCAACTCGCTACAATGCCTCCATTGCCCAATAATGCAACAGGGCCAATGTTCCGCTCCATGCCCCCATCGGCTTCTCCACAACGCTATTTTCCGAATCTTTTTGACATAGTGAGTAACGGATCACCAACTTGGGAAGTACTTCCGAGCGTAGCAAGGGCGCTGAACTTTAGGGTGACCGCCCGTGACCAACATGCAGGTGGGGGATGTACGGACGAAGACAATATGGTTGTAACGGTGGCTGGCAATTCAGGCCCTTTCCAAGTAACCACGCCAAATACTGCCGTGAATTGGACAGTAGGCTCACAAAGAGAAATAACTTGGGCCGTGGCGAATAGCAACTTGCCGCCTGTGAACTGCGGCAGTGTTGATATTTTGTTATCATTGGATGGTGGGTTTACCTACCCTATAGCCTTGGCTTCCCTTACCCCCAATGATGGTTCCCATACCGTCACAATCCCAGCTTCCCTCACAAATCAAGCGAGGATAATGGTTAGGAGTAGCGGCAATATCTTCTTTGACATTTCGGATATGAATTTTCGGATTATTGAATGTAATGCCACAATTAACCCAAACATAGTTAATGCCAGTTGCCCGAACACCAGCGACGGTTCTGTCTCGGTGACATTGGCAAACGCCCCACCACCTTTAACTTTCCTCTGGGAAAATGGCACAACCTCTCCTAACCGTTTCAATCTAGCTCCCGGAGGCTACAACTCAACTATTACTTACAATCAAGGGGGATGTACCATTTTCCTCACGGTTACTATTCAAGCGACACCAGACACCAAGCCACCTGTACTTGTCTGCAAGAACATCTCCATTGACCCCGACGCCAACGGCAACGCCGCCATCACCGTTAACCAGGTCATCGCCTCCCTGACCGACAACTGCCCCGGCGTCACTGCCGCCGCCACACCTACTACCTTCGACTGCTACCATGCCGGACCCAACATCGTCACCGTGACCGCCACCGATGTGGGCAACAACAAAGCCACCTGCAAAGCCATCGTCACTGTCACCCACGACGACGACTGCGACCGGGTGGGCAATGCCTGTGACCTCTGCCCCGGCGGTGACGACAAGGTGGACAACAACGGCGACGGCAAGCCCGACTGCAAATTCTTCCCCGGCTTTGACAAACTAATTCCCGCTTGGAAATGTGGCAACAACGCCAACAAGGTCCTCATCTGCCATTTCCCGGGCGGCAATCTTGCCAACTTCGAGACCAATTGCGTCAGCCCCAATGCCTTACCTGCCCATCTTGGCCCAAACGATTATATCGGCCCATGTGGCAATGCTGCCTGCCCTTACCCTGCCATTCAGCCGCTAATGTCCCCCGGCAGCGTTTTCGACTTTTTCGCTACCGCCGAGGCAGAAGGTGTGCAGCTAAAATGGTTCAATGACAGCCAGACCTCCAACGACTATTTCGTGGTTGAAAAATCAATAGACGCCGTACACTTCGATTCACTGCTGCGGCAGGAAGGAAACGGGGCAACAGACCTGTTGCAGTCTTACCACGATATGGACCCGAACCCAGCGATAGGCGACAATTACTACCGTCTCAAATTAGTCTATCAAGACGGCAGCATCGAATACTCCGAAGTCAGGGTCGTGCTGTTCAACCCCGAATCAGATTTCACCATCTTCCCCAACCCCGCTGGAGACTGGGTGACGGTTTACTTAGATCGTTTCATCGGCAAGGAAGATGTGGATGTGGTAATCTCCAACTCGCTAGGAGTAGTGATGTACAAAGAGCACTTGGAGGAAGTGAAGGATAAAATACTGCCCATCCGCCTCGACCGGGGAAGGTTTACTGATGGAATATACTCGGTTTCTGTGGTGTACCTAGGCCGAGCGCATTCGAAAAGGATGGTGGTAGCGAGGAATTGAAAATAGTCCAATTATTTCGGGAAGGTAATCCCGTCAGGCGCTAAGGTTTGACGGGATTTTCTCCTGGGCATGCGCAGCATCCAAAAAAACAAAGCTGCACACCCTCCCCGGATGTGCAGCTTTCCTTTCATCCTCACCCCTCCTCCTTAACTCAACTTCCCCATATCCCTAATCAAAATCGTATTCCGATTAAAATAAATCAGGTTCTCCTTGCGCAGGTCGTTCAGCACGGAGGTCACGGTCTGGCGGGAGGTGCCGGTCAGGTTGGCGATGTCCTGTTGGGTGAGGCTGTGCTTGAAGAGGGTCTCGTAACCCACCCGGCGGCCCCGTTGGTTGGCGCTGTCCTTTAGGAAGTCAATGATGCGGGAGCGGGCGTCCTTGAAGATGAGCGCTTCCAGCTTGTTCTCGGCCACGAGCAGGCGGCTGCCGATGAGGCCCAGCACGTTCATGCAGAGGTGGTGGTTGGAGCGCATCAGCACCTTGAAATTGGCGATGGAGATGATGATGTAGGACACGTCCTCGTTCATCGTGAAGGCCGACTCGTGGCGGTGTTGCTCGCCCACGAGGCCCAGCTCGCCAAACATGGCCAGTGGGTGCAGTATCGTCTTGATGACCTCCCGACCGTCGTGCGAAAGGGTGCAGGTCTTCACCGTGCCCTTCAGCAGGAAGAAAACCCGGTCGGATGCCTCGCCAGCCTTGTACAACTGTACGTGCTTGCCCTTGGTGTGGTGCTCCGCCATCGTTTCGAGCCTCGTAAAAGTTTCTTCCGACAATCCCTCGAAGAGCGGGAAATGGCGCAATACATCAACATTGATTGCAGGTTTCATAAGCCAAGATTTGTTTTTGGATGAAGGATTTAACCTCGAACAGACTTTTACACTGCAAAAATGTACCGGCCCTTGTTGATGAAAATGGACATTATTGGGCATTTGTACAAGCGTTTTCTTTTTAGATAAAAAAACTAAATAGTTGACAATCAATTTTTTAACTTTCCATTGAAGGGTGGTGTTGCCAAATTTTCTGCCGACCCTGCCCACAAAAAAACAAGCCCAGCAAGACGGAATTCCATCGAAATCGGCCCGTTTCTCAAAATAACCTAAACTTTGCACCCCGAAAAGAAATTTATCTTTCGTTTCTACGTCTTATGTGGCCGTTGGCCAATGGCAAAAAGCCAATGGCCAACAGCCAAAAGCCAACAATCAACCAGCATCAATCCGCCGATGAATAAGTTTTTCAGTATTTCTTGTTTGATTTTGTTTTTTTGGGTTCAGGCAATTGCCCAAATGGTGCCAATGGAAGTCGTGCGCACCAAGTCTGTTGACCGCTATACCCCCGTCACCAATATCCATTTCGAAGGGGAGAACAAATGGGTCGGCAACCGCAAGGGCGTGTTTCAGGTGCATTCGCCGGAGCAGGCCACCAACCTGAACATAGCGGCCACCGAATGGTCGTTGCTGCAAACCCCGTCCGGCAACCGTGACCTGCGCTTTCCACTCGAAGACCTGCTGAACCAAATGGGGGAAGGCGGTCAGGCCATCCGCTCCAAGCAAGACCGCATCAGCGCTGCCATTTTCGAGGAAAAAGGCAGCCAGCTTTGGGTAGGCACCCGCAAATCGGGCCTGTTTCAGTTCCGCACGCAGCCAACGCTGCAACTCATCAAGCGGCACTCGCCCGGCGGTTCCGAGTCCATCAACACCCTCTTCCTCGATACCCAGGGCCGCCTCTGGATAGGCACCACCGAGGGCTGTACCTACGGCAAGGATGGCAAATGGAAAACCGAAGAAAAAGTCTTCAGCATCAAAGCATTTGCCCAGAGCGGCACCAATATTTGGGTCATGGGCGACGACCTGCTCTGGAAGGTGGACGCCCGTGAAAAATGGGAACCCATAGATATTGACGCCAAGCTGACCGAGAGTGAGGTCGTGGACATCGCCGTGGACGGCAACGGCCTGCTTTGGGTCGCTTCGCAAATCATCGCCCGCTACGACCCCGCCACCGAGGAGGCCGTCGTTTTCGGGCCAGCGGAGGAGTTCACCAGCCAGGACGTTTCCTGCATGGCCATTGACGCCGAGAATGCCGTCTGGATTGGCACCAACGACAAGGGGCTTTACCTCATTCAAAAAGCCGACGCCATGGCCGTCACCTGCCTGCTCGACAAACCACTGAGTTGCGGAGCAAACAGCAAGGATGCCTCGCTGAAAGTGACCGTGAGCGGTGGCACCGAGCCTTATACCTATAAATGGGACGGCGGCCTGACGGGCACCAATCCCCAAAACCTCGGCCCCGGCGAGTATTCCCTGACCGTGACCGACGGCAAGGGCAAGTCCAAGTCCATCAAATTCCCCATCCTGAACCCCAATTTCACGGCTACAATCACCCAAGAGAAACCTGCTGGCGAAGGCGGTGCCCCAGACGGTGCAGCCAGCGTCACGGTGAACGGCGGCGTCACCCCCCATACCTACAAATGGGACACGGGCGAAACCACTGCCAAGGCCACCAAACTCGCCGAAGGCCCCCACACCGTCACCGTCACCGACCGGGCCGGCTGTACGGCCACGGCCACGGTGGACATCAAACGGACGGTGAGCAAGCTCAATGTGGTGGTCTCCCAAACGAAAGCCGTTGGTTGTGCTGGCGCAAAGGACGCTGCCCTGAAAGCGGACGTATCGGGCGGCAAAACGCCCTACCAATACCAATGGAACACGCCCAGCCTGATGGTGGGCGCCAACCTGACGGGGCTTCCAGCGGGCAGTTATTCCGTGACGATAACGGACGCTACCGGGCAAATGGCCACCAGCGCTTTCACGGTGAAGGACGCAGAACCCGTCGTTGCCAGCATCAAGGTGGATGCCCCGGCCAGCACGGGCAATGCCGATGGCAAGGCTACGGTGACGGCCAAGGGCGGTACCGGCAACTACACCTACAAATGGAGCACCCAAGAGACCTCTGCAATCGCCATCAAGCTTGGCGAGGGAACGCATTCCGTCACCGTGACGGACGGCGCAGGCTGCACGGGCGTTGCCAATATCAACATCGTGGAGAACGTGCTGCCCATGAAAGTGACCATCTCACTCCTGGCGGAAATCAAATGCGCCGGGGAAAAAACGGCCCGCCTGCGTACCGACGTGGATGGCGGCAAAAAGCCCTATACCTACAAATGGAGTTCTTCGGAGCCGGCCAGTGAGTTGGAAGGCGGCATCCCATCGGGCAACTACACCGTGACCGCCACGGACTCCAAGGGCCAAACTGCCACCGCCAGCATCGAAATAAAAGAACCGAAAGCCATCTCCCTCGCCGCCAAAGTGGACGCCCCGGCCAGCACGGGCAATTCCGATGGAAAGGCCACTGCCAAGGCCAGCGGCGGTACGGGCAACCTAGCTTATAAATGGGACAATGGCGAAACCACGGCTACGGCCACCAAGCTCGGCCCAGGCAGCCACACCGTCACCGCCACCGATGGGAATGGTTGCTCCGCAACGGCCACGGTGAGCATCACGGAGAACATCTTGCCACTGGCAGTGAGCATTTCGCAAGAAAAAGACATCAAGTGCGCTGGCGAGAAAACGGCCTCGCTGAAAGCCGAGGCCAGCGGCGGCAAAGGCCCCTTCAAGTTCGCCTGGACGGGCGGCGGCACGAGCGAAACGGCAGCCACGCTTGGTATGGGCAGCTACGACGTGACCCTCACCGATGCTATGGGCGCTACCGCAACGGCCAAGTTCAGCATTAAAGAACCAGCGGCCATTTCTGTTACGACCAAAGTGGACGCCCCGGCCAGCACGGGCAATTCCGATGGAAAGGCCACTGCCAAGGCCAGCGGCGGCACGGGCAACTTGACCTATAAATGGGATAACGGCGAAACAGCGGCCACGGCCACCAAGCTCGTACCCGGCAGCCACATCGTTACCGCCACCGATGCCAATGGTTGCTCCGCAACGGCCACGGTGAGCATCACGGAGAACATCTTGCCTTTGGCAGTGAGCATTTCGCAAGAAAAGGATATCAAATGCGCTGGCGAGAAAACGGCCTTGCTGAAGGCCGAGGCCAGCGGCGGCAAAGGCCCCTTCAAGTTCGCTTGGACGGGCGGCGGCACCAGCGAAACGGCGGCCACGCTTGGTGCGGGCAGCTACGACGTGACCCTCACCGATGCCACGGGTGCTACCGCAACGGCCAAGTTCAGCATCAAGGAACCTGCAGCCGTCTCGGTTTCAACGAAAGTGGACGCCCCGGCCAGTACGGGCAATTCCGACGGCAAGGCCACTGCCAAGGCCAGCGGCGGCACGGGCAACTTGACCTATAAATGGGGCAACGGCGAAACCACGGCCACGGCCACCAAGCTCGGCCCCGGCAGCCACACCGTTACCGCCACCGATGCCAATGGTTGCTCCGCAACGGCCACGGTGAGCATTTCGGAGAACATATTGGCCCTGGAGGCCAGCATTTCGCAAGAAAAAGACATCAAATGCGCTGGCGACAAGACCGACCTCAAGGTGAGCATCAATGGTGGCAAAGGGCCTTATTCCATCGCTTGGAACAGCGGCAGCAAATCGGAGCTGGCCACGGGCATTGCCGCAGGCAGCCATACCGTAACGATAAGCGATGCCTCCGGCAAATCGGTGACGGCCACCAAGCAGGTTACCGAGCCGAAACCTGTGAAAGCCAATGTGATCAAAATCCGGCCAGCCACCACCGACAAGACCAGTAACGGCAAGGCGACTGTTGACGCCAGCGGTGGGTCGGGTAGTTTCACTTATAAATGGGACAGCGGGGAGGCCGTGCTCAATGCCGTTGCATTGCCCGCAGGGCAGCGGAGCGTAACGGTCACGGACGAAAATGGCTGCACGGCCACGGCCAGTTTCGAGGTGAAAACCCGCATCATCCCTGAGCTTTCGGCTAATAACCTGCGCAGCGGCGAGACCATCAAACTGGAAAAAATCTACTTCCAGCCTGACAGCACAAAGATGGAGGAGACCTCCCGGCCCACGCTCGACGAGTTGTACGAGTTCCTGCAAGAGAACACGGGCATCGTCATCGAGGTGGGCGGCCACACCAACGGCATTCCCTCGCACGAGTTCTGCGACAAACTGAGCACCGAGCGGGCCAAGAACGTGGCGCAGTACCTCGTGGACAAGGGGCTGCCCGCCAACCGCATCACCTACAAGGGCTATGGCAAACGAAAACCTGTGGCAAACAACGAAACACCCGAAGGCCGGGCAAAAAACCAGCGGGTGGAGATGAAGGTGGTGAGGGTTGAGTAGGGGGGTTATCTCGCTGGCCTCCAAAGCGGGCCTACGGCCAGCAGCAGCACGATGACGTTGAAAAAAACATTTGAGGCATTCCCGGAAAGGGTAGAGCCTGTGCTGTCTAAAATGAACCAAGCCAAGGTTCCCACCAGTACGGATTTCCTGACGCCTTCCGGCGCAAGGTCGTACACCCATTTTTGCAGGCACCATACCATTACACCCCATCCAAAAAGAAAACCGCCTGTGAGGGCAGACAGGAACCGGGTGGTCGGGGCCTCGTAGCTTTGTAGCCCGTCCAAGGGGAAACTCAATAGGTCGAGCGTCCATCTGGCAGGTTCGGAGGTGGGCAGCATGGTGCCCAAAAAGAAAACTGGGCCAAAGGAGCCGATAACAAATGCCGTGAACTTCAAATAAGATTTGTGCGATTGCGCTGTCATTTTCGAGTTTTTTTGAAAATGGAGACCACTTGGCAAGGTGGGCGATTTCATCCAATACACCCCACTATGCTTGGCAGGTCCTAAAATTTCATGCAAAAAAAATGACCAGCGCTGAGCTGTTTTAGACGCTACCGTACAATCCTACTCGAAATTTTTGGCAATCCTTTTCAAATCTTTGAAATAGGCGGAGAGCCATTGGTGGTTTAGGTTTTGAGGGTTAATTTGTAGGAAGAAATTCTCTAACCCCAGTTCAAACAACCCCTTCAATTGCTGGTGGCTCAAGTTCAAGGCCATGTCCTTCGCCCATAAAACAATAAATTCGTTGCCGATGATTTGATTGGATTTGTCCAATATCTCTTTGTAGGACTCGATTTGCTGATTGAACCGCAATTGCCTGTTAAAAAGTAAGTCGGTTTTGTGCGTCACCAGTATGGCTATTAGCTCGGGATCAATATTGTTCGCCTTTCTTTCCTTCTCTGCCAATACTTTGGACTTTTCCAAATGATGCTGCAACAGCGCTTCTATGAAAATTTCCATATCGGCAAAATAGTGGTAGAACGAGGACTTGCTTACACCAACTGCCTTGGCAATTTTTTCAATCTTCAAACCACTTTCGCCCGATATGGCAAAGGTTTCATAACCTACTTGAATCCAACTGTTTTTGCTTTCTGTCATCGAAGGTTGATTACGTAAAGGCAATTCTTTAAGAACGTGGCCGAAAATGGTATGTTTTTTCGGTCATGTTCCTAAAGGCGTCAGGGTCTTCACTAAGTTTATCCATCTTCGCAATATGCTAAAGCTGAATGCTCAATAAAACCAAGTGGGTGCTAAGGTGCAAAAACCTGTTCAAAACCTGTTCAAGATTATAAAACAGAACGGAAATAGCCGTCCTTGCACTGTTTTTTGTGGCAGTTCAGCGCAGGGTGGTAGCGCCTAACGATGAGCATCTGGTAATGTTTAGCAGGAGGCGTTCTTGGGGGGAAATGACATTTTTACTTTCCGTTCCTGCATCCTTCTACATCTTCCCGAAAATTCTAACCCATAAGATTGTGAAAAATTGCTTTATGAAATCAATCAAAATCATCTTGTTCCTGCTGGCAACTACCTATTGCGGCATGGCGCAAAACCCAACTTGGGCAAACGACGTTGCCCCCATCTTGTATGACCACTGCGTCTCCTGCCATCGGGCGGGCGGCATAGGGGGTTTCCCGCTCGAAACCTATACCGATGCCCTGAACACTGTGCAGAGCATCCTGCCCGCCGTCACTTCGAGGAACATGCCGCCTTACCGGGCCAACCCTGAGTACCGCCATTTCCGGGAAGAGAACTACCTGACTGACGCCGAGATACAGACTATTACGGATTGGGTCATGGGCAGCACGTCATCCGGTGACCTCTCGCAGGCCCCGCCGCTGCCAAATTTCCAGAACGGCAGCCAACTGAGCAGCGTGGACTTGGTGTTGCAGACGCCGGAGTTCACGGTCTTCCAGCAGAGTGACATCTACCGGGCCTTCGCCATCCCGACCGGGGTGACCACCGACCAGTTCTTCAACGAGGTGGAGTTCCTGCCCGGCAACGACGAAATCATTCACCACATCGTGGTCTATACCGACCCGACCGACGACCCACTGCAACTTGACAATGCCGACCCCGGCCCCGGCTGGTCCACCAACGGCATGGTGGGCAACCTCACCCCCAACGCCTCGCTGGTGGCCGAATGGACGCCCGGCGGCACGGTCATCAAGATGCCTCCGGCCTTTGGCTACCGCATACCGGCCAACGGGTATTTCATCGTGGAAATCCACTTTGCCCCCGGCCACCTCAACGAAACGGACCAAGGCTCCATCGTGAACATGCGCCTGACGCCCAACCAGCCCCGGGAACTCTACTATGGCGTATTGGCGGCAGCTGAAGACAATTTTGGGCTGCTGAACCCGCCGTTCCTCATCCCTGCCAATACCGAGCACACGCTGATTTCGGAACTGAAAATATCCGACGTCTCGTCCGTGCCGCTGTCATTGTTCACCCTCACGCCGCACGCCCACGTTTTCGGAAAATCGTTCAAAGCCTTCACGTACAGGCCCGGTGCCAGTCCCGATACCATCCCGTTGATTGATATCCCGAAATGGGACTTCTACTGGCAAGGCACTTATACCCTGCAGAAGCCCGTGAGGCTGCCGCTCAACTACCGTACCCGTGCCTACGTCACCTATGACAATACCACCAACAACCCATACAACCCCAACTCGCCGCCCCTTGACGTGACATGGGGCGAAAGGACGACCGACGAGATGCTCTACCTCTTTGCCACCGTGGCAGTATATGAACCCGGTGACGAGAACATCATCCTTGACAGCACCTTGTTGATTTCTGCAACGCCAGACGTGATAGCAGAGGATGAGGGTTTCCGAATCACGAACCCCGTGACCGATGTACTGGACATTCGGGCGGGGCAGCCCCTACAGGGCAAAACTGACCTTGTCATTTCGGACATGAGCGGCAGGGTGCAGCGCCAATGGCGGGAACGGGACTTGTCGCATAGCCGCACGTCCATCGCTGACCTAAGTCCAGGTGTTTACGTGCTGCAAATCCGGCAAGCGGGTAAACTGAATAGCTTCAAGTTATTGAAATTATAGCTCAAACTGTCAAGTTTTTGGCATGGTAGGGTTCCTTAGCGTACCGCTGCACCCAAGAAAGGGGGAATGAAAATTTTGCGAAGCAAAATTTTCATTCCCCCTAAAAAAAAAACTCCTCGGCGGGGGGGGGGGGGGGCGCCACCCCCCC
>JALHQW010000081.1 GCA_022841745.1 Saprospiraceae bacterium | reverse complement strand
GTCGGCTTCGTTCAACAAGGCTCAACCGCCAACCGGCAAGGGGGGGCAGGTTAGTGATTGCTCTGGTATAGTGCGGAATGCCCCCCCTTGCCGGTCAGCGGTTAAGCCCTAATTGTTCTCGGTTTATATATTTATTTTTTTCTCATTATCATTTTGAGATAGCTTGTTTTTTTCGGATATTCTTACAAGTCTTGCAATATTCTCTCCGTCGTAGTTTTTTCCCATTATAAACTCTACTTCATCATTCACATCCAAGGAATTGAAATCCTGCGGATTTTCGAGGAAAGTTTGATGAAAATATAAATTTGAAGGCTGTGCTTCAATAAATCCAAATCCTCTATCTTTCTTTATTGAAGATATCTTACTGCTGGCAATGAGCTTTGAAGTGTTCTCAAAACTGTAAATCTCTTTTTTGACATTGACTGCAATTTCATCATTATAGGCGTTGGTAGAGACGTTATAGGAAACTATATCGTTCTTTGTGATGTCTTTAAAGGAGCCTTCAAAGTTGTCTCTTGAAAAATATAAATTTCCTTTTTCTGTAAAAATGAACCCAAAACCTTTATCTCGATTAATCGTAATAATAGTGCTTTCCTTTGTGTCATTAACTTCCAAATCTTGTATCGGTGCAACTTCTTTGTGTATATTTTCAAATTGGATGTTGGGCAATGACTGTTCAGCATGAATAATAAAAACCACATTATTGGTCAATAGGTACGCATTTTCAATATAATGCACGAAAGGATTTTTATCTTTCTGCAACCAATCATCTTTGGTTACATCATTCGTCAAGAAAATGCAAGAACAATTTTTCTCTTTGATAAACTTCAAGATTTCATGGAAGATATAGAAATCTCCTTCCGGATTATCTTCCTTTTTTTCTCCACAACCGGGAAATGCTATTTGCCATTTTAGATTTTCTTTCTCATTTTGATATTTCTCTAACATTTCAATATACACACTAGACAAGAATTCAATCTCGTCTTTTTCAAGTGGCTGCGTCACTTTGAAATCTGAAACTATGTCAAGTAAATTATCGATATAAGCAATGTTTTTATGAGTTTGAACTGTTTCAGAAACCTTTTCCTCTAATTCGGATAAAACATTTTCATCCATTAAAATGGCTTTTGCTTGACTTTCTATTTCTTGTATTTTGTTCCAAATCTCAGGGTAGTCTTGTGACAATATCTTCTTCTTCTCTTCTCGAAAACTTTGAAACTTACCAGAAATTTCATTACGCATTTTCTTGAAATCAGTAGAAATTGAGTTCAAGGGGACAAACAAATCTTTCTTAATAACGGAAATTCTATTTTTTAAGAATTCCTTTTCAATTTGGTCTGTCAAATAAATTCTGTCTTTTAAGTTTCTGAATACCTCTAATAATTTTTCCTTTTCGCTCTTGGACATTCCATAATAGCCTAAAAGAACGTTTGTATCTAAAAAAATTGGCAAATCACCTTTCAAATCCAAAGCCTCTTCAAACTTTGACGCATAAAGTTTTAGAGCCTTGTTTGTATCTTTTATCGAAAGTTTTTTTGTAGGTTGAAATGAAAAATTCACATCAATTTTATTCTGGCTCATGATTTTACTTTTTTAGTTGCCACGAACGGTGGCACTCCTGTCAGCCCCGCCCTGCGCTGGCCTTGCGGGCGGGCTTGGGCGGGTTGGCAGGAGTGCTTTGTTCTCGGTTTTATATTTCATTGATTAATTCATCATTTTGAATTTTAGCGGTAGTGATAAAATTCTCACGTTCATCATCTAAATAATTTATTTTTATTACGGTGTTTTCAAGTTCGGTTGGGAATTTAGTTTTCAATATCTGTTGAGCCTCGCTTCCTTTGCACTCTACTGTTTTCCTATAATTTGCTTTTATTTTTTTGGACGAATTTGCTGGTATATTATTTAATTTATCAAGTTTTTCCAAATAAGAAAAAGGAGTGCCTTCAAAATCAATTTTGATATTGTAGGCAGTTACGTTAGAATTGTTGAAGATAGAAATTTCATACTCCCAAGTGAGTTCAAAAAATATTATTCCTTGCGTTACCATAATAACTTCCGGGTTTCTGGGGCTGTACCCTTTATTTCTTTGCCCTTTGCTATCAACTTTAACCTCAATTTCTATGATGGGTTTTAATTTAGTTTTTTTTTCAGTAGGATTGGTAATGTTAATATCTCTTCCTGCTTGGTAGTTTTTATCTCCTTTAATTTTATTGCTTACAGTATCATCTTTTTTTTCTTTTTTCAATTTGCTAAAAATAAAAACAACAATCGCAGTAAGAATGGCTACGCCTATCCCTTCAAATATCCAATTTTTGTTTACTGAAATCCAGTCAAATATTTCTTTCATAATTTTATTGAGTTGAATTTTGATTGATTATTATCCTAAAAAGTCCCTTTTGATTGTGTTAAGGACATGTTTTCCCAACGAAGCGTCAAACACAATCTCAAAAACCCAAAAAGTTTTCCAACCATATTTAGGTTCTTTTGTGGTTACATTTATTCTTATCGAGCAATCGCCCGAAGGTTGAACGTTAATCGCTTCTGGTTTATACCTTTCATATGGCATATTAAATTTCATTATTTCATGAAACGCCTCAATTAGTTTAGTCTCTCCGCATGGATTATTGATTGCAAGCAAAAGTTGCGAAGTTTCTTCCTGCATCCTCGCCTGTTGATAAGACAAAGTGTCTGTTGGCAGATTGTTTTTTTGAGACTGTAATGCTTCGTACCTATTTCTAATACTCCATTCAGTTTCAGTCATCTCCATAATTCCTTTGTCTTTGATTTCATCGTACTGTGATTTCAAAACTTGCTCTGCCGAAGGTTTTACCTTGTCAGAAATCACTATTGCAAGAAGAATTACAACTGCTATCGAAAGCAATGCAATTATTACATTTTTATTCATTTTTTATTTCATTTTTGGCTCATGAAGGGTTAGCGTGAAAGCGAAGGGGGTTTGGGGGCGAGCGCAGCAGCCCCCAAACCCCCTATTTCACTGTAAGACCACATGAGCCTCATTTTTTTCTTTTCAGTTACCGAGAACTACGGATTGACGCATTGCATGTTTTGAATATTCACCTACCTCACCGACTATCCAAAACAAGCAATGCCTCAATCCCCATCCTATCCGCAGTAAAACCTCCTTACTGCCACGAAAGGATGACGAACAAAGATAATATAAGCCAAATATCCAACCAAGCAACCATCAAAATTATTCTACTTTTTAAACAACGCCACAAGGGTCGCTTCGCTCAAACTGTGGGAATTAAGAAAATCCTAAAGCCCCGCCCCCCCTGCACACTTCCCACCAAAACCCCTACCTTCGCCCTCGTCTTTCAAAACGGCATACTTTAAGAAAGGCACCTGGATGGAGGGAGAAAAATGAAATTTTTCCAAAAACACCCTTCGTTTAGGAACGGAAAACGGCATTTTCACATGGAAAAACAAGACCTCGGACGCACGGAAATTGCCTCGCTCGGCGAGTTTGGCCTCATCGAGCATTTGACGCAGCAATTCGAAATACAGAACCCCAGCAGCCACCGGGGCATCGGCGACGATGCGGCGGTGATTGACAATACGGGCTACCTTACCGTCCTCAGCACCGACCTGCTGGTGGAGGGTGTCCACTTCGACCTGATGTACACGCCGCTGAAGCACCTCGGCTACAAGTCGGTGGTAGTGAACCTCTCGGATATCTATGCCATGAACGCCCAGCCGAAGCAAGTCACCATGTCCATCGCCGTGAGCAACCGCTTCAGCGTGGAGGCGCTGGAGGAGTTCTACGAGGGGGTGAAATTGGCTTGCCAGTTCTACGGTGTTGACCTCGTGGGTGGCGATACAACCAGCTCGCTCAAGGGCTTCCTCATCAGCGTGACGGCCATCGGGCAGGCAAAGGAGGAAGAACTGGTCTATCGCAGCGGCGCCAAGCCCGGCGACCTGCTATGCGTCACCGGCGACCTCGGCTCGGCCTACCTCGGCCTGCAATTGCTCGAAAGGGAGAAGCAACTCTACCTCTCCAACCCCGGCATCCAGCCCGACCTGGAGCAGCAGGACTACCTCATTGGCCGCTTCCTGAAACCAGAGGCCCGCAAGGACATGATTGACCTCTTCCGCCAGAACCGCCTCGTGCCCACGGCCATGATGGACGTTTCGGACGGTATCAGCTCCGACCTAATGCATATCTGCAAGCAGTCGGGCGTGGGGGCCATCATCGAGGAGGTAGGGGTTCCCATCCACAACGACGCCAAGATGCAGGCCCTCCAGTTCAAGCTCGACCCCCTCACCTGCGCCCTCAACGGCGGCGAGGACTACGAACTGCTGTTTACCATTGACCCAAACGACCTAGAAAAGGTGCGCCTACTGCCGGACATCTACATCATGGGCGAGATAACGGAGAAGAGCGAAGGGGTGAAGCTGCATTCAAGTGGGGGGAAGATTCATGATTTAGTGGCGCAGGGTTGGAAGCATTTCTGAGACTTTAGTTTTTGATTTATTTCGAGTTTTGAGGTAGCGGCGGTGGTTCGTCGCCAACCCCTAAATCCCTTCATCCGGCCCTTGCCTTTCGTCCATTCCAGCAATCCAAGCTTGCATCAACTCAACGCCCTCCCGATGCACGGTGACTCGGCCAAGCTCTGGCATCATTGCGCCAGGGTCAGTCGTCTGCATCCGGTACACCAGGATGGACGCTTCTGGGTGGCCGGGCACGATGCTGTAACTGCGGCCACCTGAGCCTGACCCGGCGGATACTGGGGCCTTGAAGATGCCGAGGTTGATATTGGCCGGCTGGTCAACGGTGAGGTTCAGTCCGGAGGTATTGGCGGGGCCTTGCGGATTGTGGCAGTGCCCACAGTTGATGTCGAGGTAGGCCATTGCTCGTTCATGCAGGCTGCCGCTTTCGGGGCGATCCCACTGGGACAATTTGGGCTGGTCGGCGGCGGGGTCGTATTCGGTCAGGTAGCCAACGCTGGCCCATTTTTCATGCTGGTTGGCCACGCTACCGTCCGGGTAGTTAAATTCCTTGTTGAGGTTTCGGCCCTTCGGGCCAATGGGCGTCAACTTCCCGTCCAGGTTGTGGCAGCCCTTGCATTGGTTGCGATTGGGTACGAGGTAGTTGAAGGTGGTTTGCAGGCCCGCCTCGTTCGTCCAAGTCACCTCCTTGATGTCCCCGGCAATGGAGAGTGTAGCATCGGTCTGCTCGTCGTTCCAGACGTAGGCCAAGGCGTCCCACCCCCCTTCCCTGTTCACCAGCAAGCGGGTCTCGATGATACGGCGGCCTTTTTCCGGCTGCCGCTTGTCGTTGTAATAGAAGAAGTTCTTGATGAGCACCGTCCCAACGGGAAACTCGAATGCCTTGTCAGCGGCGAACTTTGCTACAGCACCTTTTGGCATCCAAACGAACCGGGCCTTTTCGGCATAGTCGGTGAACAGCGACGAGTTCAGGTCATAGGGCAATACCCCTTTATTGGGGGACAGTTCCTTTGGGTTGCCCGTGAAAAACTGGTATTCCGAAAGTTGCTGGAACGGCTCCGCATTGGGGTCCAGCACAACACCATCACCCTGGGGCATCTGGCATTGTTGACAGAGCAGGAAGGCGCAAAGCCCCAAGAAGGTCAACAGTAGAAAGCTGGTGCGGCGCATGGGCGGTATTTGTGAAATAGCTTTTAATTTTTTCAAAAATGGCTTGACGGCCTTATTTCAAGGTCAGCCAAGTATCGTGCCCCGTGATGTCAACGCCCTTGAGGGAGCAATCGAACGGGGCGATGTCTGTGCTGAGGTTCTTGGCAATCTCCTCCGGTTTGCTGCCCTTGCCAGCATTGAAGTTGACAAAGCTGATGTTCCCGTTGTTTTTGAAGCAAAAAGCCGCATCGCCCGTGGGCACGCCCTTGTCGCCGAGGGAAGCGGGGTTGAAAATGCCGTCCATGGCAATGTCAACCGTCTTGCCCTGCGTGACGGCGGCCATTAGTTTCCCAAAATCGGTGGAAGTGTCCACCTCGCCGGTGTTTCCCTCGAAGGTATTGTCGTGGACGTGGATGGCCGAGCAGAACGGGTCGTACTCTTTCGACTCGAAAGGCCGCCCGGTGAAGAGCCAACTGTTCATGCACAGGCCGAGCGTTTTGTGCCCTTTGATGGTGTTCTTGTACACCTCGATTTCCCGGTGGGCCATCATCAGCAGGCCGGTGCCGGGTGGCAGGATGCTCACCACCGTGCCGGGTGCGGCGAAGTTTGGGTGGTTGTTGTTCTCTACTTGGTTGTCATGCACCTTGATTTTCCAGCCGTTGGCTTGGGGCAGGTCGGGCATGTCGAAAATGAGCAGGCCGCCAGTATTCTCCATCGCCCGGTTGTTGTGTACGTCGGCGTTGCGGGTGTTCTCGATTTCAATGCCGGCCACGTTGTGGTGGGCATAGTTGTTCCGAACCACCACATTGGTAGATTGGCCGACGTAGATGCCCGCATCGCTGGCATAGGAGGCTTCGCAATTTTCCATCAGCACGTTGGTGCAACTGACCGGGTAAAGGCCATAGCCCCCGTTTTCCTTTTTGGGGCCGCCCGTCCAGGTGGTTTCAAGGCCACGCATCGTAATGTTCTTGCAGTTGTGGGCCTTGATGGCGTCGCCCTTCGTGTCCTGCACCGAGAAGCCCTCAAGGGTGAGGTTCTCGCAGTCTTTGAGCAGCAATCCTTGCGCACCTTCTATTTGTCCTTTGAAGGAGAGGATGGTCTTGCCCATGCCAGCGCCTTTTAGGGTCACATTCGGAATAGCCTCCAGCGAAAGCGAACGGTTGAAACTGAAGCTGCCCTCAGGCAATTGGATAATATCTCCGTCCTTGGCCGTCAGGAGTTTTTCCATCAACGCTTTCTCAAGGTTTTCGGAACTCAACGTGCCCGAACTCGTTTCGTTGGATTGCTTGCACCCAATTTGGATTGCGGCGATTGCAAGGGCCAGTGCAAGGATTGATTTTTTCATACTCGTCAAAGACTTGGATAATGTTACCGCCACTTGCCTGCTTTAGGTGCTACGCAATTAGAAGTGCCTTGACAGGTCCATTGGCGTTGGTTGGTGTGTCACATGCACAAATATCCCGCTATTTGCGGTTTTTCCTACTTTGCGGGCGCAAATCTGTTTCAGGCTATTCGTCAAAGGAGCCTAAGTAGTTTGACAAATCACACCGACCGTTCGTAAACAACCATATTTCAAATGCATTGGATAGACTGGACCGTCATGCTCGCCGTTCTCGGCGGAATCATCATCTACGGCATGTGGAAGACCCGCAGCGTGGACAACGTGCGGAGCTACCTCATGGGAGACCGGGAACTGAACTGGTGGACCATCGGCCTTTCCGTCATGGCGACGCAGGCCAGCGCCATCACCTTCCTCAGCACGCCCGGTCAGGCTTTTGATGATGGGATGCGCTTCGTGCAATTCTACTACGGGCTGCCCATTGCGATGGTCATTCTGGTCGTATTCGTGCTGCCCATCTACTACCGGCTCAATGTTTATACGGCTTACGAGTTTTTGGAGCAGCGCTTCGACCTTAAGACCCGGACACTGGCGGCCATCCTTTTCCTATTTTCGAGGGGCATGGCGGCGGGCTTCACCATTGCGGCGCCGAGCATCGTGCTGGCAAGTATCATGGGTTGGAACCTGCAATGGACGATTATTGCCACCGGCAGCGTGGTCACGATTTATACGGTGTTTGGCGGAACGAAGGCGGTGAGCGTGACCGGGCAACAGCAGATGTTGGTCATTCTAATAGGAATGATTGTAACAGCATTTTTGATTGCTGCAAAATTCCCGTCCGATATGAGCGTGGGCGATGGTTGGGCAGTGACAAGGGAATTGGGCAAAACAGATATTGCCGACGGCAAATGGGACCTTTCCAACCGCTACAACCTTTGGTCGGGGCTGATTGCATCGGTGTTCCTGTTCCTATCCTATTTCGGCACCGACCAATCGCAGGTGCAACGCTACCTGAGCGGGCGTTCGCTGAAGGAAAGCCGATTGGGCCTGCTGTTCAATGGCCTCATCAAAGTGCCGATGCAATGGTTCGTGCTGTTCACGGGTCTGATGGTGTTTCTGTTCTTCCAGTTCACCGAGCCGCCTGTTCACTTCAACAAGGCGAACCTGACCATGCTGGAAAAATCGGAAAAGTACCGCCCGCAGTTGGACGACCTGAAGCAACAGCACACCGCCGTTTTTCAACAAAAACAAGTGGAAGTGAAGGCCCTCGTGAGCGCCCTGCACACGGAGGATGCTGCGCAAATTGCGGCAGCAAAAACCAAAGTGGCCGACCTGACCGCCCAAGAAGTGGCCGTGCGGGGCCAAGTGGACGACCTGCTGCGCCAGTACGACGCCGACAACGACCAAGTGAAAATCGAGCCGAACGACAAGGACTACGTCTTCATCACCTTCGTGGTGAATCATTTGCCGAAAGGCATGATTGGGCTACTGCTGGCCGTCATTTTCTGCGCCGCCATGTCAAGCATCGCCTCCGAACTGAACGCCCTCGCCACCACTACGGTCGTGGACATTTATCGCCGTTCCATGAAGCCGGATGCGCCCGACAAGCATTATTTCGGGGTGAGCAAATGGCTGACCATCGGCTGGGGTGCGCTGGTCATCTGCTTTGCCTCGGTGACCTTGCTCTTTGAGAACCTGATACAAGCGGTGAACATCGTGGGGTCGCTGCTCTATGGCACCATCCTCGGCATATTCGCCGTGGCCTTTGCCATGAAATGGGTGCGTGGCACGGCGGTCTTCATCGCTGCGCTCGTGGGCGAGGCCGTGGTGCTTTCCGTTTATTTTATGGATAGGATGGATGGGAAGGAAGACCTCGGCTTTATCTGGCTGAATCCGATTGGGTGCTTGACGGTGATGGCGGTGGCGGCCATCTTACAGGCGCTGACATTTGCCAAAACGGCAGTGCCTAAGTGAATTCAACACAGCCGTTTTTACTTTATGGCTCTATTGTTGGCCGCCTTTGTTCAGGAGGGCTTGCAAAAGGCGACCGGAGGGAGCCTTTTGCACAACGCCTTGATTAGCGCATCCTTTGCTTGTAGCGTGGCATCCTTTGCCTGAATGGTAGCATCCTGCGCTTTTATCCGCTCCTCGAACAATGCCCACATCTTGTCAGACATTGTGTTGATGGTCAGCCCATTGGATGGGTCGCCTTGCTGCTTCTTGATTTTGATGACAATCTTGTCGTCAAACGTGATGATGTAAATGCTATTTCTCCAAGTTGGTCAACTGCAATTGAAGGGTCGCAATCTGTTCTTCCTGGCTTTTTATCCGTTCCGTTAGTTACTCCTCTCTATATGCTTGGCGTACTATCCTTTCCTCCAGCAGTTTTATCTTTTCCTCGTACAATTCCAATACCTTCTCGGAAGCGTTATTGATGACCAATCCGCCAGATTGGCTTCCCGTTTGCTTTTGGATGTGCACGAGCAGTTTCTCATTGAGGATGTCCTCAGGTGAAACGTTGTAGAATGCTGCCAATTTATCCAGCACTTCCGTGTCAACTTTGTCCTTCTTTTTTATCTTTTCCATTCTGCCGTAGGTGGTTGGGTGAATGCCGAGTTTTTTGGCGACAAGTTCTTGCGTGTAGCCAAACATTTCCCTGACTCGTCTGATTTTAGGGCCAAATTGCATGTTTTCTGCGTTTATTGCATAAAGATATGCAGAAATTACATAATTATATGCGCAAAGGTAGTTGCGCTCGTGGTTTTTTAGGGAGGAATTTTGCAAAGGAACTGTCGTGGGCTTTGCCTTCGGCAATTTTCACTCATCCTTTTACCAAAAGCTGGGTTATCTTTCGACCTTGGCCGTGGGTAGCCCAACTGCAAAATTCCTGAACCATGAAACTTGCTTTCATCTCTTACCTCCCAAACCTACACCCTAAATTCAGTGAGGCGTTCAAGCTACTGCTGTTCTTTACGGCATTTCTAACTGGCGCTCAAGGCGTTGCCCTGCGAGAAGCCGACGAGAACACAAGTACAGATACCTGCATCGAGAAAGCGGAAGAAGCGGCGTTGGTGACTTGCGCAATTACAAACATCACAACATCGAACCTTTCAGCCTGCAATAACAATGGCACCAATGCCATCGCAGAGGACGACTTTTTTACGGCAACTGTAACCGTTACTTTTACAGATAAGCCTGCTACTGGAAAGCTAATCCTTGCTGGACGAGGCAATGCCGAAGTCCTAGTAGTGAACACCACTACTGCTACCTCCCATATTTTTACTGACGTTCAAATAAGTACCGCAGCAGAGCCCAATCAACCTTTTTATTTGGAGGCCTATTTTTCCTATGACCCTACATGTTCGTTCGCAAAACCAAGTGCTGGCATTGCCCATGTATATTGTTCAACGGATGCCCCGCCGCTTTGTCCCATATCCGGTTCTCATAATCAGAACTATCCTGACTGTTGGCCTCCCGAGGGTGCTAACCTTCCGAACTGTGAGAATTCATTGAGCTATGCCCCTGACCCAGATCACCCTGAGCGGACCCCCTTGAAATATATTAGGGTGGTGGTACATGTTTTGCAGAAGGAAGACCCAAACGACCCGGGCAATTTTACGGAGCAGCATATTGATGTCATCAAATCATTCTTTGATGGCCCTGGCGGTGTCAATGATTTTCTTGGAAATCTATGTCCATCCCCGGACGACTATTCCCCTGATATATCGGATTCACGGATTAGGCTGCTTAACACGGGCACTATTGGTAACGATGTTTTCTTTCACCGCAATAATAGGGGGTGGGGTACTTCTTTCTATGAAGCGGCAGCCTGCCCAGGGGAAACCTGTTCACCTAACGTGATTATAGTTAATGGTCAAAATCAAGCGAATTGCTTCCCTGATGGACAACCTTGGCAACAACCACCAATACCACCTGATACAGATTGTTGTTACAAAGATCTGAGTTTAGGAGCCATGCGCGACTTATACGTTACAGGGGGCAATAATGGTAGCGGATGGTCGCCAGACCTTCCCCAATCGCAAATAGCCGCACTTTCAAGTGACGACATCAGGAATGCCTACCATATTTTTATGTCCGGTGGAAGATGGCGTGATTGTAATGGAAACAACATTCCAGACCCACAAGGCATTGATTCTTATCAGTTGGCAAAAGGGGCTTTTACTAGTTCTTCCAGTCTAAATTGTGTTGGAAATGCTCCACCAACAACCCCGATGGCATTGTACTACGGCCTATACAATGCCTACCAAGCAAACCCAAGCCAAGCCGCAAAATTAGGAACAGGCTTGGTGGGGGAACTATACCATGTTATGGGGGTTGACCATATTGGCCCACTACGTGCCCATTTTAGGCATTTAAACGGCGACGATGGATGTGATGATACGCCGTGGGGAGTTGCTCAAGGACATGGTACTTCTACCAATGTGTTAAGTTGCGACTTTCTTGAAGCCCCAGGCACCAAATGCGCCCTCACTCAATGTCAGCTGGGTAAAATCCATTATTTCTTTGAAAAACTCAACCCCGCCATACAGCGTTTCCCTGATGGTGCTGGCCCACACATACCAGTAGGTAATGGGAACTACAATATGGTTGGAAACTGCGACATTAATTTGCCCGACATCATAATCAATAGTGGAGAACATGAAGTTTGGGACATTGATATTCAACTCCGCTCCAATGTAGTCGTAAAGTCTGGCGGCTCGCTTACTATAACTTGCAGGGTGGGTATGCCCAACTCGGGTAAAATGACCGTGGAAAAAGGTGGCAAGCTCACCGTTGACGGCGGCGAAGTTTACAATAACTGTGCACCAGGCTGGAAGGGCTTCGTAGTGGAAGGCGACCCTACTGCAGATTGGAGCGTCCAGGCCCAAGGTTACCTAAGGCTAACCAACGCCGCCCTGGTTCAAGGTGCCTATATGTCGGAAATAATGGGCGGTGGCAGGATATTGTCCACGGATGAGTCCACTTTCTACAACTGCGGGAACCTCACACTCTACCCATATTTCAAGACCAGCAAGAGTTGGTTTTTCGACACGAACTTCACCTACGACGGTGAAACGGCGACCACCCCCATTGCCAATTTGACCCATGTGAGCCTTGCGGGCAACCGTGGCACCATGTTCAGCAACTGCGACTTCTCCGCCATGAAAATACCGCACGGCATGCTCGAACAGACCTATGGCATATCTGCCACAGGTTCTGTGTTCACGGTGTCCAATGGCAGTACGTTTTCAGGGTTCTTCAACGGTATTTTTGCGCATGCTTGGATGTTCAGCCCATTGTCCAATTTCAGCGTTGGGGGCAATTGCGTCTTTTCCGACAACAAAATTGGCATCAATGCTTTTGGCACCAACAATATCTCCGTCACCAGGAATGTGTTCAATGTCGGTGGCGGTGCCTACGGGACTGATATAGGAGCGAGGGGCATCGTAATGACGAACTGCACAGGCTATAATGTGGAAAGGAATACGCTGAGCGGGACTGGCAATGTGCCTACCGAAAGAATCGGTATCCTTGTGGACAACAGTGGAAGTGCTTTCAACCGGATTAAAGATAATATCCTGAGCTCCCTTTCTAGGGGCAATCAGGCGCAGCTGGTAAATTCGGGGGCGTTATCTGGCCTCCAATACCTGTGCAACCAGAACTCAAACAATACCCGTGACTTTTTGGCCATAGGGCCTATCTTCCCAAAACAAGGGAACGGCAATGCTGCAAGGAACACGTTTACCCAACTTTACCCGCCGGATGGGGATTTCAGGAACGAGGCTGGCACAATAAAATATTACCATTCGACTACAGCTAATCAGGTTCCGTTATATGTGTTTGGTGTTGACAAAGTAATAGCCCAGAAGAACAACGCATGTTCTGGTGACCCAGACAATGATGAGACAAAATTAACATGCACACTTACTCCTACGGAATGGCAGGAAACAGAGACCAAGTTCTATGACTCCAAGTCGGCCTGGCAAAGCGATGCAACCAGCCTGACGGCACTTTTGGACGGGGGCAATACCTCGGCTTTATTGAGCCAGGTCAATGGGGCCAGCCTGTCAAATGCTACTCAGGTCGTCCAACAACTACAGGCCAATTCACCCTATCTGACTGAGGAGGTTTTGAAGGCAGCCATAGGAAAGGTTCAAGTGTTGTCGTCAAATGCTGTACGCGACATCCTAATCGCAAACCCGGATGAACTGGGAAAATCAGCAGTAAGGGTCGCTGTTCACGCTTCCTTCCCTGCCACGACCGCCGCTACCATACTCTCCCATTCCAACGATGCCACGGCCCGCACCGAGAAGGAAATAAAGGTAGCCGAATACCGTATTGGCATGCAGCTTGCCGCCGATAAGTTGATATGCCATATAGAGCAGGACACACTTGGCCTAAACCTACCGCTGCTGCGAACATGGTTGGGAAATAAGCAAAGTATAGAAGCAGACTACTCCATTGTTTCCTCCTATATTTCGGAGGGCAATTTCACCGCTGCCTATCAAAAGCTTTCGGACATCACGCAGGACTATGCGTTGGATGCACAACAGACCCAGTCCCATGGCAATTTTGTGACCTTGGTGGGCACCTGGAAAAACATCCAGGACAACCAAATCCCCGTCAATGCGATTCCCGCTTCTACTATTGCCTCCATCAAAGCCATTGCCGATACAGAACCTGGCATGGCGGGGGCGATGTCAAGGGGGGTGCTCAATGCTTTTTATGGATACCATTATGAGGTGATTGCCCTCGACCCAAGCGGGCAGTTGCAGCCCCTCGTGATGCCCGATATGGGAAGCGGCACTGCTAACCTTGCCAATGGGCATTATATAACTGCCTATCCAAATCCTGCCAGCAAATCGGTCGCCTTTAATTGGCAATTGCCCAGCAATGTTGACAAAGGCATTGTCCAAATTATGGACATGCAGGGCAGGGAAGTGGAACGCATGGCCGTTGATGGCCAATTTGGCAGCATAAACTGGGAAACGGACAAGGTGGATGCTGGCTTCTATTTCTTCAAAATCAAGTTCGTTAACGGAGAATCGGACATGGCAAAATTGGTCATCATTAAATAACAACCTAAAGTAGGCGGCAGGTAATCCTGTCGCCTACTTAACCTATAGGCAGCTATGGTAAAATTCCCTTTAACTATAATATTTTCAATATTTTTGACGGTTGCCGTTCAAACATCGTTTGGACAGGTCACCTTTAATAAGCTTATTTATCCTGGGTTCTCATTCACGAGATTCTCAGGGGTTGTGGCCACCGATTCTTGCTATTACCTGAAGTCCACATTTACAGATTCTGTTGCCCCCTATTATCTTGGCCTTATGTTCTCAAAATTGGACTTGAACGGTGAATTAATCAACTCAACCACTATTTATTCGGTTGGGACGCTTTATGACGGAGTTTTTAACAATTTAATAAATACTTCCGACGGCAGATTTATTCAAGTTGCATCAATGGGCGATTCAATTGCCAGGGCAATACTAATAGTGCATAATCCCGACCTTGACACAGTGTTCACAAGGCAATATTATGGCCCCCTATTTCCAGAACTCCAGCACATGGTATCAAGAAGGGTGCTACAACGCCCCGACAATGGCTATGCCGTGCTTTTTGGGCATGAGTCCATAGAGGATATAGACTTTGATATTTCCATGTTGTTCCTGGATTCCGCCTTCAACAAAGAGCAGTTCAAGATATATGCGAGTACCCCGCTTCAGGAAACCGCCACTGCCCTCATCCTTGATGATGATGGTGGCTATATCATCGGCGGCAACCGGGAAAACACCAACCAAGTCTGGGAAAATTTCACATACCGCACATTGATAATAAAAACAGATGCAAATGGCAACCAAGTTTGGCAGTGGCTTTCCCCCGCTGGGCAGCTTTGGGGCGAGGCCGAGGCATTGGTCAAAACACCTGATGGTGGGTTGGTGGTGGCAAGTAGGAAGGGAGTGGAGATACCTATTAATCAGAGCGATGGGGTAATCTTATGGGATGCAATGGTTTTTAAATTGGATGCTGAAAATAATATGGAATGGCAAACACCCCTAAGGGGTGCAGTACCGAGTGAAAGTACACAACTTGCAGAAATGGTTGAGGCAATGGATGGTAGCGGATATGTTGTCACAGGGCAATTGGCTGATAATGTGTCTGTTCCAGAACTACAATTTGGTACCTGGCTCGCCAAGGTATCACCATCCGGCGACAGCCTTTGGGCCAGGTATTATTCATGGATTGATGGACAGTTACTCAATCCAGAGCCATGGACTATGACCACCACACCCGACGGGGGCTATATAGTAGCAGGCATTACGGTAGAGCAAGGCGTACCAGCACCCGGTTGGGTGCTTAAAGTAGATTCCTTCGGATGCCTCGTGCCGGGCTGCCACCTGCCAAATGCCATTACCGATGAAGGGAAACCCACAATCGAGCTTTCCATCTACCCGAACCCCACTTCCGATTTCTTGAACTTCTACCTTCGAGCGCCGAGTGCCTCCAAAGTGGCGATGTTCAGGATTGTGGATAGCAATGGGAGACTGGTAAAAGAAATGAAAACCGAAAACTTGAACTCGACCTATGTTGTACCAATACATGACTGGGTGAATGGGGTGTATTGGCTGCAATACATGGACGAGGATAGGATGCTGCATTCAGAAAAATTCATCAAGCAATAAAATTAAATCAATGAAAAACTTGCTCAGCTTGATTTTTATATCAAGTATTGCTCTGAATGGTTATTGCCAGTTTGCTTGGGTCAACGATACCTTGGAAAACTTTGACCATGCCTACCAATTGGTCAAGACAAAGCGGGGCTATTATGCGATGCTGCACGGTGCTGCTTACTCTGATGGGCTAATCGTGCTTGATGGTGCGGGCAATGAAATATACCGCTATAAGTTTGTGCCACCGCCAAGTTACGCAAGCTACTTAGACAGCCGTATTATTGACATGCCAGATTCAACCATTGCCCTCGCAGTTCGAGGCCAAGGTATTGACACGGTTTCTGGAGAAGGCTGGCAAATTAGTTATTTCTTTAAGTTCGACCAAAACTGGAACAAGACGCTATTGAATATTGATTATTTCCCCTATCAGAGAATAATAAAACCTTTGTCAGACGGAAGTTTGGCCGTTTTGGATTTAGATTTTGAAAATAAAATATTTTTAACAACACCCAATGGCAGTAATATATGGGAAACCTTGTTGAATTATGGTTGCAACGATATGTTGGTCACCGCTGCGGATTCCATTCTGATAGCTACACAGCAAGGGTTGTTAACCTTGGACAACAATGGCAACATTGCCGCTGTACGACCTGAGTTTGTTTTTAACCATATCAAAATGGATAGTTCAGGAAGAATATTTGGCGCTACAGCGAACGCCGTCACATTACTATCAGCAGATTATCAGCAACTAGACCATATTGACTTTTCGGATGAGGAAATAATAGATTTTGATGTGACAGTTAATAATTTAGCAATTTTAACCAACATTAATAGGGTGGTAATCTATGAAAACGATTTATCGCTGTTCAATGAGTTTGAGTTAGAAGGTGAAGAAGTGTATAAATTTATAGCGTTAGGAGCTGATAGAATTGCACTGGCTGGTGATGTGTTTTATGGAAATATTACCTCCAATAACTACTCAACAGCTTCTTTCTTAAAGGAATACGCCTTGGATGGCTTTACCCCAATATTTGCCGACGACATTGGAGTAGTTGGGTTAAATGTAGGCAGCTCCGTGAATATTCAGCAAGTCGGCCAGGCAAACGTATATCGTACAACTTGCCCAGAAGCGATTATCACCATAAAAAACTTCGGAGTGAACCCCGTGAATCAACTCCATCTACGCTCATCCGGGGCAACTAAAGCTATTTTTAATTTGGACATTTTGCCTGGAGAGGAGTTTAGCATAGCTTGGCCAGAATTTTACTTCATCACAAACGAAAACCCGGTAGGACAAAACTATAATTTATGCGCCTGGACATCCCATCCAAATTTGTTCTTTGATGTTGACTCCAGCAACGACACCTATTGCACCGATTTCTTGGTGAACGACAACGAAGTGGTTGCGCAAAGCAAGTTGTTGATTTATCCCAACCCTGCCAACGAATTGGTGAACTTCCAACTAAAAATACAGCAACCATTAAACGATATAGCTTTTCGCATCATTAGTGCCGACGGGAGAGTCATGGAGGAGGCTATTCCTTCCAATAATACAGCTTCATACTCAGTCTATGTCAATGATTGGGCGGCAGGCATGTATTTTGTTCAGCTTCTGGAAGAGGAGGCAGTGATAACAGTAACAAAATTTGTTGTTGCAAGATAAGATAGGTCTCCCTTCATGGCAGGGGTAGTTTGGGACCTTAATCTGGAGGTTAACGCACCAAAATCTCTCTATAAATTTTCCTTTCCCTCTATTCCTCCTTACAAGCTACCCCAAAATGGCTCGGCGTTGAAGCTGCAACAGTTCGCTTTAGGTCATAAAAAATGGGCGTTTGATGCCTTTTGTCACCAAACGCCCATTATGTAAAAACAGCTAAAACTTAGGCAACCGCCTTCGTCTCATCGTCCGTTTTCGGCTCGACGGCTGCCGTTGCCTCACCGTCCGCTTCAGGAGCTTCGGCTTCTGGCTCATCCTTGCCCGTGAAGGACTCCTTCAGGTCTTGGATTTTTTCGTTGGCAGCGGCCCATTCTTCCTGGGCGGCGTCTTTCAACTTGGTGCCAGCCTCCACGACGGAGTCCTTGGCCTTGGAAAGCAGTTCGCCCGGGTTGCCAATATGCTCGGTGACGCCTTCTGTCACGTAGTCCTTCGCTTCAGCCAGTTTTTCGCCAGCAGCGGCGGCAAGCTTGCCAGCGTCTTCGGCCAGGTCACTGGCGGTTTCCTTGATGTCGGCAGCTACTTCGGAAAGGGACTCCTTGGCCTTGGCCATCAGGTCGGACGGGTCGCCGACCCGCTCCGCAAATTCCTCTTTCACCTTGTCCTTTGCCTCGGCAAGTTTTTCGCCCGCTGCGGAGGCCATTTCGCTGGCATCCTCAATGACGGCGCTGGCGCCTTCCTTGATGTCGGCGGCCACATCGGCGAGGGATTCCTTGGCCTTGTTGAACAGGCTGGATGCACCTGCGGCCACGTCAGAAAATGTGTCCTTGGCTTCCTCTTTTACGGTATCGGCAGTCTGCGAGGCAGTGCTTGCTGTGTTACTTGCCGTTTCGGCAGCTTTGTCATCGCCCATGCCGAACAGCTTCTTGAAAAAGTTTTTCATCGTGAATTGATTTAAAAAATGGTTTAACGAATTGAAATACAACGCTTTGCGAAGCGTATATCTTTGCTCATTTAGAGCTAATTTAATGGGAAATGTGGTTTTGGAAAAATTGAAAATTTTCCAAAAAACACAGCTACCAGGTTGATTTGCAGCTCATTTGACCAATTCAACATTGGAAAGTGAGTACATCAGTTTGTTGATGTCCGTGGAGTTGAGGTGCAATTTGCCTTTGATGGTAATGGGGTCGGCAGTGAAGGGCACGGCGGTTTTGGCCTTGACTTCGAGTACTGTCTCAGGCCCTGCGCCGCCACAGAAAAAGCACATGCTGTAAGGGTAGGCCGAGAAGATAAACTCTTTGTGGCTTTTGTATCCTTCCACAGGGATGATATAACCCTTGATGGTCACTTCCTTGCCTTCCAGCTTTTTGATTTCGTCGCTGAAGATCGGCACGTCCACCTTGAAGCCGAGCATTTCATCATACTCCTTTTTATAGGTCACTTTGCCGAGGGTCTTCCAGGCATTATCCTGGGCTTGAAGTACGATGAAATAGCCAATGGTAAAAAGGGCCGTGAAGGCCAAAGTCTTGATTTTCATTATTTGCATGGTATTAGAACGGTAAAAACGTTTGAGGTCACATCCTTAACGACAGGAGTGGGTCTTATGTTGAATTGCCCGCCCATTATTGCAGCACGCCGCTGCGCTTCTTTTTGACGTAATGCACCCCTGCGCCGTAAACCCAGCCCACGGTGCCCCGCTTCGTCTTGATTTTCACATAAGGCTCGTTGGCCTTCTCGGTGCCGAGGTTCACGGTATAGCTGGAGTCGGTGACCTCGTCCATGTAATAGACCTCGTCGAAGAGCTTCAGCTCGCCCAAGAGTTCGCCTTTCAGGCCGGGGGTCTTGCGCACTTTCAGCTTGTCAATGGTGACGAAGAGCTTGGAGCGGCCTGCATCGGCGGCGCTGGTTGCTGGCTGAGCGGCCTGCGTTTGGGCTGGCTGTGCAGTGGCATTGCTGGCAGCGGGTTGTGCGCCGTTGGTCGTCGTCGTAGCCGGTGCGCTACCGTCAATGGGCTGATAGGTATCGGGAGAGGAGGCAGGTTTTGGCGTTGCAGCGGGTTGCTGCGCAATGGGCGGCGGCAGCTTCTTGTTGTCAGCTTGCGCCAAACTATCTTCCTGCGACTCGATGGCCGCTTGGTCCTGCGCCTCCTCTTTGTGGGAGTTGCACTTCGTGGCCGTCCACATCAGGAAAATAAGGGCGAGCACGCCGATAACAATATATTCAACTTTTGACAGGAGTCCTTTCATCTTAATTAAAGGGTTTTGAACTAAGTTTGCGGTGCAAGGCATGCGGTCACGCAGCCAACGAGTGTAATAGGGTGCTTTGTTTCACAAAAAAGCACCCAAAACTATGAGAAACTTGATTGCCCAGCAAAAAAAATGAATGACTTGCTTTACAAGGTGGCGCTGACCAAGATTCCGATGGTGGGCGCAGTGACGGCCAAGGTGCTCGTCAGCTATTGCGGCGGCCCACGGGAGGTGTTCAGCACCAAGAAAACGGAACTGATGCGGATACCCAGCATTGGGGAGGTCATCGCTAACAATGTACTCGACCCCGCTGTCATGGAGGAGGCGGAAAAAGAGGTAGAGTTCCTCACCAAGCATGGCATCAAGCCCATTTTTTACCTTCAAAAAGACTACCCACAGCGCCTGCGCAACCTCAGCGACGCACCCGTCATGCTCTACTACAGCGGCAGCGCCGACCTCAACTGCCCACGCACCGTTGGCATCATCGGCACCCGCACGCCAACGCCGCATGGCCTTAGCATCTGCGAAGAATTGGTGGAAGGGCTTGCGCCGTACAAGCCGCTCATTATCAGTGGGTTGGCGTACGGTATTGACGTTGCGGCGCACAAAAAAAGCCTCGATTTGGGCTTGGAAACACTCGCCGTACTGGGGCATGGCCTCGCCCGCATATACCCGCCACAGCATAAAAAAATAGCGATGGAAATGATGCGCCAAGGGGGCATCATCACCGAGTTTGCCAGCCATGTGGGGCCGGAGCGGGAGAACTTCCCCATGCGCAACCGCATCGTGGCCGGGCTTTGCGATGCCACCATCGTCGTGGAAACGGCCACGAGGGGCGGCTCCATCATCACCGTGCAGCAGGCCAGCGGCTATGGTCGGGATGTGTTCGCAGTGCCGGGCCGCATCAAGGACAAATTCTCGCAAGGCTGTAACTACCTCATCAAAAAGAACATCGCCCAACTGCTTGAAAGTGCCGAAGATGTTGCCACTGCACTCCGCTGGAGCCGGGAAGACGGCCAGCCCTCCGCCAACGTGACCCAAGGCCGCCTATTCGACGAACTGACCGAGCAAGAGAAAACACTGGTTGACCTTCTTCAAAAAAACGAGGAAATGGGCGTTGACCAACTCAGCTACGCCACCTCCATTGGCCAAAGCGAACTGGCCGCCCTGCTGCTGAACCTGGAGTTCAAAGGCTTGGTGCGCTCCCTGCCCGGCAAGCGTTATGTGCTTTGTTGAAATAGGAACAATAAAACGGCTTTCTTCGCATCCATTTCAAAACACGACTGTTTCATCGGTGCAAAAGCAGATTGCAAAAGATTCCAACTACTTTTGCCCGGCAAACAGTTTGCGTGGTAATTGCCAGCCAAGACCCAATAAGCAGGCTTTGACTGACAACTGCCAACTGCCAACTGCCAACTGAGGATGTCGTCAATTGATGTGATAAAACGGCCAATCGAGCACGAACTGGACAAGTTCGAGCAGCACTTCCGGGGAGCACTTCGGAGCCATGTACCGCTGTTGGATCGCATCATGTACTATATCGTGCGGCGCAAGGGCAAGCAGGTGCGGCCCATGTTCGTCTTCCTCAGCGCCCAGATTTGCGGCGGTACCACCGAGGCCACTTTCACCGCCGCTTCCATGGTGGAACTGCTGCATACCGCCACCCTCGTCCACGACGATGTGGTGGACGAGTCGGACGAGCGCCGGGGCTTTTTCTCCATCAATGCCCTCTGGAAAAACAAGGTGGCCGTGCTCGTGGGCGATTACCTTTTTGCGCAGGGGCTTTTGCTGGCCTTGAAAAACAAGGAGTTCCGCTTGCTGGAAATCATCTCGGAGGCCGTGAAGGCTATGAGCGAGGGCGAGCTATTGCAGCTCGAAAAGGCCCGCCGATTGGATATCAAAGAGGAGATTTATTACGAAGTAATCCGCCAGAAAACGGCGTCGCTCATTGCGGCGGCGTGCAGCGTTGGCGCAGCCAGCACGACGAAGGACGAAACAGTGATTGAACAGATGCGCCGCTTCGGCGAAAACCTCGGCATCGCCTTCCAAATCAAGGACGACCTCTTCGACTTCGGCACCGACGACGTGGGCAAGCCCCTTGGCATTGATATTCAGGAGAAAAAACTCACCCTGCCCCTCATCTACGCCCTCGAAAACGCCAGCCGCAGCGAGAAGGGTCATATCATCAACCTCATCAAGCGCCACAGCGACAAGCCTGAAAAAGTGAAGGAGGTCATCGCCTTCGTTCAGGCCAGTGGCGGCCTCGACTACGCCAAGGCGGCGATGGAGCGGTACAGTGCTGCGGCCTTCGCCATCCTCGACCAGATGCCCGACTCGGCAGCGAAGACGGCGATGCGGGAGTTGGTGGTGTATGTGACGCAAAGGAGGAAGTGAGGGGGGGCGCATTTTGTAACTATTTGCTGTTTCAAATACTATTCACTTGCCGGATTTTATCAACAAGCCCCCGGATATCTTCAAAATCTGTCATCAATTGCTTCATGCTCAATTTGGTCAGCATTTCATAGGCGAGCCTTACCTTTCCACCCTTTTCATACTTTAATTTTCTGAAATTTCCGTTTTTATCAGGTTTCTCAAAATATCTTAAAAGTTCGTTTAAAACGGAGTCTGGGTCTTTAATGGAGGAAGCAGCTAAAGCAAGTTCTTTTCCTTTCCTTGCCTCAAACTTAGTTCGGTTGTATTCCAAATGACCGAAGCATTTTTCAATTACTTCAGGTTGTGACAAAATCCAAGCTTCCATTTTTTGAACCATGAAAAAAACATCCAGAAATGACGCCTTGAAATAATCAACAATTGGAGCGTCTATCTCACCTTTTTCAAGGTATTCTTCAACTTGCTGGGCAAGATTTTCTTTTTTTGACACCAAATGCGCTGGAACATCTTGAAAATCAATCAGTAGATGATTTTGATGAAGGCTTTCTGCGTTTAAGCTTTTGGCAAAAGATTTCAATGCTGCTTTCCAGCCGCCGCTCATTTGAAATAAGAACAATGCTTTTAATTGCGGGATTTCCTGCTCAAATAAAAACGTAAAGGCATTGCGAAGCATTTGGCCAGTGTCATCGTCTGCTATGCCAGCAAATGCCCGTTCTGTTGAACTTTCTACTGGGTTAAGTTCACCTCTGCCTTCCGTGAAAATTATTCCTTTATTCATAGTCATCTTCTGCCGCCAAGCAGCCCTTGAAGCCAAAGCCTTCCCGGTAGGAATTCGCCTGTCCATGATGAGAATTCCTCCTCGGTTTTAGAAACGAATACAGTTGAATTCTTTTCATCTTTTTCAACAATATATACTTGCTCTAACTCAAACATATTCAGCAACATCGGTGAATGAGTTGCAATTATTAGTTGGGTACCTTCTTTGTTCGATTGTTTGATGACTTCTGACAAGATGCTTATCATATCAGGGTGAAGGCTTGTTTCCGGTTCATCAATGCAAATCAACTTTCCTTTTTGAGGGTTAAGCAGAATGGAGAGTAATAGCAAAAACCGCAGTGTACCATCCGATATGCCCTCCAATGTGATGGGTTTACGAAGCCGCTCTTCTGTCAAAACTAAAGCAAAATGTTTTCCTAAATAATCAAATCTGATGTCTTTGAAAAACGGGTTAACCCTTTTTAACCATTTGATAGTGTCGTCAAAAACTAAAGGGGCATTAATGCTTAGCCGCTGTAAATATTGCGTCAGATTACTTCCATCTTGTTTTATTTGGCTATCTGGTTCATACTCTCCCATTCTTCTTATATCACTTTCTTGTGTTGTGTCAAAATAAGAGTAAACCGATATTTTTTCAATTGCCTTTTTTAGAGCAAACAAAGGATGTAAGCGTTTTGGGTCAATTGCTTGCGCAAGTACTAATTCCTGACCGTCAAATACTTCTTCAGGTTTTTTATACCGAACAACTTTTTTAGTTCCAGCATCATCGATATCAAGAATGAAACCAGCTCCATTATTCATATTTAAAAAATGCGGGACGCTCACAATGGGCTTCTTTAACGAAATATGTTCTTTTAAATAATAGCCGTTATTACCTACCCGATGGATTTCAATAGTGTAAATTGGGTTTGAAGTGAAGAACTTAACGGAAGCTCCAAGGGTCTTGAAAAATTTGACATCAAATTCAAAAATGAGCGAAACCTTTTCAACAGACGCTCCTGAGTGGTTCGCAATGGCATCAAACCCACCCCACTTGCTCAACAAACGCTGAAATCCTCCCTTCTCTCTTACGCCTTCGGTCAGTAATTGGATAGCCTTAAGGAAATTAGACTTTCCACTTCCATTAATGCCCACCAAAAGGTTGCTATCTGAGTTCAGCATGATGGGCTTTGCTGTACTGCCAAAAGACATAAAATTTTGCAACTGAATACTTCGCAACATGGCTTTGAAATTTCGTCAAAATTATAATTAAAAAGTGGAATCAATTCAAACTCACCTCAATTCCAATAGACACCTCATCCGTCAACTCCACCCTATCCCCCTCCACTTCGCTCGCCAAAATCAGCGAATCCGCCAGCACCTCCGCCTTGATATACTCCCTGAAATTCTCTACTGCCGCCTCCAGCATCTGGTGCCGTTCGATGCGCACGTTGATGCGGTCTGTCACGTTGAACTCCTTGTCCTTGCGCAGGTTCTGGATGCGGTTCACCAAGTCCCTCGCAACACCCTCGGCCTCCAATTCCGGCGTCAAAGTCACATCGAGGGCCACGGTGAGTGGGCCGTCCGAGGCAACCTTCCAGCCGGGCAGGTCTTCGGTGGTCACCACGAGGTCTTCCGGTGTGAGGTCGTAGTTGTTACCATTGGCAACGATGGCCATGCTGCCCGCTTTTTCCAAGGCATTGATTTGCTCGTTCGTGAACTGCGCAATCTGCTCGGCGGCGGCCTTCATGTCCTTGCCGAGCTTGGCGCCGAGGGTCTTGAAATTGGCTTTTGCCTGTTTTTTCAGCAAGCCGCTGGCATCGGTGATGTACTCGATTTGCTTCACGTTTATTTCGCTCAAAATCAAGTCCTTCACGCCGTCCACTTCGGTGATGAAGCGCTCGTCCAAGACGGGTAGCAGCAGTTTTTGCAGCGGCAAACGAACCCGCAGCCCGTTGCCCTTCCGGATGCTGAACGCCAGCGAGCAGATGCGCTGGGCATAGTCCATGCGCTTCTCCAGCGCCTTGTCAATCTTGTCCGGTTCAGGTTTAACCAGGTCGGAAAGGTGCACGCTATCGTGGCGCAGCGGGGTGTTTTTTTGCTTCGCAACGTCTTTGATGGGCGCTGTCAAATTGCGGTACAGCCAGTCCGTGAAGAAGGGCGCTACAGGTGAAGCCAATTGCCCAACGACCATCAGGCACTCGAACAGCGTCTGGTAGGCGGCATTTTTATCATCGCTCATTTCACCCCGCCAGAACCTGCGGCGGCTCAGTCGCACGTACCAGTTTGACAGGTGCTCGTCCACAAAATCTTCCACAAGGCGGCAGGCACGGTGCGGCTCGTAGTCGTCCATGGCGGCGTGATAGTCCGCCACGAGGCTGTAGAGCTTGGAGATGACCCAGCGGTCGAGTTCCGAGCGTTTGGCGTAGTCCATTACGTTGAACTCGTCCATTTTCCAGCCGTCAATATTGGCATAAGTGGCGAAGAAATTATAGGTATTGAACAGCGTCCCGAAGAACTTCCGCTGCACTTCGCCGATGCCTTCCACGTCGAACTTGAGGTTCTCCCACGGTGCTGCGTTGGAAATCATGTACCAACGGGTGGCGTCGGCACCGTATTTCGCAATCGTCTCGAAAGGGTCGGCGGCATTGCCGAGGCGCTTCGACATTTTATTGCCGTTCTTGTCCAGCACAAGGCCGTTCGACACCACGTTTTTGAACGAAACTGAATCAAATGCCATGACGGCGATGGCGTGCAGCGTATAGAACCAGCCCCTCGTTTGGTCAACGCCCTCGGCGATGAAGTCGGCGGGGTACATATTGTCGAAGGGGGCGAGGAAGGGGCGGTCGTCGCCAGCTTTCAGTTTCGCTAAATCCAATCCCCACTGGGCGTAAGGCATGGAGCCGGAGTCGAACCAAACATCAATCAAATCCAGTTCTCGCTTCATCGGTTCGCCATTGTCGGCCGCCAAAACGATGTCGTCAATGTACGGGCGGTGCAGGTCGGCGGGCACGGTTTGCGACAGTCCCAGCTTGTGGTTCGCCCTTTCGATTTCGGTTTGCAGCTCCGCAACGGAGCCTATGCATTTCTCTACCGACCCATCGGCGGTGCGCCAGATGGGCAGCCCGATGCCCCAATAGCGGCTGCGGCTGAGGTTCCAGTCCTGCAGATTTTCCAGCCATTTGCCGAAGCGGCCCTCGCCCGTGCTGGCAGGCTTCCAGTTGATGGTCTTGTTGAGTTCAAACATGCGCTCCTTAACCGCACTGGCCTTGATGAACCAGGAGTCGAGTGGGTAGTAGAGCACGGGCTTGTCGGTGCGCCAGCAATGCGGGTAGTTGTGTGGGTACTTGGCGACATTGAGCGCCTTGCCATCGAGCTTGAGGCGCACGGCGATGTCCACGTCCACGTTCACGTAGTCGGCTTCGTCCTGGTAGTTTTTGACAAAGCGATTGCTGAACTCGCCGACCGAGTCCTTGAACTTGCCCTGCTTGTCCACCAGCGTGAGGGCGCCGATGCCGTTGGCCTTGGCGGCCTTCATGTCGTCTGCGCCGAAGCTGGGGGCGGTGTGTACGACGCCCGTGCCGTCCTCGGTAGTCACGAAATCGCTGACGAGTACACGGAAGGCATCGGTATGCATTTGTCCGTCGTAGCCGAGCATGGGTTCTATTTCATTGCCGAATGGCAACAACTGCTCGTAGCGGACACCTTCGAGTTGCTTGGCTGAAATGGGGGCGCTTTGCTCCAGCACGGTCGGTTGGTTTTTGCCGCCAAACCATTTGCTCACCAGCGGCTCGGCCATCACCACGCTCACGGGCGCTTGGGTGTAGGGGTTGAGCGTCTTGATTTTTACATAAGAAATCTGGTGACCGATGGTCAATGCCGTGTTCGAGGGCAGCGTCCACGGCGTGGTCGTCCAGGCGGCGATGCGGACGTCCTCGTCGCTTTTGTCATCCTCGAAGAGGAACTGCGACGCCTCGTTTTTCACCACTTTAAACAGCGCCACCACCGTCGTATCCGTCACCTCCCGGTAAGCCCCCGGCATGTTCAGCTCATGCGAGGAAAGCCCCGTGCCCGCCCCCGGCGAGTAGGGCTGGATGGTGTAGCCTTTGTAGAGCAAACCCTTGTCGTACAGGCGTTTGAGTATCCACCAGACGGTTTCGATGTACTCGTTTTCATAGGTGATATAGGGGTTGTCGAGGTCCACCCAATAGCCCATTTTGCGGGTGATGTCGTCCCACTCGTTCTTGTAGGTCATGACCGTTTCCCGGCATTTCTGGTTGTACTCGTTCACGGAGATTTTGGTGCCGATGTCCTCTTTGGTGATGCCGAGTTCCTTTTCCACGCTGAGTTCGATGGGCAGGCCGTGGGTGTCCCATCCGCCCTTGCGCTCCACCCGTTTGCCCTTCAGGGTCTGGTAGCGGCAGAAGATGTCCTTGATGGCACGAGCCATGACGTGGTGGATGCCCGGCTTGCCATTGGCGCTGGGCGGCCCTTCGTAGAAGACCCAAGAGTTGTCGGCGGGGCGCTGGTTGACGCTAGCCTCGAAGATGCGGTTGGACTCCCAGAATTGGAGGAGTTCTTGGTCAATGGTGGGGAGGTGGAGGTTTTTGAATTCTCTGTACATGCGCTTATTTTAAAAAGTCGGCAAAAATAGATTTAGTAATTTTTAAAGAGGTTTTTGGCTCGCTTAAAAAAATCAATTTTACGGGGTTCAGGTTTTCCATCGTGGGTCATCTGGAGATGATGGTGATACGCCAGTCGCTCCCCATAATCCTTGAGGGTAGCATTCGTCTCATTCCTTAATTCATCAAAAAACCTTGGGGCAAACTCGTTGAGCTTTGCGTTTACTGAAATGGTGAAGTATCCACTTGCTGTCTGATTGCTGTTGTTTTTGTTGTTTGGCAGCTTGCCATTCAGCGAAAACAGGTCTATTTGATAAATGACATCATTGTTTTTCTTCAACCGCAAACTTCCCTTCCGTTCGTTCCGCCAAGGATGTTCTCCATTCGGCAACAGGGATTTCAACAGTTGTTTGTTCCAAATTGAAACTTGGTGCGACATCAAAAAATTAGACTTGAGTTTGTCAACCATTGAAATATTCAAGCCTTCGATGAACACTGGTGTCGGAACAGTATTATAACAGTCTGAACTGTGCAGCTTCAATAGCCCAATCTCATTTTCTGAGGCGTATTTCAGCAATGCCTTCAAAACTCGCTTGCCAACAGGCTTGCACAACCACATATCCTCTTGAAAAAGAAGGATATAATCCGCTTCAATATCGTCCAAAAGCAGCTTGAGCCTGTCGCTCCATTCACCACTACCCGTCCTTATGTTTTTGAAAAGGGTGGACGAGAAATGGACATTTTCGGTTCTGAAATAATAACTACACGGCACATTGAAGTCCCAGTTTTTTGCAAAAAAGTGTTCAAATCCCTTGAAAAGGAGTTCATACCTATCACATGCGTGTACCAAGATGGCGAAAGACTTCATTGGATATGGTGCTGTCCAAAACCAAAAAGCCCCGCCAGGTCTGCAACCTGCCGGGGCTTTTCGTTCCTCCAAACAGCAGTGCCTCACAATCCCGAGCTATCGGGAGTGGGAATGATAATGCTGATTATAATGGAAGATGGTAACATTGATGGTGCTGTTTTGCGGGGCGAAGGTAAGCTATTGAATTAATTCATCGAAGGCATCTGGGTGTCTTTTTGCGCTGACCACGCCAATTATCACCACATGGCTGCCGTCGAACCTATAAACAATGATGTGTTTCTTCTTGAAAGGACAGCACCTGTAACCAGCCAACCTGAGTTTTGGAAAACGGCAAGTTGGGCTGCTTTCTGGAAATGTGACAAGCACGCTGTTCACATGGCTCACCAACTCACGGTGAAAAGCATTTGCTTTTTCAGGGCTGGTCAAATCAGCAAGTTGCGAAGTGATTTGCAACAGCAATTCAAAAGCCTGCCTCGTCCAGACTATTTGCGTTCCCTGAGCCAATTTTCAAGACTTTGGGTTACTTCCTCGGAGGTCATCAAGTTGCCTTCGGCAATGTCCTTCTCTGCGTTTTCCAGCATTTTATTAAGGAAAACCTCGCCATCAACGGCGGCATCGGCCACTTGGTAGGACTTCACCAACCCGATTTCCCGAAGCCATTCAAGCAAAGGCAACAGTCGCTGTTGATTGGTTTTGTCAAAATTGAGTTGTACGGTCATTTTGAAACAATTGAGCAACAAAACTACTAAATCCGCTGGAAAGTTGCTTTTTAGACAAATTCAACCCTCCCAATCATCCCCCTGCAATTCAGGTACTTGCCTGTAAACTTTTGCCAATGGCAAATCGAAGCCAATGGACTTCAGGTGAAGCGAGGCATCCAATCCGTTGGCAGTTGTGATTTTCCAGAGACTCTCCGCCTTGGAGTGCAGGAAATGGCTTTCCACCCATGGGCGGTACTGACTGACCATTACGTATTCTTGGAAGGAGGGCAAGGAGCGGTATAAATTGAACTTGTTGCCCTGGTCGTATTCTTCTGTGCTTTCGGAAGCCACCTCGAAAACCATGCGTGGGTTGAGGATAGTATCCTTGCGTCCCTTCCAATATTGCAGCTTTTCGCAAACTATCAGCACGTCGGGATAAACTATCCGGTTGAACTGCTCAATGCGGAGCTTGGTGTCGCTGTTCAGCACCACGTAAGGCAGATTGTTGTCATTAATCCAATTGTCAAGGGCAGTGGCGATATTCACTGCAATTTTGTTGTGAGGTATCGTTCCACCGGGCATGGTTTTGATTTTACCGTTATGGTATTCGTGCTTCTCCTCGGCCTTTTCTTCCAAGGCAAAGTACTCTTCTAGACTGTATCGCTTTTGCTGAACCAAAGTATCAAACATGGACGCTGATTTTTCACAAATATAACCGCTTTTCCCAAAATCAAAAAGCCCCATCTGGCCTGAACCTGCTGGGGCTTTTCGCTCCTTCATCCCTAATTTTCCGAGATAGCGCACACAAATTGCCGGGCAACGCCAATATTTTGTCAACGTAAAAAAGGCTGCAACCTCCTCTTGACAGCCCTTTTTTATTGGAAAAACTCAAAGCGACAGCCGATAGCCGAGCGAGTAGCCAAGGCTGCGGTTTTTGGAGGTCAAGTTCTTGTTGGCATCCGTCAGGCCGTGGTAGTAGCGGGACTCCAAGTTGAAGCGGCCGGGGCCGAGCTTGAAGCCGAGGCCCAAGCCTGCCATAAAGCCTTTTTCCCAGCGCCGGAGTTGAGGCTCGTTGTCCAGCGCCAGTTCATTGCGGTCAACTGGCACTTCTGGGTTGACTGACGAGATTTCACGATAGCCGCTCACGAGCCTCGACACGCCACCACCAAGTTTTCCCGAGAGCAAGAGCCTGTCCTTCCACAAGCTCCGTGATGCCTCGGCGACAATGGGCAAATCAATGAAATTGCAGACCAGTTTGGCATCGCCGGGGTAGGGCAGAACGAAGCCCGGCTCGCATTTGGTGCCCCGCTGCACAAAGCCCGGCTCTATGCCCACGGCAAAGCGGCTGCCCAAGCGGTAGAGTGCCGTGACGGAAGCCCCCATGCCCCAAACACTGAGGTCGGTGTTAGCGGCGTTGGTGCCCTCGTCGTACTTCTGCCAGTTGTGGTTGGCAGTGATTTTTGCGCCAAGGATGAGTTGGGAAAAGGCTTGGCTGGGGCCTGCAACGGCGAGCAGCAGAACGAAAGAGCGAAAGAGAATTTTCATAGCAATAGATTTTGAAGTGGTTGATGTAGAGTAAGACGGGAGTTCTAAGGGGAGGGGTTGGGTAGCTAATCCTCCACGAGCGTCCTCCTTTTCGTTTACTTATCAATTCACACATAGTCTTTGCCATCGGAGACAGTTATTAATTAATCCTTAATAACTTGATTTGCATCTAACTCTTTCTCTTTCAGTATATTGGAGATGTGAATATTGATATTTGGCACCGATTCTCGCTATTAGAAAAAAACAAAGATGACCTATTCTAGCAGCGGGAAATCCACCTTGATTTCCTTTGCGATGAATCGGTAAATAACGTTCATTGACATACAAGGCAGCAAATCAA
>JALHQW010000080.1:27500-30891 GCA_022841745.1 Saprospiraceae bacterium | reverse complement strand
GCCGAAGGCCCGGCGGGAATATCCCGTCGGGCCTTCGAGCAGAAGAAAAAAAAAGTTGGCGGCGACCTACTCTCCCGGCCTTTAGGGCAAGTACCATCGGCGCAGAGGGGCTTAACTGCTCTGTTCGGAATGGGAAGAGGTGATCCCCCTCGCTAAAGCCACCAACATGTCTTTGGTGGGGCGGCCCCCCTCAAAGGGGCGCTCCACGACAAGGCGGGGATCGGATCGGAACTTTCGGAAGGGCCGGCGCTCTCGCCGGCGCCGGGCCGTGCGGCAACTCGTGCCGTGGCCGCCCATAAGATCTGTCTTTTTTAAAAAAAACGGAAGCTGTCGGGCAATTAGTACCGCTCGGCTCAAACACATTGCTGCGCTTCCACCTGCGGCCTATCAACGTGGTAGTCTCCCACGGCCCTTCGTCCCGATTGCTCGGGACTGGAACGTTCATCTTGGAGCCGGCTTCGCACTTAGATGCTTTCAGCGCTTATCCGTTCCGGACATAGCTACCCGGCGCTGCACCTGGCGGCACAACCGGTACACAAGCGGTCCGTCCATCTCGGTCCTCTCGTACTAGAGATCGCCCTCCTCAACGTTCCTGCGCCCACCACAGATAGGGACCGAACTGTCTTACGACGTTCTGAACCCAGCTCGCGTGCCACTTTAATGGGCGAACAGCCCAACCCTTGGGACCTTCTCCAGCCCCAGGATGTGACGAGCCGACATCGAGGTGCCAAACCTCCCCGTCGATGTGAGCTCTTGGGGGAGATCAGCCTGTTATCCCCGGAGTACCTTTTATCCTTTGAGCGATGGCCCTTCCATGCGGAACCACCGGATCACTTGAGCCTGCTTTCGCACCTGATCGAGCCGTCGCTCTCCCAGTCGAGCACCCTTATACTCATGCGCTCTGCGCACCGTTACCAACGGTGCTGAGGGTACCTTTGCGAGCCTCCGTTACACTTTGGGAGGCGACCACCCCAGTCAAACTACCCACCATGCAATGTCCCCCCAACAAGGGGTTAGGACCTAAGTACAGGAAGGGTGGTATTTCAACGTCGGCTCCACAGGGACTGGCGTCCCCACTTCGATGCCTCCCACCTATCCTACACATCCTGTACCCAAGCCCAATGCAAAGCTATAGTAAAGGTTCACGGGGTCTTTCCGTCCCGTGGCGGGTAATCGGTATCTTCACCGATGCTTCAATTTCACCGAGCTCGTGGCCGAGACAGTGTCCAGATCGTTACACCATTCGTGCAGGTCGGAACTTACCCGACAAGGAATTTCGCTACCTTAGGACCGTTATAGTTACGGCCGCCGTTTACTGGGGCTTCAGTCAAGAGCTTCGCCTTGCGGCTGACCCCCTTCCTTAACCTTCCAGCACCGGGCAGGTGTCAGGCCCTATACCTCTTCTTGCGAATTTGCAGAGCCCTGTGTTTTTGCTAAACAGTCGCCTGGACCTCTTTGCTGCGCCCCGACCGAAATCGGGGGACCCTTCTCCCTAAGTTACGGGTCGAATTTGCCTAGTTCCTTAGCCACGAATCACTCGAGCGCCTTAGGATGCTCTCCTCGACTACCTGTGTCGGTTTGCGGTACGGACCGCTGTGGCCTGAAGCTTAGGGGCTTTTCCAGGAAGTCAACTTGGGGGCATTGTCACTTCGGCCCGGGGGCTTCCGTGTACTGTCGTGTCTCAGCTCGGGGGGCGGATTTGCCTGCCCCCCTCAAAGCCTACGCACTTCAACGAACTATTCCGTCAGTTCGCAGCCCTTACGTCCCTTCGTCACCCCATCGCAGCCACAGCGGGTGCCGGAATGTTGACCGGCTTGCCATCGGCATCGCCCTTCGGCTTATCCTTAGGTCCCGACTGACCCTGTTCTGATTACCGTTGAACAAGGAAACCTTAGTCTTGCGGCGTGCGGGTTTTCCACCCGCATTATCGTTACTCATACCTACATCTGCTTTTGCGGCCGCTCCAGCATGGCTCACGCCACACCTTCGGCGCTGCCGCAATGCTCCCCTACCAATCTTTCGATTCCACGGCTTCGGCGGCGGGCTTGATGCCCGATTATTTTCCGCGCAGGGACGCTCGACTAGTGAGCTGTTACGCACTCTTTGAATGAATGGCTGCTTCCAAGCCAACATCCTAGCTGTCAGTGCATCCCCACCTCGTTTTTTCAACTTAGCCCGCACTTGGGGGCCTTGGCCGGTGGTCTGGGTTGTTCCCCTCTCGGCTCTGGACCTTCTCACCCAGAGCCTCACTGCCGCTGCTGTGTACGGGCATTCGGAGTTCGTCAGGGGTTGGTAGGCGGTGAGGCCCCCTAGCCCTATCGGTAGCTCTACCTCCCGCACACACTCCGCGACGCTGTACCTAAATACATTTCGGGGAGTACGAGCTATCTCCGAGTTTGATTAGCCTTTCACCCCTACCCACAGGTCATCCGAAGATTTTTCAACATCAACCGGTTCGGCCCTCCATCCCGAGACTATCGGGACTTCAGCCTGCCCATGGGTAGATCACTCGGTTTCGCGTCTGCTCCCGCCAACTGGGGCGCCCTGTTAAGACTCGCTTTCGCTGCGCATGCGCCCCTGAAGGGCTTATGCTCGCTGGCGGGATGCAACTCGTAGGTTCATTATGCAAAAGGCACGTGGTCATCCCGAGCAATCGGGACTCCCACCGCTTGTAGGCGCATGGTTTCAGGTTCTTTTCACTCCGCTTCTTGCGGTTCTTTTCACCTTTCCTTCACAGTACTGGTTCGCTATCGGTCTCCCAACTCGTATTTAGCCTTGCCGGATGGTGCCGGCGGGTTCAGGCAGGGTTTCTCCGGCCCCGCCCTACTCAGGGTTCCCGCCATCGTGCCAAGCTTGCGTGTACGGGGCTGTCACCCGCTGCGGCCGCGTTTTCCAAACGCGTTCCACTTGACTTGACTCGAATTGTGCAGGCCCTACAACCCCACCCCGCATGCGGGATGGTTTGGGCTCTTCCGCTTTCGCTCGCCACTACTCACGGAATCACTATTGTTTTCTGTTCCTCCGGGTACTTAGATGTTTCAGTTCCCCGGGTCGTTCCCCTTGCGGGTCCCCGGTCTTCAACCGGGGGGGTTTCCCCATTCGGACACCTGCGGATATATCGGTCGTTTGCACCTCCCCGCAGCTTTTCGCAGCTTACCGCGTCCTTCGTCATCGTTGGGAGCCAAGGCATCCCCCATGCGCCCTTGGTTCGCTTCCTTCTCTTATGGCGCCCCCCACCTTTCTGCGGGGCACCTCCCGGCGCCTTCCCGGCGCCGGCCTTCCTACTTTAATTGTTCCTTTCCTTTCCCGTCCTGTCAATGAACTTTTCCCCGGGCTCGCCCGATCGTGCTGCCGGCGCTCTAAAGGGGTGGTGCCCACCCCTCCGGTGCGC
>JALHQW010000080.1:0-25000 GCA_022841745.1 Saprospiraceae bacterium | reverse complement strand
GTAGCCCCGCCTCGTCTTTCCGAGGGGGGCCATCCCAAAAACCAATTGTTAAAGGACATCTATATTTTGAAACTGGGGCCAACCAAAAAACTGCCCCAAGTTATCGGTATCAAATTCGGTGTTCTCAAGACCAAATTAATTGGATGGGCTACGGTCGTATCGTTTCTTGCCCCTATCGAAACTGAACAGCAGCGTAAGCTCATGCGAGCCATTGTTGTACTGCTGGATTTTCTGGAAGGTCAGGTCATAGCTGTAGTAGAGTTTGAACACGTCCACGTTCGTTCCGAGCAAAAGTCCCGTAGCGCCGCCCGTGCCTGCCCTTACGGATACGCCTGCGATAAGGCGGTCGTTAATGAAAGAGCCAAGCATGTTGAAGTCAATCTGTAGTGGCTTGTCTTTGATGTTGTAAACCAGCAAAGAAGGCTTCAACTTGAAATTATAAGGCTCTACCTCGAATTCGTGGCCAAAATGGATAATGGAATACTTGAAAGCAGAGCCTTCGTTTTTCCCTGTTTCGATTTCACCAATCTTTGCCACGACCAAATTCGGGAAGGTTATCCCTACAAAAGTGTTCTTCTTGAATGTTGCGAATGCACCCAAAGAGGCATCAAATACCTTGTTGCCATCCACAGCGTTCTCGATGAGTTCATCGTCTGGGTCATAGAGTGGGCTGTTCAGTACGGAGTTGGCTATGCGCTTCGTGATGAACTCCGTGGAGAAGCCAGCGGCAAACTTCACATTCTTCACTTGGTAACGGAATGCGTAGTTGAGCTGTATCCTTGTATTGGTAAGGTTGCCAAGGTTCTCGGACATGACACCAAGGCCAATGCCGAGTGTTTTACCTATCGGCCCATTATAACCGATGCCATAGGATTTTGGCGACTCTGGGAAGCCTGTCCACTGGCTACGGAAGTTCATGTGGATAGCGTGGTTTTCATTGAAACCTGCCACTGCGGGGGACACCAGTATCGGGTTTACGGTATAGTGTGTAAACACGGCGGATTGTTCCTGAGACCAAACTGTGTGGAATGCAAAGGCAGCAGCTATGAGTAGAACTAGCTTTTTCATGCTCATGGATTTAATCGGTGATTGGTTGAGGTAATTAGTGATTAGTTAATGGTGGCGAGTAGTTATTCCGTCACCATTAACTAACCACTAATTACCAAACTATTTGCGCAGCACGGTCACGCTGCCTTTTTTTATTTCAAATGCGTTGAGTCCTGGGTCGAAATAGTTGAAGACATAGTAGTAAACGCCTTCCGGGACATCTGTACCGCTTAGGGTTGTCCCACGCCAGAGGTTGTCGTCATTGTAATCTTCGGTACGGTAAACCAACTGACCCCAGCGATTGAAGATTTCGAGGGTATTATCGTTAAAACGATTGAGGCACCGGATGATAAACTCCTCGTTTTTGCCATCGCCTTCTGGTGTGATGACCGTGCGGACTTCGCCGCAAAGCGTTTCATCATCAACCGGAACCACCCTTGCGACTTGGCAATCATTGGCATCTTCCACCAACACCAAGTATTCTCCTGGGAAAAGTTCAGTTACTACGCTGTCCGTGACACTTGGGAAGTCTTGCCAAGTAAAAGTGAAGGGCCAAGTTCCACCAGTTACTGTAACCCCTGCTTGTCCATTAGGGCCTCCACTGTCTGGTACAGAGAAGGCTGAGACGCTCAATTCCGTGCTTTCCGGTACTTCTTCATTCTTTACCATGGCACAACCATTGAAATCACTAACCGTAACAGAAACAGGCCCTTCTGGAAGGTTGTTTGCGGTTGGCGTTTCAGCGCCATTGCTCCATAGATAAGTATAAGGAGTTACACCGCCACCAGCAATAACTGTAGCCCGGCCATGGTTGCCTTCTGTGCAGCCACTATTAGAAGATGTTGTTGTGGCAGTAAGGGGACCTGGATGCTCAAGCGTCACAGATGCAGTCATCTCACACTCCTCATCATCATATACAGTAACAATGTATGTGCCAGCAGCAAGGGCTCCAATAGTTTGGGTTGTTGCACCATTGCTCCATTCGTATTGATAATTATCATTTGGGCCACCAGTTGCAAAAGCAGTTGCTTTGCCATCGTTTTCTCCAAAACACCGGACTTCATATCCATTGAAGTTTGTTGTAACTTCTGCAGTAACTGCAAGTGCAGATTCCGCTTGCAACACATAGGTTTGAACCAGAGTTGCACCATTGCCCCCTGTATCTGTTATAGTAACAGAATAAGTGCCAGCAGGGGCATTGTTTAATGTAGCTTGTGTGCCAATTACTAAATTAGGGGCACTAGTATTGACCCATTTGTATTCCAGATTCGAGGTCAAAGAGGCACAACTCGGGGTCAATGATGGTGTTGCTGAAATCGAACCAAAATCCTGGGCACAAGGTGGCCTTACCCCTTGAATATCAATTGCCAAAAGCCCAACGCCAATATCCGAGAAAGAGGCAATACAAAGACTTGGCATATTCGTGATGGTAACTGAATAGCAGCCAGGAGGCACATTAAACAAGTCTTGGGAAGTGGCACCATTATTCCACTGATAGGAATAGCTCTGTGTTGTCCCACCCTGCACCTCAATATTCACACCACCACCGCCAGAGCTACTAACTGTATTTGTGACAACTTCCTGAGACAATGAGATGGTGGTCGCTCCAATGGTAAAAGTCCCTGTTTTGGTTTGTTTATCAACACCAACTCCATTATCATTTATAGTATAGGTGTAATTTCCTGGAGCCAGCCCATTGAAAGTTGCAGAATTCCCCGAGTTGAAAGCATTCAGGTTCCCTGGCATGACTTGATAGTCGTAAGGAGGAATACCGCCATTAATGGAGATTGTGACACTGCCATTGCTTTGATTGGCACAAGAGTTACTGGGGTTGGCTGATGGATCCTCCAAAACATCAGGTACAAAATCCAAAGTGAATGGTCCAGCTGTACCCGTACATCCATTCCCATCTGTAATGGTTACTGAATAGCTTCCCTCGCAAAGACCAATAGCGGTACTACCTGTTTGCCCATTGTTCCATAGATAGGAATAGCCCGAACCTGAACCCCCAATTGGACTTATTGTTATAGTCCCATCGCAAGCGCCAGAAGAAGAAGGCACATCCGAGGATTGAACAGCCCCAACGGCCGTTGCAGCCCCCGTCACCACAAATGATTGGGTAGCCGTAGGCCCGCCATTCGAACTTGTGATCGTGACCGAATAGCTGCCAGCGCAAAGACCGGTCGGGTTGCTGCCCGTGGCAGTGCTTGGCCCTTGCCATGTATAAGTATATGGTGTGATGCCACCAATATAGTTCACGATGATTTCACCATTGCACTGATTGAAACAAGCATTGCGAGTAACCTTGCTGGGGTTGCTGGCGTTGTCGATAAGTGGGGCTACTACCTGAGTGCAACCAGTCTTGGTGCAATTGTTGGCATCCGTGACTGTCACACAGTAGGTGCCAGGTGCAAGGTTGGTAGGGTTTGGTGAATTCCCAGGAACGGGGCCATTAGGACCTGACCAAGAAAAAGTGAATGAAGGTGTTCCACCTGAAACTGATGCGTTGATAGCACCATTGTTTTGGCCAGGCGTCGGTTGAGTAGCGGTTAATGTAACATTTAGCGCATTGGGTTGGGTGATAGTAACTGGAATCGTCTTCACACAACCGTAGTTGTCCCGCACCTGTATATTGTAGTTGCCAGCGGTCAGGCCAGTGAACACGGGGTTTGTGCCCCATACGCCATTGCCCAATCGGTATTCTTTGTTGTTGCCACCACCCGTTGCTGATGCGGTGATAGAACCATTGCCAGCACCGTTGCAAGATACATTGGTATGGGTTTCTGTCAGCACAAGTGCTGATGTAGGAGCCTTCACTTCGGCTACGCTGGAAATCCGTTGGCAGCCATTGCAGTCCGTTACAGTTACCGTATAGTTTCCAGCAGCAAGGCCCGTGATGTCCTGCGTGGTAGCGCCATTGCTCCAAGTGTAAGCATAGCTGTTACAGCCAGCTGCACTCGTGCTTCCTCCCGTTACAGAAATATCAACCGAGCCATTGGATTCTCCAAAACACTCCACATCATCGGCCACATAGGTAATGATCATCTGGGAGTTGCTTGAATTTACGGTAAACTGCTGTGTGGTAGATTGTGTTCCGCCGCAGCTCGTGACTGTAACAGTATAAGTGCCAGCAGCGAGGCCAGAAATGTCTTCTGTAGTCTGGCCGTTAGACCATGCATAGGTCTTGATGGCACTGCCACCTGCTGTCGTAATATTTATTGCACCAGTGTTGCCACCGGGGCAAGCCACATGTGTTATTGCATTGTTGGAAATCGTAACAGGCCCTGTGCAGGTTACACCTACTGTTACTGAACCAGCGTCAAAGGTTGGGATGACGTTTGAACTATTGCAGCTTGCTACCTCAACGACAGTAGGTGTTCCATCGAATGTGATATTGCTGACTTGGCCATTGGTGCCTGTTACACTAAAGCAAAGCTGGTATATGGTAGTACCATCTGGAACAGTATTTCCGCCAACAGGGTCTTGTGAAGCCCAAGAAAAACGAATCAGTCCAGTGTTCGCATTGGTAGTTCCGAAATTGCTCGCATCCAAGCCCAGAATGCCAAAACCTTGGATGGAAGCAAACTGCGTTACACTTTGATTGAAATGGATGGAATATTGGGCACTAACGATACAAGTAAATTTGTAGGCCTTTACATCCACACAGATTTGGGAGCCAGCTGGTGATTCCACTTCGCTTGCCACAAAGGTGAGTGAGGTGTAGTTGCCGCCGCCGCCAGAGCCGCCGCCACCACCGGAACCGCCGCCGCCGCCTGGTGTGTTGCAGATTTCCAAATCACCTGCCACAGATTGGAAAGTGACAGCAGCGCCATTACCATCCACAACCTCTATGGGTGTAGGGTTACCATTAAATTGGAAAGGCGTGGTGCTGCCACAGGCTTCTGCGCCTATTGCATTCAAACAAACTTGGTAAATAGTCGTGCTGTCAGTGAGCGTAACGCCTGTAGTGTTAGGGTCTAGCCAAGAGAAAGAAATGCGGCCCGTATTTACTTGGGCTGTTCCAAAATTAGCAGTTGCAAGACCTGGCAAACCAAAACTGGATGCGGGCACAGAACCAAACTGCCATTTTGATTCATCAAACTCCATGGTGTATTGCATGGAGACTATGTTGGTAAAGCCCAACACTTTTACATCCACACATGCTTGTGCACCTACGGCTACCAATTCATCAGTGGCATAAACTGCAAATCCAACGATGGGATTTCCACCGCCGCCACCAGAACCGCCGCCGCCAGAGCCACCTCCACCACCGGAACCACCACCGCCGCCAGAACCGGAGCCTCCACCATTAATATTGGTAGGAACAAAGGTGGTACTATTGGTGATATCTACACCGTTACCATTCACAACCTCAATGGAGGTGGGAGAACCTGTAAAAGAAATGGTTGCGCCTGCCGTGGAAAGCACGGTGAAATTTAAGCTATAGATAACTGTTCCGCTGGGAACCGTTACCCCTGTGGCATTCGGATCCAGCCAAGAAACGGTCATAACGCCATTGGCAACCTGGTTGACACCAAAATTGCCGGTAGTAAGCCCAGTAAGGTTTAATCCGGTCACAGGTGAGTTGAACTGCAATACAGCCGAGTTCCAGGACATGGAGTACTGGAAACTGACAATATTCGTAAAGTTCGTTACTGCGACGTTAACCGTAATGACATCCCCCTGGTTGGCCGTGATGGTCGTGGGAGACATTGTAAAAGTGGGCTGTGCGGCAAGTTGCGTGGCAAAAAACGCCAATAGCCCAATGACGAGATTGGTAATCGGTCTTTTCATATGTTCGGAATCGGGACAATAATTGTGAAAAAATGTAATCGGAAAACAATTGGAAGACTTTGTAATTCCACCAAAGCCGCCAACTTCTTAAATCTTTACTGCATTATCAACTGCCTCGTGGCAGTAGCTCTTTCTGTTTTCAAGGTGTAAAGGTACGAACCTGCGCTGGTAAGCATATCCCGTTGTACAGGTATTCTGCTCAAACCGGCAGGAAAAAACTTGTCCTGCTGTAGAACCAGTTTGCCGTTGTTGTCATAAATGGTCAACTGGGCATCCGTGCCTGTTGCCAAGTTGAACGAGATATACGTTATTTCAGTGAAAGGGTTCGGGGTATTTTGGAATAAAATAAAGTCATCTGTAATGGTTTCATTGCTGGCATTCACACCTGAAATGGTCACTTTACCATTGTCTATGGCAACGGGCACTACCTGGTCGAAATTGGCTATCTCCACTGCGAACGGTGGATCAACGGTTGTATCGTCCGCAATTTCGAGCATGGAATTGGTACCTTGGCCACCAACGGCCTTAAAGTTCAGGCTGAAAAGCGTGGAATTGTCCTCCAAGGTGACTGCGGTATTGGTCGTTGGATCGAACCAGTACCAGCTAACCCTTAGCTTTCCATTAGGGGCGTTACTAACGTTGAAATTTACATCATTCGTAGAAAAGTCCGGCATGTTGGCGTTCAGGTTGCCGACCGATTGAAATTGAATGATGGATGGATTCCAGAAGATGGTGAACTGCATGCTTGCAATATCGTCAAAATCGGAAGCCTTGATATCAATGGAGAAGGTTTGGCCAGGATCAACAGTTTTCTCTGGCATTACCAAAGATACTGCTTGTGCTTGCAGGGATAGTGTTGCAAGCAGGGCAATGAAAAGGAAGAAAACATTAATCTTTTTCATGATAATCGGTTATACAAGTTGTTTGCCAAAAAAGGTTAATACGGTATAAAGCAGACCGACACATTAAATAATATGTGTCGGCCTATTCATTTTAACATCAATCAACGATGACCATCTTCTTTGTGGCCGTATTCTCTGTTGTCTTTAGTGTGTAATACATCACGCCAGCAGAAGGAAGCTCCTCCCTGCTCAATCGGATTTCGTTGTAGCCCTCGACGAATTCACGTTCGATGCGCCTAACCGCCTTGCCGGAGATGTCGGTCAGTGTAAGACTGCCAGTACCTGCGGCTGGCAAGTTGAACCCAATCGTGGTGGTGCCACTGAATGGGTTGGGCGTATTCTGATAAAGTGTGAACGATTGCTCGGCGTTTGTATTGAAGGCCAACTGCACGTCCAAAAGGTCGCCGTTGGTGCGGTATGCTTCCGCCTTAGTCAGGTTGGAGTTGATGGAAATATAGTCACTCAATCGGCCTTGTTGCTTTGCACGGAACACCAGGCTGAATATTTTGCCATCCGTGGCAGTACCGTGCCAGCTTGCCGTCAGCACACCTTTATTTATATGTGCAAAGCCAAAATTTTCATCGGCAGCGACCCCTGACTTCAACTCAACAAATTCAAGCATATTGACATCGAAATTCAAGCTGAACTGGAAGCCAAGTAAGTTTAAGTCGGTAGCGTTGAACTCAACCGTGAACTGTTCGCCTTTTACTAATGGTTTGTCTTCTACATTCAACATAAACTTGCCTATGCTGCGCTCCTCGTTTTCGCCCAAGAGGTTCACTGCTGCACTGTTGTTCACGTCGCCTGTTTTGATAGCTACGAAATTACGGTTTAAACTCCCTGCAAAATCGTTTTCACTAATGAGCTCTGGGAACGGTGCACTAAATGGGTCTGCAGGGTTGGGGAAAACAAAATCGCTTGATACAAACCTCCAAGAAGTATTGTTCGGGAAGTTGTCATTTATCATCAAAATGAGCTTGCGAATCTCCACCAAGTCGAAGGTTGTCACGCTATTGGAACGGTTGGCATCTGCGGCAATAATTTTGTATGGCGACCCAAGTGGCGTTGAGCCTAAGATATGCTTGCTAATGAGCACCAAGTCAAAGGTGGAAACACCGTTCATTGGATTTTGGTCATGTGAAGGTGTAATAGTCAAATCTTCGCCCAACGGAAAACTAATTCCGTAGGAACCATTTGAAGTTGTCAACGCCTGAGCGTTCATGCCATTTGATCCATTTATATTAACTGTTATACCTTCCACCCCAAGGTCATCTTCATTAGCGATTGTACCAACTATCAATGGGTCACCACTGCTATTGCAAACTCCCATGTTGTCTTGAATAACAATGAAGGTCTCGCAGTAATCTTGGAGGCCAGCAGCATCAGTCACCCATATCTGTACAGGGTTTGTGCCCAAGTCATCGCAGGTGAATATTTCGCCCAAATCATTTACATCCGAGGAAAACGAGTATTTAAGTGTCCCGGGGCAATTGTCGAAGCTGCCGGAGTTCAGGTCAGAAGCCCATACTTCTACCATACCCGTCTGCATCAACTCAACAACCAAGCCGTTGCGGCAATAGGGTGTTGGCTTCTTACAGTCCTTGACGGACAGCGTGGTAGTGCACTCCGATTGGTTGTTGCAGTTGTCCTTCACGTTGTAGCGAACCACGTAGGTGCCAGGCCCAACATTGCTGTAAGGACCAAGGCCGCTTACCCAAACGCCACCAAAGTTTACTTGGGCTGTAATGGTGAGGTTTGGGCTGCAATCGTCAATTTCAGGTGTGGGCAAGATAAGATCAGTTACACAGGAATTACCCTCGATGCACACATCTGGTACTACACAATTATTGGCAAATACAGGGTCAACAGCATCATTCACTTTGATGGTCTGCTGGTAGGTGATGAAACCATCCCAAGGGTCGGTATCCACGTCCGTGTCGGGGTTGCGGAAGTTGAGCACAGGGCTGCTGTTGGGCGTGTGAGCGTCCACCGAGGTAGGGCGAAGCCTGTAGGCGGTTGGCGCAAACGGGTTTGGAACTGGCACTGACCCCCTCCAGCTGTCACGGAAGGTGCGGCCATCACAATCACCGTCGTTGTCAATATCGCAAGATGGGAACGCAAGGCCAAGCTGGTTTTCAGGTTGCTCCACTACCTCTTGATTTACATCGGCGCCCACTGCGCACCAGTTGATAATCGTCCAGGTGCGCACTATTTTATAGCAAGCATCAGCCACAACGTTGAACACTTCATCGTCGTAGTTGACGGCCACCAATTCGCAGGTTTCGTAGAAAATCTCCGGCTCACCGAAGTCAGGTGGCGTAGTGCCACAGTTTACGGTTATATCAGCCGGGAACTCCACGGCCCAGTCGCTCACGTGGTCAACGTTGATAACCTGCGTGCAAGGCTGAACAGAGTTATTGTTGCTCGCATCCTTTGCGCTGAAGGTACGGGTAAGCGTTCCCTCCAAGCACTGGTCGAGGTTGATGGTCACGTTGCAGGAAACGGTTGCCGCACAGTTATCATAATAGGTGGCATTGCCAAAGCCTTTTGCCGTCATCAAAGAGCATTGTTGAACACTGTTCAAGCCTGCCAATTGGGTCTCCAAATTGTCAGCGTACCAATCACAGGAAATGCGTTGGTTTGGGGGGCAGCTCACCAAAGTTGGGTGCAGCTTATCGTTTACAAAAACTTCAACCATGCACTCTCCGGTGTTGCCAAAGCAATCCACGCCCCTTACAACCACCATGACCGGGCTATTGGCCACGTCGTTGCAGCAGAACACAACCGAAGGGCCGAAGAGGGTGTCATCGTGACCATCGGCGCAGGGGTCGGTCATCCGGCGCACCTCGTAATGGTCAATGCAGCAGTTGTCGTATGCACCACTTGTGAAACTATTGGCAAATACGGTAGCACTACCGCCATTGGTGATGTTCACATCCGTGTATTCAAGGCAGACCATGGTAGGTGCAATATCGTCAACCACCGTGATTGGCACAGTAAGGTTCAGGATATTGTTGCAGGCATCCGTCACTTGGTAGGTGACATTGTGGTTGCCCAAGGCAAGGCCCGGCGAAGGAATCATGCCACCGTTCAGCGGGTTGCCGCCGAGGTAAATCGCCTCGCCAACAGTGGTCAAAATCTTGAGGGAGTACGTATTGCAATTGTCACTAATCGAAACAGGTGGCTGCAGAAATCCCATAGACCTGCAAGGCTGTGGGTGCTGGCCAGGTATGTTTGCGCTTACGTTGAACGGCGGCCTTGTGATGACTGGTTTTGTGTTGTCCATCACTTTGATGACTTGTACATTGTCCTCACCACCCACGCCAGTGGTGATGATTTGGCCTGTACACCAATTGATGACCGTCCACGTACGCACTACCTTGAAAGAAGTACCACAAATCGCAACCACTTGGTCGCTCTTGGATTGCTGGTAATTGCAGTGCTGTCCAATGATATTGGCAACAACACCAGAACCTGTCAAAGCTAATACGTCCGAATCGTCCAAGCCAGAACCTGGGCAGCCAGTGCCACCATTCTGGGCATTGGTGCTATTGATGGACGGTTCATCGCTCGAAGGATCGTTGTCGTCGCAGAGTGGGTTCAGGTTGACGTCAATGATGAGGTTGGTAGCAGGTTGAGAATCGCCAACATAAGGATGTTTGGCCGTTGCAGCTATGATATTTGGAAATGCAGCATATTGCTCACAAGTCCAATTGATGTCGTTTGGAAAATCAACAGCCGTAGGGCGGTTGACGGTAATCACTTTTTGGCAAGGGGCGGAAGTATTGCCCGATGCGTCCACTGCTACGTAGTGGCGAGTAATCGTAACGTAGTTATTGGAGCAAAGCGTGTTTGTGTTGGTAGTTTCACCTGTGAGGTTAATTATAGGATTGGCGGTGCAGTTGTCAACGGCTGTTGGTGCACCAACCACGTTGATGTCGTCCGAGCAGAGGATGGTGGAAGATGTACATGTCAGGACTGGTGGTAGTTTATCCTCCACCTTCACTTGTCCCCAACAAGAATTGCCACCACCCGTTACGTTCGTGATCTTCACCGTCAGGTTGTGGTTAAAATATTGGCTTGCATAGGGAATGCTGACTTGGTTGTATCCGGACACCACTGGTATGATATTGTCCATCACCTCTATGAAGTATTGATGGCCGGGTATGGGCGTTCCTTCCAAAACTTGGTCAGCGGTCAAGCCTGCTTGGCAAATATTCGGCGTGTTGTCCACGGAGGCATGAACAAGATTGTTGCAGACCATCACTTGGGCATGGGAAAAGTTGGCAGCGCCAAACAGGAAGATTAGGCAGCAGAGCGCCGTGGCATGAATCGGAAACTTGGTAAAATTCGTCCTTGTCATGGATAATAATTTGTTAATCAAGCATTTAAGTGCTCTTACAAAAATTGGTGCATAACCCAATTGGAGCAAGCCGTTATGAACAATTTGCAAGGCTGAGAACCAGCCCGGCGTTAAAAATCAACTTAACTTGCGAATTTAACCAATACAAAAGAACTGCTTTGAAGGATGCTCAAAGACTACTACAAAACATGCTCAGACCCATTGAAATGGAAATGGTGGCGAAACGAAGAAAGGAATACTAAATGGGAACAGTTTGTAATGCTGTAGTTCATGGGAATCCTATTAAATCAGTCAGGACGCAAAATTAAGCAGAATAATTCAATTTTGGAAATAATAGGCAAAATTTGAACCAATGAAAGTTCAAAAGGATGGTTGGCATTGCTAAAATTGCCTCAATAGGCAAGTTAATAGCTTGGGTTAAGGCAAGTGCCATGCCAATCTACCCAATTTAGGTAGTTTTAGAATAAATTATTTTCATAAGCTATCTTTATCAATCCTGCTGAACTGGAGGCTCCCATCTTCCGCATGATGTTTTTGCGGTGGACACTGACGGTCTGGTCGCTGATATAAAGTTCGCCAGCGATTTCTTTGTTCGTCAATGCTTGACCGACAAGTTTCAGCACTTCCAGTTCCCGCTTGGTAAGGTTGAACTTCTTCACGATGCGGTCATCGTAGGAAGGCGTCAATTTGCCGTTTTGCGTGAAGCGGGAGTTCATTCCTGTTTGGTTGGTCAGCGACAGGCCAACACTCAGGTAAGTATCGCCTTCCATCACCTTATCTATGGCATGGAACAGCTCACTTGGGTGGCTGTTCTTGAGGACATACCCATCGGCACCTGCCTTGAAAGCCGCACGGATGACTTTTGGTTCATCGTACATGCTCATGACCAGTATGCGAAATTCTCCTCCTGTGGATTTTATATGGCTGATAACTTCGATTCCGTCAATGTCAGGCAAGCTAAGGTCGAGGAGGAGGAGGTCTGGATGAAGGGTTTCCAGGTGCTTGAAGAGTGAATTGCCAGTGTGGAGTTCTGCGAGGATTTCAAACTTGGTTTTCTCGCTACGGCCAAGCACAATTTTCAATCCTTCAATGAAAATCTGATGATCGTCCGTGATGACGACCTTCAAAGTTGTGTGATTCATCATAATATGTTGGGATAGTTCTCTTTTTGGAGAATTGTCAATCAAACATGATTATGAAAAATAGTGCCAGTCCACTCAAAATCGAAAAGAAAATAAAAAAAATATATTGATGGGAATCATTATCTACTTTCTAACGCAAAAAAGGAGGTTACCTTTCCTTCGCCTTTATCTTGTACTTGGCGTCATAAACCCCATTTTCATTGCCCGTCATAAGGGCATAATTGAACCCTGATTGGATACTGTAAGCCCCGACTTGTCCCTGCTTGTTCACTGCCACAAAACCTACTTGTATTTCCATATAGTCTTGGTATTTTTTCATGACCCTGTTCACGGCCTCTTCACATGCCTCTTGTGGTGTCCGGCCATGCCGCATCAATTCCACAACCAAGAAGCTGCCCACGGCCCTGATGACCGCTTCCCCTAGGCCAGTGGCGGTCGCCGCACCAACTTCATTGTCCACGAACAGCCCTGCCCCGATGATGGGCGAGTCCCCTACCCTGCCCCGCATCTTGTAGGCCAGACCGCTGGTGGTGCAGCAGCCAGCTATGTCGCCACGCTGGTCAATGGTGATCATGCCGATGGTGTCGTGCATTTCCACGTTGATTTTAGGCTCATACTTGGCGGTTTTTTTCCATTTTTCCCAAGCCAGCCTCGATTCCTCTGTGAGCAGGTTATCTTTTTTGAATCCTTGGGATAAAGCGAATTCCAAAGCACCTTCCCCGACTATTATCGCATGGGGAGTCTTTTCCATCACGGCCTTTGCAACCTGAGCAGGATGGACAATATGTTCCAAGGCGCACACCGAGCCGCAACGCCCGTCAGGGGCCATCACGCAGGCATCCAAGGTCACCCGGCCATCACGGTCAGGGGCACCGCCTATGCCAACTGTGGTATTCTTTGGATCGGCCTCAATGACACCAACCCCAGCCACAACGGCATCGAGCGCACTGCCCCCAGTTGACAGAATTTTCCAGGCTTCTTTATTGGCCTTGGCCCCAAAGTCCCAGGTAGATAGAGCCAATGGAAAAACGGCATTGGGCTGACTAATGCTGACAGGCTGTTGTGATTCTTTGCAAGCAACAAACCCAGTCCCGCTCATTGCGGCAGCAACAGAACCCAAAGCGGCTTTTTGGATAAAATCTCTGCGACTACTCATCTTTGCTATTTTTGTATGGAAAAGCACAAACTTAGCCATTCATTTGATGCAAAAAAACTGGAAGCGAACAGTATCCTTGTTATTTACAAAACTGGTTGTAAAAACCTTCGCCCTTGTGCCGTTTTGGTGGCTATATGTAATATCCGATTTCCTATCGTTTGCGATGAGGCATTTGGCTTGCTACCGCAAAAAAATCATCCTCCAAAACCTTCGCAATGCTTTTCCTGAGAAAATTGACGCTGAAATATCAAGGCTTGCATCCGCCTATTACCGCCACCTCGCCGACCTTGTGCTCGAAAGCCTCAAGGGGCTAACCCTGAAAAAGACCCAACTTCAGGAAAGATATGTCTATCGCAACCCTGAAATATTTTCGCCTCTTTTTGAAAAAGGGGAAAGTGCCATTCTGCTCGGCAGCCATATTGGCAATTGGGAATGGGGCGTTCTTTCATTTCCGTTAAGTGTGAGGCACACCGTGTTTGGAGTTTACAAACCCTTGAAAAATAGTTATTTAGACAATTACCTGAATTCGCATCGCAAACAATGGGGCTTGTATTTGGCGAGCATGTCCCAAGCTGGCAGGGCTGTTACCCAACAGAAGGGTAAACCGACTATTTTCGTCCTTATTGCTGACCAAACACCTTCCGATATCAAGAACGCCCATTGGGTCAACTTCCTCAACCAAGAAACGCCTTTCCTGAATGGGATGGACAAACTCGCCCGGCAGACTGGCTATCCGGTTTTTTATTTTGAGATAAAACGGGTGGGCAGAGGCAGGTATGAAGTGTTTTTCTCCCCCCTTTGCGAAGCAAAAGAAACCTTCACCGAAGGCGAAATCACACGCCGTTTCGCTGCAGCTTTGGAGCATACCATACAGGAAAACCCTGCGAATTGGCTCTGGTCACACCGGCGTTGGAAGCGGGCAAATAGAAAGGAACAGCCTACCTACTACAAATAATTGGCGGTCATGGCTTTCCAAGCAACTTGAACATGGCTTTTTTATAGGCCTCCACGCCGGGCTGGTCAAATGGGTTGACACCTAGCAGATATCCACTAACACCACATGCTTTTTCAAAGAAAAAGAACAAATAGCCCAAGTAATAAGGCGTCGCCTCCGGGATATTGACAATCAAGTTGGGAACGCCGCCTTCCGTGTGGGCCTGCAAAGTACCCTGTGCGGCTTTTTTGTTCACGTAATCCATGGTCTTGCCAGCCAAATAGTTGAGGCCATCAAGGTCAATGGGTTCTGCTTCGAGCGTGATATCAACTGCAGGTTTTTCGATATTAAGTAGGGTCTCGAAAAGATGGCGGCGGCCATCCTGGATATACTGGCCGAGGGAATGTAGGTCAGTAGTAAAATCCGCACTGGCCGTGAAGATGCCCTTGCCATCCTTGCCTTCGGACTCACCGTAGAGCTGCTTCCACCATTCGGCCACATAGTGCAGCCTCGGTTCGTAGTTAATGAGCATTTCGATGGCCTTGCCCTTGTTATAAAGGATGTTGCGCAAGGCGGCGTATTGAAGGCAATGGTTGCTCTCAAAAGGCAGCTTGCTGTCCACTTGGGCATCTGCTGCACCCTTCATCAATTCATCCACATTGATGCCTGCTACCGCAATGGGCAGGAGCCCAACCGCCGTCAATACTGAAAAGCGTCCGCCCACGTCGTCGGGTACGATAAAGGACTCATAGCCTTCCTCCGTGGCCAATTTTTTTAGCGCCCCCTTTGCCATGTCCGTGGTGGCATAGATGCGCTTACGGGCTTCATCCAGTCCGTATTTTTCCTCCAATTTCTTTTTGAAGACCCGAAATGCAATGGCTGGTTCGGTGGTCGTGCCCGACTTGGAAATCACGTTCACGGAGAAATGCCTGTCGCCAATGACCTCCAAGAGGTGCGTCAAATAGACCGGCGAAATATTGGTCCCTGCGAAATAAATCTCAGGCGTCTTGCGGATTTTCTTGGGCAGGTTGTTGTAAAAACTGTGCGATAGCATTTCAATGGCCGCCTTTGCTCCAAGGTAAGACCCTCCAATTCCAATGACTACCAGCACCTCTGACTGCTGCTGTATGCGCTTGGCTGCCTGCTTGATGCGCTTGAACTCGGTGCGGTCATATCGCTTGGGCAGGTCAAGCCAGCCGAGGAAGTCATTGCCGGGGCCTTTTTTGCTTTCCAGCAATTTTGCGGCGGCTTCCGTGGGTGCAGCCATTTGGCTAACTTCGTGCGGCAGTACGTATGGCTGCGCAAAGGAGTAGTCGAATGTCAATTTTTTCATTTCAATAGGCTTTCAATGACTACTCTGTAGAGTTTGGAATGAGCGAGAAAGAATGATTTTTTCTATCGTTCACCCCAGATTTTTTGGTGCCTTTAGGGGATAATTAAAAATCAGCCCTAAAATCACCCCCAGTAAAGTAACCACTAATTATTACGTTCATCAGCTCATACCTTGGGTCGAAGCAAGGGCGCTAACAACGCTTTAAAAAATCGGCGCAAGTTATAAATTTTCATGGCGAAGCACCTTGATACTGGCAAACATGGGGAAGAAATTGCGGTAGCACACCTGCAAGGACTTGGGTTTAAAATATTGGAAACAAACTGGCGGCACCGCCGCTGGGAAGTGGACATTATTGCGATGGAGGGCAATATGCTGGTTTTCGTTGAAGTGAAGACCCGCAGCTACGATTATTTCGGGAAACCGGAAGAGTTTGTGACACCCGCTAAAGAGCGCCATTTGGCCACTGCCGCCGCTGCATACATGGAGCAGAATGGCCATGAATGGGCTGTACGTTTTGACGTGGTATCGGTTTTGAAGCAAAAAAACGGCAGTTTCTCTGTGGAGTTGATTCGGGACGCTTTTTTCCCTGGCCTATAATCGGTCTTCAAACGATTTCTTAGCCCCTATTTCACTCCATTTCTATCAATACTTCGCCCTTGTCAACTGGCTTGCCTTTTGAAACGATTATTTTCTTTACCGTGCCTTCTCCCGGTGACTTGATGACATTTTCCATTTTCATGGCCTCCAATATAACCATCGGTTCGCCTTGAACAACCGCTTGGCCGGGCTCTACGAGAATACTGAGCACCAGCCCTGGCATCGGTGCTTTGATGGCGCTGACCTTATGAGTAACATTGGCAGACAGCCCCATTTTCTTCACCAGCAAATCGAATTCATCCTGTAGCTTGACGGTCTTTGCCTTTCCATTCAGTTTGAGGCTTACCGTTTTGGTGTCCAAGTTCACATCGCTAACCGTAGCTTCGTAAGCTTTGCCCGAATGTAATATATGGTAGGCTCCTTCCGAAGTTCCGACAATATCCATCGCTTGCCCTTGTTCAAGGGTCATTGGCACTTCAACCTTGTCATTCACGATGGCGGAATAATTGGGTGTTTTCATATTTAGCTAATTATGAATGATGTAAATTCAGCCTAGTGTGCGGGCTTGACCTTCCCCAGCTTCGACATGAAGGCGGTCTCGAAACCAGTGAAAACCACATAGACCAGAAAAAAGGGGATGAGGAACAGCACGTCCTTTGGTTGAAAAATTCTATGGTACCCGATGACGAAGGCCCCCGCCAAAAACATTTTCACAAAAGTGAAAACCATTACCAACCTGGTAAAGGCATTCCTGTCGGTGCTTTGAGCTGACTTTGCCGCTGGAAAATACATGGCCATTGAAAGCAAAGCAAAAAAGCCAAGCGTACACAACGAAAACACCTTATAAGGTGAAAACTGCTGAAAAATGAGCAGGAAGGCAATGATGACCCCGGTTACCAAGGAAATCGAGGCCAATTGGATAAGGAAACGCCTATGGTTCATGTTCCGAAACTGTTTGTTCTAGATTTTCATTACCCAGTTGACCTAACAAAAAAGGACGCATATTGGTCAATGGCATCGGGAATACCTTTCCCGGTGGTTAAACCAAATGCGTCCTGTTGAATGCTGGCATGTAGCAACGAAGCTGTGTTGCTGGAATTAGTTTGCCTTCGCAAACTCGCCAACCTTCCCAGAGATGGACTTTGCGTCCGACTCAGTGTTCACTATTTTTTTTGCGTCAGGCGAAGAATTCTTATAGGAGCCATTTCCATTGGAATGGCCGTTGTCACCAACTACCTTATAAGATCCGCTAATGATGGCACCTGATTGGACAATCAGTTTGCCGTAGCTTACTTCGCCTGTGACCTTGGCCGTTTCACGGATGTTGAGGAGTTCAGAAACCGTTAGGTTTCCATTGAACTGTCCTTCAATGACCGCATTTTGGCAGCGGATGGTACCTTCAATCACACCTGATGGGCCAATGATGACCTTGGCATCACAAAACAAATCGCCCTTGATAGAGCCGTCTATGCGAATATCGTTGGTAGCCTTGATCTTGCCTTCAACGACGGTGCCTTGTACAAGGCTGTTCAGTGAATGGGAGGAAGCAGAAGGAATAATGCTTCCAGCTTTTGCCACATCTTTGTTCTTATTAGATCCAAACATAGGAATGAGTTTTTGAAAATCTTAGTAAATAACTACGCTTGGCATTTGCACGATAGGCTGAAAATGAAGCCTAAAAGTATAGGAAAACACCAAAATATGTAGCTTATGCGTTTTCTCATAAACCGTTCAGAAAGCCGAAGGTAGCATTTTTTTATTTTTCTGGTAAAAAATGCAACTTTTTTTTTGCGCCTCACTTGGCAAATTTTCGCTCTCATTGAGTAATGGTATATAACAAAACTGCCCGCCGGAATGATGTTCCGGCGGGCAGTTTTGTTCGCCTTTGCGATGAATTTAGTTACAACTTCGTCAATATCAAAATTAGAAATTCGGGCAGTAAACACCACGGCGCTGGTCGCCGCAGAATTTGTAAACCAGCGCAAATTCAAATGCACCGTTGTTGTTGCTCGCAGGGCGCAGTTCCGAAACGTTTACGTCGTAGCTGAAACCAAGCGTGAACTCGTTGTAGTCAAAACGGGTGGAAAGGATGAGGGCGTCCATAAGGATACCTTTCTCCTCTTTATTGGAAACCCTTGTCCAAAGGCCGAAATGAACGGCTTGGTAGTCGCTGAAATTGCCACGGCCGCTACCGAGCATGAATTTCAGGCTGGTGCCTGAGTTCACTTGGAAGGATGGGCCTTGCTTCATCACGATTACACCTGGTACGAGGCCAACGCGTGGTGCAACTTCAAACTCACCACCTGCATGAACAGTAAAACGGCTGTACAGATAGTCGTTTGTCCGGCTGTTGAAGGACTGGTCGGCACGGTTCAAGTGGTGATAAGCGCCACCTGCGTAGAAGTTGTTGTTGTCATCGAAAACAGAGAACCAAAGCAAGCCAGCAGCAGCATCTGCGAACAGGAACTGATCTTGGTCGAAGTTCTGATCTTCGTAGGAATCTAGGCCACCGTCATAACCACCGAAACCATCGTGCTGGGTACCCCATTTCAGTTTGTCAAAACTCAGGCTTCTTTGAGCCAAGCCAGCCTCGGCACCTACCACGAGGTAGTGAGCCTCTTTGCGGCTGCCAGCCATGCGCTTTGAATAAGATGCAGAGATTTTGCCAGTAGTGGTAGCAAAATTGGCTTCACCTGCCTGGTCGCCCCAAAACGTACCGCCAATGCCGAAGTTGTCGTACCGTCCGACAGGAATCTTCTGGTCGTAGCTCACATTGTAGGTGGAATAAGCATTGCTCTTGAGCACGCTCGACCACTGGTTGCGATAGTTGGCCGTTAGGCGGATGTTGCAATTCATCAAACCCGTCATCGCCGGGTTCAAGTTGGTGGGGGAAAGGTAGAATTGGGAGAAATGGATGTCCTGTGCAGTAGCAGCAACACCAGTCCCGAGAAGAAGTACAAGAAGTAAATGTTTGAATTTCATGTGTAACTGTTTAAAATCCTGGATGACGAGGGAATATTTTTTAACCGTCAGGACCTTCTGAAATGCAATGATAGTGAATCCTTGAAATGTTGGAGGGATTAGTTGCCAAAAACTAAAAAATTGCCACTGAGGGCAATGCAACTTGAAACCCTAAACAAAATTAGCTCCAATTTTTCAAGCACCAACAAATCCCCCCATAAACGTGGGGGAAATGTCAATTATTTTACATTGGCGTTTCTTGGCAGTTGCGTTTGGCAAAGAACCATGCCGGGCAAATATTCCACAAAAGCAAGGCGAAATACCCGAAACTTTCAAAAAAAATAAACGAGCCCTGTTTTTCTGGCTCCAACCCTGAAAACCTAAAAAACTGCTCCCCGCTCATTTCACCATTTTCAAGAAAGATTTGATAAACCAATCGGAATCAGTCCTCAGCATGGTTTCGAGCAGTGAATCGGCCTTGCTGGAGAACAGCCTTATTTCATGTACCATTTTCAAGAACTCTTGTGCCTCTGGGGAGTCTGCCGGTACAGCGGACACTTCGTCCAGCACCTTTAGCACTGGCTCCAATTCCCGCCGTTTGCGGTTGGTGATGATTTTTCGGATCACGTCCCACATGTTTTTTTCTGCCACAAAAAACTCCTTACGCTCACCTGTCTTCAGTTCTTTGTAAACCAAGCCCCAATCCATCAAAGCTCGCAGGTTCAAGTTGGCGTTGCCTATCGAAATCTGCAAATCGTCCATGATGTCCTTCACGGAAAGTGCTTGTGGCGAAATCAACAAAAGGGCATGAATCTGCGCCATGGTGCGGCTGATGCCCCAGTCGCTGCCTACTGTGCCCCAAGCTTGGATAAATTTTTCTTTTGCTGATTGGTACTCCATGTATTCATTATTCAAAACTATACGCTTGACACGGCGAAAAATCCGTCCTTCACGCAAGTGCCTATAAATCAATATTTTAGCGAAACAGCATGCAAAAACTGGCTGCAACCTTTTATCTAAAAGCCCACAAAGAAAGCCATTCATAGTGAATTATCGAAATCGGCTATATCTGAAATCTCCAAATTCAAACGGGCAAGTGGCACGACCCTTGCGTTTGTCTTTCGTTCTTACCCTCTTGCCCTCATTTTTTCCTACCCTCCCTACACAGTACTACTAACACTCATCCACCATGCATTCACCGTTACGTTTATTCCTCGTACTGCTTTGCGGTATCTCCTTTTCTCCACTCTTCTCACAAATAGACCTTTACATCCAATTGATGCCAGATGGCACAAAATGGGGCGTCTATGCCGACCCAAAGCCAGGCATTAATCCATCAGTTAACACCATCACTGGCTCCGGCCAGATCACTATTGTCGCTCCGCTTAATTTCAGTTTTACAGATCTCAGTGGTGTATCTGGCAACTGGGTGAACAATGCCACTATTCACGGCCCAATTGAGAATCCGACAAAGTCTTATTTATCAGTTGGCCTCGTTAATGAACAGCCACCAATAGTTTATTCTTCTACGGCTCCTACCTTACTTTTTACTTTCAAAAAGCCAACAGAGAGCTGCCCAAACGAACTCTTTCTCATAGATAACGAAAACGACATATTCGCTCAAATACCAAACTCTGTGAGTACCAATCCGGGCAATGAGCTAACGATTTTTGACGTCAGTGCTGGCGATATCTACGAATACGGAGAGATCATCAGGCCATTTTCCTGGGACTGCAAAGACTGCGACGGCGACGGTATCGCCAACGCTTTCGAAGACACCAATGGCGATGGACAGTGGACACCCGGTGTTGATGTTTCTGATTTGTGTGACGGCAATGGAGGAGGCTGCGAGGCAATCGCTGCCGCAAACCTGCGCTGCGCAAGCGGCGGCACTACCTGTGGAACCCAGCCCATTGGCCCCCTCATGGTAGCCGTTGACATCACGGGCGGACTGGCACCATTTGCCATTACCCTTAACAATGGCAGCAGCTTGGTCACCATCAACAACTACCAAAGCGGCACCAGTTTCCAACTTCCTGCCACCAATGGCGCCAACTATGAATTGGTAGAAGTAAAGGGAGCAGACGGTTGCGTGGCACCTGCGGAGGGCCTATCCGGCGAAATCCCCGTGACAGTTGCAGGCGCCATTCAGTTCACGGTACAACCAACCAATATTACGCTTTGCAATAGCGCCGAGGCCACGATTTCGGTATGTGGCACTGCCACGAACACTACGTTTAGGTTTAACTGGCAATACTCAGCCGACAACGGCAACACTTGGCAAGCAGTGCCAATGGGCCTGATTTTCAACCAAACCAACACGGCCACCATGACCAGCGGCTGTGATGACCTCATCATAGGCACAACGATTGGCTTGGACGGCTATCGGTTCAGGGCGGTTGCCTCCGGCAATAATTTGGCAGCCACCTATTCCAACGCTGCACTGCTGTCAATTGGCGCTGCCCCACAGGTAAGCCAACAGCCGCAACCACAATCTGTCTGCGAGGGGCAGCCTGCTTCCTTCACGGCAAGTTTCCAAAATGGCGGGACAGGCCTTAGCTACCAATGGCAGGTCAGCACCAACGGCGGCGTCACTTGGTCGAACCTGAACCAGACCAGCAATATCAGCGGCGTGCAATCCACCACCTTGAGTTTGCAGTCAGTGACTGCGGCCATGACCACCCAAGCTTTCAGGCTCCGTGCCCAAGCTGGAAATTGCCCGCCCGTTTTCACGCAAGCAGCTTTCTTGGACGTAACGCAAGGGGCGGTTACGGCTGAATTGGACTATACGCCAACTATTTGCAGGGACAGCGAAACTTGCCTTCAGGTGAATGTGGTCGCTGCGCAAACAAATGGCCTTGCCTATCAGTGGCAGGAGCGCACGAGCGGCTCCAATGATTGGGTGAACATCGCTGGCGCAACAGCCGACATCCTTTGCCTCAATGGCTCTACCAACATCAACGGGGCCTGCTACAGGGCGGTCATCAATATTGCTGGCTGCCAGCCCTCCTTTTCAGAAGAAGGCTGCATCAGCGTGGAAGGCGAACCGACCATTGCGCAGCAACCCCAAACCCAGACGAAATGCTATGGTGAACCTGCCCTGCTGAGTGCCAGTGCGCTCGTGGCGGATGTTTTGAGCGGCAGCCTCGCCTATCTCTGGCAGACCAGCACCGACGGCGGCCAGTCTTGGGAGGATTTGAACGAAGGAAACGATTTTGCTAACGTGACTTCCAATGCGCTTTCCATTGAAAACCCTGCTTCGTTCCAAGGTAATCTGTTCCGTTTGGCTGCGACGAGCGCCAATTGCGGAGCAGCCTACTCCGAAGCTGCACAGGTCTATGTGGAAGGCCCAATCGTGATTACGCAGCAGCCCGTTTCGGTCAATGCCTGCTACGGCGAGGCGGTCAAGCTCACTACCGACTTCTATGCTGCCAATACGGGCAGCCCCGACTCTGAAATCGCCATCCGCTGGCAGGAGAGCAGCAACGGCACCGACTGGGCCTTCGTGCCAGACGATGGCACTTACCTTGACATCTATACCTTGGAGTTGACGATTCCAAATGCAACAGAGGACAAATACTACCGACTGTTCTTCCAGTACCCGACCTGCGACCCGGTTTATACCGAAGTAGTCTTGGTGGAGGTATCGGGAGCAGTGGCCATCACGGGGCATCCAGCCAACGTGGGCATTTGTGCAGGTGAAACGGTTGCCTTCCAAGCGGCAGCCAGCAGCACCGACGACCTCATTTACCAGTGGGAGGCAAGCGACGACCTTGGGGCTACTTGGGCAGCCATTGCCGAAGGCACCGAATACACAGGCACTGCTACTAATACGCTTACGTTCAATGCAGCCAGCAATGGCCGTCAATTCCGCCTAAGTGCCGCAGTGGCAGGTTGTGCCGCAGCCTATTCCGATGCTGCGCAACTGACGGTTGATGCACCAATTGTCATCAACCAACAACCAGCCAGCCAAGCTGCCTGCCCGGGCAACGAGGTGGCGTTCACAAGCGCTATGACTGTCTCGCCCACCACGGCCATGCAGTGGCAGGTGAGCACCGACGGCACCACTTGGGCAGATATTGCCGAAGGCAACGGCTTCACGGGCACGAAGACGAGCGCCCTGCACGTAGCCGCCGCAGAGGGCATGAACGGGCTGCGCTTCAGGTTGGTGGCTACTTCGCAATATTGTGGCGCTACCTCCTCGGAGGTCATCCTGAACATCTTGGATGAAGCCACCTGCAACCCTATCACACCCGAAAAAGACTGTGTAAAATTGGCCGTGAAGCTGCTGCCGAACCAGCAGGGCTGGGGCGTCTATGCAAAGGCTGCCGAGGATTTCACGGAGTCGTTCTACCAACTGCCCACGGGCGGCAAGGTGACACTGGTGGCCCCTGTTGGCTTCACCTTCACCAATTTCACGAACATTGCCGGCGGTAAATGGAAATTTGGCAAGGCCATGTACAACCCATCACAAGACCCCGGCAAGATTTACATGGAGTTCTACCTGGTGCCCAACCAAAACTTCCTCAACCTGCAAGCGGGCGATGAAATCATGCTGTTCCGTTTCGACCGGGTTGGTCCATGCCCAAGCTCGCTGAAGATGATGGAGAACATCATTCCACCGGGCTTCCACCCGAATGAGTTTACGGGCTATGGCGCTTTGGATGGCAACGGCCAGGCACCGTTCCACGTCTGCGGGGCTTATGCCCAAGGCCAATGGAATTGCCCCGGTGGCTGGACCATCATGGCACCTGAGGGCGGCGACCAGGACTTCGCCGAGGGCATGGACGTCGAACTGGAAACCAGCGAGTTCAACCTGACGGAAGCGGAAGTGGAGGAACTGTCCGCTGCTGCCGACTTCTTCGGTGTGGCACCGAACCCGACCCGTGGCGAACTGCTCGTTTCATTGGATGAAAACATTGCGGAGCAACCCGCCACACTGCGCCTCTGGAACATGCAGGGCCAACTGATGCTGACCCATCAAACCGAAAGCGCCAAGGTTCAGCAACTCGACCTGAGCCAACTCGCAACGGGTACCTACCTGCTTTCTCTCGAAGTGGAAGGCAAGGTGGTACAGCGGGAGAAGGTTGTGAAGCATTAATAAAACGGTTGACGGCTAACGGTTGACGATTGACGGTTCCTCCGTTGGTCGTCAACCGTTGGCCGTCAACCGTTTTTTCCATCACCGCCTCCCTACAAATCCAGTCAACACGCATGATTAACACAACTACTCGCCTGACTTGGCTCATCGTTTTGGGCCTTCTTCCTTCATTTCTATTTTCGCAAAGCGGCTTAAAATTCAAGCTCCAACTCATGCCAGATGGCGAACGGTGGGGCGTTTACGTACGTCCTGACGATTCCATTAATCCAAGTACGGGGCAGACAATTGTGGGGTCTGGTCAAGTGACGGTAGTAATGCCGAAGGATTACCAATTGTCTGATTTTCAAAACGAAAATGGGAATTGGACCGCTCTTAATGCTATTAACAGCCCATCGGAAAACCCCACTAAAAAATACCAATCAATTGGATTCAATTCGGAGGTTCCCCAAATTCCATTTGTAACAGGGCAAGAAACGCTCTTGTTTACTTTTAATAACAATGGTACTTGCCCAGACGGAATACGCTTAGTTGATAACAGTACAGACCCTTATATAGTGTCTGTCCATTTAGTCAAATCTAATTACAAATAACTGGTTGTCAATTATTTAGCGCCTGTATTTTATGGGCTTTTTATAGATTTGCCTTATGAAGATGACACTATTTCATGAGT